>NZ_JAPKNM010000029.1 GCF_026460985.1 Sphingomonas sp.
CCCGGCCGGAAGGCGGCGCTGACCTGGGTAAGCACGCGGCGCCGGCCGAGGCTGACGGCGAGGTCGCTGACGCTCAGCTCCATGCCGACCGCCGCATCTTGAGGAGGAGCAGGAAGAAGAAGGGCGTGCCGAGCAATGCCATCGCGACGCCCAGCCGTATCTCCGATGCGCCCGGGCCGAGCCGGACGAGGCTGTCGGCGGCGAGGACCAAAGCGGCGCCGCCCAGCGCGCTGGGGAGCAGCAACGCCGAGGGCTTGGCGCCGGTGAGCGGGCGCAGGAGATGGGGCACGATCAGCCCGACGAAGCCGACCACGCCGGTCACCGCGACGCTCGCGCCGACCGCGAGCCCGGCGCCGAGCACGATCAGCATCTGGGTGCGCTGGAGCCGAACCCCGAGCGAGCGCGCCGCCGCCTCGCCCAGCGTCAGCGCGTCGAGCGCGCGGCCGGTGAACAGGAGCAATGCCGATCCCAGGGCGATGAAGGGCAGGGCGAGCTGGACCTCGGCGAAGCTGCGGTCGGTGAGCGCACCCATGATCCAGTCGATGATCTCGGCGGTGGCGAAGGGGTTGGGGGCGATCGAGATCAGGAAGGCGGTGAGCGCGCCGCCGAGGCTGGCGAGCACGGTGCCGGCGAGGATGAAGGCGACTTGGCTGTCGGCGCGCCAGGCGAGCCCGGCGAGCAGCAGCATCGACCCGCAGGCGGCGAGCATCGCGGCGCCGAAGATGACGAGCGGCGCGCTGGCGGCGAAGACGACGATCGCGGCGACGGCGCCGAGCGCGGCGCTCGACGAGACGCCGACCACCGCGGGATCGGCGAGCGGGTTACGCAGATAGCCCTGGAGCACCGCCCCGGTGAGGCCGAGCGCCGCGCCGATCGCCAGCCCGAGGATCGCGCGGGGCAGGCGCAGCTCGGCGACGATCCACCAGCGCGGATCGCCCGAGAACCAGACAGCGGGCGGCACCCAGACCTTGCCCGCCATCAGCGAGCCCGCGAAGAGCAGGGCGACGAGGAGCGTCAGGAGGATGAGCAGGAGAGGGCGGTTCATTGCCGTTCACCCTCACCCTTCCGGCGCTTCGCGCCTCCCTCCCTCTCCCGATGGGAGAGGGAAGGGGCCCATCGCGTTAGCGATGGGAAGGGTGAGGGTGATCGATTAACTCTCACTTCCCCACCTCCCGCCGTACTTCGGCCAGCCGCGTCATCGCCTTGGCGATCACCGGGCCGCCGCAATTGACGAGGCTGCGCGGGAAATGCGCCTGGTGGACCCTGGCGCCCGCGCGGGTCAGCGCCCAGCCGCGCATCTGCGCCGCGCGCGAGCTCGCGTCGCGGCCGGCCTGGTCGGGGACGAGCATCACGCGCGGCGGGTCGACCACGACATGCTCGATCGGGAGATAGCCGGTGCCTTGAAGCCCGTAATGTGCGGCATGGTCGCTGAAGCCCGCCTTGACCATCATCTCGTCGAGCAATGTGCCGGCGCCATTGGCGGTGTTGCCGCCGATCCACAGCAAGGCGGGGACGGGCGGGCGATCGGTCTTCGCCGCGGTCACCGCGGCGTCGATCCGCGAAACCATCGCCTCGCCCGCGGGCACGGCATCGGCCGCGGCGGCGAGCTCGCGGACCTGCGCCTTGCTCTGCTCGATCGTGCTGGCCCAGCCGAGGTACAAGGTCTTCACGCCCGAGCGGGCGAAGGCCTCGCGGGTCGAAGGCGACGTGAAGCTGTCGGCGATGACGAGGTCGGGCCTGAGCGCGATGATCTCCTCGGCGGTGCCGTTGTTGACATGGAATTTCCGGGCGAGCTCGAGCGGGATCGAAGTCGCGCCGGGATCGCGCGAATAATGGCTGATCGCGGCGATCCGCTCGGGCGGGACCAATTCGACCAACATCGCGTCGGCGCACGGGTTGAGCGAGACGATCCCGCCCCCCCGCGGCGAAGGTTGCGCCGCGCATCCGGCTGCCGCCAGGCAGAGAAACGCGGCGCCCCGCATCAGTTCAGGCGCAGCCGCACGCCGGCAAAGGCCGCGCGGCCATAGGTGCCGTAGCCCGAGACGACCTCGTACTTCTCGTCGGTCACGTTCTCGACGCGGCCATAGACCGCGAAGCGATCGCCGATCGGCATCTCGGCGCGGATGCTGCCGAGCGCGAAGCCGTCGATCCGGGTGAAATTGCCTTGGTCGTTGAAGCTGTCCCCGACGATCGTCACCGTGCCCCCCAGCGAAAGCCCGAACGGCAGGCGGTAATCGGCCGAGACGCTGGCCACGTCCTGCGGACGGCGCGCCAGCTGGTTGCCTTCATACCCTGCCGAGCGGTTCTCGGTGTCGGTATAGGTGTAGTTGGCGGTCACGGTAAACGCGTCCGTGGGCTTGAGCGCCAGCTCGACCTCGAGGCCCTCGGCGCGGGTGCGCGCGATATTGGCGTAGGTGAAGCTCACCAGGTCGAAGTCGATCTGGTTCTTCGTGTCGCGGTGGAACCAGGTCACGCCCAGCTTCGCCGCGCCGTCCAGCGCGCTCTGCTCCACGCCGACTTCCCAGCTCTCGGCGGTTTCGGGCTGGAGCGTATCGGTGCCGTAGAAGGGCGCGAAGAGCTGGTAGAGCGTTGGCGCTTTGAAGCCTTCGCCATAGCTGGCGCGGAGCAGGGTGCCGTCGAGCGGACGCACCGCGAGGTTTGCGCCCCAGCTGGTGTGCGCCCCGAAGCGGCTGTGATCGTCGCTGCGGATGCCCGCGGTGAGCGTCACGCGCTCGATCGGGGTGACGATCGCCTGGCCGTAGAAGCTGGTGGTGTCGGCGCGATAGGTGTCGGCGCCGTCGTAGAAGCGCAGATTCTCGCGCTCGGCGCCGAAGGTCACCCGCAGCTGGTCGGCCAGCGCCGCGTCGCCGCGATATTCGTAGCGCTCGCTGCGCCCGCGGAAGAGATAGGCGGGCGCGCTGCCGATCGCCGGGTCATAGCCGTCGCGGTTGATGTCGGCGATGGTGAAGGCGACGCGGTTCGCCACCGGGCCGATGTTCGCGAACAATCCGGCATAGCCGTACAGTTCCTGCCCGGTCGTATATTCGTCGGTGTCGGCGAAGGCGTAGGTCGGGGCGGGGAAGCCGTCGATCTCGAGCCGCGAATTGGCGTAATAGCCACGCAGGTCGGCGCCGAAGCCCGGCGCGAACTCGACGCGCAGCCGGCCGCTGGCATTGTACTGGCGATAGCCGTCGGTCTCGGTGCCGACCGCCGCCTGCGAGACGCCGTCGGTGCGGAAATAGCCGCCGGTCAGCGCGCCCTGGAGCGTGTCGTTGCCCGCGGCGACCGCGGCATTGGCCGAGACCTGGTCGGCAGTGCCATATTCGGCATTGGCGCGCGCCGTGATCCCGTCGGTGGGCTGCTCGGTGACGATGTTGACCACGCCGCCCAGTGCCTGGCTGCCCCAGATCACCGAGTTGGGCCCGCGCAGGATCTCGACGCGCTCGACCGATCCGGCCAGCAGATTGCCGAAGTCGAAGGCGCCGGCGGGGGCGGAGGGGTCGTTGGCGCGCACGCCGTCGATCAGCACGAGCGTCTGCGCGTCCTCGGCGCCGCGGATGCGGACCGCAGTGATGTTGCCGGGGCCGCCGGTGCGCGTGGCCGTGACGCCGGGGGTGGTGGCGATCAGGTCGGAGAGCGAGACGGTCTGGCGCGCCTCGATCGTCGCGCGGTCGAGCACGGTGATCGAGCGGCCGGTGGTCTCGGCCGCCTGCTCGACGCCGGAGGCGACGACGACGATCTCGTCGT
>NZ_JAPKNM010000030.1 GCF_026460985.1 Sphingomonas sp.
AAGCGCCGCTATCGCGGCGGTCTACAATCTCTGCGTCCTCTGCGCCTCCGCGCGAACAGCCTTCTTTCTTCGCACCTTCGTGCCTTCGTGTGAGCCAAAAATGAAAATCCGCATCCTCGGTTCGGGTACCTCCTCCGGCGTCCCGCGGATCGGCAACGACTGGGGCGCATGCGATCCCGATGAACCGCGCAACCGCCGCACGCGCGCCTCGGTGCTGGTCACCACCGAAACCACCACGATCCTCGTCGATACCAGCCCCGACATGCGCGAGCAGCTGCTCACCGCGGACGTCTCGAACGTCGACGCGGTGATCTGGACGCACGACCATGCCGATCACACCCACGGCATCGACGACCTCCGCCAGCTGATGCACGCCCGGGGCGGCGAGCCCGTGTCCGGCTATGCGCGTCCGTTCACGCTCGAGCAGCTCCAGGCCAAGTTCCACTACGCGTTCTTCGGCCGCGCGCTCTATCGCCCGTCGATCGCGATGCAGCCGCTGCCCGACAGCCTCGAGATCGGCGACATCCGCATCACCGTGGCCGACCAGCCGCACGGCGGCATCACCTCGGCCGGGCTGCGCTTCGAGAGTGACGGAAAATCAATAGGATATGCGACGGACTTCCATGCGATGACGAGCGACATGCGCGCGCTCTACACCGGACTGGACATATGGGTGGTCGACGCGCTGCGCCGCGCGCCGCATCCGACGCACCCGAACCTGGCCCATGTGCTGGAATGGGTGGAGGAACTCGCGCCGCGCCGTTCCGCGCTGGTTCATATGGACCAGTCGATGGATTATAACAGCCTGGCCGCCGAGCTGCCCGCAGGGGTCGAACCGGGCTATGACGGCCTGGAGTTGCTGGCGTGAACGAGTGGGACAGCATGGATCTGATCTGGCTGGTGGGCGTGCTGGTGCTCGTCCTCAGCGCGCTTTCGGTCCGGCGGCTGTCGATCGGCTTCGTGCTGCGATCGCTGGTGACCTGGGCGCTGATCATCGTGCTGACCGTGCTCGCGGTGGCGCATCGCCACGAGATCGGCGCGATGTTCGCCGCTGCCTCGGCGCGGCTCGGGATCGACGACCAGCAGGTCGAGGGCAAGACCGTGCGCATCCGCATGGCACCCGACGGCCATTTCTGGGCGCGGGTGACGATCAACGGCGTCGAGCGGCGGATGCTGATCGACAGCGGCGCGACGATCACCGCGATCTCGGAACGGACGGCGTCCGCGGCGGAGGTCGGCGAGGGGAGCGGGCTGCCGGTGATGATCGAGACCGCCAACGGCACCGTCGCCGCGCGCCGCGGCAACATCCAGCGCCTCGCCATCGGTCCGCTCGCGACCGAGGATCTGGGCGTGGTGGTGTCGGAGAATTTCGGCGAGCTCGACGTGCTCGGCATGAACTTCCTGTCGCGGCTGCACAGCTGGCGCGTCGAGAACAAGACGCTGATCCTCGAACCCAGGCGCGACTCCGCCGACGAAGGCAGCGACGCCACCACGGCCCCTACAAGGCCCGAGCGCAGGCGCTCTGCCGGAAACGACGAGATCTGAAGCTATTCGCCGCCCGGCGCCGGTGCCGGGGGAGGCTCGTTGCCGCCGCCGAGCGCGGCGTAGAGCGAGACGCCGTTCTGGAGCGCCGCCGCGCGCAGCTGGAGCAGCGCCTGCTCGGCCGCGAACAGCCCCCGCTGGGCGTCGAGCACTTCGAGATAGGGCGAGACGCCATTGTCGTAGCGCAGCTTCGAGGTCTCGGCGAGGCGGCCCTGGACGCGCACGGCCTGTTCCTGCGCCACGATCTGCTCGGCAAGTCGCTGGCGGCCGACCAGCCCATCGGCGACTTCGCGGAAGGCGTTCTGCACGGTGCGCTGATAGAGCGCGACCAATTCGTCGCGCTGGGCGCGGCTCAAATCCACCTGGGCCCGGCGCCGTCCCCAGTCGAAGATCGAGAGCAGCCCACCGAGCCCGAACGACCAGACGCGCGAAGGACTGTCGAACAGGCTCGAGAGCGCGGTCGACGCGACTCCGCCTGATCCGGTGAGCGAGATGCTGGGAAACAGTGCCGCCCGCGCCGCGCCGATATTGGCGTTCGCCGCGCGGAGTTGGTGCTCGGCCTGGAGGATGTCGGGCCGGTTGGCGAGCAATGCCGAGGGCAGGCCGGGATCGAGCGCCTCGAACTGCCCCGCATCCGCGATCGGCCGGCCCGGCGGCGGCGCGGCCTCGGCGGGGCCGCCGATCAGCACCAGCAGCTGGTTCGACAATTGCTCGGTGACGCGGACGAGCTCGGCGCGCTGGATCTCGGCCTGGGTCACCAGCGCATTGGCCTGGTCATAGTCGATGGTCGAGGTCACGCCCGCGTCGAGGCGCAGTCGCGCGATCTCGAGCGTCTCGCGCCGCGTCGCCAGCGTGCGGTCCGCAAGCGCCACGCCTTCGCTGCCCGATCGGATCGCATAATAGGTCGCGGCGACGTTGCTGATCAGCGACAGGCGGAAGGCGCGCCGGGCCTCCCCGGTGGCGAGATACTGGCGGCGCGCCGCCTCGCTGAGGTTCGCCACGCGTCCCCAGAAATCGAGCTCGAACGCGCTGACCGCGACCTGCGCGCCGAACTGGTCCGAAGTCACCGAAATGGGGTTGCCCGCAGCGTCGCGGGTGGCCGATCGCGAACGCCCGGCCGATGCGGAGGCGTCGATCTGGGGAAGGCGCGCCGCATTCTGGATGCGGAACTGGGCGCGCGCCTGGGCGATCCGCGCCGTGGACGCTGCCAGGTCGCGATTGTTGGCGAGCGCCGCGGCGATGTAGAATCTGAGCCGGGGGTCCCCGAAGAAATTCTGCCAGGCGATCTCGGTCGCGAGCGTGCCGCCAGGCTGCGCGTCGAAGGCAGGGGGCACTGGCGGCGTCGGGCGCTCATAGGGCGGGGCCAGGTTGCAGCCGGCGAGCGCCGCGATGGGCAGGAGACCGGGCCAGCGCCTAGCCATGGCCGGGCGCCTCCGGTTCGGGGTCCTTCTTGCCGCTGATCCAGCGCCGGGCCGAATAATAGAAGAACGGCGTGAAGAAGATGCCGAAGGCGGTCACGGTGAGCATGCTGCCCATCACCCCGGTGCCCACCGCCTGGCGGCTCGCAGCGCCGGCGCCGGTGGCGAGGACCAGCGGGACCATGCCAATCACGAAGGTGAGGCTGGTCATCACGATCGGCCGCAGCCGCTGCGAGGCGGCGTTCATCGTCGCGGCATAGGGGCCGCGACCCTCGGCTTCTTGCTCGAGCGCGAACTGGACGATCAGGATCGCGTTCTTGGCGGCGAGGCCGATGATCGTGATCAGCCCGACGTTGAAATAGACGTCGGCGGACATCCCCCGCGCCATGGTGAACAAGACCGCGCCGATAATGCCGAGCGGCACGATCAGCAGCACCACCGCGGGCATCGACCAGCTCTCGTACAGGGCGGCGAGGAGCAGGAAGACAAGGACGACCGAGAGGCCGAGCAGCATGCCGATCTGCCCGCCGGCCTGGTTCTCCTCGAACGCGATCCCGGTCCATTCATAGGCGAAGCCGCGCGGCAGCACTTCGCGCGCGATCCGCTCCATCTCGCGCAGCGCCGCGCCGCTCGAATAGCCGGGGGCCGCCTGGCCCGAGAGCGTGGCCGAGGGGAAGCCGTTATAGCGCTCCAGCTGCTGCGGCCCCGAGGTCCAGCGCATGGTGGAGAATGCCGAGAAGGGCACCATCTGGCCGCTGTCGTTGCGGATGCGCAGCGCCGCGACGTCCTCGGGCCGCATCCGCTGCGAAGCGTCGGCCTGCAGGAAGACGCGCAGGATGTTCCCGTCATGGACGAAGTCGTTCACATAGGCCGAGCCGAAGGCGATCGACAGCGCCTGGTTCACCTGCCCGATCTGGAGGCCCATCGCGCGGGCCTTGATCCGGTCGATCTGGAGCGAGAGCTGCGGGGCGGGCGGCATGCCCTCGGGCCGGACGCCGGCGAGGATTTTGCTCTGCGCCGCCGCCGCCATCATCGCCATGCTCGCCTGCTGCAACGCCTCGCTGCCGGCCGCGCCGCGATCCTCGATCTTCATCGAGAAGCCGGTCGCGTTGCCGAGCGCCTGGATCGGCGGCGGGGAGAGTGCGAACACCATGCCCTGCGGGATCCGGGAGAAGGCGGCGTTGCTCCGCTGCACCAGTGCGTCGGCCGAATGCGCGGCGCCGGATCGCTCGCCCCAGGGCTTGAGGTCGACGAACGACATGCCCGCCGATTGCCCCTGGCCGAAGAAGCTGAAGCCGATCACCGAGACGACGTTGCGGACCTCGGGCTGCTTGCGCAGGAACGCCTCGGCCTGGTCGACCACCTGCTGGGTCCGCGCCATCGTCGCGCCCGGCGGGGCGGTATAGGCGACGAAGACATAGCCCTGGTCCTCGCTGGGCAGGAAGCCGCCGGGCAGGCGCCCGAACAGCACGACCGTGACCAGTGTCGCGAGCACGAACACCAGGGCCCAGCGCAGCGGCGCCACCACCATCGCGGCGACCGCGCCGAGATATTTGGTCGTCCCGCGATCCAGCACGCCGTTGAAGCCGGCGAAGAAGCGGCCGAGCGGGCCGGGCTTGGCTTCGGATCCGGCGGGGGAGGGAGGGCGCAGCAGCATGCCGCACAGCGCCGGGGCGAGCGTCAGCGACAGCACCGTCGAGATCACCAGCGATATGCCGATGGTCAGCGAGAACTGGCGGTAGATCCCGCCGGTCGAGCCCGGGAAGAAGCCCATCGGCGCGAACACCGCGAGCAGCACCAGGGTCGTCGCGACGATCGCGCCGGTGAGCTGCCCCATCGCCTTCACGGTCGCCTCGCGCGGGTCGAGCCCCTCGTCGCGCATGATGCGCTCGACATTCTCGACGATCACGATCGCGTCGTCGTTGAGGATGCCGATCGCCACGATCATCGCGAACAGCGACAGCAGGTTGATCGACGCGCCGAACAGCAGCAGCCCGAGACAGGCGCCGAGCAAGGCGATCGGCACCACCAAAGTCGGCACGAACATCGTCCGCCAGCTCTGGAGGAACAGGAAAACGACCAGTGAGACCAGGATCATCGCCTCGACCATCGTGCGCAGCACGCTGTTGACCGATGCGGTGATGAACGGCGTGGTGTCGAACGGCGTGGTCCAGCCGATATCGGCGGGGAAGCTCGTCTCGAGCTGGTGCAGCCGCGCGCGCACCCCCGCCGCGGTGGAGAGCGCATTGGCGCCGCTGGCTATCTGGACCGCCATGCCGGCGGTCTCCGCGCCGTTGAGCGTCAGCCGGAACCCGTAATTTTCGTTGCCCAATGACACGCGAGCCACGTCGCCCAGCCGGACCATCGATCCGCCGGGGGTGCTGCGGATGATCACGTCGCGAAACTGCTGGGCGGTAGAGAAGCGGTCCGACGTCACGATCTGCGCGGTGAATTCGGTGGAGCCGTCGACCGGCTGCAATCCCAGTCCACCGCCCGCGGTCTGGCTGTTCTGCTCGCGGACCGCCGCGAGCACTTCGCCCGGAGACAGGCCGAAGCCGGCGAGCTTCTCGCGATCGAGCCAGATCCGCATCGCGAAGGAGGAGCCAAACAATTGGACGTCGCCCACGCCGGGAACGCGGCGGAGCTCGTCGGCGATGTTGTTCGACGCGAAATTGCCCATCTCCAGCGCGCTGGTGGCGCCGCCCTTCGAGTTGAGCGCGATCAACATCAGGAATCCCGCGCCCGATTTGGTCACGCGGATTCCGAGCTGGCGCACTTCCTCGGGAAGCCGGGGTTCGACCCGGCTGATCCGCTCCTGGACCTGGGCCCGCGCGGTATCGAGATCGGTGCCCGATTCGAAGGTCACGTTGATCGACGCGGTGCCGTTCGCGCGACTGGTCGACGACATGTAGAGATAGCCGTCGATGCCACTCATCTCGCGCTCGATCACCGACGTGACCGTGCGGTCGAGCGTGCGGGCGTCGGCGCCGCTGAAGCTGGCCGAGATGCTGAGCGAGGGCGGGGCGACATCCGGATATTGCTCCACCGCCAGGCTGCGCAGCGCGATCGCGCCGAACAGGATCACGAGCAATGCGATCACCCAGGCGAAGATCGGGCGATAGACGAAGAAGCGGTTCATCTCGCGGCGGCTGGTGAGGCGGCCGCGGCTGGCGGCGCGGGCTGCGCATCGACCTTCTGCCCCGGCTGGACGCGCTGCCAGCCGTCGACGATCACGCGCTCGCCGGCCTTCAGCCCCGATCCGACGATCCACCGCCCGCCGGTCTGGCCGCCCAGCGTGACGCCGCGCCGCACCACGGCCCCGTCGGCGCCGACGGTGAACACGGCGGCGTCCGCCGCGCCGATCTGGACCGCGCGCTCGGGCACGGTGATGCCGCCCTGGATCGTGCCGGCGGTGACCACGCCGCGCACGAACTGGCCCGGCAGCAGCACGCGCGCCGGATTGTCGAACCGCGCGCGCAGGATGCGCCCGCCCGTCGAGGGATCGACCGACTGCTCGGCGAAATCCAGATAGCCGACGATCCCGTATTCCGCTCCGTTCTCCTTCAGCAGCCGAACCTCGACGCGGCGGAAATCGGGCACGCTGATCCGCCCGGCCTGGATCTCCTGGGTGAGTTCGAGCAGTTCGGCGCTCGACTGGCTGAACGTCGCGAAGATCGGCGAGAGCTGGTCCACCTGCGCCATCAGCGTCCCCGCCGCGGCGCTGACGAGCCCGCCCTCGCTCACCAGCGCGCGCCCGATATGCCCGCCGATCGGCGCGCGCACCGTGGTGTTGTCCAGCTGGAGCTGCGCGCGGTCGACCGCAGCCTGCGCCTCGCGCACCGAGGCATCGGCTTGCCGGAGCGAGGAGAGGGCGGCGTCATATTCCTGCGCGCTGATCGCCTTGCGGCTCACCAGCGGCTCGAAGCGCCCGACGATCGAGGCGGCGTGCGAGCGGGCGACCCGGGCGGTCTGGAGCCGAGCGGCGGCCTGCTGGCGCTGCGCGGTCATGTCGCGCGGGTCGATCGTGAAGAGCGCCGCGCCCGCCGCGACGTCGCGGCCCTCGGTGAACAGCCGGCGCTCGACGATCCCGTCGACACGGGCGCGGATCTCCACCGATCGCACCGCCTCGATCCGTCCGGGCAGCTCGACGAGATTGGGGATCGCGCCCGCCCGCACGGTCTCGACCAGGACCTTGGGGGGAGGGGCCGCCTGCTGCTGCCCGGCGCCTCCGCCGCCGCACGCCGCCAGCAGCATGGGAAGCAGGAGCGCGCGCTTCGCGGCGATGCCGGTAGTGGACCGGTCAGAATTGCCGCTCACGGCAAGGCTCCTCAACCAGAAGGGCGTGTATCAACCGCTCCCGCTGGACGATGCCTATGCGCCCGTATCGATGTGATCAGGAAAAACCCTGCCGGAACGAGGCGGATGTACCGATTGGCAGGCCTGAGGATTCAGCGATAGTCGGGGTATTGCTTGATCAGTCGTCGAAGTCATCTGGCTCGGCGGCCGATGAATACGCGTGGTCAATTCTACTCGCCCTCCAACATGAGTTTGCGAGGCATCGATGCCCAAGCAGCAGATGGCATTCCTGGCCAACCGGATTCTATCGAGAGGGCTGCTGGACTCGCGCTGGATAATGGTGCCGTTCTACGTCGGCCTTGTCCTGGCGCTGCTGATATTGCTGTTCGTGTTCGGCAGGGAGCTCTTCGAGCATCTGACGTCGATCCTGCGAATGAATTCGTCCGAGGCGATCGTCATGGTGCTGTCGCTGATCGACCTGTCGCTCGTCGCCAATCTCGTCCTCATCGTCATCTTCGCCGGCTACGAGAATTTCGTGTCCCGGATCGAGAGCGAACCCGGGTCGCGTCCCGGCTGGATGGGCACGATCGATTTCGCGGGCATGAAGATGAAGCTGATGGCGTCGATCACCGCGATATCGTCGATCGCGCTGCTGCGCCTCTTCATGAAGATGAGCGAGAACATCGCCGTGGATGTCGATGTGCTGCGATGGATGGTGATCATCCATCTGGCGCTGCTGATATCGATGCTCCTGCTCGCCGTCACCGACTGGCTCAACATCCGGACCGGCCGCGGCCCGACGGCACCCTGACGACGCAACGGAGGACGACATGCCTTTCCGTAAGATCGCCGCCGCTATCCTGTGCCTCGCGAGCGCCTTGTCGATCGCGCCGCCGGCCCTTGCCCAGTCGGAGCCGCCGCCGGGCGAGGAGGGGGCGGGCCCCGACACCAGCGAACTGCACATCCCGGGCTATGAGCGCCCGCCGCGCCGGGCGTGGCTGGAGCTGGAGGTCGCGCCCGAGCTCGTCTCGCACAATCCGCTGGGATCTTCATCGCGCGCCAGCGACGAGACGAACGTGTCGCTGACCTTCGTCACCCGCCAGCCGCTCTCGTCCGGGCTCGAGCTCGAATTCGACGCAGGTCCCTCGACGACGATCGACACCGACAACGACACGCCGTTCGAATCGAGCCTGGCTGCGAGCCTGGAGCTGCGGACGCGGCCCGGGGCGTCGGGCTTCTCGTCCTTCCTCAGCTACGCCGTCGCGCGCGACTTCGACGATTTCTTCGGCGAGGGGCTGGAGACCAGCCAGACGCTCACGGCCGGCCTCCGCTATGGCGGCAAGGTCGGGCCGGTGGAGATCGGGTTCGAGCTCGCGCCGCGCTGGGTCAACTCGACGCAAGACCTCGACGACTATCTCGCCGGCGAGCTGTGGATGGAGGGCGTGGCTCCCGTCGGCAACGAGATCAACCTCATCGCCGAGGGGATCGTCGACCGCCGCTGGTATCAGAATGCCAATCCGGCGATCGGCGGGAAGCGCCGCGACTGGCGGTTCGAGGCGTTTCTCGGCCTGGACTTCGCCGGTGCCGTGGCGCGCGGCGACGGCAGTTTGCTACGGTCGCTGGGCCTCGGCGTGCGCTGGATCGAGGTCAATTCCAATCTGGACTCGGCCGACCGGTCGAGCTTCAAGCTGCTGCCCGCGATCACGCTCAGGCTCGGGCTGTAGGAGAGGGCCGTCATCGCGGCGACCCTAGCTGTACGCCGCGGTGACGGCAGCTTCCACGGGAGGAGGCGTTTCGATCCGATTGCGGCCGAGCCGCTTCGCGCAATAGAGCGCCTGGTCGGCAGCGAGGACTAGGCCATCCCAGTTCTCGGCATCCTGATCGAAAAGGCTGAGGCCTATGCTGATCGTGCAGAATAGCGTCCGGCCATCCTCCAGGGGGAAGGGGGCTTGTTCGACTGCCGACCGCAACCGATCGGCGACGGTCATGGCCGCTTCCTGTTCGGTTTCCGGCAGCAGCACCATGAATTCCTCGCCTCCGACGCGAGCAACGATATCTCGATCGCGTATCTGCTCGGTCAGGATTCCAGCGATCCCCACCAACACCTGATCGCCAACGCCATGGCCGAACCGATCGTTCACCGACTTGAAATGGTCGACATCGATCATCAGCAGGCTGACGCTCTTCGTCTCCTTCTGTCGTGCCGTGCCCATGGCCCTTTGGCCGCAGTCCCACATCACCCTGCGGTTGGCTATGCCGGTCAACGGATCCTGCCGTGCCTGCTCCAGCAGTTTCCGGTCCAACTGGCGTGTGACCATCCAGAGATAGCTGGGCGTTACGACGAAGGTCAGTACGATGCGGACCATCAACGCATAGGCTGTGGTGGGATCCCAATCCACGGGATGATATTGGCTCGATATCCACCACCCGATCCGGGTGAACAGCATCCCGGCCCACAGGAAATGGAAAATCGCCGAAATGGTGGAGGCCGGTCGCAAATACGGATCGGCATGGCGCCACAATTGCCACCCGGCCCCGATAGTGACGATGGCGCGCGCCAATGCACCGAGCAGCACCATCATGCCCATGTCCGTCCCATGAATCAGGAACAGCGTAAATTCGATGGCGCATAGCAATATTGTGGGCGCGATCAGCCACAGATCGGACTTTGGTCGCTCCAGGAATTGCAGCACGGCAACATAGGCCAGGATCGCGCCGCCATCGATCAGAAGGTTGGCGACCATCGCATTCAAGATATCTGGCCAATGGATATAATAGCTCATCAGCATCAGGAAGCCGAGCGCGAACAGGGCGTTGCTTAATGCCCAGCTGATCAGGCCCTTGGCGTTACTGCTGCTTATGCGCAGACAAAACATGACCAGCGCCGAAACGGCACTCAGAACGATGTTGACGATAACCAGCGTGTTGCCGTCGACAAACTCGCTAATGGCCAACATCAGATTGGTCCCCGTTGGTCCCGCTGCCTCCGGCTGTCAGCTCCAGAAGAATGCGACCCGCTCTGCGAACATGTCCCCCAAGAGAGATTATAGGATCATTTGGCCGACAAGGACGCCTTTGGCTCGACGGGCTCGCCTGAAATGTGACCGATCCCGAGTGGAGTTGGACGGAATGAAGCGCCGCAGGTTCAGCGAGGACCAGATCGCCGCGACCGTGAAGGGCAGGAAGCCGAACCTCTGAAGCGGCTTGAATTTTACATAATGTATATTATCGTTCTCATGCGTGTGTGAGCCCCGGTACCGGAGGAGACGCTTCATCAGGGCAGCCATGGCGCGCGATGTGGTAGTCCTCCTAAGCCGCCGCTATCGATTTCTACTCAGCGCGAGCGCAGCCTCGATCCGTTTCAGTGCCTTCAGAGAGTCAGTGTTTTTGGCGTCAAGTTCGAGCGAGCGCTGGAAGGCGTTCCGCGCGGTGACGAGCAATCCGGCGCTCTCCAGGCCCTCCCCATAGCTGTTGAAGGCGTTGCTGCTGGCTGGAAACAGATCGGTCATCGTGTGGAACGCAGCGATAGCCTCCCGTACCCGACCATCCTCCATCAGCCCGTAGCCAAGATTGTTGAGAGCGTCCTCGGATAGCTGATAGTGCCTTGTATCCGGCCGAAGCGCGTCGAGCTTCGCTCGCGCCGCTTCCGGTCCCTGCTCGACCAGGGTCGCGCCATAGATCCGGGTGAGCGACACCGGCTCGTCGAGCGGCGCGCGTCCGCTGAGGATGCGCATTGCCGAGAGTGCCGATTTGTAGAGATTCTCGCTGTCGGCATTGTTGAGCAGGATCACCGTGAGGCCGTTGTCCAGGTTGCGCATCAGGATCGTCTGGCATCCGGCCATGCCGCCGGTGTGCCAGACGATCCTGCCCATGCTCTCGTCGCGAAAGCGGAACCATCCCAGGCCGTTATCGGCATCGCCCATCCCGCCGATGCCGAGCCATACGAAGTCCGGCGATCCGTCGGCGAGACGCTGGGGCGTGTAGGCCCGATCGAGCGTCTCCGGCTTCAACAGAACGCCGTTTCGAAGCGCTGTGTCGAACCGCAGCAGATCGTCCGCGGTGGCCACCACCGATGCGTTTCCGTAGAGCGTTTCCGCATAATAGCCGCGCGCGCCCTCGAGGCGCCGGCGTTCGCGCGACCAGCGATTTGGCCAGGCGTAGTTTTGCGCGAAGTTGGGAGTATCGGGGCGGTTGATCAGTGCTGTCTTGATATAGCTGTGGCGCATCCCCGAAGGCCGGAAGACATGCGCGGCAAGATAATCGGGCAGCGCTTCGCCCGATTGCCGCTCGACAAGTAATGCGAGCAGCTGGAAGCCGAGATTCGAGTACCACCAGCGCTCGCCGGGCTTGCGCTTCATCGTACGGCGGGCAGCGACGATAGCCGGAACCAGGTCTCCCATCGTGAACGGACGCGGGGCGAGCTTCGGCGCATATGCCTCGACGAAGCCCACCATGTCCTGATCGGAGAGACCGGAGCTGTGCGAAAGCAGTTGGCGGACGGTCATTGCCGGATAGGGGAATTCGGGAAAGTAGCGCACGAACGGTGCATCGAGCTGGACCTTGCCGCGCTCGACGAGCTGGAGCACCGCCGTCGCCGTGAAGAGCTTGCCGATCGATGCGAGCTCGAACTCGGTGTTCGCATAGACCGCGCGGCCGGTTTCACGATCGGCGGGCCCGACATATTTGCGGTAGATCGGCTTTCCATTACGGGCGATGAGGATGGAGCCGTTCAAGCCGTCGCGGCCGGAACGCTCGACAAAGAATGCTTCCAGCGCCCCC
>NZ_JAPKNM010000031.1 GCF_026460985.1 Sphingomonas sp.
CACCCACCATCCCGGCGAAGGCACCGCCAGCCCGCAGGCTTCGGCGGTGGCGGCGAGCAGGTTGGCGATGACCTCGGCCCGCAGCGACGACGGCCAGGCGGCGTCCATCACCGCCACGTCGACAGTCATCACGTCGGGCCGATCGGGCTGGTCGGCCAGCAGCGCGCCGCCGATCGCCATGGCATCGGCCTCGAACTCGACGAAATGGACCTGGAAGCCCGCGCGCGCCGGCGGCGCTGCCTGCCCGATCTCGGGCACGAGCACCGCGTCGGTCAGGCTCCGCGCAAGCTCCCTGCGCCGGGCGAGGTCGAGCCGGCCCCTCGGCGCGGTGACGGTGATGATGGTCATGCGGACGTCCCTTCGAAGATGAGCACGGTCCTGCCCGCGGCACGCGCGCCGGCTTCGAGCTCGGCGATGACCGGCAGGGCGTCGCCGAACGGCGCCTCGCGGCCGACGGTCGGCCGCAATATCCCCGCATCGGCGAGTTCCGCGATGCCGGGCAAGTGCTTCACCCCCGCTGTCGCGAAGGCCAGCTTGTACGGTCGCGTCAGCATGCCGCGAAGCATCCTGGCGGGTGTCGGATTGATGTCGACGAGCACGCCGCCCCGGTTCAGCAGCGACAGCCCCTCGCCGACATCGAGCGTGCCGAGCGTGTCGAAGATCGCGTCGAACATCCCGTGCTGCGCGATGCCGTCCTTGTCGGCATAGTCGAAGACCGGGTCGACGCCGGCCGCGGCGACGCCGACCCGCGAGGCCGGGCCGCACGCGCCCGAGACCTGCGCGCCGCGGGAGCGTGCCAGCTGGACCGCGAAGGCGCCCACCGCGCCGCTGCAGCCATGGATGAAGACGCGCGACCCGGCACGCACGCGCGCCTTGTCGACGATCGCGACCCACGCGGTCATCGCCGGAATCGGCAGGCAGGCCGCCTCGGCGAACGAAAGCCCCGCCGGCTTCTTCACGAGGTGCGCGGCATCGACCACCGCCGCTTCGGCAAAGGCGCCCGACTTCTTGAAATCGATGCTGCCGAAGACCTCGTCGCCGACGCGGACGCTCGTCACGTCCTCGCCCACCGCCTCGACGACGCCGGCAAAGTCGGTTCCCATCGCTCTGGGGAAGCGACCGCCGGTCACGAGCTTCATCGCGCCCTGGCGCAGCTTCCAGTCGAACGGATTGATCGCCGCGGCCCGGATCGCCACGCCCACCTCGCCCGCCCTCACCGGGGGCAAGGCGCATTCCTCGACATACATCTCTTCGGGACCGCCATAGCAGTCATATTGCACGCGTTTCATCGGGGTCCTTCGAATCCGTTCTCGCATCCTTATATTGCAACAAGTGCATATTTGCAACGTGTGCAATATCTGCTAGGGACGCGGCATGGACAAGGACCCAATCGCGCCGCTCAGGCCGGCGCAGGCGCACGCGGCGCTGCTCCTCGCCTTGCTCGGCGGCGTTGCTTGCGAGGCCGCGGCGCAGGGCCGGCCCGACATCGTCATCCGTGACGCCGGCCAGCGCGACGCCGACGGCGCCGTCCTTGTCGACCTGCGCCTGCTCAACGAAGGCGGCGCCCCCGCGCCGATGGCGCTTCCCGACCGCGTCGAGGCACGCCTGACCGCAAACGGAGCGGAGCGGCGGGTCTGGCTCGCGCGGGACAAGGCGACCGCGGCCGACGGCACGGTCCCGCCGGGCGGCTTCGCCCAGGCGCGCTACCGGCTGCAGGTGCCGGGCGGTGTCGTGATCGACGGCGCGGTCCTGTCGATCCCGGCGCTGTCGGGCCAGCAGCTGGTGGTGAGCGAGCGCGCCTATGGCGGGTCCGCCCTCGCGCAGGCCGCGCCGGCCGAGGACATGGCGGGCCGAAGCCCGGCGCCGCAGGCCGCCCCGCCCCCGGCCGATCGTTCGGCCGGCAATCAGTTCCTTGGCAATTTCAGCGCCTATCAGCCGATCTACGCCGTCTACGGGCCGGGCACGAACAGCGAGGCCCGGCTGCAGATCAGCTTCAAATACCGCCTGTTCGGCATCGGCGAGACCGGCGCGCCGGGCGCCGGGCGCGAGGGACTTCATTTCGCCTATACCCAGCGCATGTTCTGGGATCTGGGGGCGGAGTCGCTGCCGTTCCGCAACATCGATTTCCAGCCCGAGCTTTTCTATCTGACCCCCTCCAGGACGCTGGCGAGCGGCGTCTCGGTCAGCGCGCAGGCGGGGTTCGCCCATGAGTCCAACGGACGCGACGGCGCCGCCTCGCGGAGCGTCAACAGCGTCTATCTGGCGCCGATGGCGGCGTTTCCTCTGGGGGAGGGCTATCGGCTGTCGGTCGCGCCGCGCCTCGCGCTGTTCGTCGGCAGCCTCTCGGACAATCCCGACATCCGCCGCTATCGCGGCAATGCCGGCCTGACCGCCGAGATCGGCAAGGACGACGGCCTGCGCCTGTCGACCGCCACCCGCTTCAACTTCGCCAGCGGCAAGGGCGCGGTCAGCGCGGACCTGTCCTACCCCCTGCCCCGCATCCTCGAGGGCCTGCCGTCGCTTTACCTCTTCGGCCAGAGCTTCGTCGGCTATGGCGAGAATCTGCTCGACTATGACCGGCGCGCGACCCGCTTCCGCCTCGGCGTGGCGCTGATCCGATGACGCGCCGCGATCCCCGCGCCGGTCCGACGGTGCCCACCCGAATCAGCACAGGAGAATCAGCCATGGACGCAGCCGGGCCGCAGCGCGTGATCGTCATGACCGGAGCCACCAGCGGCTTCGGCGCTCATACCGTGCAGCATTTCGCCGCGCTGCACGGCATGCGGGTCATCATCGGCGCGCGCGGCACCGGCCGTCACGCGCCGCCCGGCGTCGAGATCCTGCCGCTCGACCTCGCCTCGCTCGCGAGCGTCCGCGCGTTCGCCGAGGAGGTTAAGCGCCAACTCGGCGACGCGCGCATCGACATCCTGGCGCTCAACGCCGGGCTGCACGGGTCCGACGCCGACCAGCGCAGCGCGGACGGCTATGGGCTGACCTTCGCGGTGAACCATCTCGCCCATTATCTGCTGGCCCGGCTGCTGCTGCCGGCCCTTGCCGACCGGGGCCGGCTGGTGATCACCTCGAGCAACATGCACGATCCGCCGTTCAAGGGAATCGCGCCCAAGAAGCTCGACCTCGAGGAATGGGCGCATCCCACCCCGAAAGGCTCCGGCGCGGGCATCCGCTCCTATACGGCATCGAAGCTGTGCAACCTCATGACCGCCTTGTCCTTCGCCCGGCTGGACGAGGTGACGGCCCGCCGGATCAGCGTGGTCGCCTTCAATCCCGGCCTCACCGGCGGCGCCTCGGGCCGCGACGCCTCGGCGGTGCAAAAGGCGCTGGTCACGGTTCTGACGCGCACGATCTTCCCCCTGATCGGGCTGTTCCGTCCCGAGTTCGTGATGAACCGGCCCGAGCATTCGGGCAAAATGCTGGCCGACGTCGCGCTCGGCAGGATCGCGCCGCCCCCGGGGCGAATCTATGTCTCGCTGGTCAAGGGCGAGCCGACCTTCCCCGACCCGTCCGAGCTGGCGCGCGACCGCGACGGCCAGGACCGGTTGTGGCGCGAGAGCGCGGCGATGGTCGGCCTCGAGCCGGGAACCCGCGCGAGCGCGCCGCCCGCCGCCCCGGCCGCTCGCGGAACCCTGAGCCGCCAGCTGCGAGCGCCTGTCCGCATCAAGTTTCAACCCGACCCATGGTAGTGCCAATCCCATGACCAACGACGAATCGGAGCGCGAAGGCTGGCGCGAGCGCAAGCGCCGCGAAACCCTGAAGCGCGTCGCCGAAACCGCGCTCAAGCTGTTCGGCGAAAAAGGGTATGAGGCGACCACGCTCGACGCGATCGCGGAGGCCTCGGGAATCGCCAAGCGCACCTTCTTCCACTATTTCAAGTCGAAGGAAGAGGTGCTGGCCGCCTGGCAGGCCGGCCTCCCCACGGCTTTCCGCGCCGCCATTCTGGCGGAACCGACGGACCAGTCCCCGCTCGAGGCCGTTCGCAACGTCCTGACCAGGATGCCGGCGCATTTCAATGCGGACCAGGCCCTGCTGATCGACCGGATCATCCGCTCGAGCGAGCAGCTCCGAGCGGGCAACCTCGCCAAATATCTGCGGCTGGAACAGGCCGCGTTCGAGGCTTTGTGCGAGCTCTGGCCGCAGCCCGAGCGCCGCAACGCGCTGCGCGCGGTGGCGATGGCGTCGGTCGGCGCGCTGCGCCTTGCCATCGACGCCTTCGCCGAGGAAGGCGGACGCCGGCCGGTCGCCGACCATGTGCGCGAGGCGTTCGGCAATCTCGGCGCCGAGCTGCCGCGTGACTGAAGCCGGCGGGCGGACGACGGGTCTCGGCGGCCATGGATAACCTCACCCACACGCTGGTCGGCGCAGCGCTCGGCCAGGCAGGCCTCAAGCGGCGGACCGGTCTTGCGATGCCGGCGCTGATGATCGGCGCGAACCTCCCCGATATCGACGTAGTCTGCGCTCTCTTCGGCGAAGGCCTGTCGGGGCGGCGGGGCTGGACCCATGGGCCGATCGGCCTGCTGGTCTTGCCCGCGCTCCTCGCCGTCGCGCTCCTGCTGCTCGACCGCTGGCAGGCGCGTCGGGGAACGCGACCGCCGGAGCGCCTGCCCGTCCGGCCGGGACAGCTCCTGCTGCTGGGCTATGTCGGCACGCTCTCGCACCCTTTGCTCGACTGGATGAACAGCTGGGGCATCCGCCTGCTGATGCCTTTCTCGGAGCGCTGGTTCTACGGTGACGTCCTGTTCATCGCCGACCCCTGGATCTGGCTGGCGCTGGGGATCGGCATCTGGCTGTCCCGCCGCCGCGAGCGGCGCGGCCAAGCCGCCCATGCCGGCCCGGTGATCACCGCGCTTCTGGCCGTCATCCTCTATAGCGGCGCGATGGCGCTCGCGGGCCGCGCGGCCGAAGCGCGCGTCGCGCAGGCGTTCCGCGCCCAAGGACTGGGCGAGCCCGACGCGGTGCTGGCCAACCCGGTATTCGCCGATCCGTCCCGCCGCGCGATCATCGTCCGGACCGGCGACCGCTACGGGTTCGGCGATTTCCGCTGGTTCCCCGGGGCCCGCCTGACGCTCGACCGCGCGCTCGTCCCGGCCAACAGGGGCCACCCGGCGGTCGCGCAGGCGGCCCGGCAGGACGAGGCGGTCGCCGATTTCCTCTACTGGTCGCGCTATCCCTTCGCGACGATCCGCAGCACCCCGGACGGCACCCGCGTGACGCTGGGCGACGCGCGTTTCGGCGACAGGCCCGACGCGGGTCCCTTCACGGTCACCGCCACTGTCCCCGGGGGGGCAGGCCGCCCGGCCCGGCCCGGCGGCGCGGCCGATACCGGCATCCCGAACCAAAGCGAAAATGGAAGGCGAGCACATGACTGACATTTCGAGCGCCGGCACCTTCGTCCTCGGCGACCGGCCGGTCGCGCGCATCGGCTATGGCGCCATGCAGCTCGCCGGACCGGGCGTGTTCGGGCCTCCCGCGGACCGGGCCGCCGCGCTCGCGGTGCTGCGCGAGGCGGTGGCGAGCGGAGTCAACCACATCGACACCGCCGACTTCTACGGCCCGCACGTCACCAACCAGCTCATCCGCGAGGCGCTCCATCCCTATCCCGACGCGCTGGTCATCGTGACCAAGGTCGGCGCGTTCCGCGGCGAGGACGGCGGCTGGCGGCCGGCCCAGACGCCCGCCGACCTCACGCGCGGCGTGCACGACAATCTCCGCAACCTCGGCGTCGACACGCTCGATGTCGTCAATCTGCGCGTCATCGAAGGCACCGGAATGGCGCCCGCCGAAGGATCGATCGAGGAACGGTTCACCGCGCTGGCCGAACTGCAGCATCGGGGATTGATCCGCCATCTGGGCCTCAGCAACGTCACCGCCGCGCAGGTCGAGGAAGCGCAGCGCATCGCGCCCGTCGTCTGCGTCCAGAACCAGTACAACCTCGTGCACCGGGACGACGACGCGCTGATCGGCACGCTGGCCGGACAAGGGATCGCCTATGTCCCCTTCTTTCCCCTGGGTGGCTTCAACCCAATCCAGTCGGACACGCTGGCGACGGAGGCGAGGCAGCTCGGCCTCTCGCCGCTCCAGCTCGCCTTGGCATGGCTGCTGGCGCGCTCGCCCAACCTCCTGCTGATACCCGGCACCTCGCGCGTCGCGCATCTTCGCGAGAACCTGGCCGTCGCCGGGCTGGCGCTGCCGCCGGACGCGCTGGCGCGGATCGGCGTGGCGGTGCAGGGAGAGCATGGCTAGGGCGGTCGCGGCACGCTTCCGCGCGCTTCCTCATGGCCGAAGCGGACTTCCGCCTCCCTGGCGTTGATAGACCGGCCGCTCTGTCGCATAGATCGACGATGCGGAAAGTCGATCCCGAGAAGCATGACCAGAAGCGCCGCGAGATCCTCGCCGCGGCGGAACGCTGCTTTGCCCGCAGCGGGTTCCAGGGGGCGTCGATCTCCGAGATCCGGGCGGCGGCCGGGATCAGCTCGGGGCACCTTTATCACTATTTCGCGAGCAAGGAGGAGATCGTCAAGGAGATCGCCGAGCTGCGGCTGAAGGCCGGGATCGAGGCAATGGAAGCGATATTGACCGGGCCCGATCCGCTCGCGGCGTTCCTGCAGCATTTCTGCCGGCCGAAGCCCGGCGGCGCCGATAGCGGCTATCTGCTGCTCGAGCTGCTCGCGGAGGCGGACCGCAACCCCGCGATCGGAACCATGATCCGCGAGCATAGCGCGCGTGGACGTCGCCTGCTCGCCGACCTGGTCCGCCGCGGCCAGGCCGACGGCAAGCTCGACGCGGCGCTCGATCCGGACCTCGCGGCGAGCATCCTCATCGGCATCCTGATCGACGGCATGAAGGCGGTGACGATCCGGCAGCCCGACCTGCCGCGAGACAGATTGGGCGACATGATCGAATTGCTCGTCACGCGGTTTCTCGGCGCCCGCTGACCGGGCAGCTCATCGAGGCCTGCCGGGCCTCGGGTCGTTATCATTGGCCGCAGGGCTGGCAGCCGAATGCCCGCTCGCTTCACCCGCACAGACCGATGCGATCTCCGCCCGGCTGAGCGACCGCGCCGCATACCATCCGTGGCGGACGCGCTGGATCGCGCCCTTGCTGCACAGCGCGCGGATATTCTCGCGCGACGCGCCCAGCGCGACGAGCTCGCGCGTCCGGACCAGGCGGCGCTCTTCCACGAAATCCAGGATCCTTGCCCTGCGCGCCGTCCATGCGGCGCCGGAACGAGGGGGCGCCGCATCTCCGGGCGCATTCACGCGGGCGATGGCTCCGGCATCGAGGATGCAGCCGGCGCGCTCGAGCTGGATCGCGCATTCTATCAGCGCGGACCGGACGTCCCGCGCAAGCCGATGGTCGCCCGGGCCAGCGGCGGCGCGGCCGCGTTGCAGCGCCGCCAGATTGGCGAGCAGCATCGCCTCATCGGCGCTCACATAGCGCCCCGCCGGCGCAAGCGGCTTCATGCCGTGGTCCGCCAGCCGGTCGCGCAGGCGCCGGAAGCCCGACAGGAGCGCGGCATCGGTCGAGGCCGGCAAGGTGCCGCGCAGCAGGCGCAATGCCTGGCGCTCGCTGCGCTTCAAGCTGCGCCAGGTCCGTATCCTTGGCGTCATCGATCGGCTTCCGCGCGGCGGTGGTGCCGCACGCCGGGCGACAGAGGGCAAACGCCCGGCGTGCGACAGGAGCAGGTCAGAGACCGAAGCGGTAGGAAAGGCCGAGCGCGACCGTCGCCTGGTTGCGCGACCCGCGCTCCTCGACGAGCGGCGAACGCGCCGCGTCGCCGGCGAGCCGGTCATAGGCGCCGATCAGCATCCCCGAGATCCACTCGCTCAGCGGCACGATCGCGACCGCGCCGACGCCGGCGGAGAGCAGCCCGCCCTCGGCGCGATAGGGGCTGAGCCCCGAGCGCGCCGATTGCGCGGCGGTCACGCCGAAATAGGCCTGGTTGTACTTGTCGTCGACGAAGCTCAGGCGCGGTCCGATCGAGAAGATCGCCGGACGTGCCCGCGGCGCGGAAGAGGTCGGGATCATCGCGGTGTAGCGCAGGCCCAAGGTCGCGATCAGGCCGAGGTCGCTGTTGGTCGCCTGGCGCACGTCGAGCCGCGCGCCGATCGGGCCGCTCTCCCAGGCGACATAGCCGCCGACGTCCGCGCTCGCCTTGATCGTGCCGAGCCCGAGCAGCGCGTCGCTGCGGTCGCCGGCGATCCGCAAGGGGCTGTCGCCGTCCTGCTGCCGCGATTGACGCAGGCCGATCGACGGCCCGACGCGCCAGCCGCCGCCGCGGATCACGTCGAAGCCGAGCCCGTCCTGCAGCGAGAGCGATATGCGGTCATAGCGCAGCTGGATATTGGGACCGGCGATGAGCTGGTAATCCTTCGATCCGAGGAACGCCGGGGTGTAGGCCGTGAACAGGCCGACCTGCAGCTGCCGATCCGGCGGGCCAGGGGGCGGCGGGGCGTCGGGAAGCTCGGCGGGATCGGCATTGGGCTCGCTCACCTGCGCCTGCGCGGCGAGCGGCGCGCAGCATGCGAGCAGCGCCGCGAGGCCGCGCAGGGCGGCGGCTTGGGGAGGAGAGCAAGCATACATGGGCGTTTCCTTTCGGTCGGCGCGGGGGATCAGGCGTGCGAGGGCTCGGCCGGCGGCGGCGCGGCAGCGGGTTCGGGCGTGGAAGGCGGGGTGCGCCGGAGCCAGCGGCGCAAGCGCCGCTCGAAGCCGTCGACATAGGTGAACACCACCGGCACCACGAGCAGGCTGAGGATGGTCGAGGTGACCAGCCCGCCGATGACGGCGAAGGCCATCGGGCGGCGGAAGCTCGAGTCCGCGCCCAGGCCCAGCGCGATCGGCATCATCCCCGCGATCATCGCCACGGTGGTCATGACGATCGGCCGCGCGCGCTTGTGGCAGGCATCGACCAGCGCGTCGTAGAGCGACAGCCCGTCCTTGCGGCCCATGATCGCATAGTCGACGAGCAGGATCGAATTCTTGGTGACGATCCCCATCAGCATGACGAGGCCGATCATCGACGGCACGCTGAGCAGGCTGTTGGCCAGCAGCAGCGCGAGGAAGGCGCCGCCGATCGAGAGCGGGATCGCCGACAGGATGGTGAGCGGCTGGAGGAAATCCCCGAACAGCAGGACGAGCACGCAATAGACGCAGAGCACGCCGACCAGGATCGCCATGGCGAAGCCGGTGCCGAGCTCGGCGACGATCTCGGCATCGCCCGCCTCGATCACCCGCACGCTCGACGGCAGCGCCCGGATCGCCGGCAGCTCGGCCGCGGCGGCCTGGGCCGTTCCCAATGCGGTTTCGCCAAGATCCGCGGAGACCGTGACGTTGCGCAGCCGGTCGTAGCGATCGATCTGGACCGGCCCGCTCTCCACCGAAAGCGTGGCGACGCTCGAGAGCGGCACCGGGCCGCCCTGCCCCTCGACGCGCATATTGGCCAGCGTGTCGAGGTCCTGGCGGGCAGCGTCGGGAATGCGCGCGCGGATATAGACCTGGCGGTTGTCGAGGTTGAGGCGCGCGACCTGCGGATCGAAGTCGCCGCTCGTCGCCACGCGCACCGCGTCGCCGATCGCCGCGGTGGTGACGCCGCGCTCGGCGGCCCGCTCGAGATCGGGGCGGATGATGATCTCGGGCCGCTCGAGGCTGGCCGTGGAGGTGATGTTGGCGAGGCCCGGCACACCGCGCAGCTCGCGCTCGACCGCCTGCGCGCTTGCCTTCAGCGCCTCGGCATTGTCGCTTGCCAGGATGATCTGCAGCTTCTCGCTGGGCCCGCCGCTGCCGAGCGCGAAGCGGGCGCCGGGAACCGCCAGGAGCCGCTCGCGGGTCGCTTTCTCGACCGCCTGCTGCGGCGCGCGCTCCCCGCGGGGCGCCAGCACGACCGTGAGCGACGCCCGGCGGACCTCGCCCGCCTGGGCGGCGCCCGGCCCGGCACGCTGCGCATTGCCGGCGGTGGCGAAGACATGGCTGACGCCGCCCACTCCGCGCACCGCCGTCCGTGCCGCCTCGGCCACCCGCAGCGTGTCGTCGAGCGAGCTCGACGGCGGCAGCTCGATGCTGACCGTCGTGATGCCGTTGTCGGAGGGCGGGATGAAGCCGGTCTGGAGCAGCGGAATGAGCGCGAGCGACGCGGCGAGGAATCCGACCGATGCCGCCACCGTGGTCTTGCGGTACCGGAGGCACCAATGGACCGCCGCCATGTACCAGCGCATGATCCGCCCGTCCCCATGCTCGGGCAGCGGCTCGGGGCTGAGCAGATGGGCGGCCATCATCGGCGTCAGCAGGCGGGCCACCGCCAGCGAGGCGAGCACCGCGATCACCGCGGTCCAGCCGAACTGCTTGAACACCAGGCCGCCGATGCCGCTCATCAGCGCGGTGGGCAGGAAGACGACGACGAGGCTCATGGTGGTCGCCATCACCGCGAGCGCGATCTCGGTGACCGCGTCCTCGGTCGCCTGGCGGATCGGCTTGCCCATGTGCCGGTGCCGCTCGATATTCTCGATCTCGACGATCGCGTCGTCGACGAGGATGCCCACCACCACCGCGAGCGCGAGCAAGGTGACGGTGTTGAGCGAGAAGCCCAGCCAGGCCATGGCCGCGAACGCCGGAAGGACCGAGAGCGGCAGCGCCGCCGAGGATATCAGGGTCGCCCGCCAGTCGCGCAGGAAGAACCAGACGACGATGACGGCGAGGATCGCGCCCTCGTAGAGCATCGCCATCGAGCCTTCATATTGCTCGAGCGTCTGGCCGACCGATCCCGAGACCTCGGTCAGGCCGAGCGTGGGATCGGCCTGGCGGAGCTGCGCCAGCGCCTTGCGCACCCCCTCGGCGATCCGGACCTCATCGAAGCCCCTGGCGCGGTAGACGCTGAAACCGATCACCGGCTTGCCGTCGAGCAGCGCGGCCTGGGTCCGCTCGGCATTGGTGTCGGCGACGGTCGCGACCTGATCGAGCCGCAGGCTCCTGCCGCCGGGCAGCGTGATCCTGAGCGCGGCGAGCTCGGACGCCTGGCGCACCGTCGCGATGGTGCGCACCGACTGCTCCTCGCCGCCGAGCTGCCCGCGCCCGCCCGAGGATTCCTGCTGGACCTGGCGCAGCGCGCGCGACACATCGGCCGCGGTGACGCCGAGCGCGTTCATGCGCGCCGGATCGACCTCGATCCGGACCTCGCGCTGGACCCCGCCGACGCGCTCGAACCGGCCCACCCCGGGGACGCCCAGAACCGCCTTGGCCACCGCATCGTCGACGAACCAGGAAAGCTCCTCCTCGCTGAGGCGCGTCGACGAGATCGCGTAGGTCAGCACCGGATCGCCGACGCTGGTGGCGGCGCTCACGGTCGGCTGGAGCAGGTCGGCGGGCAGGTCGGATCGGATGCTGTCGACCGCGTTCTTGGTCTCGATCAGCGCGTCCGAGAGCTTCTTCTCGAGGACGAACTCGACCTGGATCGAGACCACGCCGTCGGTCACCGAGGTGCGCAGATGGTTGAGCCCCGCGAGCGTGGCGAGCGAGTCCTCGACCTTGCGCGCGACTTCGGTCTCGAGCTGCGCCGGCGCCGCGCCGGGCTGGGTCAGCGTCACCGTGATCATCGGCAGGTCGAGGTCGGGCAGGTCCTGCGTCGGCAGCCGCTGGAATCCCCAGAAGCCGGCCAGCGCCAGCAGCGCGAACAAGAGGATCGAAGGGATCGGGTTGCGGATCGACCAGGTGGCGAAGTTCATGGCCGCGCCGCTCCCGCCGGGCGCGCGGGCGCGGCGACGCGGACGATGTCGCGGTCCTTGAGGAAGCCGGCGCCCTGGACGACGATGCGCTCGTTGGCGGCAAGGCCCCGGACGATCTCGACCTCGCGGCCCTGGCGCCTCCCGACAGTCACATCGCGCAGCGACACGCGCGGGGTGGCGCTGCCGTCGGCGAGGACCAGGACATGGCTGCGCCCGTCGCGGATGATCACGCTCTCGGCAGGCACGACCAGCGCCGGGCTGCGCCCGAGCTCGATGCTACCCTCGGCATACATCCCGGCACGGGCCCGGCTGCCGGAACGGATATCGGCATAGACGATGGCGAGACGCGACTGGCTGTCGAGCGAGGGCGCCGTCTGGCGGACGGTCGCCGACGCGCCGCTGCCGTCGGGCAGCTGGAGCGCGATCGCCTGGCCGATTCCGACCTGACTGAGCTGCGCGGCGGTCAGCTCGCCGCGCCATTCGAGCCGGTCGCGGCGGATCAGCCGGAACAGCTCCTGCCCCGCCGGCACGACCGCGCCGAGCGTCGCGGCGCGCGCGCTGATCGTGCCGTCATCGGGCGCGACCACATGCGTGTAGCGCAGCTCGAGGCGCTTGCCGGCTAGGGTCGCGGCGGCGGTCCTGGCTTGCGTCACGAACTGCAGCACGTCCTGGTCGCTGATCGCGCCGCTGCCCCGCATCCCTATCGCGCGCAGGCGATTGGCTTCCGCCTGCTCGTAGCTCGCGACGAGCTGGGCCTCCTCGGCCTGCAGCAGCGCCGGGTCGAGGCGGGCGAGGACCTCGCCGCGCCGCACGCGGTCGCCCACATTCACCCGCACGTCGACCAGCCGGTAGCCGCCGATCTGGGCGCCGATGATCGCTTCCTGCCACGGGGCGATCGCGCCCGACGCCGCAAGCGTGACAGGCCAATCCACGCGTTGCGGCGCGGCAGCGGTGACGGTGAGCGCGGGCGTGCCGGGCTGCGGCTGCGCGGCCGGCGCGTCGTCGCGGCCGCTGCCGATCAGGAGGCCGATCGCTGCCGCCGCGGCGAGACCGATCCCTGAGATGAGGAGCCGGCGCGGCAGGGGCGCGCCGGTGGCCGGAGATGCGTCCTCGCAAGGACCGGACGATGTATCGGGCATGGAGTGAGTCATTTCCGTCATTGCGGGTGGTTCGCGAGGGCGGCGGAAAGCGCGAGCGGTGGTTGACCGTCGGGCACGGCGCTTGCGAGGTCGAAGGCGTTGCCGGAGGCGCGCACCAGCTCGACCCAGGCTTCGGCATGGTCCCGGGCTGCCGCGATCGCGCTCTCCTGCGCCTGGTTGAACTGGCGGCGCGACGCCTCGAGCTCGAACAGGTCGATCGCGCCGGCGCGCCATCGCGCCTGATTGGCGTTCAAGGCCAGCCGCGCGGCGGTGAGCGCCTCGCGCGACCTGGCCAGCCGCTGCTCCGCGGATTGCTGGGCGGCGAGCCCGTCCTCGATACCCTGAACGGCGGTGCGGACAGCGCCCTCGAGCGTCGCCACCGCCTCGCGGTAGCGCGCCTCGGCGTTGCGGACATTGGCAGCGCCGGCCCCGCCGTCGAAGACTGTGCCGGAGAGCTGCGGCCCAGCCGACCAGGTGGCGAAGCTGGACGTCGTGCCCAGGGCGCGGAGCCATTGCCCGGTCAGGATCGCCACCAGGTCGATCCGCGGCATCCGCTCTGCCTGCGCCACGCCGATTTCCGACCAGCGCGCATTCGCCTCCCGCTCGGCCGCCACCACGCTCGGATGATGGAGCAGCACCGTGGCGGGCAGCACCGGCCGCATGGGCGGCGCTGCGGGGATGATCCCCGCGAGATCGCCCTCTCCTTCCTCCTGCGGCACGATCGTGCTGCCGCCATCGGAAGCCGAGGGATCGGGCAGCAGCGCCCGGATCGTCGCCGCATCGACTCCGCTGATCGCGACGAGCGCATCGACCTCGCGCGTGCATTGCTCCTGCTGGCTGATGCGATCGATCTCGGCGCTCGCGAGATTGCTGCGGGCGCTGGCGACGTCGACGGGCGCGACGGCGCCAAAGGACAGGCGCGTGCGCATCAGCTCGAGCTCGGTGCTTCTCGACGCGATGTCGGCCCTGCGCGCCCCGAGCGAATAGTTGCACGCGCGCAGCCGCAGCACGCCCGCGGCAAGCTGGGCGGCAATCGACAGGCGGGCATCGCGCGCGTCGGCATCGCGCGCGTCGAGGCGGCTCTGCGCGGCGCGCGCGGTCTTGCGGACGCGACCCCAAAGATCGAGCTCCCAGCTCAGGCTCGGGCTGATCGAAGCGGTGGCCGCGCCGACCGTGTTCACGCCGCCCGCCGTGCCGAGATTCTGCTGCCCGTAGGAGGCGGCGCCGCTCACATCCGCGCGCGGCAGCCGTGCCGCCCGGCCGGCATCGAGGGTCGCGCGCGCCTGGTCGACACGCGCCAGCGCCTCCGCCAGGGTCGGGTTATCCGACAGTGCGGCGTCGATCAGCTGGTCGATCACGGGGTCGCCGAGCCTGCTCCACCAGCGCTCCTCGATCGTTGCCGAAGCCGATACCGGTGCGGCACCATTCTCCCAGCGAGGAGGCGTCCGGACAGTGGCGGGAGGCGCGCCCGGGTGCATCGCGCACCCTCCGAGCAGCAGCAGCGTTCCTATCGTTCCCAATACGCGGGACGGCACCATGCATGATTCCTAGACCGGTCGTTCGGTCTAGCTAACTGGCGACATTCCGGCGCGCAAGGATTAATAGATCGATCGATCTATTTTTGTATCTCCGCCTGCAGCCATACCGTCAAAACCGGACCTGCGCGCGCGGCAGCGATCAGGGCCCTGCGCGGGCTCACGGGCACCCGCCGAGCAGATGCAATTCTCTCTCCCTCCGACGGGCAGAGGTTCGCTCCAATTATTTCACCCGCCCCCTTGCGCCTAATTAATAGAGCGATCATTCTAACAATGACTCGCGGTGAGGTCGTCCGCGCACCTGGAGGCCCCGCGTCGCGCTTCAGTAGAGGAGAAACCCGATGAGGACCGACACCAGGCACCTATGGCCGGCGCTCGCTGCCGTCGCCATTATCGTTCCGGCCCAGACTGGCGCCGCGCAGGATCAGGCCTATCTGGCCCCGCAAGCGGCGGCGGCCACTCTAGCCGACGGAGCGCCTTGGTCGGCCAAGGCGGCGAATGGCAGGACCTTCAAGCTCACGCTGAACAAGGATGGCACCGGCCGCATCCGCGGGGGACTCCCCTTCCCCATGTCCGTGAAATGGGCGGTCAAGGGCGAAGCAGTGTGCCTCACCGGCACGATGATATCGAAATGCCTTCGCTTCCGTGAGGTCCCCGGAGGATTCCAAGGCTATGTCGACGACAAGCCCGATCTGAAGCTTACCCGGTAACGGGTATCGATCACGAAGGGCTGGAAGGGCCGCTCCCGTTCCATCGACCGTCGGTGGGCAGGCGCGCTATCTCGTTGAGAGTGATGGCGACGCCGACCATCGGCAGATGTATGTTCCGTCGCCGGAGACCAGGAAGTGCCAACTCGCAACTTCGTTCTGACCGACCACCAGATCCAAGTCATCGAGGGCCTGGTGAAATCCGGACGCTATCGGAACGCCAGCGAGGTGGTGCGTGAGGGGCTGCGGCTGCTCGAGCGTCGTGCGGCCGAGGATGCCGTCCGATTGGAAGCGCTGAAGAAGGCAGCGCGGCTGGGCTGGGACGATGCGGCGGCGGGACGTTTCGACGATATCGCGGACGAGGAGCTCGACGACTTCATCAGCACATTGGGCCGACAGGCGGCAGATCGCGTACGCGTCGCGAACTGGTGGCGACCCATCGGCTGACGGCTTCCGCGCAGGGCCGACATCCTCGAGATCTTTATCACGCACGGAAGAACCGTTCGCAGTCGTGATCTGATCGGCGGACTCGTCGGCAAATGAGGTCCTCCCGTGTCATGGGGCGAGATCGGGACTCAACTGCCCTGTCCGCAGCGCCATATCGAAAGCCGTCCGGTGGAATGCCTCCATATCCTCCACTTCGGCGCGCACGGCCCGGGACGCCACACGCTGTTCAGTCGCATGCAGCCGGTCACGAAGCCACTCGAGCATTGCGGTGTGATTTTCGGAGACCTGGCCCGAGCGCGCCTGCTCCTCGAGGAACTGCCTCAGCCTGTCCCGCTCCGCGATCGCCTTCAGCTTCTGGTCGAGCCATGCAACGCGTTCGGCTTCGAACTCGGCGAGCCGCGCCTGACGGAGGCGCTCAGCCCGGGCGAGCCCTTCGAGACGCGCCCGCTCCGCCTGCCGTGCGCGCTCGATCTTGGCGCCCGCGGCGAACGCCGCGAAGGACGCAAGCAGGTCATCGATCCGTGTCTCGAGCTTGCGGGAACGCGTGTCGACGAACTTTCTGGTCGCTCCGATCACATTGGTCCATCCGCCCATCTCGATGCGCAGCTCGCCGGTGGGCGTGAACTCCCACCACGGGATCTGGGTGGCCTCATCATAGTCGAGCCATGCCTCGACATCATCATCTCCAGGCCGGCCCGCATCACGGGCAGCGCACTCCTCGGCTGTCTCGATGCGACGTTTCCTTCGGATCGTCTCGATCACAGCGAAGGACACCGCCTCCCCGTCGACAACCAGCGCAAGCCCGCCCCAGCCCGGCTGGAACTTGAGCCCCCGGGCATGGGCCGCATGGACGAGCGCGTTGAGCAGCTGCTCGACCCGCGGAAGCGCTCCCGGATGGACGCGGATGCTGAAGGCGTCGGAACCCAACCCGCTGATCGCCTGCCACTCGTCGAGCTCCGCATCCCTGGCGGCCTCGATCGTATGGGCAACCAGCGGATGCGTGTCCTGCCGATCAGAGGCCTCCGCGGTCCGGGCCCGCGCCGCGGCGACAGATTGCTGCACCGAAGGCGCCGCGACCTTGAGCGATCGTGGGCAAATGACGATCTGGTCGGAAACCCCCTTGGGCGCCCGGCAGAGCCGCTTGCGCCGCGGTTGCTTGCCGGCCTGGCGCTGCCCCCAATATTTCACATCGGGCAGCGGAATCCGGTGCTTGATGCAATGCTTGCGTAGCGCGACGTCCGAAACGCCGAGGTCCGCGGCGACCTTCACGACCGCGCGTGACCAGACGAGCTCGTACAGTTCCTCTCGCGTGAAAACATGCCGCATTGGAGCGTCCTTCGTTGCCGCGCGGCCCCTGCCCGCGCTTGCCATTCAGGAGCCGACAACGAGACTGACGACATCGATTCGAAGCTAGGACTGTGCCGAAAAAGTCAGCATCCAGAACTGTGACCAATCGCGTGTTGTCGCTCGTTGTTGGCTCCTGTGGACTGTTAACATCATTTGGCAACGAATGCAGCTAAGTATTTGATTTTAAATGATACTCTTAATCAGCGGGTCCTTGGTTCGAGCCCAAGTGCGTCCACCATTTCTTTTCAGTCGGTTCCGGCCACCAGTTTGAGACCTTTCCACCGAAACCAGGATTGACGGTGTTCCGCCCTCCTCCGGTGTGGGTCGCATGCCTACCCTGTTATCGGGACAGAACCGCCAGAGCCACGTCTGGGCTCGCCGAGCGCCTTCCCGTTCTTCGTGTCGCCAGGCTCAATCGTCGCGATGCGGCGGGTCATGTCGACCCTGGCCCATGGGAGACCGGGAATGGCGCCATACCCCAAGAACACCACCAAAGGACGAAAATCGGACGAAGCGTATCCAGGCCCTTCGCTCATCCCATTGTCGGGATGACGAAGGCATTCCCCCCATCCGGGGAGCCGTCGGGCCAGCGCTGGGTGACGGTCTTGACCTTGGTCCAGAAGCGGACGCCTTCCATGCCGTGCTGGTTGACGTCGCCGAACGCGCTGCGCTTCCACCCGCCGAAGCTATGGTACGCCACCGGCACCGGGATCGGCACGTTGATCCCGACCATGCCGACATTGACCCGCGCCGCGAACTCGCGCGCGGCATGGCCGTTGCGCGTGAAGATCGCGACGCCGTTGCCGTATTGGTGCTCGCTGGGCAGCTTGAGCGCGGTCTCGAAATCGGGTGCGCGGACGATCTGGAGGACGGGGCCGAAGATCTCCTCCTTGTAGGATTGCATGTCGGGCGTGACCCGGTCGAACAGCGAGGGGCCGATGAAGAAGCCCTTCTCGTGCCCCTGGA
>NZ_JAPKNM010000032.1 GCF_026460985.1 Sphingomonas sp.
ATATGATCCTGCCGCTGGGAGGCCGGGTGGGGGAGCGGGTCGGTGCCGCTTCCCACAAGAAGGCCTCACGATCCCGAGCTCACCGCCACCGGTTCATAGCCGTGCGGCCGGGCCACGAGGATCGCGAAGTCGCGCGCGACCGAACCGTCGGTGCGGAAGCGCACCGGCCCGGTCACGCAGCGGAAGCCCTTGCCGTCGAGCAGGCCTTCGGTGTTGAGCGTGTTCGCGTTGCGCAGCGCGTTGGCGATGCCCGCCGCGTCGTAGGCGAGCGCGGTGATCGTCCCGGCCTCGCCGCCGTTGCGCGCGGCGAACTCGCTCGCGAAGGTGCCGAACGCAGCGGGATCGGGACTGGCGATCCACGCGCCGTCGAGCGCCTCCAGCGCCTGCGGACGGTTGTCGATCCCCTGCAGCGTGCCGAGCAGCTGGATGCCGGTGTCCTTGAGCCCGCGCGCCGCCGCGAGCACCGCCTCGCCGCTGCCGGGGAGCAGCACCGCGTCGGGCGCCTCGCCCGCCGCGGGAAGCGGCTGGCCCGCCTTCACTTCGAGCACACGGATGCTGACGCCGATCTCGGCCTCGAGCTGCCCCGCCGCCAACGACGCGGCCGCGCTCCACGGGCTGCCGTCGTCGATCACCGCGACATTCTTGATGCCGCGCGAGCGGGCGTAGCGCAGGATCGCGCTGGTCACCTGGCGCGCGGTGATCCCGAAGATCCAGGTGCCCGGCGCGCGCAGCACGGCGTCGTTGCTGAAGGCGATGATCGGAACGCGGCCCGCGACGCTGCTGCTCACTGCGGGCACTTCCGCGGCGGTGAGCGGTCCGAGGATCAATGCGGGCTTCTTGCGCAGCGCCTGCCCCGCCGCCGCAGCAGCGCCCGCCGCGGTACCGCCGGTATCGAAGCTCAGCACGTACTGGCTGTTTTCCGCGAGCAACGCCGCCTGCCGCATGCTAATGCCCAGCCGCGCTCGCGGCCCCGTGAGCGGCACCAGCAGGGCGATCGGGCGCTTGTCCTTCTTCTCTGCCGTTGCGAGAGCATGCGAGGGAAGCACGACCGATGCCGCTGACGCGACCAGGCCTGATTGCAGCAAGCGCAGCAGGGACCGCCGGTCCATTGCCGACTCCGGATATGGGGGCTGTGGCACGCCGGCCTATTATCGTCTTCGTGGGCCTGGGCATAGGGGCCTATCTGCTCGCATTGCTGGTCACCCTTCCCGCCAGCGCCGTGCTCAAGAACCGCCCCTGGCGGACCGGGGTGGCGGGGACGGTGTGGAACGGCGAGGTCGGCATCGCGGGCGGCTCGAAGCTCGAATGGCAGATGGCCCCGCTCCGTTCGCTGACGACCCTCGCTTACGCCGCCGACTGGAAGGCGACGGGGCCGGACACCGATCTCGGCGGGCGGATGATCGCGCATCTCAGCGGCCGCGTGGTGCTCGACAATGTGAGCGGCTCGGCCGACGGTAGCCTGCTCCAGGCGCTCCAGCCCGACCTGCCCTTCACCTGCAACCTGACCATGCAGGTCGAGATGGAGCGGATCGCGGTCGGCGGCGGCGCGAGGATGCTCAGCGGCAACGCCACGAGCGATCCCGGCAGCTGCCGCCCCAAGCGCGCCGGCGCCGCCTCGGCCCTGCCTGCGTTGATCCTCACCGCCGAGCATGTCGGCACCCGCACGCTGATCCGCGTCTCCCCGATGGCGCAGCGCCGCCGGACCCTGGTCACCCTCGAGCTGGCGGAAGACGGCAATGTCGACCTGTCGGTCACGCCCGACGGCGCGACGATGATGCCGTTCATCGGGTTGCCCGCGGGCGCGCGGCTCCAGGGTCAGATGTAGCTAGAGCGTCACGAGATTGTTGAGGTTGATGATCGGCAGCAGGATCGCGAGCACCATCAGCAGCACCAGCCCGCCCATCACCAACAGCACCAGCGGCTCGACCAGGGCGACCAGGGTCGAGACCAGGGCATCGAGCTCGCGCTCGAGCTCGTGCGCGGCGCGGCCCAGCGCGGGGGCCAGCCTGCCGCTCGATTCGCCGCTCGCGACGATCGCCACGAGCATCGTCGGAAACACCCCGGCCTCCTGCATCGCCGCGCGCAGGCTGATGCCCTCGCGGACGCGCTGGGCGACGCCGAGCGCCTTTTCCTGCACCCAGCGATTGGGCGTCACCGCCGCCGCCGCGTGCAGCGCCTCGACCAGCGGCACCGCACTCCCCACCAAAGTCGCGAGGCTGCCTGCGAAGCGCGCGGCGTTGAGCTGGCGGCTGAAGCGACGGAACGGGCGGCGCTCGGTGAACATGCGGTGCAGCCGCAGCCGGTTGGCGGGGACGCGCATCCAGCGCGCGGCGAACAATGCGGCGACAGCGATCGCCAGCAGCAGATAGAGCCCGAAGCTCTGCAGGAACCAGCTGATCGCGATCATCATCCGCGTCAGGATCGGCAGGTCGGCGCCGCGCGAGACGAAGACGCGCACGATGTCGGGCACGACATAAACCATCAGCAGCACCATCATGCCGAACGACACGGCGGCGAGCAAAGCGGGATAGAGCAATGCCAGCTGGAGCTTCTGGCCGTTGGACTGCCGGTTCTCGACGAACTCGGCGAGGTGGTTGAGCACGTCGGGCAACCGCCCCGAAGCCTCGCCCGCCGCGACCGAGGCGCGGTAGAATTCGGGAAACGCCTTCGGATGCTGCGCCAGCGCCGCGGCGAAGCTGCGCCCGTCGAGGATCGCGCCGCGCACGTCGAGCAGCAGCGAGCTCACCTGTGCCTGTTCGCTCTGGGTGGCGACGAGGCGCAGCGCCTCCTCGATCGCAATGTCCGATCCGGCGAGCGTGGCGATCTGACGCGTGACGGTGGCGAGCGCCTTGGGCGAGATTCCCGAGCGGCGAAAGCGCGGCAATTCGATGCTGCCGAACGAGATGCCCCGCTCGGCCGCGGCCTCGACCGACAAGGGCAGCAGCGCCTGCTCACGCAGCAGCGCGCGCGCCGCGGCGGGCGACGACGCCTCGATGACGCCCTTGCGGTTGGCGCCGGTCCTGTCGGCGGCGCGATAGGCGTAAGCGGGCACTAGACCAGACCCTCCGCCGTCACCCCCGCGAAAGCGGGGGCCCATCTCCTGCATGTGGAGCCGGATACGACAGCCGTGATGCGCGTGGCCCGTTCGCGAGATGGGCCCCCGCTTTCGCGGGGGTGACGAGGAAGAGAGATCACGCCTCGTCCCTCACCACGCGCGCGACTTCTTCCACCGTGGTCACCCCGGCGCGCACCTTGGCGATCCCGTCGTCGAGCAGGCTCGGATTGTCCCGCCTCGCATGCGCCTCGAGCTCGGCTTCGGATGCACCGTCATGGATCATCTTCTGGAGGCGATCGTCGACCGCGACGACCTCGTACAGGCCCGCGCGCCCGCGATAGCCCTCCTGGTGGCACTCGGCACAGCCCTCGGCACGCCACAGCGTTTCGCCAGGCCGGATCGCACCGCCGAACAGGATCGAATCGGCCTCGCTCGCGACATCCTCGCGCCGGCAGCTCGGGCAGAGCTTCCGGACCAGCCGCTGCGCCGCCAGCCCGACCAGCATCGGCGCGAGCAGATAGCGCTCGACCCCCATGTCGATCAGCCGCGTCACCGATCCGATGGCGCTGTTGGTGTGCAGCGTCGAGAGCACGAAATGGCCGGTCATCGACGAGCGCACCGCGACCTGCGCAGTCTCCTGATCGCGGATCTCGCCGACCATGATCACGTCCGGATCCTGGCGCAGGATCGCGCGAAGCCCGCGCGCGAAGGTCAGGTCGGTGCGCGGGTTGACCTGGGTCTGGCCGATGCCGGGAAGCTCATATTCGATGGGATCTTCCACCGTCATGATGTTGCGCTTGCGGTCGTTCAGCCGGTTGAGCGCGGCGTAGAGCGTCGTCGTCTTGCCCGATCCGGTCGGGCCCGTGACGAGCAGCATGCCGTGCGGACGCTCGAGCAGGCGATTGAACACCTGGCGATCGCGCGCGCTCATGCCGAGCACTTCCATGTCGAGCCGCAGCGAGCCCTTCTCGAGCAGACGCATCACCACGCGCTCGCCATGCTGGGTGGGGATGGTCGAGACGCGCGCGTCGACGTCGTGCCCGCCGATGCGGAGCGTCACGCGCCCGTCCTGCGGCACCCGGCGCTCGGCGATGTCGAGCTTGGCCATCACCTTGATGCGGCTGACCAGCAACGGCGCAAGCGCGCGCGGCGGCTCGATCATATCGCGCAGCACGCCGTCGACGCGGAAGCGCACGACGAGGCGTTTCTCCTGCGTCTCGATATGCACGTCCGACGCGCCTTCCTTGACCGCCTCGAGCAGCAGCGCGTTGATCAGCCGGATCACCGGCGCGTCGTCGCGGGTGTCCAGCAGGTCGTCGACCGAGGCGGCGCTGTCGGCGAGCGCGGCGAGATCCATGTCGCCGAGATCGAAGTCCGCGGCGGCGCCTGCACCCCCGCTATATACCGCGCTCAACGCCGCATCGAAGGCCTCGTCGCTCACCGCGACATAGGAAGCGCCGGGCGCGATCCGCTGCACTTCGAGCAAGGCATCGAGGCTCACGCCCGCGCGGTGGACGCACTCGACGCCAGTGGCGCCGGCACGCAGCAGAACGCCGTTCTTGCGCGCGAAGCTGTAGGGCAAGGTTGCCGGCGCGTCGTCGACTAGTGTCAGCGTCTCGCTCATGCCCTGAAATCCACGCTCGCCGAGACGCGGCCGGCGGCCGGGCGGCGCTGGATCGCGATGCGCCGCACGCGGAGATCGCTCGACGCACTGAGATCGGCGAGCCAGGCCATCAGCGTGTCGTAGCTCGCATCGGCGATCGTGACGCGGATGCCGCCCGGGATCGCCTCAGGCGTCGCCACCAGCCCGAAGCCGGTCGCCGACGCGCTCGCAACCTGCGCGGGCGGCCCCTGCCGGCGCGGCGTGCGCGTCGTTGTCAGCGTGCCCGCGGCGCGGACGCGCGCGCTGAGCGTCTCATAGGTGCGGATATCGGCAAGCGCGTCGGCGCGCGCAGCCTGGAGCGGCTTGATCACGCCATAGACCAGCACCGCCAATGCGAGCAGCGTCCCGAGCACCGACGCGAGGATGCGCTCGCGCCGGCTTAGCCCGCTCCACCAATTGTCGAAGCGGACCAGGGCGGCGTCGAGCGCGGGCATGCGGGCGATCAAGAGTCTCATGCGTTGCTCGCCGTAATGCGGATGCTGCCGTCGGGCGAGCGGGTAACGCTGGCGCGCACCCGCGATGCGCGCAATGCGGCGTCGACGCGGCCCGCGAGGCCGGGATCGGTTCCGTCCAGGTCGATCGTCAGCGCATTGGCCTGATAGTTGATCGCGCGGACGGTCAGCGCGCCCGAGAGCGGTCCCAGCGCGCCCGATACGCGCGTCAGCAGCGGCAGGAAGGCGTCGGGCGGCGCGCTGCTTCCACTGGGCAAGAGGTCGGCGACGCTCGCGGCGAGATCGCCGCCCAGATTGGCCCCGGGCGCGGCGAGCGCGACCACTGCGCGCGCATCGGCCTCGCGGCGATCGGCGATCCGCCGCAGCATGAGCGTATCCGCGGTGGCGATCACGACATGCGCCGCGGCCCCCAGCGCGACGATCCAGCCGAGCCGCCGCCAGACGTTCGGGAGCGCCACGCGACGGCGCGCATAGCGGCCCTGGCGAAGGTCGAGCGCGGGCGCGAGCAGTCGTTCGGACAGCGCGGCGGGCGCGATCGTCGATCCTCCTGCCATCATCTCGGCAGGAAGCGGGGCGCCGTAGGACCGTGCCGCAGGGCGGCCGGCCGCCTGCCAGACAGCCTGCAGCATCGCGGGCGGCACCGCGAAGCCGGTACCGTCGCCGGCACGGACCATTGCGCGATCGGCGCCCAGCTCGACGGCCCATTCGCCTTCCACCGGGCGCGGCAGTGCGAGCGCGTCGGGAACCATCGCGGCGTGGCCGAGCCCCGCCTCCTCGGCGGCATCGACCCACTCGGCCATCACGTCGTGGCGCACCACGCCCACCAGATACCGTTTCGGCGCGATTTCCGCGCCGAGGGCAAGGTGGACGCTCTCGATCGGCTCGGCGATCTGGTCCTCGATCGCGAAAGGCAATGCTTCCAACCTTTTGGTCCGATTGGCCAACGGCAGATCGACACCAAGCAGCCGCACCTGCTCGGTCGGCACGAGCATGGTTGCAGGGCCTCCCCGCTCGGCTATGATCAGCCGATCGCCCGCCAGCGTCCAGACACCCGCGGCGAGCGGTTCCGGTGCGTCGGGCGCTCCTATGGCGCGGCCGGAGTCTGTCACATTTGCTTCATGGGAAGGACGCATGGGGCGGGGATGCGCATAGTTTTGAAACAGTTTAGTGACATCGCACTGCTTAGGCAGAACAGCAAGCGCCACACAATCCCGAACGGCGAAACCAGTCCGAAGGGCGAAGAGGGCTTCACCCTGCTCGAGATGATGATCGTGTTGGTGATCATCGCGGTGATCGCGGGGCTGATCACCGTCAACGTGATGGGCCGGCCCGACGAGGCCAAGGCAACCACCACCAAGTCCAGCATCAGCAGCATCACCGGCGCGCTGAAGATGTACCGGCTCGACAACGGCACTTATCCCACCTCCGAGCAGGGGCTGAAGGCGCTCGTCGAGAAGCCCACCACGGCGCCGCTTCCCGGCAGCTGGGCGCAGGGCGGCTATCTCTCGGCGCCGCCGCTCGACGCGTGGCAGAAGCCCTATGAATATCAGTCGGACGGCATGGCCTTCACGATCCGCTCGCTCGGGCGCGACGGCAAGCCGGGCGGCGAAGGGGTCGACGCCGATATCGACGGCAAGGGCTGACCGAAATGCGGGGGGAGCCACAGGTTAAGGTCGATGGGACCGAGACGGGCTTTACCCTGCTCGAAATGATGATCGTGCTCGTCGTCATCGCGGTGATGGCGGGCGCCGTCACGCTCGGCATCGGCAGCGTCACCCGCGCACCCAGCGTCGAGACCGAGGCACGGCGGCTGGCGACCCGGCTCCAGGCCGCCGCCGACGATGCGATGCTCGGCGATCGCGTGATCGCCTTCACCGCCGAGAAGCACGGCTACGGCTTCGCGACGATCGGCGCCGGCGGCAAGCTCATCGCCCGCACCGACGACGCGCTCGCCTTTCACCGCCTCCCCGGCGGGATGGTGGTGACGCTGAGCGTGCGGCCGCCGGTGATCCTCGGCGTCGACGGATCGGGCCGCCCGATGTCGGCGATCGTCGAGAGCGGCCAGCAGCGCTGGCTCGTCACCTATGACGGCCTCACCGCGCGCGCCGTACCGGCACCCAAGGCATGATGCGCGAAGCCCGCCTTTCCCCGGCATCCACCGCGCCTGCACATGGTGATTCGGAAGGTTTCTCCCTCATCGAGGCCCTCGTCGCCCTCGCGATCCTCGCCATCGCTACCGTGGGGCTGATGCGCACGGTCGAATCGCACATCGATTCGACACGCGGGGTCGAACGGCGCACCGCCGCGATGTGGGTCGCCGAGAACCGGCTCGCCGAGCTCGAAGCCCGGGCGCCTGCCGCGAATGCCGATCAGGTCGAGATGCTCGGCCAGCAATGGCGGATCGCGGTGCTGCGCAGCGGCACCGACGACCCCGAAATCCAGCGTGTGCGGATCCAGGTGTTTCCGGCGCAGGAAAGCGCGCCCCTTGCATCGCTCGACGGCTTCGTGGACGGACGCAGGGGATGATGCCTTCTCCTGCCCTGACCCCGCGCCAGGCGCGCACCGCGCTCGACATCCTCACCGGGCTCGTCGTGATATCGGTAGCGTTCGCGCTCGCCGGGCTAACCTGGCGGCTGGCGGGGCATGCCGGCACCGGCGCGATCACCGTCCCCTCGGGTCGCAGTGGTCCCGCTGTCGCGCCTGACATCGCCCCCGCCCTCGCGCTCGCCCCCTTCGGCAAGGCGGCGGCTGCCGACGCCGCCCAGGCCACGACGCTGCCGCTCGAGCTCAAGGGCGTGATCGCCGCGACGCCGGCCGAGCTCTCGACCGCGTTCATCGCGGCCAATGGACAGGCTCCCCAGCCCTTCCATGTCGGAGAGATCGTGGGCGGCGCCACGATCCAGTCGATCCTGCGCGACCGGGTGATCCTCGCGGTGGGTGGACGCAGCGAATATCTCACCTTCCCCGATCCGACGCTCTCGCCCGAGCAGCGCCAGGCCGCGGCGAACCAGGCGGCGCAGACCACGCCGCAGCCGGGCTCCCCGGTCACCGCCCCGGCGCCCGGCGCCCCGCCCCCGCCGGCGCGCCCTCCGGCCGGCGGCACGGCGGGACTCCTCCAGCGCTTCGACGCGACCCCCGTCAGCGGCGGCTATCGCATCGGCGACAACGGCCCGCCCGGCATGCTCGCAGGCGACGTCATCCAGTCGGTCAACGGCACTTCGCTCAGCGACTCCGCCGCCGCCAGTGCCGCCTTCGCTTCCGCCCAGTCGAGCGGCTCCGCCCAGATCCAGATCCTCCGCGACGGGAAGCGACTGACGCTTACCGTGCCGCTTCGCTAAAGAGACCTCCGTGCACAAGATTCGCTCCACCCTCGCCGCTCTCGCGCTCGCCGGCATCGCGCTCGACGGCGTCGCCGCCCAGCAGGCCGCCGAGCAGGCCCAGCCGGGCGACATCGTGATCAACATGCGCGGGGTCGAGATCGCCGACGTCGCGGACCAGATCTCGCGGATCACCGGCCGCACCCTGATCCTCGATCCCGCGGTGAAGGGCGTGGTGACGGTCACTTCGGCGACGCCGCTCTCGCCCGCGGGCGTCTGGGAGCTGTTCCAGTCGGTCCTGCGCGCGAACGGCTTCTCGGCGGTACGCTCGGGCCGCGCCTGGCGCATCGTCCCCGCGGCGAACGCGGTACGCGACGGGGGCGTGCCCAATCGCGCCGCCGGCGGGCAGGAATTGGTGACGCGGATGGTCCGGCTTGCCAATGTGCCCTCGGCTGATGTCGCGCGCGTGGTCCGCCCGCTCGTCGCCACCTTCGGCAGCGTCGAGCCGCTGAGCAGCCCCAACGCGATCGTCATCACCGACTATGCCGACAATGTCCGCCGCGTCGAGGCGATCGCCCGCCAGCTCGACGGCGGCAGCGGCGCGACCTTCGCGACGATCACGCTCCGCAACGGCAACGCCGCCGACGTCGCCCAGTCGCTCCAGACCGTGCTCGGCGACCAGCAGGGCGGCACCGGCGCGCGCGTCGCCGCCGATGCGCGCAGCAACACGGTGATCGTCCGCGGCACGCCCGCCGCGGTCGCCGAGGCGCGCAGGATCGCCGCCTCGCTCGACCAGCCCGGCGGCGCGACGCCGATCACGCGGATGTTCCGGCTCAACTTCGCCGATGCCGAGACGGTGACCGAGGTGCTGCGCGGCGTGCTCGGCCAGGGCGAGAGCGCCGACAATCCGGTGGCGCGCAGCCTTTCGGGCTCGGGCACCAATCCCTTCGCGCGGCTGGGCAATTCGTCGCAGGGCATTTCCGCGCTCTCCAACAGCGCCGCCTCGACCGGCGGCGGGCTTGGGAACGCGATGCAGGCCGCGAACGCCGCGACCCAGCCGGTGATGCAGAACCAGCCGGCGGAGACGCCCAAGGGCTTCTCGACCCCGGATCTGACCGTCCAGCCCGCGCCCGAGCTCAACGCGGTGGTGGTGCGCGGCACGCCTTCGGCGATCGCGTCGATCGAGGGTTTGATCACCGATCTCGACGTGCGCCGCCCGCAGGTGCTGATCGAGGCCGCGATCGCCGAGATCATCGGCGACGATGCCGAAGCGCTGGGCATCCAGCTCGGCACCAGCGGCGCGGCGCTCCAGCCGACGGGCGTGGGCACTTCGTTCGATCAGGCGGGCACGTCGCTCGGCACGATCCTCAAGGCGCTCAACGTTCCCGCGGGGTCGCTGATCAGCAACGGGCTGACCGGCAACGTCCGCATCGGCGACGATTTCTCGATCCTCGTCCAGGCGCTGGGCACCTCGACGCGCGCGAACCTGCTCTCGACGCCGCAGATCACCGTGCTCGACAATGTCCCCGGCGAGTTCGTCTCGGGACAGAACGTGCCCTTCGTCACCGGGTCGGTGCTGACCGATTCGACTTCGGTGAACCCCTATACGACGATCGAGCGCAAGGATGTGGGCATTACGCTGCGCGTGCTGCCGCGGATCAACGCGGGCGACACGATCCGGCTGCAGGTCAACCAGGAGGCGTCGTCGATCGCCGAGGCGCAGACCCAGGCGGCTTCGGATCTCGTCACCAATCGCCGCGCGATCAACACCACGGTGCTCGCCGACAACGGCCAGACGATCGTGCTGGGCGGGTTGATCACCGACGACCGGCAGGATTCTCGCCAGCAGGTGCCGATCCTCGGCGACATCCCGATCGTCGGCGAACTGTTCAAGAGCCGGCGGGAAACGCGTCAGAAGCGCACGCTCTTCATCTTCCTCAAGCCGACGATCCTGCGCGACCCCGCCGACGCGGCGGCGGCGGCCAAGGACAAGTACGCGCGGCTGCGCTCGGAGGAGATCGCCAATACGCGTCGCTCGAGCCTGCTGCTCGCGCCGCCGACGCCGCGGCTGACGGTCGAGATCGACGGGATCTACTAATCCTCGCATATCTCCGTTCGCCCTGAGCTTGTCGAAGCCTGTCCTGAACGACGCCGCAGGCGGCGTCGAAGGGGGGCAGTACTTCTTCTGAAGAAGAACGGGGCTTCGACAAGCTCAGCCCGAACGGGAGGGATTCTGGGCTACCTATCCCGCCGGCAGCGGCACGCGGACGCGCTGGGCGCCGCGCGTGAAATAGGCGGCGTCGATCGCGAGGCTGGCGAGTTGCCAGCCGTCGACGCTCTCGCCCACCTGCAACGCGCGTGTCGTGCCGTCGGCGGTGCGGACCAGCGCGACGGCGTCCGCACCCAGCCGGCCGACGATCCCGACCAGCGCCGGCGCGTCGCCGGGCGGCGCTTCATCCTCCGCCTCGACGGGCGCCGCGAACAGCGGACGCTCATAGGCGGCGGCTAGCGGCGGCCCAGATGCCGGTACCGCGAGCGGCGCGGATGCGGGGGCGATGGGATCGGCCACCTTCGAGCCACGCGGCACCAGCAAGGCGAGGGGCATCAGCGCTGCGAACCCGCCGGCGAGCCCCAATGCGATCCGGTCCCATCGCCTCGTCATTGCGCCGCCACCGCTTCGCCGGTGAGCCGGACGCCGCCCGCGATCGGCTCGATCCGCCAGCTGCGGAACCGCATCAGCGGCGCCTCGCGCTCGAAGGCGTCGACGAGCGCCAGCACCGCCTTCTCCGCGCCCGAGACGCGGATACGCAGCGCCGCCAGCCCGGTGGGCGCCGTGATCGCATTGGTCTCCTCGACCAGCACCCCGCCCGCCTTGGCGAGCCGCTGGACCCGCGCCATCATCGCCGCGCGCGCCGCCGCGGGATCGGCCGCGCCGAGCGCCATGCCGTCAGGCAGGATCGCCGGACGCCGATCGGGCAACGCAGCTGCCTGGGCCAGGCGCGCGCTCTCCTTGCGGGCCTCGCCGAGATCGCCGAGCGTCTTGCCGGTGAGCGGGGACAGGAGCAGCAGGGCGATCAGCCCGGCGCCCGCGCCCAATGCGAGCGGCGGCGCCTTCATTGCGCCGTCCCCGCGAAGAGGACGATCATCTTCGTGTCGGCTTGACGCTGGCCGGTGTTGCGGAGTCGCGCGAATGCCGGCGCGCGGCGGAGCGCGGATCGCAGCCTGTCCGGATCGGGAGTGGCGATCTCGAGCTCGAGCGCGCCCTGCGCGTTGCGGCCCGCGCGGACCAGGCTCGCGTCCGCCGGGAGCGCGCGCGCCAGTACCTCGATCGTCGCCGCGAGGGTCCGGCGGCGCAGCACCGCGTCCATTTGCCCCCGCGCCTCGGCCGCCGCGCGCGCGGCCTCGATACGCGGCGCCGCCTCGGCCTCGAGCCGCGCGCTCGCGGCGCGCTGCCGGCCAGCGAGTAAAGTCGCTCCGCCGATGGTCAGCAGCGGCCCCGCCGCGATCAGCCCCGCAACCAAGGCGGCAAGGCTCGCCTCGGGCCATTTCGTCGCGCCGGCCTGCTTCCCGGCGCCGGCCAGCCGGCCGCGCCCGATCGCCGCCAGCCGCTGGGCGAGGCTCGGTTCGGTTGGCGCCGGTTCGGGATCGGGTCTGCCGACATGCATCGTGCCCGCCGATTAGCCGCTGCGGCGCCGCAGGGCAAAGCGTCACAAACACGTCCGCGAAGAGTCATCATGCCGCCACGTCGTTTCCATCACACCGTAAAGCCACCCTTCCAATGGCAGTGCGAGCCGGGTCGCATCTGACCCGGATGCCTGGGGGTTTTCCATGAACGATCTGACGCCCGCGTCCTTCGGCTATACCGACGGCGATACCGACACCAACCGCACCGATACCGTGACGCTCAACGAGCTCGCGGCGCAGCGCTTCTCGCGACGCCAGACGCTGCGCGGCGGCTCGGCGATCGTCGCCGCGACGCTCGGCGCATCGGTACTCAGCGCCTGTGACAGCAATGCCGACAGCGCCGATCCCTCCGTGACGCAAGGCCCGGCGACCAGCCTCGCGACGAGCTCGGGAAGGACGGTGACGCTGAGCGGAACTCCCGGCCCGAACGGCAACCAGAGCTGGGTCCAGATGTCCGGCCCCGCGGTGACGCTGAACGGCGCCACTTCGGCGACGGCAACCTTCCTCGCGCCCTCGGTCACGGCCGCGACGCAGTTCGTGTTCCGCTATTACACCACGAGCGCCGGCAACTCGACCAACTGGGCCGACACCACCGTGACGGTGAACGCCGCACAGCTCGGCTTCACCGCCGTCGCCAAGAACAAGCTCGACGTCGTCTCCGTCCCCACCGGCTACAGGGTGCAGGTGATCAACCGCCTCGGCGATCCGATCGCGGCCGGCGTCCCGGCGTACAAGAACGACGGCACCGACACCAACTTCGCCCAGCGCATCGGCGATCATGGCGACGCGCTCTATTGGTATGGCCTCGCCGCGACCGGCACCGCGCGCGACGAGACCAACTCGACGCGCGGCCTGATCGTGCAGAACCACGAGAACATCACGCAGCAATATCTCCACCCGGCGGGCGCGACGAGCGTCGGCGGCGTGCGCCCCGAGGCCGAGGCGCAGAAGGAGATGGACTGCCACGGCGTCGCCATCACCGAAGCGACCGAAGGCGCCAACCGCGCCTGGACCATGGTCCAGGGCAGCAGCTTCAACCGCCGCATCACTCCCGCCACGCCGATGCGCTTCAACGGGCCGGCGCGCGGCTCCGATCTGCTCAAGACGCCCTTCTCGACCGCCGGCACCGATGGCCGCGGCACGATCAACAATTGCGCCAACGGCACCACGCCCTGGGGCAGCGCGCTGACCTGCGAGGAGAATTGGGCGGGCTATTTCCGCCGCAGCGGCGACACGGCTGTCCGCACCGCCAAGGAAGTCACCGCGCTCAGCCGCTACGGCGTGACGAGCAGCTCCGGCAGCTTCGGCTGGTCGACGGTGGTGCCGGCCGACAGCGCCAATACCTTGTTCCGCCGCTGGGAC
>NZ_JAPKNM010000033.1 GCF_026460985.1 Sphingomonas sp.
CTTAACACTAACTCCCCTCCCTGCAAGGGAGGGGCAGGGGGTGGGTGCGCGGCGCTAGCCGCGCTCCTGTGGTAGAAGCAAGGTCGAGGCATCGAGCCTCGGCCTTGCTAACCCACCCCTAGCCCCTCCCTTGCAGGGAGGGGGATTTCTACTGGCGGATCGGGTCAGACCGTCTCTTCCTGCCCGATCGCGGCGCGGACCATTGCGTTCCAGACCTGGGCGGGATCGCCGCCCGCGGCGCGGCCGGCCTCGACCATCTCGGGCGTGGGTTCGCGCAGGGTGCGGAGCACGGCCATTGCGCGCGAGACTTCCTGTTGCCAGGTGGCGTCGACTTCGCTGCCGGCGCTCGGATCGCGCCCCTCGCCGTTGACGCTGAGCGCCTCGGCCGCGAGCACGCGGGCGATTCGCTCGACGGGCGAAGTGACGGAAATGTCGGTCATCCTGGCAGCTCCTGTCGCGGGTTCTCGCGACATGCAACGCATGCCTTGATGACCGCGTTCCGGCGGTCGAAACGTTCAGGCGGCGAGCGCCGGCGCCATGTGCGGGCGCATCACGCCGGGGCCCGAGGCGCCGCCCGCGATCAGCGGCAGCGCGGTGCCGCAGAACGCGCATTCGGCGGTGAGCCGGCCGATCATCCAGTGCGACCTGCCGCAGCCCGGACAGTGATTCGTTTCCTGCGGGCGATAGGCGATTCGATAGCCGGAAAGTGCCTGGCGGATCCCGAAATCATACATGCGAGGTCTCCCGATAGGTCGGGTGAAAACAGCCCGGAATCGTCCTTTGTTCCGCGTGCGGGTCGAAACGGCCGCGACGAGGCGTGCTTTCCTGTCGTCGAGTTGCAGAAAAGCCACAATCCGGATCGGCGAAGCGCGTGATGAACGGCGGCTAACGGACGCGTTCAGGCTCGTTCCACCCGCGACATGGCAGATGAGTCGGCATGTGGAGGCAACCAAGGCCCCCGAAGGAGGATGAAATGATCAAGTCCCTGTTCACCGCCGCGCTTGCCGCCACCGTGACCATCGGCGGCATGGCCGCAACCCCCGCCGCCGCGCAGGATTACGGCCGCGGCTATTATGAGCGCGATTATCGCGACTATCGCGATTATCGCGACGGCGGATATCGCGAGGATCGCCGCGGTTACCGCCGCGACTATCGCGGCTATCGCAACCGGAATTATCGCCGCTGCTCGAGCGGCACCACGGGGACCATCCTCGGCGCGGTCGCCGGCGGCCTGCTGGGCGGCGAGATCGGCCGCGGCAGCTCCTATCGGGGTCGCAGCACCACGGGCACGATCATCGGCGCGGGCGCCGGTGCGCTCCTCGGACGTGAGGTCGACGGCGGCGATTGCCGCAGCCGTCGCCGCTAACCGGCTCTGACCAACAAGAAGGGCGTCCGCTGCGAAGCGGGCGCCCTTTCTGTTTGTCTGGAAGCTGCCCCATCCCCGTTCGTGCTGAGCTTGTCGAAGCACCGTCCTTTTCTTCCGCGGTCGAAGAAGAACGGCCCTTCGACAAGCTCAGGGTGAACGGTAGTGAGGATGGTTCTGCTCGCAGCTCTGGAAAGGCTGGAGGCCCGACCGGGAATCGAACCCGGGTGCAAGGATTTGCAGTCCTCTGCGTCACCACTCCGCCATCGGGCCCCGAAAGCGAGGGCGCGAAATGCGCGAGGGGGGTGGCGCTGTCAACATAGTTTCAAAATGATCCCGGCCTGCTTGGCGGCGGCGCGGCGGCGCGATAGAGAAGCTGCAACGTCAACAAGTGTATTGCACAACTAATACGGTTGTGCGACAGAGCCGGAGTGATGATGGCCCTTTCGGTCGATCCCGCGCCCGTCGAAGCCGAACGCTTCGAAGCGATGCGCCATGCAATGGTTGCGAGCCAGCTGCGAACCAACGCGGTCAACGATCCGCGCGTGGTCGAGGCGATGGCCCGCACCCCCCGCGAGAATTTCCTGCCGGCCGAGCAGAAGGGGCTCGCCTATCGCGACACCTTGCTGCCGCTTCCCGGCGGCCGCCGCCACAATTCGCCGCTCGCGACCGGGCGGCTGCTGACCGAGGCGCATGTGCGGCCCGAGGACCATGTCCTGCTGATCGGCGCCGCCGGGGGCTATGCCGCGGCGCTGCTCGCGCAGCTCGCCGGATCGGTCGTCGCGCTCGAGCAGGAGGAGGCGCTGGTCGCCCTTGCGCGCACGGCGCTGGCCGGCGAGGCGAAGGTCGAGCTCGTCCAGGGCCAGCTCGACGCCGGCTGGGCCGCGGGCGCACCTTATGACCTGCTGATCGTCGATGGCGCGGTCGAGCAATTGCCCGACGCGCTGATCGCGCAAGTGAAGCCCGGCGGGCGCGTCCTCACCGGCGTGGTCGACCGCGGCGTGACCCGGCTCGCCGCCGGGCGGCGTACCGAAGGGGGCTTCGGCCTCCTGGATTTCCTCGACGTGGAATGCACCCAACTGCCTGGTTTCCGACGCCTACGGACCTTCACATTCTGAAAAAAGAAGAGAACTGAATGCGACTGACCTTTCTGCTCCTGGGCGTGAGCCTGACCGCGCTCGCCGTGCCTGCCGCCGCGCAGACCACGACGACGCGCAGCGGAACCGCCGCGCCGGTGCGGGTCCAGACCGCGCCGCCGACCGCGACGCCCGCGCTTGCGCCCGCCGCGCAGCCGACCACGACGCTGCGCGACGCGCTGGTCCAGGCGTACAACACCAACCCCGACCTCGCCGGGGAGCGCGCCAACCAGCGTGCGAACGACGAGAATGTTCCGATCGCCAAGTCGCAGGGCCGTCCGGGCGTGAGCTCGACGGGGTCGTTCAGCAACAGCCTGTACGACACCGACGCGACCTTCGGGCCGAGCCGGCGCGGCGCGTTGGGGCTCGACCTGTCGGTCCCCGTGTTCAGCGGCGGTGCGGTGCGCAATTCGGTCCGCGCGGCCGAGACCCGCGTCGAGGCGGGGCAGGCGAATTTGCGCGGCGCCGAATCGGACGTCTTCACCCAGGCGGTGACCGTCTATGTCGACGTGCTGCGCGACGAGGCGATCGTCCGGCTCAACCAGCAGAATGTCCGCGTGCTCGAGGTCAACCTCCAGGCGACGCGCGACCGGTTCGAGGTCGGCGACCTGACCCGCACCGACGTCGCCCAGTCCGAGGCGCGGCTGGCGCTGGCGCAGAGCCAGCTGCGCACCGCCGAGGCTCGGCTGATCGGCAGCCGCGAGGGCTATATCCGCGTGATCGGCGCCCCCCCGGGGGTGCTCGCCGCGCCGCCGGCTTTGCCCAATCTGCCCGACGACGTGGCGACCGCCGAGCAGACCGCGCTCGGCAACAATCCGTTCCTTGATGCCGCCAAGCTCGCGCGCGACGCGACGCGCTACGACGTCAGCGTCGCGCGGGCGAGCCGCTTGCCGCAAGTGAGCCTCGGCGTGGGTGGCGATTATTACAATTATCTGGGGTCGGTCGGCAGCCAGGCGGCCGCCCAGGGGCAGAAGGGCGACGGCTTCGCGACGACCTTGGGCGCGCAGGTGACGCTGCCGATCTTCCAGGGCGGGCGCCCGGCGGCGCAGGTCCGCCAGGCCAAGGCGCGCGAGGCGGCGGCGATCGAGCAGGTCACGCTCACCGAGCGCGGCGTGATCGCGCAGGCGCGCTCGTCCTTCGCTTCGTATGACAGCGCGCTCAAGGTGATCGAATCGTCGCGCGTCGCGGTCGAGGCGAACAAGCTCAGCCTCGAGGGCGTCCGCGCCGAGAACAGCGTCGGCACGCGCACGATCCTCGACATCCTCAACGCCGAGCAGGAACTGCTCAACAGCCAGGTCAATTATGTGACCGCCGAGCGCGACGCCTATGTCGCGGGCTTCACCCTGCTCGCCTCGATGGGGCGCGCCGAGGCGAAGGATCTCGGGCTCGAGGGTGGGCCGCTCTACGACCCGGCCGCCAACTACCAGCGTGTCCGCGGCAGCTGGAGCGACTGGGCTGATGGCCCTAAGCCGGTCGGCACGAGCACGCCGACTACAGGCACGCCGCCCCAGGGCGCCACGGTCCCGCCGGGCCAGCTGGATCCTTTGTTGCAGCGATCGGTTGACACCACACCCCGGAATCCCTGATTTAACCACAGTCAGCCACAGGAGACGTGTCGGCTATGGGGGATATCAGTACCGAGCCGTCGATGGAGGAGATCCTCTCCTCGATCAAGCGCATCATCGCCGAGGAAGGCGATGCCGCGGTGGCTTCGCGTACACGCCGCGGCCGGGCGTCCACGCGCGCACCGCGCACGGGGGACGAGGATCCCGAGGAAGAAGCCGTGCTCGAATTGCGCGAGCCGGTCGAGGACGAGCCTGGCCGGCAGGATGCGGCCAGGCCGGCGGCGCGGACCGAGCCGATCCTTTCCGAGCGTGCGGTCGAGGCGACGCGCGGGCCGCTCGAGGCCCTGTCGCGGATGGTGGTGAAGCCCGACGTCGCGGGCTCGGACACGCTCGAGGGGCTGGTGCGCGAGTTGCTCAAGCCGATGCTGCGCGACTGGCTCGACGCGAACCTGCCGCAGATCGTCGAGGCGATGGTCGCACGCGAGATCACGCGGATCACGGGACGGAACTAGCCGTTCCCCTCCCTGCAAGGGAGGGGTTAGGGGTGGGTCAGAAAAGGCCGGGCTCGATGCCCGGCCTTTTCTTTATTCGACGCAGCTCGATGGGCTCGCTTCGCTCGCACCCACCCCCGGCCCCTCCCTTGCAGGGAGGGGAGTTCGGTGCTGTAGATGGTCCCATGAAGCATCTCCTGCTCGCGGGCGTCCTGCTCGCATCCGCCGCCGCGCCGGCTCTGGCGCGTGATCTCACCATCCAGGACGTCGCGACGCTCTCCCGCGTGGGTGCGCCCGCCGTGTCGCCTGACGGCAAATGGCTCGTCTGGCAGCAGCGCGAGACCGACCTCGCCGCCAATCGCGGACGCTACGACCTGTGGCGGCTCGACCTGAGCAGGAAGGGGGCGAGTCCGGAGAAGATCGCCGGCGAGGCGGACGTCAATGAAACCAACCCACAGATCGTCGGAGACATGCTTTATTTCGCCTCTGACAAGGGCGGCGATGACGCAGTGTGGACAATGCCGCTCGCTGGCGGCGCCGCACGCAAGCTCACGGGCTTTTCGGGCGGGTTCGGTGGATTCAAGGTGTCACCGGCTGCCGACAAGTTGCTGATATGGGGAGACCGCAAGCCGGGAGCGCCGAGCCTCGAGCCGGCGATGGTCAAGAAGGACCCGAATGCGGGATCGGGCCGGGTCTATGACCAGATGTTCGTACGCCACTGGGATAGCTGGGCGAACGGCGACCGCTCGCAGCCGTTCGTGCTGCCTCTCGGTTCCGGCGGCGCGACCGGCAACGGCGTGGCGATCGGGGGCAAGCTGATCGGCGATACGCCCTCCAAGCCGTTCGGCGGCGGCGAGGAGGTGGCGTGGAGCGCCGACGGCAAGACGGTCTATTTCGCGCTGCGCGAGGCGGGGCGGATCGAGCCGACCTCGACCAATCTCGATATCTTCGCGGCGCCCGCGGACGGATCGGCCGCGCCGGTCAATTTGACGCCCGACAATGACGGGACCGACAATCTCCCGACGGTGTCGCCCGACGGCAAGTGGCTCGCTTATTTCTCGATGGCGCGCGCGGGGTACGAGGCCGACCGGCAGGTGCTGATGCTCCGCGATCTCGCAACGGGGCAGGTGCGGGCGTTGACCCAGGGCTGGGACCGTTCGATCGCCTCGATCGCCTGGGCGCCCGACGGCAAGACGATCTACGTCACCGCGCAGGATACGCAGGAAGAGCCGATCTTCGCCGTCGATCCGAAGAGCGGCAAGGTGACCCGGCTGACGGAAGCGGGCGTGGTCTCGGCGGTGGTGCCGACCAAGGCGGGCGTGGTGTTCAGTATGAACAGCCTGACCGCGCCGGACGATTTCTACCGGCTGACCGGCAAGAAGGTCGAGCGGCTGACCTCGGTCAACGCCGCGAAGCTCGCCGGGATCGACTTGCCCAAGGTCGAGCGGTTCAGCTTCACCGGCGCAAACAACGACAAGGTCTGGGGCTATGCCATCCGCCCGGCGAGCCTCGCCGAGGGCAAGAAGGCGCCGATCGCGTTCATCGTCCATGGCGGGCCGCAGGGATCGAGCAACAACAGCTGGTCCTATCGCTGGAACCCTGCGGTGTTCGCGGGCGCGGGCTATGCGGTGGTTGCGGTCGATTTCCACGGCTCCACCGGCTACGGCCAGGCCTTCACCGACGCGATCCGCAACAATTGGGGCGGCTGGCCGCTCGAGGACCTGCAAAAGGGCCTCAAGGCCGCGACGGACAAGTTCGCCTTCCTTGACGCCGACAATGCCTGCGCGCTCGGCGCTTCCTATGGCGGCTACATGATGAACTGGATCGAGGGCCAGTGGCCCGACCGGTTCAAGTGCATCGTCCAGCATGACGGCGTGTTCGACGCGCGCGCCATGGCCTATGAGACCGAGGAGCTCTGGTTCGACGAGTGGGAGCATGGCGGCAAGGCCTATTACGAGGACCCCGAGGCCTTCGAGAAATGGAACCCGGTCAACCATGTTACCAAGTGGAAGACCCCGCAGCTGGTGATCACGTCCGAGAAGGACTTCCGCATCCCCTATACCCAGGGGCTGGCGGCGTTCACTGCGCTCCAGCGGCGCGAGATCCCGTCGAAGCTGCTGGTCTTCCCCGACGAGAACCATTGGGTGCTCAAGCCGAAGAACAGCATGCAATGGTATGGCGAGGTGCTGGGCTGGCTGGATAACCATACCGGCGGGCGTGACGGCTTCGTGGCGAAGGGCTGCGACAAGCCGGTCTGCGAGTGATTTGAACGTCATCCCGGCGGGTTGGGTCGACGCCAACATTCGTCATCCCCGCGAAAGCGGGGACCCATCTCCGAGAGAGGCAACGGTCGCTACAGCTGTTGTATCGTTCTGACGGTGCAGGAGATGGGCCCCCGCTTTCGCGGGGGTGACGGCGGGTTGTCGGGAAGGGGGGTTGCGCGCTAAGCGCCCGGCATGACCGAGCTCCCCAAGACCTTCGACCCCGCCGACATCGAGACCCGCTGGTACCAGCATTGGGAGGAGAAGGGCCTGTTCGCGCCCGAGCGGCCGGGCGCCGATCCGTGGACGCTGGTCAATCCGCCGCCCAACGTGACGGGCAGCCTGCATATCGGCCATGCGCTCGACAATACGCTGCAGGACGTGCTCGTCCGCCATGCGCGCCTGAAGGGCAAGGATGCGCGCTGGGTGGTGGGCACGGATCATGCCGGCATCGCGACGCAGATGGTGGTCGAGCGCCAGCTCAATGCGAAGCAGCAGAAGCGCACCGACTTCACCCGCGAGGAGTTCGTCGCGAAGGTGTGGGAGTGGAAGGAAGAGAGCGGCGGCGAGATAACGCAGCAGCTCCGCCGGCTCGGCTGCTCGATGGACTGGGCGAACGAGCGCTTCACCATGGACGAGGGCTTCTCCAAGGCGGTCCTCAAGGTGTTCGTCGAGCTCTATCGCCAGGGGCTGCTCTATCGCGACAAGCGCCTGGTGAACTGGGATCCGGGCCTCGGCACCGCGATCTCGGACCTCGAGGTCGAGACCACCGAGGTGAATGGCGGCTTCTGGCATTTGCGCTATCCGCTCGAGGACGGATCGGGCTTCATCCAGGTCGCGACGACGCGGCCCGAGACGATGCTCGCCGACATGGCGGTGGCGGTGCATCCGGACGACGAACGCTACAAGGCGCTGGTCGGCAAGAAGGTCCGGCTGCCGATCACCGGGAGGCTGATCCCGATCGTCACTGACGAGCACGCCGATCCCGAGCTCGGTTCGGGCGCGGTGAAGATCACGCCGGGGCATGACTTCAACGACTTCGAAGTGGGCAAGCGCGCGGGGATGAAGCCGGGCGAGATGCTCAACATGCTCGACGCCAAGGCCAACATCACCCAGACCGCCGACGGGCTGATCCCTGAGGAACTGCTCGGCATGGAGCGCTTCGCGGCGCGCAAGCGCGTGGTCGAGATGCTCAAGCATGGGGGCTTCCTCGTCCCGCATGTCGACAAGGAGGGCGTGGAGCACGATGCCGAGCCGCGGAAGATCCAGACGCCGTTCGGCGACCGTTCGGGCGTGGTGATCGAGCCGTGGCTGACCGACCAATGGTATGTCGACGCGGCCACCCTGGCCAGGCCGGCGATCGAGGCGGTGCGCTCGGGTGCGACCAGGATCGTGCCGAAGAGCTGGGAGAAGACGTATTTCAACTGGATGGAGAACATCCAGCCCTGGTGCGTCTCGCGGCAATTGTGGTGGGGGCACCGGATTCCGGCGTGGTTCTGCGCGACCAAGGAGGCAACTCAGCGCGAAGTAGACCGCCTAGCAAGCGCCGAGCCCGGCGATGATGTTGATCTTGAGTTTTTTGATAGCGTCTTCAACCGCCAGCATGTGATCGTTGCGACGGACGAGGCGGAAGCGGCGCGGCTGGCGGCCGATTATTATGGTGTGGACCAGGGCGAGATTAAGTTCGCACCGGACTCCTACAAAATGGAGCATATCCAGCCCTACACCTTGGAGCAGGACACCGACGTCCTCGACACCTGGTTCTCCTCGGCGCTGTGGCCTTTCGCTACGATGGGCTGGCCGGACGAGGACGTGAAGGCGCTCGGCCGTTACCCCAATGACGTGCTCATCTCGGGCTTCGACATCCTGTTCTTCTGGGATGCGCGGATGATGATGCAGGGTTTGCACTTCATGAAGGAAGTGCCGTTCAAGACCTTGTATCTGCACGGCCTTGTGCGGGCCGCGGACGGGCAGAAGATGTCCAAGTCCAAGGGCAATGTCGTCAATCCGCTCGGGCTGATCGACCAGTATGGCGCGGACGCGCTGCGCTTCTTCATGGCGGCGATGGAGAGCCAGGGCCGCGACATCAAGATGGATGAGAAGCGGATCGAGGGATACCGCAACTTCGCGACCAAGCTGTGGAACGCGGCGCGCTTCTGCCAGTCGAACGGGATCGGCGCGTCCACGACGCTGGAGCCGCCCGCGGCGAGCCTCGCGGTCAATCGCTGGATCGTCGCCGAGACCGTGGCGACCGTGCAGGCACTCGACCTGGCGCTGGCCGACCTGCGCTTCGACGAGGCGGCGAACGCGATCTACCAGTTCACCTGGAGCCGCTTCTGCGACTGGTATCTCGAGCTGATCAAGCCGGTGCTGCAGACTGAGGGTGCCGAAGGCGCCGACGAGACCCGCGCCGTCGCCGGCTGGGTGCTCGACCAGATCCTGGTCATGCTCCACCCGTTCATGCCCTTCATCACCGAAGAGCTCTGGTCGAAGATGGGCGCTCGGGATCATGAACTGATCGTCGCGCACTGGCCGATGGCCGATGCCCGCGCGCTCGATCCGCAAGCCGCGCAGGAGATCGACTGGCTCATCCGGCTGGTGAGCGAGATCCGCGCGGCGCGGACCGAGCTCAACGTGCCGCCGGGGGCGCGGCTGCCGCTGCATGTGCGTGATGCATCCGACGAGACGGCGGCGCGGCTCGAACGCCAGTCGGCGGCGCTGGCTCGTCTCGCGCGTGTCGATCAGGCGGCCGGCGAGGCTCCGGCAGGCGGATCGCTGCAGATCGTGCTCGACGAAGCGACCTACGTGCTGCCGATCGGCGGCGTGGTCGACCTCGAAGCCGAGCGCGCCCGCCTGACCAAGGCGATCGCCGCCGCGGAGAAGGAGCGCGACGGGCTCGCCGGGCGCCTGAGCAACCCCAGCTTCGTCGAGCGGGCCAAGCCCGAGGCGGTGGAGAAGGCGCGGGCGGACCATGCCGAGAAGGCGGCCGAGGCCGAGCGGCTCGCAGCGGCGCTGGCGCGTCTGGGCTGAGGCGCGCGTGACGTCATGACGCCGGCCGCGCCTCCGATCCCGGAGGCGTGCCGCTTGCGCGCGGCGGTGCGATCCCGCAAACGGGCGGCATGAGTCAGTATCCCGCGCTCCGCCTTCGCCGTACCCGCGCCTCCGCGTGGAGCCGGCGGATGCATGCCGAAACCGTGCTCACGCCGGCCGACCTGATCTGGCCGCTCTTCGTCACCGAAGGCAGCGAGGAGGAGCCGATCGCGTCGCTGCCCGGCGTGTCGCGCTGGTCGGTCAAGGCAGTGGCGGAGCGGGCGAGGGAAGCGGCCGCCCTGGGCATTCCGTGCGTCGCGCTCTTCCCCAACACGCCCGCCGGGCTGCGCAGCGACGACGGGCGCGAGGCGCTCAATCCCGACAATCTGATGTGCCGCGCGATCCGCGCGATCAAGGATGCGGTGCCCGATCTCGGTGTGCTCACCGACGTCGCGCTCGATCCCTATACCAGCCACGGCCATGACGGGATCGTTGACGCGGCCGGCTATGTCCTCAACGACGAGACCGCCGCGGTGCTGACCGACCAGGCCCTGGTCCAGGCCGAGGCGGGGGCGGACATCGTCGCGCCTTCGGACATGATGGACGGGCGGGTCGGGCTGATCCGCGGGGCGCTCGAGGCGAACGGCCATGTCAACGTCCAGATCATGGCCTACGCCGCCAAGTACGCCAGCGGCTTCTACGGTCCGTTCCGCGACGCGGTCGGCAGCCGCGGGCTGCTCAAGGGCGACAAGAAGACCTATCAGATGGACCCGGCCAATGCCGAGGAGGCGCTGCGCGAAGTCGCGCTCGACATTGCCGAGGGCGCCGACAGCGTGATGGTCAAGCCCGGGCTGCCCTATCTCGACATCATAGTGCGTGTGAAGAACGCCTTCGAAGTACCGGTGTTCGCGTATCAGGTCTCGGGCGAATATGCGATGATCGAGGCCGCCGCCGCGGCCGGGGCGGGGGACCGCGAGGCGCTGGTGATGGAGACGCTGATGGCGTTCAAGCGCGCCGGGTGCACGGGCGTGCTGACCTATCACGCGCCGCTCGCCGCGCGGCTGTTGGGGGCGTGAAGCAACTGGCTACAGTCGTCATCCCCGCGAAAGCGGGGACCCATCTCCGGGAGAGGCCACGGCGACAACAGTCGTTGTATTCGTCTCGCCGCGCAGGAGATGGGCCCCCGCTTTCGCGGGGGTGACGGACAAAAAAGGCCGAAGCGTGGAAATGATCCAGACCGTCCGCCTGATCCTGCGCGCGCCCGAGCCGCGCGACCGTGATGCGCTGGTGCGCATGTTCACCGACCAGGAAGTGATGGCGCAGCTCTTTCCCGGGCTGGACGAGGCGGCCGCCGATGCCGTGATCGCCAAGCACGACCGGCTGCGCGGCGAGGGGCTGGGCTTCCTGGTCGCGGAGCGCCGCGAGGATGGTGCGGTGGTCGGCTTTTGCGGGCTGAAGCGCGGCGAGCCGCACATGCCGATCGTCGGCGCGGTCGAGGCGGGCTGGATCGTCGACAAGCCCTGGTGGCGGCTCGGCTATGCGCGCGAGGCGATGGACGCGGTGCTGGCCGACGCATGGGGCCGGATCGCCGAGGACCGGATCTATGCGATCACCTCGGCCGTGAACCTCAAGAGCCAGGCGCTGATGGCGCGGCTCGGCATGCACCGGCTTGCGGACGGCGACTATCTGAGCGCGAGCTTTCCCGAGGGGCATGTGCTGCGGCCCACCGTCACCTTCGCGATCGACCGGCCGGCATGATCGAGACCGAACGCCTGATCCTGCGCGGCTGGCGCGACGGCGACCGCGCGCCGTTCCACGCGATGAGCCAGGACGAGCGCGTGATGGCGACGCTCGGCCCCCTGCTGTGGCGCGACGAGAGCGACGCGCTGATCGACCGGCTCCAGCGTATCCTCGATGCCAACGGCTTCACCTTCTGGGCGATCGAGCGGAAGGCCGACGGCGCCTTTCTCGGCTTTTGCGGGCTCAAGCCCGGTGCCGAGGAGACGCCGATCGAAGGCGAGATCGAGATCGGCTGGCGGCTCGCGCACGAACATTGGGGGCAGGGCTATGCCCGCGAGGCGGCGCAGGCGAGCCTCGACTGGGGCTGGGCCAATCTAGATGCGCCAAGCATCGCCGCGATCACCAGCACCGACAATGTCCGGAGCTGGGGGCTGATGGAGCGGCTCGGCATGGTGCGGGCGCCGCAGGACGATTTCGATCATCCCAAGGCGATCGAGCGGCTTCGGCCGCACATCACCTATCGCATCGCGCGCGACGCGGTTAAGCCCCTCTAAACCGGACGCGACATAGGGCGGCCGCAGGGGAGAGACGCGCATGGCGGATGGGGTTGAGCAGGCACTGGTACCGCAGACGCGCTTCCGCTGGCTGTTCGTCGCCGCCATCCTCACCGGATCGTTCCTGCTCTTCCTCGTCCAGCCGATGGTCGCGCGGATGGCGCTGCCCCGGCTCGGCGGCGCGCCGGCGGTGTGGAACAGCGCGATGCTGGTCTACCAGGCGCTGCTGCTCGGCGGCTATGCCTATGCGCATTGGCTGGGGCGCGTGCCGGTGCGGATGCAGGCGGGGATCCACCTCGCCGTGCTCGCGGCGGCGGCGCTCTGGCTACCGATCGGGCTCACCGCGATGGAGCTCCCCGCCGACGCCGAGCCGGCCCTGTGGGTGCCCTGGCTGTTCGGCGCGTCGATCGGCCCGCTGTTCTTCGCCATCTCGGCCCAGGCGCCCCTGCTCCAGCGCTGGTACAGCGTCGCGAGCGGCGGGCGCGATCCCTATGCGCTCTACGCCGCCTCGAACATCGGCAGCTTCGGCGGGCTGATCGCCTATCCGCTGATCGTCGAGCCCGGTCTTGCGCTCAAGGGGCAGAGCTGGCTCTGGACGATCGGCTATGCGCTGGTCTTCCTGCTCATAGCCGCCTGCGCGACCCTGCTGCCGCGCAAGGCGCCCGAGGAGCCGCACGTCGCCCATCACAGCCCGGCGCCCAGCGTGCGCCGCGTGCTCCACTGGATCGTCCTCGCCTTCGTGCCCTCGGGCCTGATGCTGGCGACCACCACCTTCCTCACCACCGATATCGTCGCGGTGCCGATGCTGTGGGTGCTGCCGCTCGGGCTGTATCTGCTGAGCTTCTCGCTCGCCTTCCGCGAGGGCGAGACCATCCCCGATCTGCTCGCCAAGTTCACCCCGATCATCGTGCTGCTGTTCGGCGCGACCTTGATCGCCGGGCACCAGCAGCTCGCCTATCTCAACGCGCTGATCGGCCTGGCCCTGCTGTTCGTGGTCGCGGTGGCGCTGCATTCGTGCATGTACCGGCTGCGTCCCGCGCCCGACCGGCTGACCGGCTTCTACCTGGCGATGTCGGTGGGCGGCGCGCTGGGCGGGGTGTTCTCCGGGCTGGTCGCACCGGTGCTGTTCGACTGGACCTACGAATATCCGCTGCTCATCCTCGCGGCGGGCGTGCTGATGCCGCAGGCCTTCCTGTTCCCGGCGCTCGCGCGGCTGTGGCGCGGCGAGGGGCAGGGGCTCAGGATCAAGATCCTCTTCGCGGTGCTGCTCGTGGCGATCTTCGTCTGGCTCGGCATCTTCAATCCCGGCGGCGTGCTCGGCGAGATGCACGAGCAGGTCGCGTTCCTCGCCGTGGCGACGGTGGGGCTGATCGCGACCGGGATGCGCGTACCCTATCTCGTCGCGCTGGCGGGCGGGCTGTTCCTGTTCGGCGGCTATCGCGCGATCGACATCTCGCTGAGCGGGGATCGCACGCGCAGCTATTTCGGCGTCTACACCGTGACCGACCTGCTCGAGGAGCGCCGGCTGGCGCACGGGACGACGCTGCACGGCGTCCAGCTCAAGGGCGCTCGCTCGCGCATCCCGACGACCTATTACGTACCGGGATCGGGCGTGGGCCGCGCGATGCTCGCCGCGCCCGCTCTGTACGGCCCGGCCGCGCGGATCGGCGTGGTCGGGCTCGGGACGGGCACGCTCGCCTGCTATGCGCAGCCCGGCCAGCATTGGCGCTTCTACGAGATCGATCCGGCGGTGGTCGACCTGTCGAGCGCCTCGGGCAAGTTCAGCTTCGTCCGGCAATGCGCGCCGCAGGCCGAGATGGCGGTGGGCGATGCGCGGCTGCGTCTCGTGGAGGCGGCGCCGGCGAGCCTGGACCTGCTCGCGCTCGACGCCTTCTCGTCGGACGCGGTGCCGATGCACCTGATGACCACCGAGGCGTTCGACACCTATGGCCGCGTGCTCGCCCCGAAGGGCCTGCTGCTGGTCCATATCTCGAACCGCTTCCTGGCGCTGGCGCCGGTCGTCGCGGGCGCCGCGGCCGAGGGTGGCTGGCACGCGGCGCGGCTGGTCTACCAGCCGAGCGCGCTCGAGGGACGCGACGAGGCCACGATATCGGACTGGATCGCCCTGTCGCGCGACGGGGCGACGCTCGCCCGGCTGACCGGCGGCGATCCGCGCTGGCTGCCGCTCGCGCCCAAGGCCGGCTTCACGCCCTGGACCGACGATTATGCCTCGGTCGTGCCGGTGATGCGGGCGTTCAATCCGTCGCTGGCGGACGAGTAGGACGGACCGACCTAGGCTCCGGAGAGCGCCGCTTCGAGCGCCTGGATCCGATCGCCCTGCGCCTTGGCCATCGCGTCGGCGGCGGCGACGGCGGAATCGAGCGCGGGATAGGGCGGCTCCCCCGCCTTGCCGCGCTCGATCGCCAGCTCCTCCAGCGCCGCCAGGCCGGTCAGCGTGGGCGCGCGGAGCGATTCGATCGTGCTGAGCGCGGTCTGCGCGTCGAGCCACGCGTCGGAGCCCTCCGGTACGCCGCGCGCCACTGCGATCTTGGCCTCCGCCTCCTGCGCCGCCGTGACGAATCGCTGGTTCCCCGCGGTCAGCGACGCGGTGAGTTCGGCGATCCTGGCGTCGAGCTTGGCGTCGGGCGTGGCGACCGGCACGGGGCGCTCGGGTTCGGCGAGGCTCTGCTTCTCGATCGGCCGCGGCAGCAGCGAGGGGTAGGAATCGGGGCTCTGGGTGCAGCCCGCCAGGGCCAGGACGGGGACGAAAAGGGCGCTGCGCATGGCCGCGTGCTTAAGCTTGTGGAAAACCTCGCGCAACGGGGTTGCGTTCTGAGAAAGTCGCTTCTATCAGCGCACCTCCAATGCGCGCCCGTAGCTCAGCTGGATAGAGCATCAGACTACGAATCTGAGGGTCGGACGTTCGAATCGTTCCGGGCGCGCCAATTGGAAAACCGCGAAAGAGCGGACGAAGCCGGGTCAGAGATGATCCGGCTTTTTCGTGTCTGGCGAGAAATCAGGCATTGGTGCGGCGCCAGTGACCGTTGGGAGGTGCCCCAGAACCGGGTCCCCATAAACTTCACCATTAGTGTGTATATATACACATGATATGGAGGAGCCAACATGGCAAGCGTAGTGTATCCCGCCATCGTCGAGCGAGCCGGAAGCGGCTTCAGCGTCTTCTTTCCGGACCTTCCCGGCTGCACCTCGGCGGGCGAGACTCTCCAGGATGCCGTGCTGAACGCTGAGCAAGCCCTCGCCGGCCATCTCCTCGTTACCGTCCGCCACAACGAGGAGGTCTCCGATCCCAGCCATCTCGACGATATCGAGCGCGATCCGGAGATCGATGAGGTCGCCCGCGTCCTCGTCAGGGCAGAGAAGCCGGGCAAGGCCGTCCGTATCAACATCACCCTGGATGAGGGGCTGGTGGCTGCGATCGACCGCCGCGCAAGCAACAGGTCGGGATTCCTCGCCGAAGCGGCGAGACGTGCACTAGCCGACGCCTGAACTCTGAGCCGCAGTTGCTGTGGCCGGGGTGATCTGGGTTACTTCCGCAGCGCCCCGATCAGCACCTTCATGTTCTCGATATAGGTGCCGGTCGAGATGCCCGTGACGGGCTTGTCGGTCTCGTAGGGCGAGGTGTCGGTCTTGTCGCCGACCTTGGTGCGGCTGAAGTCGCCCGGGGTCGGCGTGGCGCTGCCGTCGCCGGCATAGGGGTTGCTCGTGGCGCGGAGCTCGGTCGGCCACCAGCCCTGGACGTTGAGCGACTTGACCAGCGCGTCGGGCGAGCGTGCGCCGCTCGCGGTGTTGAGGTCCGAGGTCTCGGTCTCGCTGACGAGGAAATAGCGCGGCAGCGGCTGGGCGGTGCGCAGCGGCGAATCCTTCGTCACCTCGGCGGGATCCGAGGCGATCAGCTTTTCATATTCGCGGCGCAGCCCGGGCACGTCGACCGCGCGGGTCGAGCTATAGTGCGTGATCGTGTTGGCGGGATCGTAGTCGACATAATATTCGCCGCTGACCACGTTCGAGCCGCGGCGGTGGACGTAGAGCGGGCGATTGGTGCCGATCTCGACGAAGGTGGGGAAGGCGCGGCCGTTCTTCACCTGGTCCGCGGGCAGGCGGACCGATTCGAGCCAGTCCAGCGCATCGGGCACGCGCGCGAGGAACTTCTTGTCGCCGGTGAGGCGGTAGAAGCGGAAGAGCTGCCTGACGTTCGCCGCGGTGGTGTGGGTGACGAGCGCGTCGGGCTCGTAGGTGCGCGCGCCGACCGGCTTGAGGTCGAGCGTATATTGCAGCCCCCAGCCGGCCTGCGGCTTGGCCTGCTGGGTCACCAGATAGACGTTCATCGCGCGGACGATGGCGTCATGGACGCGCGCGTCGCCGCCGAGCGTCTGATAGGCGTAGAGCAGGAACTGGATGTTCTCGCCCGCGACATCGTCGTTGAAGGTGATGAAGCTGGTATAGTCGGGCTTGCCGTGGTGGCTGAATTCGCTCTTGAGCGGCCAGCGCTGGGGCCAGCCGCCGATCGGATACTGGCTGTCGAGCACGAAGTTGAGCGCCTTCTTGAGCGCGGGCAGGTACTTCGGATCGTGCTTCTCGACATAGAGGCGCAGCAGGAACTGCATCGATTCCGAGGTGCCGGCATCGTCGAAGGTCGCGTTGCCCCAATAATGCTGGAATTCCTCGAGCCGCCACGCATTCTTGCCGATCGTGTCGTACCAGCGCCGGGTCGAGGCCTCGCCGCCGAAATCGCCGAAATAATGCCAGCCGCCATTGTCCTGCTGGATCGCGATCAGCGCGTTGGCGACCTTCTCCGCGGCTTCGTAGTAATAAGCGTCGCCGGTGGCGTGATAGGCGTCGAGATAGAGATGGCCCATCGTCGCGGTGCCGGGAGGCTGGACCCAGATCATCGTCGGAAAGGCTTCCATCTCGCCCCAGCGTCGCGACATGTCGGGGAGGTAGGACCAGACATAGCCGCCGTTGGTGGCGGCCTTCTCGACCATGAAGCGGGTGGCGCGCTTCATGGTCGCCTCGACCTTGGCCTTGTCGGGCGCGGCGGCGGCGGGGAGCGTCAGGGTGGCGGCCGCGATCCCGGCCAATGCCCAGCCCAAGGCCCTCGTCATCAACGACCGCATGCACCCGACTCCTCGATTCTCTCGTTATCACGCAGCTTAGCAAAGCAGCGATGACACCGGTAGCATTTATCGTGGGCCAGATCGTGGGAAGGTCATTGCGGGACGTCGAACGTGTCGAGGATCTTGGCGCCGGCCATGAACACCGCGATCGGGCAGAGCACGAACAGCATCTTGCCACCGAGGCCGGGGAAGCGATCGAGATAGTGCATGCCGCGCTCCACCGCGCCGGTGCCGAGCCCGTAGATCACGAGATAGGCCTCGAACTTGGTCTTGATCGTGAAGAGGCGGCGGACACGGTCGAGCATGCCAGAAGTTAAGCAAGGCGCGGGCCAAGCCCGGAAATCCGCCATTCGCGGATTAACGAAGATGGTTACCTGTCAATTAATTCGACAGTTCCGAGCATCTCCAGCAGCGCGCGGCGGGCGTTTTCGATCTGCACTACCAGCGCCGGGTCGCTGATCGCGTCGGCGTCGATCGCCTCGGGCCAATGCGCCTCGACCAACGCGGCGATCGCGTCGAGCCGCGCCTCGTCGACGAGGAAGCGGGGATCGACGGTGGCGGGATCGGCGACCACGCGCAGCCGCAGGCAGGCGGGGCCGCCGCCATTGGCCATGGACTGGCGGACATCGACCACCTCGACCCGGCGGATCGGGCCGTTGCCGGCGACATGCGCCTCGAGCCAGCCCCAGACGCTGGGCGTCTCGTGCGCTTCCTCGGGGACGATCAGCGCGGTTTCGCCCGAGGGCAGGGTGACCAACTGGGCGTTGAACAGGTAGGAGGCGATGGCGTCCGCCAGGCTGACGTGGTCCGCTGGCACCTCGACGATCTCGACCTCGGGGAGCGCGGCGCGCAGTTCGGCGTAGAAGCGCGCCTTGTCGGCAAAGGCGTGCTCGTGCGCGAACAGCACGCGGCCATTGGCGACCGCGACGACGTCATTGTGGAAGGCGCCCGCGGCGATCGCTTCCTCCGATTGCTGGACGAATAAGGTGCGGGCGGGATCGAGGCCGTGGCGGCGGGCGATGGCTCGGCTCGCATCGGGATGCTGGCGCGCGGGGAAGGGGCCGCCGCTCACGCCGTAGACGAATATCTCGACGCCCGGCGCATCGTGCGACGCCGCGAGCCGCATATGGTTGGCCGCGCCTTCGTCGCCGAAGGGGGCGGGGACGGGCGCGTGCACCGCGAAGGCCGGGTCCGCGAAGGCGAGGCGGAGCTGCGCCAGCGTCTCGGGCCATTCGTGGCTGCGGTGGGGCATGGTCGCGAGGTTGGCGACGGTCAGGTGGCAGCGGCCGTCCATGGTATCGGGGGCGGGGGAGACCGTCGCGGCGTTGGCGGCCCACATCGCCGAGGCCGAGATCGCCTGGGCCTGGAGATGGGCGGGCGCGGCGGCATAGTCGGTGGCGAGGCCGGCGAGCCAGCGACGGTCGGGACGGGCATGGGGGAGCAGCACGCCTTGGGTGAGGCCGAGCCGCAGATTCGCGCGCATCTTGGCGATGCCCTGCAGCGCCGCGGCGCGCGGGTGCGAGGTCAGCCCGCGATTGCGCGTCGCGGCGAGGTTGCCGGGGCTGAGGCCGGCATAATTGTGACTTGGGCCGATGATGCCGTCGAAGTTGATTTCCACCAGCATCTAGCCCCTCCCCTTCAGGAGCATCAGGTCGGCCATGCCCCCGGCATGGCCTAAACAGCGCAGGGCGCTGTTTACCTGATGCTGGGTTGGGGTGGGGCCTGTCCACGAGCCGTTCGCATGCGGCACTGCCCCACCCCCAACCCCTCCCCTGAAGGGGAGGGGCTTTGTTTGGTCACCGCGCGACATGGAGCACCTCATCCCCGACCTGCACCCCGAGCGCGGCGGCGCAGGACGGGTCGATGACCACGCCGTCTTCCGATGACGTCACCCTGCCGAAGCAGGCGCGGAAGTCCGCCAGCCGCCCGGCGGCGAGCATCGCGGGTTCGCCGCCCGCCGCGACTTCGGTCACCGTCGCCGCCTTGGCTTCGCGCACCGTGCGGACCAGGTCGGTGCGCGCGGTCATGGTCGGGCCGCCGTCGAAGATGTCGATATAATTCTCGAAGGCGAAGCCCTCGCTCTCGAGCATCCGCATCGCGGCGCGGCCCGAGGGGTGGGGCAGGCCGATCACCGAGCGCGCGCTCTCCTGGAGCATCGCGGTGTAGATCGGGTGCTTGGGCATCAGATCGGCGATGAACTGGTTGCCATGGGTGGCGTTGAACTCGTCGGCCTGCTGGAAGTTCATCCCGAAGAAGCGCCCGGCGACGCCGTCCCAGAAGGGCGAGCCGCCAGCCTCGTCGATCACCCCGCGCAGCTCGGCGAGCACGCGCTCGGCGAAGCGCGCGCGATGCCTGGCGATGAACAGGTATCGGCTGCGCGCGAGCAGCATCCCCAAGCCCCCGGCACGCTCGCCGGGGTGGAGGAACAGCCCGCCGACTTCGCTCGAACCCTCAAGATCGTTGACCAGGCTCAGGATTTCGGCGCGGAAAGTCCGGTTCAGTTCCTGGCTGTGCTTGGTCACCGTGCCGATGCGGTAGCTGTAGAAGGGCCAGTGCTGGCCGACATGCGTAAAGATCTGGCAGGTGCCGCGCACCTCGCCGGTCTCGACATTCTCGAGCACCAGCACGAACAGGTCGTCGAACAGCCCGTCCTCGTCGCGCGCGAAGGCGGCGTGGCTGCGCACGAGCTTGGCGCGCAGCGCGTCCTTCTCCGGGGGCAGGTTGGTGAAGCCGCCGCCGGTGAGCTTGGCCATCTCGTAGAGCGGCTGGAGGTCGGCGTCGCGCGCGGCGCGGATGCGGAAGGTCATGCTCGGCCTCGTTCGGCGATGCGCAGGATCGTCAGCGCCGACAGCGCGGCGCGTTCGGGCAGGCTTTCGGGGATCAGAAATTCCTCCGCTGAATGGATGGAGCCGCCGCGGGCGCCCATGGTGTCGACCACGGGCACGCCGCAGGCCGCGATGTTGTTGCCGTCGCACACCCCGCCGGTATCCTTCCAGGCGATCGCGATGCCGAGATCCTCGCCCGCCGCGCGCACCAGTGCGAACAGCCGCTCGGCGCCCGGGTCGATCGGCTTGGGCGGGCGATTGAAACTGCCATGCACTTCGATGCGGACGTCGTGCGACGCCATGACGTCACTCGCCGCGCGCTCGATCGCGGCCTTGGCAAGGGCGATGCTCCATTCGTCGCGCGGGCGGAAATTGACCCGCAGGATGGCAAGGTCGGGGACGACGTTGTTGGGCCCGCCGCCGTCGATCCGCGCGGGATTGACCGCGAGCCCGGGCGCCTTGGCGTCGGCGAGCCGCACCGCGAGCGCCGCCGCCGCGACCAATGCGTTGCGCCCCTCTTCGGGATTGCGTCCGGCATGCGCGCTGCGGCCGTGTACGATCAGCGAGAAATTGCCGGTGCCGCCGCGCGCGCCGGCCAGCGTGCCGTCGGGCAATGCAGGCTCATAGGTCAACGCCGCGACCTTGCCGCGCGCCGCGCCCTCGATCAGCGCGCGCGAGGCGAAGGAACCGGTCTCCTCGTCCGAGTTGATCACCACCTCATAGCCGAGCCGGCCCGCCAGCGGGCTCGCCTCGACCGCCTCGAGCGCGGCGAGCATCAGCGCCAGCCCACCCTTCATGTCGGCGGCGCCGGGGGCGTTGAAGGCGCCGTCCTCGCGCCAGGTCCCGGCCTGGAAAGGGTGATCCGCGCCGAACACCGTGTCCATATGGCCGGTGAGCAGCATCTGCACCGGCGCCTCGGGCCGTACGGCGAGATGGAGGTGGCGGCCGTGCGCGATTTGCTCGACGCGGCCGTCGGCGGTCACGCTTTCCACGGGGGCGGGATCGACCAGGGCGAGATGCCCGGGGAGTGCCGAAAAGGCCTGGGCGAGCGTATCGGCCGTGCTCGCCAGCCCGGCGAGATTGCGCGTGCCGCTGTTGATCGCGGTCCAAGCCTGGACCTGCGCGAGCATCGGCGCCTGCGCCACATGCTCGACCGCCGCCTGCTCGATGCTGGAAAGCCCGCTCATTATCGGCTGGTAGCGCGAAATAATATTGCCGTCATCCCAGCGAACGTTGGGGGCTCATGCAGGGCGGGCATGGGCCTGACGCCGTGGCGTCAGAAATCGACGACCAATGCCGCGCGGCTGGTGGTGTCGGTGGTCTGGCGGCCGATCGGCGGCATGCTTTCATATTGAAGCGTGTACGAGAACTGCGCCGAGAAGGGGCCGAACAGCCGCGCGAGCAGCGCCGAGCGGCTCGAGACGGTGCTGTTGGCATCCTGCAGATAGGCCGAGGCGTTCTGCGTCACCGAGATGCCGGGCGACAGCTTCCAGCCGAAATCCATGCTGCCGCGCGCGGCGACATTGCTCTCGATCGTCGAATCGATGAAGCGCGTGTGGCGGAATGCCGGGCCGAGCTCGAGGTCGAGCTTCACGTCGGGCGACTTGATTGCGCTGTAGCCGGCCCCGGCGGAGAGCGAGACGCGGTCGTGGAAGCCCGAGAAGCGATCGCTCTCATATTGCGCGGCGCCGTACATATAGGCGCGGTCGTCGAACTTCCAGTTGGGCTCGTAGGCGGCGAGATAGCGCTCGCGCGTGGTGAGCCCCAGGCTCTCCTGGTAATCGGCCTGGAGACGCAATTTGTGGCGCCATTCGAGCGCCTCGCGCCTCAGCTCGATCGCGGCGGTGAGGCCGATATTCTCGGTGTTGCCGGTGCTCATATAGCCGCCCAGCTCGGCGCGGCCCTTCACCAGGTCGAAGAAATCGGCCTCGCGGATCCTGCGATTGGCCTTGGCCAGCCGATCGTTGCGCCAGTCGGTGGCGGTCTTGACCACCAGGTCGGCGCTCGCCGGATCGGCGGTCTTGGCATATTTGACGATCACCGCGACGTCGCCCTCGCTGCCCGACTCCATCGCGGCGTCGAGCATCGACTTGATCGTCGGCGGAATCTTGGGATCTTCGGCTGCGGTGTTGGCCAGCAGCAGCGGCAGGGCGAGGAGCAGGGCGCGCATGGACGCTCCCCTAATCAGATTAATAGGGCACCAAAAGGGCAGTGCGCGACGGACGGGGCTCTATGCCCGATGAATCGTTGCGAGCTCGTCGGCGAAAATGTCGAGGAGTTGCCGGTAAAGCTCTCTTTTGAAGGGCACGATGATGTCGGGAAGGTCTGCCGGCTCGGCCCAGCGCCAGGCGCGGAACTCGGGCTCGGCGGTGGCGATGTTGACGTGGCTGTCCTCGCCGAGGAAGCGGAACAGGAACCAGCGCTGCCGTTGGCCGCGCCACTTGCCCTTCCACACCTTGCCGATCAGGTCCTCGGGCAGGTCGTAGGTGAGTTCCTCGGGCGCCGTCGCGATCAGCTCGGCATGCTCGCGCGCGACGCCGGTCTCCTCCCAAAGCTCGCGCCAGGCGGCCTCGAGCGGATCCTCGCCCGGATCGATCCCGCCCTGGGGCATCTGCCACGCCTCGAGCACCGAATCGAGCCGCTGCCCGACAAAGACATGGCCATGGCGGTTGACGAGCATCACGCCGGCGCAGGGACGATAGGGAAGGGAGGAGATGTCGGTCATGCTGCTCTCTGCTC
>NZ_JAPKNM010000034.1 GCF_026460985.1 Sphingomonas sp.
GGAGGGGGCGGAAGCACTGCACTCCATTGGAGAGGGTGCTATTTACCTCCCCCTCCGACGCCTTCGGCGCCACCTCCCCCTGGCGGGGGAGGATTTTGAATGTCGATTCGTCCTAGTCGAAGCTGGGTGAGGGGTTTCACCCTATCGATGGTCCCGGAACCCCTCACCAAGCTACGCTAGGCAGCAAGCTGCCAAGCTCCGCTACCTCTCCCACCGGGAGAGGAAAGAAGGAGTCGACCCTGAGCTAGCGGGAGGTGCGCGTAACTAACGCCGCGGTGAAGGCGCGCCGCGATAGCCGCCTTGCCGCTCGATCATCCAGCCCGGATATTCCGCCGGCAGTGCGCTCACCGCGTCGAGCCGCGCCAGCTCGTCGGCGGTGAAGGCGACGTCGACTGCGCCGAGATTGTCCGCGAGCTGGTCGGGCCGCTTGGCGCCCAGGATCACGCTCGACACCGCGGGCTGGTGGAGCAGCCAGGCGAGCGCGAGCTGCGCGACCGAATGGCCCTTCGCCGCAGCGAGCTCGCGCAGCACGTCGATCACGGCATAGCCGCGTTCCTTGTCGACCGGAGGGAAATCGAAATTGGCGCGCCGGCCCTCGCCTTCGCCCTCGCGGCCATATTTGCCCGACAGGAAGCCGCCGGCGAGCGGGCTCCACACCATCAGCCCGACGCCCTCGGACCGGAGCATCGGGATCATCTCGCGCTCGAGATCGCGCCCGGCGAGCGTGTAATAGGCCTGGAGCGAGGCGATCGGCGCGTAGCGCTCGGCCGCGGCGATGCCGACCGCCTTCATGACCTGCCACGCCGCCCAGTTGGACAGGCCGATATAGCGGACCATTCCGCGGCGGACGAGGCTGTCGAGCGCGTAGAGCGTCTCCTCGATCGGCGTGGCGGCGTCGAAGCCGTGGATCTGGTAGAGGTCGATATGGTCGGTCTGGAGCCGTTCGAGGCTGGCTGCGACCTGGTCGTGGATGTGCCCGCGCGACGCGCCGGCGCCGTTGGGCCCCGGATGCATCCGCCCCAGCACCTTGGTGGCGATCGTCACTTCCTCGCGCTTGATGCCCAGCGACTTGAGCGACTGGCCGAGGATCAGCTCGGAACGGCCCTCGGCATAGACGTTGGCGGTGTCGAGGAAGTTGATCCCGGCATCGAGCGCGGCCTTGACCAGCGCGTCGGCTTCGCCCTGCTCGAGCTGGCCGATCGCCCCCCACATGCTCCCACCGCTGCCGCCGAAGGTCATCGTGCCGAGGCAGAGTTCGGAGACGATCAGGCCGGTGCGGCCGAGCTGGTTGTAGCGCATGGGAAATCTCCGGGGATGCGGTTGCGCCCCGCAGATGTGGTCGCCCCGGCGCATCGGCAATGGTGCGACGCGTTTTTGCCTACGGAAACCTCCGGGTTTCCCCCGCTTCCCCGACTGGGCTAGCGAGAAGGCATGGGAATGACGGGACCGTTGATTGCCGGGATCGAGCTCGGCGGCACCAAATGCATCGCGCTGCTGGGCACCGGCCCGGCGGACGTGCGCGCGCAGCTGACGATCCCGACGACCGATCCGGGCACGACCCTCGCCGCGATCGAGGCGGCGCTCGACGGCTGGGAGTTCGATGCGATCGGCGTGGCCAGCTTCGGCCCGCTCCAGCTTGACACCGGCGCACCGGATTATGGCGCGATCACCGCCACCACCAAGCCGGGCTGGACCGGCACCGATCTCGTCCGGCGGCTCGAACGCCGCTACGCCAAGCCGATCGGCTTCCAGACCGACGTCAATGGCGCGGCGCTGGCCGAGGGGCGCTGGGGCGCGGCGCAGGGGCTGGCGACGCACGCCTATATCACCATCGGCACCGGGGTCGGGGTCGGGCTGATCGCCGGCGGCCGGCCGGTGCAGGGCGTCGCGCATGGCGAGGCCGGGCACATGCGCGTCCCCCGCGCGCCGGGCGACGATTATGCCGGCTGGTGCCGCTTCCACGGCGATTGCGTCGAGGGGCTGATCTCCGGCCCCGCGCTCGCCGAGCGCTTCGGTTGCCCGGGCAAGGATCTGCCCCACGACGGCCCGCAATGGGACCTGTTCGTCCACGATCTCGGCGGGCTGCTCCACAACCTCGTGGTCACCGCGGCGCCCGAGCGGATCGCGATCGGCGGCGGCGTGATCACCGCGCGCGCGCATCTCTTCCCGCGCCTGCGCGCCCGGCTGGCGGAGAGCCTGGGCGGCTATGGCTCGCTGGCTTCCTATGCCGGGGAGCTCGAGGAGAGGCTGGGCCCGCCGGGGCTGGGGGCGATGGCGGGGCCGCTGGGGGCGCTGGCGGTGGGGCTGGACTGAAGGCTGATGGTTTCGAATGCGCTGCGCGACCGTTATTGGTGGCTAGCGGCCCTTCTTAGCCCCTCCCCTTCAGGGGAGGGGTTGGGGTGGGGCAGTGCGGCAGGCGAAAGGTCTCGGTGAGACGGACAGGCCCCACCCCCAACCCCTCCCCTGAAGGGGAGGGGCTTGATATCCGCAAATGGGTCGATAGCCGCACCCTCCTCAAATCACCTCCATGTCGATCTTGTAGTGATGCCACGCGAAGATCGCCGCGGCGCCGCGGTGCGGGCTCCAGGGGGCGGACCATTGCCGCAGCAGCTTCTCGGACGGGCGCTCGGCATGGCCGAGGATGCGGCCGATCTCGATCTGCACCGCCAGGTCGCCCGCGGGCCAGATGTCGGGGCGGCCCTCCGCGAAGAGCAGGTAGATCTCCGCGGACCAGCGGCCGATGCCCTTGATATGCGTGAGCGCGGCGATCGCCTCCTCGTCGTCTTGCGGCAGGTTGGCGAGGTCGAGCCGGCCGCTCGTCACTTCGTCGGCGAGGCTGCGGGCATAATTCGCTTTCTGCCGCGAGAGGCCGGCGGCGCGCAGTTCCTCGTCCGACGCCTTCGCGACATTGTCCGGATCGGTCAGGTCGCCGAGGCCCGCGGCGAGCTTGTTCCAGATCGATTGCGCCGCGGCGACGCTGACCTGCTGGCCGACGATCGTGCGCAGCAAGGTCTCATAGCCGCGATCGCGGATGCGCGGCGCCGGATAGCCCGCACGCTCGAGCGCGGCGGCGAAGGCGGGCTCGACGAGGGCGAGTGCGTCGATCGATTCTTTGATCTGGCTTTCGCTCAGGCCCATGGCCGGTATCCTTGAAACGAGGGGATTTCGGCGGCATGGGAATGGCCGGCCAAGGAGAATTGCATGCCCAAGCTTATCGTCGTGACCAGGGATGGGGAAGAACGCGAAGTCATGGGCGATGCGGGCCTCAGCGTGATGGAAGTGATCCGCGACAACGGCTTCGACGAACTGCTTGCGATCTGCGGCGGCTGCTGCAGTTGCGCGACCTGCCATGTCCATGTCGATCCGGAATTTGCGGCCAAACTTCCGCCGATGAGCGAGGACGAGAACGACCTGCTCGACAGCTCGTCGGACCGCGACGAACGCTCGCGCCTGTCGTGCCAGATCCCGTTCACCGACGCGCTGGACGGGTTGAAGGTGACGATCGCGGCGGAGGACTAACTTCTATCCTCCCCCGCCAGGGGGAGGTGTCGCCGAAGGCGACGGAGGGGGAGGTGGGCGACCCGCTGGCCGTCGTGCTTCCTCCCCCTCCGTCATGCTGCGCATGCCACCTCCCCCTGGCGGGGGAGGATAAGGCGCCTCACCCCCTCACAGCGATGGCGTAGAGCGCGACCGCGGCGGCGTTCGATACGTTCAAACTCTCCACCTTGGGCGAGATCGGCAGCTTCGCCAGCTCGTCGCAATGCGCCTCGGTATTCTGGCGCATGCCTTCGCCCTCGGCGCCGAGCACCAGGGCGATGCGGCCCTCGCCCATCACTTGGGCGAGCGTGCCCTTGGCATGGCCGGTGAGGCCGATCCGCCAGAAGCCGGCCTCGGCGATCTCCTCGAGCGCGCGGGCGAGATTGACCACGCGGACCCAGGGCACCGTTTCGAGCGTGCCCGAGGCGGCGCGGGCGAGCGCGCCCGATTCGGGCGGCGCGTGGCGGTCCTGGGTGACGATGCCGAGCGCATCGAACGCCGCCGCCGAGCGCAGCACCGCGCCGACATTGTGCGGATCGGTGACCTGGTCGAGCACCACCAAAGGCCGCTGGTCGCCCTCGCCCTGCTGGAGCAGGTCGCCCAGCCAGATTTCCTCGAGCGGATCGACTTCGGCGACGAGCCCCTGGTGCGGCGCGTCCCCCGGCACGAGCCGGCCGAGATCGGCGGCGTCGGCATAGGTGATCGGGATCACCGGCGGAATGTCGAGCGCCGCCAGCGCCTCGCGCGTGCCCCAGAGCTTCCGGACGTTGCGCTCGGGATTGGCGAGCGCCGCCAGCACCGCGTGCCGCCCGTAGAAGCGCGGCCGCGATGCCGGTGCCTGGCTCGGGCGATGACCTCTGCGCGCCATCAGTCGAGATCGTTCGGATCGGGCCAGGCGAACGGATCGGTCACGCTGGGCTCGGTGGGGAAGGGCAGGCGCGGCAAGGGCTTGTCGGCATTGGCCGCGTTGAGGAGGAAGCTCGCGAGGATCGCCGCGCCCTGGCGCATGTCGGCAGCCTTGATGTGATCGAAGGTGTCGATGTTGGTATGGTGCAGGCGGCTGCCATAGTCGAGCGGATCCTGGATGAACTGGAACGCCGGGATGCCCACCGCCGAGAAGAAGACATGGTCGGTGCCCCCGGTCTTGCGGATCGCGACGGTGCTGGCGCCCAGCGAATTGAACGGGGCGAACCAGTCGCGGAAGGTCGGCACCACCGCGCCGTTATTCTCGGCATAGATGCCGCGCAGCTTGCCCGAGCCATTGTCGATGTTGAAATAGGCGGCGAGCTTGTCATAGCCCGGCTGACGCACGATCGGCCAGCGATTGGCCCAGCCATAGAAGCGCGCGAGGCCCGTCGCCGGTCCGCCCGGCTTGCGCGCACGCGTCGCGACATGCCGCTCGACATAGTCCATCGAGCCGAGCAGCCCCTGCTCCTCGCCCGCCCAGAGCGCGAAGCGAATCGTGCGCTTGGGCTTGACCCCCATCGCCTGGAGGATGCGCGCGGCCTCCATCACCATCGCCACGCCCGCGCCATTGTCGACCGCGCCGTCGCCCGCGGCCCAGCTGTCGAGATGCGCGCCGGCCATGACATAGACGCCCGAGGGATCGCTGCCCGGGATGTCGGCGATGACGTTGTACGCCTTGGTGTCGGTGTCGACGAAATGGACGACATTCTCGAGCTCGACCACCGGCGCCGGGCCCTGCTTGGCGAGGCGCGCGAGCCGGCGATAATCCTCCGCGGCGATCTCGACGCCGGGGACCTGCTGGGTCTCGCCGCTGCCGAACAGATAGCCGGCGCCATGGACGAGCTTGCCGTCGCGATACGACATGGTCGCATAGGCGGCCGCGCCCTCGGCCTTGAGGAAGGCATCGAGCTTGGCGGCATATTCGAGCCGTTTCATCCGGCGGTCGCTCGCCTCGGGGTCGTATTTGGGCTGCTCGTAGACGTCGAGCTTCGACAGGTCGTCGCCGCCCAGCCGCTTGAAGGCGGGATCGGTCGGCTCGGAGCCGTCGTCGGGCAGAGTGACCATCACGATCTTGCCGGCGAGCTTGCCGCGATAGCGCTCGAAATGGCGCTCCTCCTTCATCGGCGCGACGATCACCGGCGCGCTGATCCTGCCCGGCGTGGCCGGGGTCCAGGCGATCGGGATCGCAGTGAGCGTGATCGGGCGCGGGCTGACCATGCGCGCGCTCGACCGCTCGATCCACCAGCCGCGGCCGAAATCGAAGCCTTCCTTGTGGACGTTCTTCAGGCCCCAGTCGCGGAACCTGGACGCGGTCCAGTCCTCGGCGGCGCGCATGCCGGGCGAGTTGGTGAGCCGCGGACCGATATGGTCGGTGAGATGCTGGACGGTGAGCATCACTTCGGAGCGGTTGAAGCCTTCGTCGAGGATGCGGTTCACTTCCGCGCGATCGACCGACTGGGCGGCGAGCGGGGAGGCGGCGAGGACAAGGGCGGCGAGTGCGGCGGCTGTGCGCATGGGACTCCTGATTGACTGGAGGGTTGCGCGCGACGCTATGCGGCACGGAGTTCGCGCGCAAGGCGTTGACAGGCCGGGGTCGCTTCGGCATTGGACCGCCCTCGCTTCACAGCGGCACCAAGGACAGGTGGCCGAGTGGTTAAAGGCAGCAGACTGTAAATCTGCCCGGGTTTCCCGTACGCTGGTTCGAATCCAGCCCTGTCCACCAGCCGCTGCAGAAGGCGTTTCTTCTCAGCAGGATGATGATTTTCCACGGTTCTTCCGCCCAATGTGGTACGGAAGGCTGGTACGGAATGGGTGTTGCACGCTTGAGCTTGAAGAGATCGACGACCGGGCTCTGGAAGGCCCGCAAAGAAATCCCCGAAGCGATCCGCGAATCCTACGGCAAGCGCGAAGAGAAGACGAGCTGGCCCGCTCACCTCACGCAAGAACAGGCGCTGGCGGGTTATCTTGCTTGGCGAGCGAAGATCGAAACCGACATCGACCTCCACAAGCAGCGGCTGGCGGGAACGGTACGGCTTACTCGGCAACAGGCCAAAGCCTTGGCGGGTGAGTGGTATCGGGAGCAGGTGAGCGCGGACTGGGAAGATGCGCTGAAGCCGCTGGACGGCTGGGGAGAACCCGACTGGCAGGCGACCCGCGAGAACCTGTTTGCTGAGGAATACGACACAGAGACGGGTGAGGTGCGCCACCTTGCTGGGCCGGAGTTGATTGGGGCGCGCGACGAGTTGTTGGCGTCCCGTGAGATGTGCGTGACCGATGACAGCGCGGCGATGTTGCTCAACGAGCTGGGAGAGTTGTACCTCGCTTTGTTTGATCGCCTTCAGCGTCGCGCTACCGGCGATCACGGCGTTGACCCCGTGCTGATTGCGCTGCCAGCACCGGACGTGACCATTCCGACGCCAGCTCAAGCGACCCCTAGCCGCGCACCGAAGGTCCCAAAGGCCGCCGTCTCGATCACCGACTTATTTGAGCGCTACGGCAAGTCGGGGTCGGCCAATCTCCGCACCGTCAGCAAGTGGCGTCCGCAGGTTTGTAACTTCGTCGAGCACCTCGGGCACGACGATGCAACGCGGGTCACGCGCGGTGACCTAAACCGATGGGTGGAGGCGTTGGTCGCCAGAGGCTTGGCCAAGAAGACGATCACCGACAGCTATGTGCCTGCCGTCAGGGTCGCCTTGGGGATCGCCTTCGAGGACGAGCTTATCCCCGCCAACCCGGCCACCGGCCTGAAGGTGCGTGCGCCCAAGGCTATCGAGACGCGGGACAAGGATCACAGCAACGAAGCGGCTGAGACGATCCTCAGGGCGACCCTAGCGCCTTCCCACGGCGCAGTTTCGGAGCGTCACAAGCTGGCTCGACGTTGGGTGCCGTGGATTTGCGCCTACACGGGCGCGCGAGTGGGCGAGATCACGCAGATGCGGGCGATGGACATCCGCGATGAGGACGGCGTGTGGGTCTTTCGCATTACGCCAGAGGCAGGCAGCACGAAGGACAGTAAGGCGCGTTCGGTCCCGATCCATTCGCATCTGATCGAACAGGGCGTTCTCGGGCTCGCGAAGGCAGGCGATCCGACGCCCCTATTCCATGATGTGCCGGAGGGGGGTGGTTCGAAGGTCAACCCATTGCCGAAGCAGCGAGCGTCGAAGCTGGCAGAATGGGTGAGGGGCCTTGGCGTGACCACGCCGCAGCCGAACCACGGTTGGCGGCATCGGTTCAAAACCGTGGCGCGTTCTGTCGGTATTCCGGCCGAGGAGCGGGACGCGATCCAAGGTCACGTCCCTCGTAACGAGGGCGAGAAGTACGGCAAGCAGCCGCTCGCTACGCTGCGCGCCGCGGTGGAGAAGCTGCCCCGCTACAATGTTGGACTGGGCACCACCCATGCGTCTGAAGCCTCTCCTGCCGCCTAAAAGCTTCTCCGCTTGCCGAGCGGTACTGTCGGGACCTATCAGGCGCTAAGGGGATATTATCAGCATGAATCATCAAGCGCTGTCGGCTTTCATCTGGTCCGTGGCCGACCTGCTGCGCGGCGACTACAAGCCGGCGGACTACGGTTCGGTGATCCTGCCCTTCACGGTTTTGCGGCGTCTCGACTGCGTCTTAGAGCCGACCAAGGCGAACGTGCTGGCCGAGCTGGAGCTGCGGTCGAAGGCCGGGTTGAACCCCGAGCCGTTCCTACGCCGCAAGGCCGGTACGAGCTTCTTCAATACCTCGCCGCTGGACCTACAGAAGCTCTTGGGTGACCCCGACAACATTGCGGCGAACCTCACCTCCTACCTGCAGGGGTTCTCGACCGAGGTGCGGGACATCTTCGAGAAGTTCGAGTTCCACAACCAGATCGACAAGCTGGCCCGCGCGAAGCTGCTGTTCCTCGCAACCGAGAAGTTCGCCGGGATCGAACTGCATCCGGACAAGGTACCGAACAGCCAGATGGGTCTGGTGTTCGAGGAGCTTATCCGGAAGTTCGCCGAAGCCTCAAACGAGACCGCAGGCGACCACTTCACCCCACGCGAAGTGATCTCGCTGATGGTCAACCTGCTGTTCGTCGAGGATGACGACGTACTGGCGAAGCCGGGTGTCGTTCGAACCATCTACGATCCCACGGCGGGCACCGGCGGTATGCTGTCGGTAGCCGAAGAGCATCTGGCTGAGCTCAATCCCGGCGCCCGGCTCACTATCTCCGGGCAAGAGCTGAACCCCGAGTCCTACGCCATCTGCAAGGCGGACATGCTCATCAAGGGACAAGACGTCTCGAACATTGCTTTTGGCAACACGCTGTCGGCCGATGGCCATCCCGGCCAAACCTTCGACTACATGCTCGCTAATCCGCCCTTCGGAGTCGAGTGGAAGAAGGTCGAGAAGGAAGTTCGACGCGAACATGAGCAGCAGGGCTTCAACGGCCGGTTCGGCCCTGGCCTTCCCCGCGTGTCGGATGGCTCGCTGCTGTTTTTGATGCATATGCTCTCAAAGATGCGATTGGCCACAGAAGGCGGCTGCCGCTTTGGTATCGTCCTCAATGCGGATGAACCCCGACATTGTGGCGCGTTTTGAAGCCAACCGTCTGCGGGTGGTGCGCCAAGTGCGCTACAGCTTGGCGAATGAGAATTGCATCGATCTGGTGTTGTTCTTGAACGGTACGTCAACGAGGTGATCAAGGGTAAGCTGCTGGAGTCGGGGGAACTCGCGACGCAGGCGATGAATAACAGCAAGGCGCAGTTCGCCGCCTCTCCGACGCTGGACAATGAGCTGCTGAACGCGATCATCGACGCGCTCGACGCGCATCAGAAGATGAGCCAGCAGGCGCTCGGGTCGGACAAGGTCCGCGCGGGGCTAAAGGACATTCTGCTTGGCCCCGGGCAACTCTACGAGGCTCTGCGGAACCGCGACGACGGGCCTGACGGGGATACCGCCCAAGCCGCGTAGCGCTTTCGCTTCCATCTACAAATCCAGGACAAGAATGATTTCTGACGTTGATCTCTTCGAGATCCAACAGGGCCTCGAAGACGAGTCCCGCGCCCTCGGGCAGGGTCGAACCACTGCCCGTTGAACTTGCCTCCGTGAAAGAGGTTGTTCCGGACGCGGCAGACATATTGCAGCAGCAGTGCAGTTTCGGTCTTGGCATCGGGTTTGCTGTCGTCCCACCGCAGTTGGCGGGCCCTCACGATTTGTTTCTTTGGCGGCGTGTTTAGCAAGTAGTCGCGCGCCTCCCACAGGTCATTGTGCTCAGGAAGGAGCGCTTGGACGGCCTGATCAATCGTGTCGCCGAACTCTTTCCAATCTGCCTCCGCCGCCCCGTCGGCCCTCTTCAGGTGACCGACGGTCTTGAGAGCGTATTCGGTTCGAGAGAACTGCCTGAAGAAGCGATGGGCAAGTTCGTCCAGCACCTGATGGTTCGTGAAGGGGCCTAGCGGTTGATCATCGAGCATACAGTTGAGATTGCCCAGCCGGGCCACGCCCGTCCAGAGGCATCGTTCCATTGAGGTATACCCAAACCGGACACCAGCATGGAACGTCAAAAGTGTCCCAATAGGATTGACCTTCGATTTTCGGACGCCTACTGCGAGAAGGTCTAGGAGGCGTTGACAAATTGGCGGGTCCACAGGCGGATTGAGACGATGTGGATGAAGCCTAGGTAGCTGTCGGCGGTTTTGTCGTAGCGGGTTGCCAGCCTCCGGGCGTTTTTG
>NZ_JAPKNM010000035.1 GCF_026460985.1 Sphingomonas sp.
GTGATCTTCTTGGACAAGTCGCCCGAGGCCACCGCGGTGGTCACCTCGGCGATGTTGCGCACCTGGCCCGTCAGGTTGGTCGCCATCGCGTTGACGTTGTCGGTGAGGTCCTTCCAGGTGCCGGCGACGCCCTTCACGCGCGCCTGGCCGCCCAATTTGCCCTCGGTACCCACTTCGCGCGCCACGCGCGTCACTTCGGACGCGAACGAGGCGAGCTGCTCGACCATGGTGTTCACCACCTTGCCGATGCGCAGGAACTCGCCGCGCAGCGGGCGGCCGTCGATCTCGACGGTCATCGATTGCGAAAGATCGCCCTTGGCCACCGCGCCGATGACGCGCGCGACCTCGGCGGTCGGCTGGACCATGTCCTCGATGAGCTCGTTGACCGAGCGGAGCTTGGCTTCCCAGCCGCCAGTGGCACCGCGGACATGGCCGCGCTGGGTGATCTTGCCTTCCTTGCCGACGACGCGCGACAGGCGCTCGAACTCGCTCGTCATTCCATCCTCGATGGCGACGACTTCGTTGAACAGCGCGGCTATCTCGCCATCGGTGCCCGGCAGGTCCTCGGGCAGGCGGACGGAGAAATCACCGCGGCGGAAGCTGCGGAGCGCAGCGACGAGTTGACGGCGATCGAGCGTTTCGCGAGGTAGTTCGGCGTTCACCTGGTACTCCCGGCAAGAATCCCACCCCCCAGAAACGCTGAACGGCCCCCCGGCCTGGGACAAGCATAGCAACAGGCGTGATGTAGGAAAAGTGAACGTGCACACGGATTTGCGGCGAGTTGCGACATTTTGTCGAACCATTAGGAATGGCCGCGAAACTCGGGGGAAACACGCGGATGGGAGACGGCATGCAGAATGCCGGCCAGACAAGAGGTTTCCAGCTTCATCCGCTCGACTTTTCGCTCGGTCTGGGCGCTCGAACTGCTGTGCTTCCTGAAGAAGCACCGCGATCGCGCCTGGCAGCAGAGCGACCTGGTCGTCGCGCTCAGGGGCAGCGACCTGGTGGTGTCGCAGAGCGTCGAATCGCTGCTCGCCGCGGGACTGGTGGTGATCGGGCCCGGACAGCTGGTCCGCTATCAGCCGACGTCGGACGCGGTGGACGCACTCGCGAGTGCCGCCGAGGGGCTCTATGCCAGCCGGCCCGACGCGGTGCGCCGGATGATCGTCGCACCTGCGGCTTCGGGCCTGAGCAGCTTCGCCGATGCGTTCAAGCTGTGGAGGGACTGAGATGACCGCGTGGTTCCCCGCAATCGTCTATCTGCTCTGCTTCGCGACCAGCGCCGCCTGCGCGCTGCTGCTGGGCCGCAGCTATCGGCGCAGCGGCATGCGGCTGCTGCTATGGAGCGCGCTCTGTTTCTGGCTGCTCGCCGCGAACAACCTGTTCGTGATCGTCGACCTGCTGCTGATCCGCTCGGCCGACCTGGGGCTGGTGCGGCTGCTGCTCTCGCTGGCGGCAGTGGCGGTGCTCCTGTTCGGCTTCGTCTGGGACATGGAGGAGGATTCGTGACCCTGCTCGCCTTCCTCTCCGGCGCGGTGACGCTCGGCTTCGCGACCGCCGCCTTGTTCTTCCTGCGTTTCTGGCGCGACACGCGCGAGGAACTGTTCCTCGCCTTCGCGGCGGCATTCCTGTTGCTGGGAGTCGGCCAGGCGATCCTCGCGCTCGGCGGGATTCCCGACGAGCAGCGCAGTTGGGTCTATCTGGTCCGGCTGGTCGCGTTCCTGACGATCATCCTGGCGATCCTGCGCAAGAACCGCGCCCGCTGAGGCTACCGACCTCAGCGGGACGCCAGGGCAGCGTCAGAACCGCGTTCCGGCGCGCAGGCCGATCGTGCGCGGCATGATCGGCACGATGAGAGGCCGCTGGTCGCACGCGCCGCATTGCTGGAAACGCGAGATCTGCCCGCGCTCGTCCCAGATATTCTGCGCGAACAGCTCGAAGTTGAACTTGGCGAGCTCGAAGCCCAGCGCCAGATTGCCGGTCGTATAGGATTCGAGCCGGCCGAGCGCCGCGGCCTTGGCGATGCGGATGTCCGACGACGCCGAGCTCTGATGCGCGACCAGCCCCTGGATGTAACCGCGGCCGGATCCCAGCGGCACGCTGTAGCGCGCGGTGCCGCTGATCTTGAAGCGCGGGGTGATCGGAAGCCGGGTTCCCTCGGGTGCCAACACGTCGCTGCCGTCGCCGATGCAGATCTGCGTCGCGCAAAGATCCTCGCGCGTCTTGGCGTCGGTATACGAGCCCGCGACCGTCAGATTCAGCCCGCCCAGCGTCGCATTGGCATCCATCTCAACGCCGCGAATGCGCGCGTCGGGGCCGTTCTGGATGATCGTGAAGCTGTTCGGACCGAGGAACGAGAACTGGAAGTCCTTCCAGCTCTGCTGGTAGATCGCGCCGTTGAAGCGCAGCCTGCCATCGGCCAACGTCGTCTTCCAGCCGAGTTCGTAATTGTAGAGGACGTCGGCGGAATAGGGACCGACATCGCCGCGGCGATTGATCCCGCCCGGCCGGAAGCCGCTCGAAGCGACGGCGTAGAACATCAGCCCGTCGCTCGGCTTCCAGGTCAGGTTGAAACGGTAAGTGACACCCTGCCCACTCGTCTTCTTGGGGATCAGCTTGCCGTCCACATAGGTCGCCAGATTGGTGCACGGCCCGCCTTCGACCATCGCCGGCAGCAACGCGCTCGTGTCGCCGCCGTCGAGATAGGCGTCGCGCAATGTCCTGCCATCGGTCAGGTAGCAGCCGGCAACGCCCGTTCGCGAACTGCCGGCGGCGTTGAACGGCGAGGCGGTGTACGGACGCCCGTCCGCCGGGTCGACACCCGGGTTGCGGCCGAAACCGAAGAAACCGATCAGCGAGTTGTCATAGATATAGGCACGCCCGCCGGCAGTGAAGGTCAGCTGCGGCGTGAGGTCCAGGCTCGCCTCGCCGAACATCGCATAGTCCTTGTCGACGCGATGCTGCTGGGTGAGCCAGAGCGTGCCCGGCGAACCGTTGACCGACACGTCGGCCCCGAGGTTCGGGATCTGATAGTCCTGGTGGATGAGGTTGGACTGGCGCTGGTAGAACATGCCCGCGACGATCCGGAACGGATCCTCCGCCGGCGACGCGACGCGCAGTTCCTGGCTGGTCTTCTTGAAATGATCGGTGCCGATCACCCGCTGGCGCGGGTCGATCGTGTTGCCGGCATTGTCCAGATAGTAGAAATAGCCGGCGAGGCCGCCCACCGAGGCGTAGAGATTGTCATAGGCTTCCGAATAATCGGTGTAGTCGCTCGAGGAATAGGTCTTCCGGTCGAGATAGGCGCCGGCATAGGTGACGTCCCAATTGCCGATCTTGCCCTCGATCGTCAGCGCGCCCTGGATGAAGCGGTCGCGACGCGATTCGGGATAGAAGCGCTGGACCTCGAGATCGCCGACCTGCGGGTCGAAGGCGTAGCTGCCATGGCCGCGCATCTCCTGGTAGAGCACGGTCGGCGTGACCGTCCATGTCTCGTCCAGGTCGACCTTGAGCGCGGCACGCCCGCCCCAGGTCTCGGTGTCGTTGTAATTGTCCTCGACGAATTCGTCATTGTCGACCGTGATGCCGCCCGGCTGCGGCAGGAAGCTGCGCGTGCCCGGCACATTGTCGATATATCCCGCGTCGCGCTGGTAGAAGCCGACGACGCGCAGCGCCGCCCAGTTGGACAAGGGCGCGTTGATCATGCCCTCCAGCTTGCCGCCCTGCCCGCCATGCGCGACGGTGTTCACCTCGGCATCGACGCGGCCATCGAAGGCGCTGGCATCGGGCTTGTTGGTGATGATACGGATCGTGCCGGCCTGGCTCGATGCGCCGTAGAGCGTGCCCTGCGGCCCGGCGAGGCTCTCGATGCGCGCGATGTCGTAGATGTGCACGTCGAGCGTGCCGCCGATCGTCGTCACCGGCTGTTCGTCGAGATAGCTGCCGACCGAGGGGAGCGAGCCCGAATGGTTGCCGTCGCCGCCCGAGGCGACGCCGCGCATATAGACGGTGGTGACGCCGGGCTGCGACGTCTGGAACGCTACCGACGGCAGCAGCTGCGTGAATTCGTTGAAGTTGGAGATGTTGAGCTGGTCGAGCTTGCGCGTGCCGATCGCCTGGATGCTGATCGGCACCGACTGGATGTTCTCGTCACGCTTCTGCGCAGTGACGACGATCTCGTCCCGATCGGGCGGCAAATCCTCGGGGGCGGTCTGTGTTTCCTGGGCTTGCGCTACGGCTGGGAGGAGGAGGGCAGTCGAAGCGAGCAACCCGGAAATCACGGCACGGCGCATTGAAACGATCATCGCGGCCCCCAAGCGTAACATCGATGTCATGCGAGACTGTGGTGCGGCGCAATAAACGTCAATCGCCGCGCGGACGCGCATGTGCAATCTTCGCCGACCGTGATGTTTCTGCAACGTTACAAAGAATCGGGGACGTCCGGATAGCGCTCCGCCACGTCGCCGAGCGCGGCGAGAAGCGGCGCGAGATGCGGCGCGAAGGGCTTCCACGCACGGTCCCCGCCGGTGAAGATCGGCTGGCGAACCTGCTCGGAGCTCGCGGTGCGTACCGCCCGCTCGGTCTGGTGGAAGGCGAGGCAGGCCGGTTCGAAATCGACACCGCAGGCCTCCAGCAGACGCCGCACCTCGCGCTCGGTGTCTGCCACCAACGCCTCGTGGATCACGCGGTGCACCTTGCCGGGCTGCACCCGGTCGAGATGCGCCATCAGTCGCGCATAGGCGCGATAATAGCGGCCCATGTCGTCGAGCGCGTAGCTGAAGGCCTGGCCGCGCGCGAAATGCTGCTTGAAGTTGGAGAAGCAGCAGGCGCGCGGCTCGCGGCGTGCATCGATGATGGTCGCGTTGGGCAGGATCAGCCGGATCAGGACGACATGGGCCCAGTTGTTGGGCAGCTTGTCGACGAACAATGGGCGATCGCTGCGCCGCTGGACGGCGGTGCGGCGCAGATACTCCTCCCCCAGTTCCCGCGCGCGCTCCGCGGTCAGCGTGGCGAGACCATGGGGATAATCGGGGATCCGGCGTGCGAGCGCGGGCAGGTCGGGGAGCTCGGTGGTGCCTTCGATCGCACTGTGGCTGGCGAGGATCTGCTCGACCAGGGTCGATCCCGCGCGCGGCATGCCGAGCACGAAGACCGGATCGCGCGCGTCGCATCCCCAATCCGCCCGCGCCGCGAAGAAGTCGGGCGTCGCCAGCGCGATGCAATCGTCGACGAAGCGATCGGTCTCGTCGGCATCGTAGACCAGCTGCGTGCGGCGCAGCGCATTGCCCGCGGCATAATGGCCGAAGGCGCGGCCGGCGTCGCCGCGGTCCTCGAACGCCTTGCCCAGCGCGAAATCGAGATGGAACCGGTCCTCGTCCTGGATGTCGGGCGCCGCCGATGCCGCCTCCATCGCCGCGATGTCGGCCTCGTCGAAGCGGACGGTCTTGAGATTGGCGAGGCTCCACCACGCCTCGCCGAGCGCCGGGCGCAGCTCCAGCGCGCGGCGATAGGCGGCGACGCCGTCGGCCTGGCGGCCCACCGTCTT
>NZ_JAPKNM010000036.1 GCF_026460985.1 Sphingomonas sp.
TGTGGGAGAGGGAGGGAGCCGACGTTAGTCGGCGGAAGGGTGAGGGGGAGTGAGACTCAGTCCCCCTCATCCTTCCCACTCGCTTCGCGAGCGGGCCCCTTCCTTCTCCCACAAGGGGAGAAGGAGCTATGTTGCCCCCCATTCCTCGCCGTTGAGGCATCGGGCGGCTAGCGCACCAGCAGCGGGCGCATCTCGGGGACCGCGGCGGCCAGCTCGCGCGTGACCATCGTGGCGAAATAGTTCGCGCCCTCGATGCCCAGGTGCGTGCGGTCGAACGACAGGCGTGGCTGCGCCATGGGCTGGACCTCGACTTCGGTCGTAGCCGGCGTGCCGGCAGCAGGACCGGCGGGGGCCGAGCCGGGCGGAAGCTGCGCGAAGTGATCCGCGGCCGCCTCGCCCATCGCCTGCACCGCGGCGGCGCTTTCGGCATTGAGGTCGAGCAGCGGGACCTTCTTCTCGGCCGCTACCTTGCGCACCGCGGCGGCCCAGGGCTCGAGGTCGTTCTGGAGCTTGCCATCCTTGAAGATACGCCGGGTGAGCGGCGTCACCAGCACCGGCTTCGCGCCCGCTGCACGGACCTCGTCGACATAGCGCGCCAAGTTGGCGGGGAATTCGGTGGCGAGGTCGGTCGAGCGGCCGGGCTTGCCGGGCTGGTCGTTATGGCCGAACTGGATGAGCACCCAGATATTCTTGTAGCCCGGCGTGCGCATCTCGGCGAGCGCCAGCTCCCACGAACCTTCGGCGCGATAGCTGCCCGAGCTGCGCCCGCCGCGCGCGAGGTTCACGCAGGCGGCGAACGACGTGACATGATAGGCGCAGAAGCTCGGGCCCCAGCCGCCGATCACCGCGGTGGTCGAGTCTCCGATCAGGATGATCTTCGACGCGGCGATCGGCCGCGGCACTTCGGGCGCCGTCTGGGCGAGCAGCAACGCAGCCAGCGGCGCGCGCATCACAGCGCCCGGAACTTGAAGTCGCGGAACTTCGCCTCGCCTTCGCCCGCCGAATAGAGGCCGGGCCGCAGCATCAGGAAGCCGCCGCGGACATTGTGGTGATAGCCCGAGACCTCCATCCCGCGATCGAAGCGCTTCCACGTCTGGCCGCCGTCGCCGGAGGTGTGGAAGGAGACGATGTGGCGATTGTTGGTGACGCGCATCTTCATGCGCCGGCCGTGCGGATTGGCTGGGCGGCCGCGCTCGATGCCGTATTGGTGCGTGACGAAGCGCTTCTCGTCGAAGCCGAGGCCGGCATAGAGCTTCTCGTCGTAGAAGAGCAGCAGCCCCGCGACGCCGCCCGGCGCGATCTCGATGTCGCATTCGAACTGATAGCCCTGGTCGCCCGCGATCAGCAGCAGCGGCGAGGAATTGCTCGGCGCGGTGCCTGAGGCCTTGAGCACCAATGCGCCGCCCTCGACGCGCTGGCGGCTGCTCTCGTCGGGCCCGGGCTTGAAGAAGTTCCACTTGCGACCGAGCGCGAGCGGCTTGCTGAAATCGTCCGACAGCGCTTGCCCATGGGGAAGGGCATTGCCGCCCTTGGGCTTGCGGATCGGCTGCGACAGGTCGCCGCCGGTCATCCGGAACCAGCCGTCCCTGGTCCATTCGATCGGATCGAGCAGCGTCTGGCGGCCGAGCGTCCAGAAGCCGTTCTCGAAGCCGTGATAGACCGACCACCAGCTGCCGTCGGGCGCCTCGACCAGCGAGGCGTGGCCGCGCGACCACCATTTCTCGTCCACGCTGGTGGTGCGCACCAGCGGGTTGCGCGGATATTGCTCCCAGGGCCCGTGGATCGAGCGCGAGCGAGCGGCGATGACCATGTGGCCGGTGGGCGGGCCGGCGGTGCCGCCCACGGCGGTGATCATGTAGAACCAGTCGCTGTGCCGGTGGATCTTGGGGCCCTCGGGCGAGAAGCCCTCGACGTCCCAGTCGTCGGGATAGCGCCAGGGGTCATAGACATGCTCGACTTCGCCGACGGTCGAGAGGCCGTCGGCGGAGAGGCGGATGCGGTCGCCGCCCGAGAGGAACAGCCAGCGCGAGCCGTCTTCGCCCACGGCGTGGCACGGATCGATATGGCCGTGTAGCCCGAGGTCGATCGGCTCGCTCCACGGGCCGTCGATATGATCGGCCCAGATCACGAAGATCGAGTTGGGCTTCGCCTTTACGGGCACGTAGAGGAAATAGCGGCCGTCATGCTTCTCGAGGCTGACCGCCCAGACCGAGCCGATGTTCCTGGTGAGCGCGGCCTTGCGCGGCTGCCAGTTCACCAGGTCGCGCGAGTGCCAGATGGTGAGCCCGGGATAGGAGTCGAAGCTCGAGAAGGTCATGTAATAGTCCGCGCCGTCCTTGAGGATGGCGGGATCGGCGCGGTCGCCCGAGACCAGGGGATTGAGGAAGCTGCCGTTGCCGAGATCGGCGATACGCTGGTTGTCGAAGCCGCGCTTCCAGTCGGGCGCGGGCTTGCGCGCCGGGGCCGCGGCGGCATCGGCCCCGGGCAGCGCCAGCGCGCCGCCTCCGAGCAAGGCGGTACCGATCGATTGGCGGCGCGTGAGCTTCATCGGATTATCCCTGAAAACTGGAGGCGGTGAGGGTGAGCGGACGTCCGGCGCGGAGCTTGACGACGCGGGTGCGGCCATGCGCGGTCAGGGTGCGCTCGCCCGAAATGTCCGGAGTGAGCCGCAGCCGCGCCAGGCGGCCGCCGCGCCATTCGAGGTCGACGCCGCAGCCGCCGCGTGCGCGCAGGCCCGCGATCGAGCCGTCAGGCCAGGCGCGGGGCAATGCGGGGAGCGCGTGGATCGTATCGCCGCGGCTCTGCATCAGCATCTCGATCACCCCCGCCGCGCCGCCGAAATTGCCGTCGATCTGGAAAGGCGGGTGGGCGTCGAACAGGTTCGGATAGGTGCGTTCGGGGCCGAGCAGGAAGGCCAGGATCGAATGCGCGCGGTCGCCGTCGCGCAGCCGGGCCCAGAGGTTGATCCGCCAGGCGGTCGCCCAGCCGGTGGCGCGGTCGCCGCGGATCTCGAGGGTCCGCCGCGCCGCCGCGGCGAGATCGGGGCTGTGGTCCGGGTCGATCTGGTCGGAAGGGTAGAGGCCGTAGAGATGCGAGACGTGGCGGTGATGCACGTCGCCCGCATCACCGTCCCAATCCTCCTGCCATTCCTGAAGCTGGCCCTGCCTGCCGATCCTGTACGGCGCGAGCGCGGCGCGGGCGGTCTCCACCTCGCGGACGAAATCCGCATCGCGGTTCAGGATGCGCGCGGCCGCGGCGGTCTGGCCGAACAGGTCGCGCAGGATCGCCATGTCCATCGTCGGGCCCGCTGAGAGCGACGAGCCATGACCATGGTCGTTCTCGGGACTGAGCGAGGGATTGGTGACGAGGAAGCCGCTCTTCGGATCGCGCTGGAGCGTATCGAGGAAGAAGCGCGACGCCCCCGCCATCAGCGGATAGACCGAGGCCAGGAACGCGCGGTCGCGCGTATAGTCCCAATGCTCCCAGAGGTGGGTGCACAGCCACGCGCCGCCGGTGGGCCAGAGCCCGTATTTGGCGCCGTCGATCGGCGCGGTGGCGCGCCACAGATCGACATTGTGGTGCGCGACCCAGCCGCGCGCGCCGTACATCGTCTTCGCGGTGCGCGCGCCGGTCTCGGCGATCTCGCGGATCATCTGGACCAGAGGCGCGATGCACTCGGAGAGATTGGCCGAATGCGCGGGCCAATAGTTCATCTCGGTGTTGATGTTGATCGTGTACTTCGAGCCCCAGGGCGGCCTGAGACTCTCGTTCCACAGACCCTGCAAAGTCGCGGGCTGGCCGCCGGGCTGCGAGCAGGCGATCAGCAGATAGCGGGCATATTGGAAATAGAGCGTGGCGAGCGCTGGATCGGCCGCGGCATTGTCGGCGGCGACGCGCTGGTCGGTCGGGAGATCGGCGGCGGGGGTGCGGCCGAGGTCGATCGCGACGCGGCGGAAAAGGCGGCGATGCGCGGCGGTCGCGTCGGCGGCGATGCGGTCGAAACCCTGGCCCCGCGCGCCGGCGATCGCGGCGGCGGTGTGCGCCTCTGGGTCGCCGCTGACATCGTCGTAGCGGCGATAGCTGGTCGCCATCGCGATCAGCAACGTCGCGCCGGTCGCGCCGCGCAGCACGAGCTTGTCACCCTCCGCCGCGAGCGTGCCGCCTTCGGGGACCAAGGCGAGCCGCGCGGCGAAGCGGAGCCCGGCGGGATTGGTCTGTTCGGCGGTGTTGGTGCCGGTCATCAGCAACGCGGCCGAGCCGTCGGGGCGCACCACGGCGCTCTTCTGCGGCGAAGTGAATCCGAGCGTCACGTCGAGCGCGCCGGGCTTGGAGACGCTGAGCCGGATCGCGATGACGTTGCGGCCAGGGGACGCGATCACTTCGCGGCGATGGGTGACGCCGTTCGCGACGAACCGGGTTTCAGCGAGCGCGGAATCCAGGTCGAGCGAGCGGCGATAGTCCTGCGTCTCACCGATCCCGGCGAAGTCGAGCATCAGGTTGCCGAGCGCCTGGTACGACATCTGCCGCAAGGGCGTGGCCATGACATTGGCATTGGCGAACGCCTCGGCCTCGGCGAAGCGGCCCTCGAAGATCATCCGGCGCAGCTCGGGCATCGCCGCGCGCGCGGCGGGGTTCGCGGGATCATAGGGTGCGCCGCCCCAGAGCGTGGCCTCGTTGAGTTGGAGCCGTTCCTGCGCGGCGCCGCCGAAGATCATCGCGCCGAGCCTGCCGTTACCGATCGGCAGCGCCTCTTCCCAGCGCGCGGCGGGCTGGCGGTACCAGAGCGCAAGGGGCTGGGGCGCCGCGCCCGCCCGGGCCTGGACGCTCGACGCCGCCACCACGCCGCCGGCGAGGGTTGCCACGGCTTCGCGGCGATTGAGCTTCATGCGGTCACCTTTGCAAAGGGTTGGTCGCGCGCGACCACCACCCGGCCGTCGGGCGCGAAATCGATGCGGACGAGGCCGGGCTTCTCTCGCCAGGGGCTCGCCTCGTCATTGCCGAAGAAGGTCACCCACCAGTCTCCCTTCTTGTCGCGCAGGAAGTTGCCGCCGCCGCAGCAGGGCGGGCCCTCGTGGCGCGAGTGCCAGGGGCCGGTGACCTTGTCCGACATCCACATGGCGAAGGAATAGCGGTCGTCATAGCGATCGACCACGCCGAGATAATAGATGCCGTTCCGCTTGAAGAGCGTTGGGCCTTCATAGCCGAGGTGGCGATAGCCCTTGTCGGCGCATTCCTTGCGGTGATGGCGCGGATCGAGATCCCATTCGCCGTCGCGCGCGGTCATCGGCTGCCAGTCGCCGGCATAGCCGCTGAGGTCGTCCTTCAATCGGACGATCTCGTCCGCCGATCCGTACGTGAACCAGACCGAGCCGTCCTCGTCCTCGAACAAGGTCGCGTCGATGCCCTTGCGCAGGTGCCTGTCGGGCGAGAAGGCGTGGACATAGGGGCCTTCGGCGCGGCCGGTGGTGCTCCTGAGGATCGCGAGCCCGGCGCGGCTCATCGAATGGACGATGAAGTAATTGCCGCGGATGAAGTGGATCTCGGGCGCCCAAAGCGCGCGGAAGGGCACGCCCTTGCGCATCCGCCAGTTGCGTTCCCAGCCGCCGTCGCGCTCGATGCTCCAGACCAAGCCGAGATAGTCCCAATTCTCGAGGTCCTTCGAGCGCCACAGCTCGACGCCGTCGTTCACTGCCCAGATATTGTCGCCGGTCGAGCCGGTCATGTAATAATGGCCGTCGCCGCCCAGGCAGACGATCGTGTCGCGGATATGGACGTCGTGGAGCGGGCGGATCGGGGGCAGCAGCCCCGCCTTCACCGCGGCGGCGCCGTCGGAATCGTTCCAGGGGGCGAGCGGATAAGGCGGCTTGCCCGGCCCCTTGTACCGTACGTTCGGCAGGCCCGAGACCCAGCCGCCGCTCGCGCCGTCGCGGCCCGGCTTGCGGCCTGGGCCGCTCAGCCCGGAATAGGGCCAATAGTCTTTGGGCGGAGCGGGCACGATCCGGCCGCTATCGTCCCCCTTCGGATCGAGCTGCCCGCCTGCCAGCGGAGCGGGTCCGTAGGGTGCGTCCTGGGCCCAGGAGACCCCACCGAGCGTCAGTCCCCCGATCAAAAAGCCCCCGGCGAGGAGCGACCTTCGATCGAATCGAGGGTCGTCCAGGCCGGCGGAGGGGATAGAGGGGTAAGCCGATCGATACATGCCGCGCTTGCTTGCCGCTCAGAAGCGGAAGCGCACGCCCGCGCGGAAGATGCGTCCCGAACTCGCATATTGGGTCACGGCATTCTGCCCGTCATAGGCGTAGCGGTCGCTGGTCTGGTTGGTGAGGTTCAGGCCCTCGAGCGTGAGCGATGCCCAGTCGGTGAAGTTGAAGCTCATCGACGCGTCGATATTGGTGGTCGAGCGGCTGAACACGAAGTCGTTGATCAGCGGGCCGTTGCACTCGGTGCCCGCTACCGAGGGGTTCGCCGGATTGTTGGTCAGGCCCGGGCTGCAGGCGCCCGCCGCGATCGGATAGGTGGTGCTGTAGCCCTTGCGGTGCGCCACCGAGACGCGCGCCCGGAACGGCTTGGTCTCGTAATAGAGCGTGGCGTTGATCGCGTCGGGCGAGACGCCGAGAAACGGCCCCTTGCCCAAAGTCTGCGGAGTCAGCTGCACGCCCTGGGCGCTCACCGTGCCCGGATCGAGGATGTAGTTCAGCTCGGAATCGATGTGCGTATAGTTCACCTGCGCGCCGAAATTCTTGAGGAAGCTCGGCAGGAAGGTGAAGTCCATCTGGAAGCTGACTTCGATGCCCTTGAGCCAGCCGCCGGGCGCGTTGCGGAACTGGCGCGCGGTGAACGGGCGATTGTTCTGGATGTAGGCGATCTGGTTGGCGTTGGTGAACTGCGCCTGGATCGCCGCGATCGTCTCGGCATCGGCGAAGTTCGACAGCGGCGCCGTGAAGAAGATCGTCTGCGGGAAGCTGTCGATGTCCTTGCGGAAGGCCGCGATCGAGAGGAGGCCGCCGGGCGCGAAATACCATTCGATGCTCGCGTCCAGGTTGGTCGAGCGGAACGGTTCAAGCTGCGGGTTGCCGATCGTCAGCGTGGCGCCGTCCACTGCGCCGGTGTTCGGCACCGAGATCGCGGTGATCGTCGGCGCGAGATTGCCGAGCATCGGGCGCGCCATCACCTTCGAGGTGCTGACGCGGACCAGCAGGTCGTCGACCGGCTCATAGACGACGTTCAGCGAGGGCAGGAAGTCGGTATATTCGTTGGTGCCGACGATCGGGCGGCCGGCGGAAGTCATGCCGGTGGAGGTCACTTCGGTGATCGCGACGCGCGTGCCGGCATTGCCGCGGAAGGGGCGCCCGAAGAGTTCGCTGTTCCAGTCGACCTGGAAATAGAAGCCCTTGTCGACTTCCTCCACGCCGAAATTCTCGCGCCCGCCGTTGCGCTTGTTGGTGAGGCGCCAATCGCCCCATTTGTTGACGCACTCGCAGGTGAAGCCGAACAGATTGTCGAACGCCTGGATGCTGGGCGCGATGAAGCTGGTGAGCGTGCCTTCGGGAACGTTCAGGCCCTGGCCGAAATTGATCGTGCGGCTGACGCTGGCGGTGGTGGCGCCCGCCTCGCGCAGGGTCGGGTTCAGCAGGTCGTTGTTGCGCTCGTAGAGCTCGGTGTCGAAAGTGAACTTGCGGATGTTCGCGCCGAAGCCGACGTTGAACTCCTCATTCGCCTGCCAGTCGAAGTCGATCTTCGCCTGCTTGTAGGTGTTCTTGACGAAGCGCTGATAGTGGCGGATCGCCGAGAAGCCCTTGACCGTCTCCCAGTTCGCCGGATCGGCCGCGTCGAAGCCCAGATCGATCTTCGGCATCGAGCCGCCGTCGCGTTCGTCATAGACGAACAAACCCTGCGAATCCATGCGGTTGAACTCGACCAGCAGCCCCTGGGTGAAGTTGGTCGATTCGGACATGCCCGCGATGATCTGGGTCTTGAACGTATCCGAGAACTGGTGCTGCAGGTCGATCGAGCCCTGCTTGAACTTGGTGGTGTAGGTCGACTGGTCGGCCGCCGAACGGAAGTCGACGTTGCGCATCACCAGATAGTCGGCGAGGCCGTTGGTGACATTGGCGTCGAGCACCTCGACCGCCGGACGCCCGATCAGCGAACCGCGGAAGGCGAGGCGGTTGGTGCTGGGGATGTACCCGACCGAATTGGGATTGTTGTAATAGTCGTACGGGTCGAGATTGTAGGGATTGACGCTGAAGATGTTGGCGTTGGACGGCGTCGTCCCGCCCGGCACCACCGCCGCGGCGCCGAGCACCGAGGGCGAAAGCACGCCGCTGGAATTGAACGCCGTCGCGAAGGCAGGCGTGGAGCCGTAGAGCTGCTGTCCGCAATCCTGCGACGGCGCCAGATCCGAGTCCGCCGCGGGGACGCACAGGCCCGGATAGAGCGCGCGCGCCGCGACCGGAGTCAGCGTGTTGGTGGCGGTATTGTAGGCGGCGTTGGTGTTGTTGCGGTTCAGGCCGACCGACGAGACCTGGTTGTAGGTGCTCTGGTTCTTGAAGCGCGAATAGGCGCCGTCGATGCTGAGCAGCGTCCTGTCGCTGACCTGCCACTGGTACGACGCGGTCAGGCCGATGCGCTCGTTCTCCACGTCCTGCTGCTCGATCGAGGAGAGGGCCGGGATGCGGACGAGCGAATCGTCGAAGCGGCCGGGCGTGTTGAACGGCGCGCCCGGATAGAGCTTGGCATAGGCCGCGGGATCCGAGCCGGTGAGCGCTGCGATCGCGTCCGGGTTGGTCACCTGCGAGCCGAAGCTGGTGCCCGTCGGCGCCGCGAAACCGGCGCGCTGCGGGTTCTCGTTGCCCGCCCATTGCGTGCCGCGATAGAGATAGTCGGCCGATCCGGGCGCCCGGCGATACTGGTCGAGCTGGTTCTTCGCCTTGCTGTAGGCGCCCGAGACGAGGAGGCCCATCGAGCCGTCGAAGAAGCGCGTCGAGGCGAGCCCGGCGAGGCGCGGGTTCCATTTCTTGCTGTTCTGCTGATAGCTGCCCTCGGCCGAGAGCGCGAAGGCCGAACCCTTGTAATCGAACGGACGGCCGGTCTGCAGGTCGATCGTCGCGCCGAGCGAGCCTTCGTCGGTTTCGGCCGAAGGCGTCTTCTGGACCTTCAAGGAGCTGAACAGCTCCGAGGCGAAGGTGTTGTAGTCGAACGAGCGGCTGCGATTGGGGCTGGTGCCGGCATCGTTCGCGCCGGCGGTGGCGAGCGCCTCGAGCCCGTTCAGGCGGGTGCGGTTGAAGTCGCCGCCGAGGCCGCGGACGGTGATCGACCGGCCTTCGCCATTGTCGCGGTCGATCGAGACGCCGGGCAGGCGCTGGAGCGATTCGGCAAGATTGGTGTCGGGGAAGTCGGCGATGTCCTCGGCGTTGATCGCGTCGATCTGGACCGAGGCGTCGCGCTTCTCGCGAATCGCGCTGCGCAGCGACGCGCGATAGCCGGTGACGAGGATCTCGCCTTCCTGCGCGGCCGCGGCATCGTCCTGCGCCGCGGCCTGTTCCTCGGCTGCGGGCGCGGCTTCCTGCGCGGCGGCGGCGCTGCCCCATGCCGCGGCGAGCGCGAGCACGGCGAAAGAGGCGCTCGTGCGCAGGATCGCCGCGGTTGCATTCTTCTTGATCATCAATTCCCCTCCCGTTCGCCGGCGCCGCAAGCCCGTGCGGTCGCCGTGTGAGCATCGTCTTCGAGAGGGCGCGCGACGGTTGTCGCGCCACCTGCGGGCACGGCGGACGATCGTTCGTCGCTGCGGGACCCGAGGGCGTCTGCCTCTCCTCGTTTTGGCGCGACCTTGGCGGTCGTCTGTGCCGATGCCTCCATAGACACCGGTAGCATGATGTTAGCTGGAACGAGCTGTGCCGGCAACCACGGGTGCTGTAATTAGTTCGTCGTAAAAACAGTTAGTTAAGTAAATTGATACCGGTATCATTATGATGGGCAATGGCGAGAAGCATGTTTCGCCGAATCGCGCTCAGCTTCGGTTCAGGGGATTGGAGAAGCGCGGAACGTGGCGTGCCATTTCCTGCGCATCACACCGGGATCCACAGGGATGCGCGCCTCGAGAAATTCCGCGGCGACGATCCGGTCGAGGCGGAAGTTACGGAAATCCTGGCGTAATTCGCACCAACCGATGAGCACGCGCGCGGCGTGGTGGTAGCCGATCACCAGCGGCCAGACCGTTCGCTCGGTCTGCGCGCCTGTGGGATCGGCGTACTGGATGGCGACCTTGCGGCCGGCGCGGATCGCGTTGCGCAGCTGGGCGGCATCCACGCGATCCATGGCGATGTCCCAGGCGGGAGGCGTCCGCGCCGAGGGGTCTTCGAGGAAGGCCCGCATCTCCTCCGGCAGCACCGCCGCGACCTTGGCGAGCACGTCGCGCGCGGCGCGGGCGAGCGCGGGATCGGCATGGCCGGCGACCCATTGCGCGCCCAGCGCCACCGCGTCGATCTCATCGGCGGTGAGCATCAGCGGCGGCAGGTCGAAGCCGCCATCGAGCACATAGCCGATCCCCGCCTCGCCGCGGATCGGCACGCGCTGGCCGATCAGCGCGGCGATGTCGCGATAGACCGAGCGCTTCGACGTCTCGAGCTCCGCGGCGATCGCGTCCGCGGTCACCGGCCGCGACGCGCGGCGAAGGATCTGGACGATCTGGAAGAGGCGGTCGGCCTTGCGCATCGGAAAGGACCCTACTGCCATGCTGCTGACACCATGCTGGCAGCAGCATGGCAGTAAGTCGAGCCCACATTCCAAGGGAGACGAACGATGCAGAAGACCTATCACGGCAGCTGTCACTGCGGCGCGGTGCGCTTCGAGGCGGAGATCGATCTCGCGGCGGGGACCGGCAAGTGCAATTGCTCGATCTGCACCAAGCGGCGCAACTGGGGCGCTCTGCTCAAGCCCGATGCGTTCCGGCTGCTCAGCGGCGAGGACGTGCTGAGCGACTATTCGTTCGGCACCGGGCAGGGCAGCCATCGCTTCTGCAGCAAATGCGGCTGCTCCCCGTTCAGCCAGGGCGACGTGCCCGAGATCGGCGGGGCGTTCGTCTCGGTGCAGCTCGGCGCGCTCGACGATGCGACCGACGAGGAGCTCGCCGCGACGCCGGTCAACTACAGCGACGGCCGCAACAACGCCTGGTGGAACCAGCCCGCGGTGACGAGCTACCTCTGAACGACTGCCGCGAGCAGGCGGGGAATCTCGTCGAGCAGCTCGCGGCCGAGAAAGCCGGGCGGAACGGGTGGGGCATCGTTCCGGGACAATGCCGGGAGGGCGGGGGTGCTCCCTTCTATTTGGTTCACGCGGAGGCGCGGAGGCGCGAAGAAGAAGAAAGGTTCGCGCAGAGGCGCAGAGGACGCAGAGATGGTTTCGCGCTGTGTTCGGGAGACAGGATCCCTCTCAGCGACAGGTGACAGACGAGAATATCCTGCCGCTTTCGCGGCTATGGCCTCTGCGTCCTCTGCGCCTCTGCGCGAAACATCTTCGCGCCTCCGCGCCTCCGCGCCTCCGCGTGAACCTATTCAGGCTCCCGCAGCAGTCAGCTGGTCGAGCTGGTTCCTGCTGAGCGCCACGTCCCACGCTCCCACCAGCTCGTCGAGCTGTTCGATCGACGTGGCGCTCGCGATCGGCGCGGTAACTCCGTCCTGCGCGGCGAGCCAGGCCAATGCGATCTGGGCGAGGCTGGCGCCGGTCTCGACGGCTACCGCGTCCATGGCTTCGAGCACCGCGCCGCCCTTGCCCGCCAGGAACGCCGCCATGCGCCCACCGCGCACGCTCTTGCCGAAATCGGCCTCGCCACGATACTTGCCGGTGAGGAAGCCCGAGGCGAGCCCGTAATAGGGCACCACGCCGATATTGTGGGTGATGCACAGATCCTGCAGTTCGCCCTCGAACTTGTGGCGGCTGACGAGGTTATATTCGGGCTGGAGCACGCGGTAATGCGGCAGGCCCTCGCGCGTGGCGATGTCGAGCGCCGACTTGAGCCGCGCGGCGTGGAAGTTGGAGGCGCCGAGCGCGCGGACCTTGCCCGCCTCGATCAGCGCATCGAACGCGGCGAGCGCGTCCTCCTGGGGAACGTCCTCGTCGTCCTGATGCGCGAAATAGAGGTCGATCGTGTCCACGCCGAGCCGCGCGAGCGAGGCTTCGGCCGCGGCGGCAATGCGCGCGGGCGCCAGCTTCGAGCCGCCTTTACCGTCGAGCATGCCGACCTTGGTGGCGATCAGCACCTTGTCGCGCTTGCCCGAGGCGCGCAGCCATTCGCCGATGATCGTCTCGGACTCGCCGCCGACGTGGCCGGGGACCCAGCTCGAATAGACGTCGGCGGTGTCGATCATCACGCCGCCCTTCTCGACGAAGCGATCGAGGAGGCGGAAGCTGGCGGCCTTGTCCGCGGTCCAGCCGAAGACGTTGCCGCCGAGGACGAGCGGCGGCGTCATGAGGCCGCTCGCGCCGAGTTCGCGGAGGATGCTCATTGCCGGGCACTCGCATTGGCGTCGGGAAGCGACGCGTTGATGTCGGTCGCCGCGGCTGCCTCGTTGAGCTGGCGCGCCTCGTCGGCAGAGGGCGCGTTGTCATCGGGCCCGCCGCAGCCGGCGAGCGCCAGGGCGATCAGCAGCAGCGGCAGGCGCCGGGTCATTCCTCGATCTCGTTGCCGGCGGCGACATTGCCTTCGTAGCTGTTCTCGGCCGCGGTGAAGGCGGATTCGGTGGCGGCGTTGGCGGCGTTCACGTCGGTGACGGCCTCGCCCATCGTGTTGCTGTCGCCGGTCACGGTCTCATTGGCTTCGGCGGCTTCGTTCTTGGCGCCGCCGCAGGCGGACAATGCGAGCAGGGCGACGGGCAGGAGGAGCAAGGTCTTGCGCATGGGTTCATCCTCTTGTTTAGCCTCGCGACGGCTAACCAGCGCCGGCGGGCGGCGCAACCGCGTTGACCTGATATAAAGATATCTTTATATCTATAAGCCCCATGGTCCAGGCTCTCGCCATCTTCCGCGCCCTAGCCGATTCGACGCGGCTGCGCATCCTCGCGCTGCTGCGCTCGATGGAGCTGTCGGTGGGCGAGCTCGCGCAGGTGCTCGGGCAGAGCCAGCCCCGCGTCAGCCGGCACGTGAAGATCCTGTGCGACGCGGGCCTTGCCGAGCGGCGCAAGGAGGGGAGCTGGGTGTTCGTCGCGCTGGGCGCGGACGCCAAGGTCCAGCCGATCCTCGCCGCGCTCGACAGCTGGGACGAGGCCGATCACTGGACGGTGGCCGACGAGGCGCGGCTCGCGGCGGTGCGCGCCGACCGGGCCAGCGCCGCGGCCGAATGGTTCGAGGCGCATGCCGGCGAATGGGACGCGATCCGCTCGCTCCACGTCGCCGACAGCGAGATCGAGGCGGCGATGGCCGGGGCGCTGGGCGACACCAGGCTCGGTTGCCTGATCGACATCGGCACCGGTACCGGGCGGATGCTGGAGCTGTTCGCGCCGCTTGCCCGGCATGCGCTGGGGATCGATCGCTCGTCCGAGATGCTGCGGCTGGCGCGCGCCAAATTGTCCGAGCGCGGGCTGGCCAATGCCGAGCTGCGCCAGGCGGACCTCTATGCGCTGCCGCTCGCCGATGGCGGGGCGGACGCGGCGATATTGCACCATGTGCTCCATTTCGCGCAGCAGCCCGGCGCGGCGATCGGCGAGGCGGCGCGCGTGCTGAGCGACGGCGGGCGGCTGCTGATCGTCGACTTCGCGCCGCACGACCGCGAGGATCTGCGTTCGCGCGACGCGCATACCCGGCTCGGCTTCTCGGACGAGCAGATCCTCGGCTGGTTCGCGGGCGCGGGGCTCGCGCCGGTACTGGTCGAGACGCTCGAGGGCGGCGAGCTGACCGTCAAATTGTGGCTGGGTCGCAAGACCGGCGCGGAAATCAAGGAAGTGAAAGCGGCATGAGCATCGTGGACCCGCTGGCAGCGCCGCTCTTCGCGGACGTGGCCGGCGACATCGAGGTGAGCTTCGAATTCTTCCCGCCCAAGACCGAGAAGATGGAAGAGACCCTGTGGGAGTCGATCCAGACGCTTTCGCCGCTCGGGCCGCGCTTCGTGAGCGTGACCTATGGCGCGGGCGGATCGACTCGCGAGCGGACGCACAACACCGTCGCGCGGATCGCGCGCGAGACGGCGATCCCGGCGGCCGCGCACCTGACCTGCGTCGAGGCGACACGCGCGGAGATCGACCAGGTCGCCGAGGAATATTGGGCGGCGGGCGTGCGGCACATCGTGGCGCTGCGCGGCGATCCGCCGCGTGCGGGCGAGAAATATGCGACGCATCCGGGCGGCTATGAGAATGCCGCGGACCTGGTCGCGGGGCTGCGGAAGCTCCATCCATTCGAGATCTCGGTCGCGGCCTATCCCGAATGCCACCCGGATTCGCCCAATCCGACGGCCGACATCGACAATCTGAAGCGCAAGATCGACGCGGGCGCGAGCCGGGCGATCACCCAGTTCTTCTTCGAGCCCGAGACCTTCTTCCGCTTCCGCGACGATGCGGCCAAGGCGGGGATCACCGCCGAGATCGTGCCGGGGATCATGCCCGTGATGAACTTCGCCAGCGTCCAGCGCATGTCGGCGATGTGCGGGACGGCGGTGCCGGCATGGATGGGCAAGTTGTTCGAGGGGCTCGACGATCATCCGGCGGCGCGGCAGCTGGTCGCGGCGACGCTCGCCGCCGAGCTTTGTCGTAAGCTCTATGCGGGCGATGTGCGGCAGTTCCACTTCTACACGCTCAACCGCGCGGAGCTGAGCTACGCGATCTGCCATCTGCTCGGGCTGCGGCCGAAGGTGGGGGCGGAGCTGGTGGCGGCTTGAATTCAAATAGCCCCTCTCCTTCAGGGGAGGGGTTGGGGTGGGGCAGTGCCGCGAGCGCTGCTCTCGATGAGATGGACAGGCCCCACCCCCAACCCCTCCCCTGAAGGGGAGGGGCTTTAGAGGAAGTAAGATGACTGCACGCGAGAAACTGCTGGCCGAAGCCGCCAAGCGCATCCTGATCACCGACGGCGCGTTCGGGACCGAGATCCAGAACTGGAAGCTCGACGAAGCCGCCTATGCCGGCACGCTCGGCCTGAGCCACGACCAGAAGGGCAATAACGACATCCTCGCGCTTACCAAGCCCGAGGTGCCCGAATCGATCCACCGCGCCTATTTCGAGGCCGGGGCGGACATCGCCGAGACCAACACCTTCTCGGCGAACCGGATCAGCCAGGCCGATTACGGCGCCGAACATCTCGTGCGCGAGATCAACGTCGAGAGCGCGAAGCTCGCGCGATCGATCGCCGACGAGTTCGAGGCGAAGGATGGCCGCCCGCGCTTCGTCGCCGGCGCGCTCGGGCCGACCAACAAGACGCTGTCGCTGAGCCCCGACGTCAACGATCCCGGCTATCGCGAGATCGATTTCGACACGCTCAAGGACGTGTATCGCGAGCAGATCGACGCCCTGGTCGAGGGCGGGGTGGACTTCATCCTGATCGAGACGGTGTTCGACACGCTCAATGCCAAGGCCGGGATCATGGCGGCGATCGAGGCGGGCGAGGCGCTGGGGCGCGACCTGCCGATCATGCTGTCGATGACGCTGACCGACCTGTCCGGGCGCAACCTCTCGGGCCACACGGTCGAGGCTTTCTGGCACGCGGTGCGGCATGCGCGGCCGGTGACGATCGGGCTCAACTGCTCGTTCGGCGCCGAGCAGCTGCGCCCGCACGTCAAGACGCTGGCCGGGCTGTGCGACACGCTGATCATGGTCTATCCGAATGCCGGCCTGCCCAACGAGCTGGGCGCCTATGACGAAGCGCCCGCGACGACGGCGGGGCTGGTCAAGGAATGGGCCGATCAGGGCCAGGTCAACGTGCTCGGCGGCTGCTGCGGATCGACGCCCAAGCATATCGCCGCGATCGCCGAGGCGGTGAAGGATCTCGAGCCGCGCACGGTGGCGACGCCCGAGGTGCGGACCCGGCTGGCCGGGCTCGAGCCGTTCACGATGGCGGCGTAATAAAAAATCCTCCCCGGAACGGGGAGGGGGACCAGCCGCAGGCTGGTGGAGGGGGCCCCGCTCTCCACCAGCGATTTCCTCTGCGGAGGGCGGGGCCCCCTCCACCAGCCTGCGGCTGGTCCCCCTCCCCGTTCCGGGGAGGATTTT
>NZ_JAPKNM010000037.1 GCF_026460985.1 Sphingomonas sp.
CAGCTCAACGGCTTCGCCTCGGAAGTGACCCGCGTGGCACGCGAGGTCGGCACCGAAGGCAAATTGGGCGGCCAGGCGCAGGTGCGGGGCGTCGCGGGTACCTGGGCCGATTTGACCGACAATGTGAACCTGATGGCGGCGAACCTGACGGGTCAGGTGCGCAACATCGCCGACGTGACCACCGCCGTGGCGCGCGGCGACTTGTCGAAGAAGATCACCGTCGACGTGAAGGGCGAGATCCTCGAGCTGAAGGACACCATCAACACGATGGTGGACCAGCTCAACGGCTTCGCCTCTGAAGTGACTCGCGTGGCGCGCGAAGTGGGCACCGAGGGCAAGCTCGGCGGCCAGGCGCAGGTGCCGGGCGTCGGCGGCACGTGGAAGGACTTGACCGACAACGTCAATCTGATGGCGACCAACCTGACCAACCAGGTGCGCGGCATCGCCGACGTGGTCACCGCGGTGGCGCAGGGCAATTTGAAGCGCAAGCTGACCGTGGACGCCAAGGGCGAGATCGCGGCGCTCGCCGAGACGATCAACTTCATGATCGACACGCTCTCCACCTTCGGCGACCAGGTGACCAACATGGCCCGCGAAGTGGGCATCGAGGGCCGGCTGGGCGGGCAGGCGCGCGTGCCGGGCGCCGCAGGCCTGTGGCGCGACCTCACCGACAACGTGAACCAGCTCGCGGCGAACCTCACCAACCAGGTGCGCTCGATCGCCGACGTGGCGACCGCGGTGACCAAGGGCGACCTTACGCGCTCGATCGCGGTGGAGGCCTCGGGCGAGATGGCCGCGCTCAAAGACAACATCAACGAGATGATCCGCAACCTCAAGGACCAGACCTTGAAGAATGCGGAGCAGGACTGGCTCAAGACCAACCTCGCGCGCTTCAGCCGCATGCTGCAGGGCGAGCGCGACCTGAGCACCGTCTCGAACCTGATCATGTCCGAGCTCGCGCCGCTGGTGAACGCGCAGTACGGCGTGTTCTATGTCACCACGCGCGAGGCGGACGACACGGTGCTCGAGCTCGCGGCGAGCTACGGCGCCGAGAGCCGCGAGGAGCTCAAGTCCAAGTTCGCGCTGCGCGAGGGGCTGGTGGGCCAGGCCGCGGCGGACAAGCGCCCGATCCTGCTCGAGAACGTGCCCGGGGACTTCCTGCGGATCGGTTCGGGGCTCGGCCACGCCGCGCCCGCCAACGTGACGATCCTGCCCGCCTTGTTCGAGGACGAGGTCAAGGCGGTAATCGAGCTCGCCTCGTTCAGCGAGTTCAACGAGACCCACCAGAGCTTCCTCGATCAGTTGATGGAATCGGTGGGCATCGTGCTCAACACGATCGCGGCGACGATGCGCACCGAGGGCCTGCTCAAGCAGTCGCAGCTGCTGACCCAGGAGCTTCAGGCGCGCCAGACCGAGCTCACCACCAAGCAGGAGGAGCTGCACAACACCAACGAGGAGCTGCAGGAGAAGGCGCAGCTGCTCGAGAACGAGAAGAAGCAGGTCGAGGCCAAGAATCTCGAGATCGAGATGGCGCGCCGCGCGCTCGAGGAGAAGGCCGAGCAGCTCGCGCTGACCTCCAAGTACAAGTCCGAATTCCTCGCCAATATGAGCCACGAGCTGCGCACGCCGCTCAACTCGCTGCTGATCCTGTCGAAGCTCCTGTCGGACAATCCGCAGGGCAACCTCAACGAGAAGCAGGTCGAATTCGCGCGGACGATCAACTCGGCGGGCTCGGACCTGCTCAACCTGATCAACGACATCCTCGATCTGTCGAAGATCGAATCGGGCACCGTCTCGATCGAGGTCGGCGAGATGCCGATGCAGACGCTGCGCCAGCACATGGACCGCACCTTCCGCCAGCTTGCCGCCGACAAGAGCCTCGACTTCAACGTCGAGTTCGACGCCGGGCTGCCGGCGACGATCCGCACCGACGAGAAGAGGCTCCAGCAGATCGTGCTCAACCTGCTCTCGAACGCGTTCAAGTTCACCTCGCATGGCAGCGTCACGCTCGCGGTGCGGCCGGCGACCAAGGGGTGGAGCACCAACCATCCGGTGCTGCGCGGGGTCGATACCGCGATCGAGATCGCCGTTACCGATACCGGCATCGGCATTCCCGACGACAAGCAGAAGCTGATCTTCGAGGCCTTCCAGCAGGCCGACGGCACCACCAGCCGCAAGTACGGCGGCACCGGCCTCGGCCTTTCGATCAGCCGCGAGATCGCGCGGCTGCTCGGCGGCGAGCTCCAGGTCCGTTCGAAGCCGGGCGAGGGCTCGACCTTCACGCTGTTCGTGCCGCTCCAGGCGACCGCGCCCGTGCAGATCGGCCAGCCGGGCACGCCCGCGCGCTACGACAATAGCGGCGCGATGGTGCCGAGCGCACTTCCCAGCGCCGGCGCGTTCGACCTCAGCGACGATCGCGACCAATTGGGCGGCGATCCGTTCGTGCTGATCGTCGAGGACGATCCCACCTTCGCCTCGATCCTGCTCGACATCGCGCGCGGCGCCGGCCTCAAGGGCGTCGTCTCGGGCGCGGGGGCGGGGACGCTCGCGATGGTGCGGAAGCTCCAGCCGCACGCGATCACGCTCGATCTCGGCCTGTCCGACATCGACGGGTTCGTGCTGCTCGATCTGCTCAAGCACGATCCGCAGACGCGCCACGTGCCGATCCACGTCATCTCGGGCGCTGACAAGGTGGACAAGGCGATCGACCTCGGCGCGTTCGGCGTGACCGAGAAGCCGGCCGACAAGGAGGCGCTGGTCGGCGTGTTCCGCGATCTCGCCGATCGCATCGGCGAGGGCCCCGAGGTGGTCGAGCTGGTTCCCGAGCAGACCGAGCAGGTCGTCCAGGCCGCGCGCGGGGTGCCCGAGCTCGCCGACGCCAAGATCCTCATCGTCGACGACGACATCCGCAACATCTACTCGCTGACCAGCGTACTCGAGAGCTACGGCGTCGAGGTGCTCCACGCCGAGGGCGGCAGGGACGGCATCGTGATCCTCGAACAGACCCCGGGGATCGATATCGCGCTGATCGACATCATGATGCCCGAGATGGACGGCTACGAGACGATGCAGCAGATCCGCGAGCGGGCCGAGCTCGCGGACCTGCCGCTGATCGCGGTCACGGCCAAGGCGATGAAGGGCGATCGGCAGAAGTGCCTCGATGCGGGCGCATCGGACTATATCGCCAAGCCGGTCGACATCGACCTGCTGCTGGCGCTGCTGCGCGTCTGGATCGCACGCTCGCGCGATGCGTCGAAGGCGGCCGATACCGTCGTGGCGGAGCCGAGCTGAGGTGCAGATGGGCTCCAAGCTCCCACCGACCCGAGATGCGACGATCGCCGAGGCCCCGCTTGTGAAAGACCCCGAAGCCATCGAGGATCGCGCCAAGGTTCTCGTCGTCGACGACGACGAACGCAACCTGCTCGCGATCCGGACCGTGCTCGAGGACGTGGCCGACGTCGTCGTCGCCAATTCGGGCGAGGAGGCGCTACGCCAGCTCCTCAGGGGCGAGTTCGCGGTGATCCTGCTCGATGTCTACATGCCCGGCATCGACGGCTACGAGACCGCGCAGATCATCCGTTCGCGCGAACAGACCAAGCGCGTGCCGATCGTCTTCCTCTCCGCGGTGAACAAGGAGAGCCAGCATCTGCTGCGCGGCTATTCGATGGGCGCGGTGGACTATGTGTTCAAGCCGGTCGATCCGGTGGTGCTCCAGTCCAAGGTCGCGGTGTTCGTCGACTTGTTCACGATGACCAAGGAGATCCAGCGCAAGGCAAGGGCGGAGCAGGCGCTGCTCGACGCCAATCTGCGCGCCAATGCCGAGCGGCTGCGCATCGAGCAGGAGCTCCGCCTCGCCGAGCAGCGCCAGGCGGCGATCATCCAGTCGCTGCCGATCATCCTCTATCTCGAGGAGATCGACGCGAACCCGCGCATCCCCAAGTTCGTCAGCGGCAATTTCGCGGCGCTCACCGGCTTTGCCTTCGAGGACATCCGGAAATCGCCGACCTTGTGGGTGGATCGGCTGCATGCCGAGGATCGCCCGCGCGTCGTCGAGGCGATGGCCGGGCGCAGCGCGGGCCAGTCGCTCTCGATCGAGTATCGCTGGCAGTGCGCCGACGGACAGTACAAGCATTTCCTCGATCAGGCGGTGCTGCTGCGCGACGCGTTCGGCAACCCGCTCGAGTTCGCGGGCACCCTGCTCGACGTCACCGATCGCAAGGATCTCGAAAGCCAGCTCACCCAGGCGCGCAAGATGGACGCGATCGGGCAGCTGACCGGCGGCATCGCGCACGATTTCAACAACCTTCTCGCCGCCGTGCTGGGCGGGCTCGGCATGATCGAGCGGCGCGTGTCGCTGGACGACGATCAGGCCCGGATCGTCGGCATGACCAGGCACGCGGCCGAGCAGGGCGCCGAATTGGTCAAGCACCTGCTCGCCTTCGCGCGGCGCCAGAAGCTCGAGCCCGCCTCGATCCGGATCCCGCGCCTCGCCCAGTCGGTCACCAACTTGCTGGCACACACGCTGGGCGGGATGGTCGAGCTCGAATGGAAGCTCTCGGATCATCTGTCGCCCGTCTATGCCGACGCGGCGCAGCTCGAGCTCGCCTTGATGAACCTGATCATCAACGCGCGCGACGCGATGCCCGATGGCGGTGTGGTCACCGTGACGGCCGAAGATCGCGAGATCGTCGAGCAGGTTGGCCGAACCGGCCTCGCGCCTGGTCACTATGTCGTGATCGGCGTCCGCGACACCGGCTGCGGGATCGCGCCGGAGATGATCGAGCAGGTGCTCGAACCCTTCTTCACCACCAAGCCGGTGGGCAAGGGGACGGGGCTCGGGCTCAGCATGGTCTATGGCTTCGTGCAGCAATCGGGCGGCGAGGTGCGCGTCGACAGCGAGTTGGGCCGGGGCACGTGCGTCGAGATCTGGCTGCCGCGTGCGCCCGACACCGACGCGCAGGCGGAAGCCGAGGCCGAAGCCGGCGAAGCGCTCAACGGCACCACGGTCGCGATGCGGATCCTGCTGGTCGACGATCATGACGGCGTCCGCGCCACTACCGCCGCCTTGCTCGAGGATCTCGGCCACGAAGTGTCGCACGTGACCGAGGGCGCGCATGCGCTCGACCTGTTCCGCAGGGATCCGGCGGCGTTCGACCTGCTGATCACCGATTATGCGATGCCGCGCATGTCGGGCGCCGAGCTCGTGCGCCAGATCCGCGGCGAGCGCGCGGATTTCCCGGCGCTGATCATCACGGGCTATGCCGTGGCCGATATGGGCGCCTCGGAGGACATCGACGTCCGCGTCCTCGACAAGCCCTTCACGCCCGAGCAGCTCAAGGCGGCGCTACGCGAGCGACGTTGACTCGGTTTCCCGACGCAGCGGGGCTTGGAGCCTGTCGGAGACCCCGTCGATCCAGGTGCCGGTGACCTGGAACGCGTCGTCGAGCGCGACGAGATCGGCATGATAGCCGGGGGCGATCGCGCCGCGTTCGCCCAAGCCCAGGAATGCCGCTGGGGCGTGCGACGCCATGCACGAAGCCGCCGCGATCGGCGCGCCCAGCATCCTCACGGCATTGGCGAAGGCCGAGGCCATGTCGAGATGCGAGCCGGCGATGGTGCCGTCGGCATTCTTGCAGACCCCGTCGCGGACCTGAATCCGGCTTCCCTGCAGCATGAACGTATCCGAAGGACTGCCGACCGACGGCATCGCGTCGGTCACCAGCATCAGTTGTTCGGGCGGCTTGCAGCACAATGCGACCTTGAGTGTCGTCGGGCTGACATGGTGTCCGTCGACGATGATGCCGCAGACGAGCTCAGGGCGTTCGAGCGCTGCGCCGGTGAGCCCTGGCGCGCGCGCGGTGAGCGGGGACATCGCGTTGAACAGATGCGTGATCCCGGTGATGCCGGCCTCGACCGCCGCGATCGCCTGCGCATGGGTCGCGTTGCTGTGGCCCGCGGCGACGATCACCCCGGCGTCCACGAGACGGCGGATCGTCGCGGGCGTGGTCCGCTCGGGCGCCAGCGTCACCAATGTCCGACCGCGTTTGAGCGAGGTGAGCACGGCGAGGCCTTCGTCGTCGAGCGTGCGGATCTTGTCGGAGCGATGGATCCCGCGCCGCTCGACGTTGAGGAATGGCCCTTCGATATGGATGCCGAGCACTCCCGGAGCGCCCTGCTCGATCGCCATATCGACCGCTGCGACCGCGCGCCGGATCACGTCGAGATCGTCGCTGATCAGCGTCGGCAGGAAGCCGGTGGTGCCGAAGCGCCGGTGCGCGGCACCGATCGCGGCGATGCCATCGACGGTGGGGAATTCGTTGAACAGCACCCCGCCGCCGCCATTGACCTGGGTGTCGATGAAGCCGGGGAGCAGCATCGCGCCCGCGAGGTCGTGGCGCTCCGCATCGGCGGGAACCTGACCCGCGGGAACCACGGCGGCGATGCGATCGCCTTCGAGAAGCACGGCCTCGCCGTCGCGAAGGGCGCCTGCGCGCAGCACGCGGCCATTGACCAGGGCAGCGACCATCAGATTGTTTCGATGACCTTGGCACTGCCGCATGGCCGCGCCGCATGCGGCTCGCCGCCGATCGCGCTCAGGCGTTCTGTCTTTTCGGCCTGCAACGGCATCCCCGCTCCCACGCATGCTGTGCTTTATGCGCAATACTAATACCAATACAGGACCTCATGCTACCCAGAAAATGCATCTCATTGTCACGCTAGTGAAAGAATCCCTCTTGACGGTCTCATTGGTCTGACGGATGGTCCGGGAAATGGTATGCAAGTGGTATAAAGCCCGCATGCCATTTGGACATGGAGGGGTACAAATCATGCGGATTCGAGCTATTCTCGTCGGCACCGCCAGCGCGATCGCGCTGCTGTCAGGTGCCGCACACGCACAGACTTCGGACGATGCGCCCGTCGCGGCCGAGGCACAGGAAGACGGGGAAATCGTCGTCACCGGGTATCGCGCGTCGCTCGCCGCGGCGATCGAGACCAAGCGCAACGCCGATGCGATCGTCGATTCGGTCTCGGCCGAGGATGTCGGCAAGTTTCCCAATACCAATGTCGCCGAAGCGCTGACCTTGGTGCCCGGCGTCACCGTCGATCGCCAGTTCGGCCAGGGCGAGAAGGTCTCGATCCTCGGCACCGATCCCGCGCTCAACCGGACCTTGCTCAACGGCCAGACCGTCGCGTCGGCCGACTGGTTCATCCTCGATTCGCCCGGCCGCACCTTCAACTATGCGTTGCTCGCGCCGCAGCTGGTCAGCCGGGTAGACGTGCACAAGTCGCCCGAGGCGCGGATCGACGAGGGTTCGATCGGCGGCACGGTCAACGTCGTCACGCGCAGGCCGCTCGACCTCGAACCGTTCACCGTCGCCGGCACGCTCGGCTATCTCTACAATGATCGCTCCGAAAAGGGCGACGTCCAGGGCTCGGCGCTGGTCAGCTGGCGCAACGAAGCCGGCACGATCGGCTTCCTCGCCTCGTTCCAGCGCGCCAAGGATCGGCTCCGCCGCGACGGCCTCGAAGCCTATGGCACGATCACCGCGGACTTCTGGAACGGCCAGAACGACGCGGGGACGAGCTCGATCACCACGGGCAACTGCACGGGCACCTGCGCGACCACGCTCACCGCCAATCCCGACGCGGTGTTCCCCAATGCGTTCGGCACGTCCTATTTCGAGCAGGGCCGCGAGCGCCTGACCTATTCGGCCGCGGCGCAGTGGAAACCGGTGCCCGAGCTCACGATCGGCGTGGACTATCTGCGCATCGACGCGACCTACGACAATCTCAACCAGTCGATGTACGCCTTCCCGGGCAACACCTGGAACAGCGCCGGCGCGCTCAATTCATTGCAGGTGCAGGACGGGATCGTCACCCAGGCCTCGTTCACCAACGCGCTGTCGGTGCTCGACGCGCAATATCGCACCGCCGAGATGCACTCCGAGACCTGGCACGGCCAGGTCGGCTGGGAAGGCGTGAACTGGGACCTCAACGTCGAAGGCGGTATGTCCGACGCCGACGGCGGCACCAAGAAGCAGGTGTTTCTCGAATTCCTCAACTGGGCCAACTACACCGTCGACATCAGCGGCGCGCCGGGTAGCCCCGGCACGATCAGCTACACCACCGACGTGCTCGGCAATCCCGCGGCGTTCCGGACCGATCCAGGCTGGAGCGGCAACCTCGTCGAGAAGCCGACCACCGACAAGGAGCGCTACGGCCAGGCGGATCTCAAGTTCAAGTTCGACGGCAGCGTCAAGAGCGTGCAGATCGGCTACAAATATCGCCGCCACGAGACTGGCCAGCGCTATGCCGGCGTCACCGTCGCGGGCGTCAACGTGCCGGCCTCGCAGTTCAATACGAGCCAGGTCAGCGACAATTACCTGCGTGGCTTCAACGGCGTGAACGACCAGATGACCGGCCGTTTCGTCATCGACGGCAATTCGATGGTCGATTATGTCGAAGGCGGCAGCTGGGTGCCGGGAGGCGGAGCGGTTCCGACGCCTTCGCAGTTCGCCGCGATCGAGTTCGCCGCAGGCAATTGGGACGTGACCGAGGACATCCATGCCGCCTATGCGCAGATCAATTTCGAGCAGGGCGCGCTGCGCGGCAATATCGGTGCGCGCTACGTCAACACCAGCAGCGAGAGCGCGGGCTATGTCTGCACCCCCGGGTCGGCTTGCACCGCGGCATCGGACTGGACCTGGCAGACCACGAACAAGAAGTACGAAAAGGTCCTGCCGAGCATCAACATCGCGATCGATCTCAAGAAGGACCTGATTTTCCGCTTTGCGGCGACGCAGGTGATCGCGCGGCCGAACTATGCCGACATGACCAACTCCTTCTGGCTGTCGGACCAGATCCTCACCGGCGCCGGCGGCAACCCCGATCTCGATCCGTACGAGTCCGACAATTTCAACGCGTCGCTCGAATGGTATTTCGCACCGCGCGCGATCCTCGCGGGTGAGGTCTTCTACAAGAGCATCACCAACTACATCCTCCAGCAGACCGCGCCCGAGGATCATTTCAACACCTCGCAGGGCCGCATCACCACCTACAATATCAGCCGCCCGTTCAATGCGGGTTCGGCCAAGGTGAAGGGCTTCGCGCTCGCCTATCAGCAGAACCTGCCCTGGGGGTTCGGCGTGCTCGCCAACTACACCTATTCGGACGGCGAGGGGCAGGACGGCGCGGACCTGCCGTTCAACTCGCGCCATCAGGTGAGCTTCAGCCCGTTCTTCGAGAGCGGTCCGGTCTCGATCCGCGGGACCTATACCTGGCGGTCGAAGTACTTCACCGGGATCGATCGCGGCGACAACATGTATGTCCGCGACACCGCGAACGTCGATCTCTCGGCGACCTACAACGTCACCGAGAATATCGGCCTGACGGTGTCGGGGATGAACCTCACCGACAGCGAATATTATGCCTATGCCAACACGCCGCGCCTGCCGCGCGGGGTGTACCGTACGGGGCGCAAGCTCCTTGCGTCGGTCAACGTCAACTTCTGAGGCGGGGAGCCGATGACCGGGCGGCGGAGTTTCGAACCAGCGTTTCTCCGCCGCCCTGTTTTCTGTCGGGCCCGAGCCGCAGGCAGCGGATTGAGCGTGGCGCGAAACGGCCTAAGTTCATTGCTTATCATGACCGGGAGCCACGCTTGATTTCCCTTTCCCGATTGCTGTTCGCGTGAGCGGCATGATCGCCGACGCGGTTACCCTCGTCGCCCCCTTCGCCGGTTGGCTGGCGCCGATCGAGGCCGTGCCCGACGCCGTGTTCGCCGAACGGATGATGGGCGACGGCTTCGCGATCGATCCGGTCGAGAGCGTGCTGCGCGCCCCCGCGGCCGGCGAGATATTGTCGGTCCCCGCCACCGCGCACGCCGTGACGCTCCGCCTCGACAATGGCGCGGAGCTGCTGCTGCACATCGGGCTCGAGACCGTCGCGCTCGGCGGCAAGGGTTTCACGGCCAAGGTTGCGGCGGGGCAACGGGTCAACCCCGGCGACCCGCTGATCGCCTTCGATCTCGACGCGGTCGCGCAGAACGCGCGGGCGCTGATCACGCCCGTCGTGCTCGCCAGCGAAGGCTATCTCCTGACGCTCGAAGCCACCGGCCGCTTGGTCGAGGCGGGCGCGAGCGTTGCACGGATCGCACGTGCGCAGCCGCGTGAGGCGGACCGCGCCGCCGCGGCGGAAGAGCGTTTCGAGCGCGAAGTGACCGTCGCCGCCGCGCACGGGATCCATGCGCGTCCGGCGGCCCGGATCGCGGCGGCGCTGCGGCCGTTCGTCGCCGAAGTGGAGCTCGTCGCGGGCGACGACCGGGCGAACGCGCGCAGCACGGTGGCGCTGCTCGGGCTCGGCGTGACTTCGGGAAGCATCGTGCGGATCGCCGCCGCCGGCACCGATGCGCGCGCTGCGGTCGACGCCGTGGCCGATCTGATCCTCTCGGGGCTCGGCGAGGACGAGGCTGCGACGGCAGCACCGGCAGCTCCCGTCGTCCGAACCTCGGGCCCCGTCTGCGCATCGCCGGGCCTGGCGATCGGCCAGGCGCTGCAGCTGAAGGCAGTCGATCAGGAAGTGCCGGAGGACGGCGCGGGCGCCGCCGCGGAGCGCGCCGCGCTCGACAGCGCGCTCGCCGAAGTCGCCGGCCGCCTTGCCGGCACGCGCGGCGCGGCCGCAGAGATCGCCGAGGCGCACCGCGCATTGCTCGCCGATCCCGAGCTCCTCCGCGTCGCGAACGATCGGATCGCCGCCGGACGCAGCGCCGCCTTCGCCTGGCGCGCCGCCACTGCGCAGGCGTCCGACGCGATCCGCGCGACCGGCGATGCGCTGCTGATGGAGCGCGTCGCCGACCTGGTCGATCTAGAGCGCCAGGTGGTCGCCGCGCTGCTCGGCAGCGTCGGCGCGAGCGTCCCGGCATTGCGCCCGGGCACGATCCTGATCGGCGAGGATCTGCTGCCCTCGCAATTCCTCGCGCTCGACACCGCGAACCTCGCCGGCATCTGCACCGCGGCGGGCGGCCCGACCTCGCACGTCGCGATCCTCGCTGCGTCCGCCGGCATTCCGATGCTGGTCGCGGCGGGCGAGGGCGTGCTGTCGATCGCCGAGGGGATCCCCGTGATCCTCGACGCCGATGCCGCCGCGATCACCGTCGATCCGAGCCCCGATGCGCTTTCCGAAGCCAGCGAGCGGCTGTTCGAGACGCGCGAACGCCGCGCGCGCGAGGCCGCCGAGGCGCATGCGCCCTGCCACATGGCCGACGGCACGCGGATCGAGATCTTCGCCAATCTCGGCTCGGTCGCCGATGCCGCGGCCGCGGTCGCCGCCGGGGCCGAGGGCTGCGGGCTGCTCCGCACCGAGTTCCTGTTCCTCGATCGCGACACCGCGCCCGACGAGGAGGAGCAACGCGAGACCTGCTCGCGGATCGCCGCGACGCTCGGCGGGCGCCCGCTGATCGTCCGCACGCTCGACATCGGGGGCGACAAGCCCGTGCCCTATCTGCCGATGGGCGCCGAGGAGAATCCGGCGCTCGGCCTGCGCGGCGTCCGCCTCAGCCTCGCGCGGCCCGATCTGATGCGGCTCCAGCTCCGCGCGATCCTGCGCGGCGTGCCCGCCGGCCAGTGCCGGATCATGCTGCCGATGGTCGCCGATCTCGGCGATTATCGCCCGGTCGCGGCGTTGCTCGACGAGGTCCGCGCCGAGCTCGGTATCGCCGAGCGCGTGCCGCTCGGGGTGATGATCGAGACGCCCGCCGCGGCGATGCTCGCCGGCCAGATCGCGCGCGAGGCCGACTTTCTCTCGATCGGGACCAACGACCTGACCCAATACACGCTCGCCGCCGACCGCGGGAACGCAGCGGTATCGCAGCGGATCGACGCGCTCCACCCGGCGGTGCTCCGCCTGATCCGCGAAGTGGGGAAGGGCGCCCGTGCCGCGGGACGCTGGGCGGGCGTCTGCGGCGGCCTCGCCTCCGATCCGCTCGCCGCGCCGATCCTGATCGGGCTCGGCATCACCGAGCTTTCGGCGACGCCGGCGGCCATTCCGGGGCTCAAGGCGGTCGTCCGCGGGCTCGACATGAACCTGTGCACGGCATTGGCGGAGAGAGCGTGCGACGCCGCGTCTCCCGCCGAGGTCCGCGCTCTTGCCCGTGAGGCGCTGCAATGAGCTTCCGACCCACCGCCCTGCTCGCCAAGGCCCAGCCGCTCGGCCGCGCTCTGATGCTGCCGATCGCGGTGCTCCCGATCGCTGCCTTGCTGCTCCGGCTCGGGCAGGCCGACATGCTCGGCATCCCATTCGTCGCCGCGGCGGGCGAGGCGATCTTCTCCAATCTCGGCCTGCTCTTCGCCGCGGGCGTCGCGGTGGGGCTCGCGCGCGAGAACCATGGCGCGGCCTCGCTCGCGGGCGTCGTGGCCTATCTGGTCGCAGTCGAGGGCGCCAAGGTGCTGCTGCACCTGCCCCACGAGATCGCCACCGCGCCGGCGATCGAACAGGCCGCCTGGCGCGCGAAGGAAATCGCCAAGCTGAGCGTCGCCGCCGGCATCCTGGCGGGCATCGTCGCGGGCGTGCTCTACAACCGCTTCTCGAACATCAAGCTGCCCGATTATCTCGCCTTTTTCGCCGGACGTCGCTTCGTGCCGATCGTCGCGGGGCTCGCGGGCCTTGTCGGCGCGGTGCTGTTCGGGCTCGGCTTCCCCTGGTTCGAGGCGGGCGTCGATACGCTCAGCCGCTGGGTGCTCGGCGCGGGGCCGGTGGGACTATTCCTCTACGGGCTGCTCAACCGGCTGCTGCTGATCACCGGGCTGCATCACATCCTCAACAACATCCCCTGGTTCCTGCTCGGCGAGTACAACGGCGCGACCGGCGACATCAAACGCTTCTTCGCCGGCGATCCGAGCGCGGGCGCGTTCATGTCGGGCTTCTTCCCGGTGATGATGTTCGGACTGCCCGCGGCCTGCCTCGCCATGTACCGCAACGCGCTGCCCGAGCGCCGCAAGGCGGTGGGCGGCCTGCTGCTCAGCCTCGCGCTCACTTCGTTCCTCACCGGCGTGACCGAGCCGATCGAGTTCACCTTCATCTTCCTCGCCCCCGTGCTCTACGCCATCCATGCGGTGCTCACCGGCATCTCGATGGTGGTCATGGATGCGCTCGGCGTGAAGCTCGGCTTCGGCTTCTCGGCGGGGCTGTTCGACTATGTGCTCAATTTCGGCCTCGCGACCAAGCCGCTACTGCTGTTGCCGGTCGGTGCCGTCTATTTCTGGATCTACTACGTCGCGTTCAGCTGGAGCATCCGGCGCTGGGACCTCAAGACGCCCGGCCGCGAGACCGACGCGCCCGTTGTCGGACCGCAAGCCGTAACGGGCGAGCGGGGGCCGGCGATCCTCGCGGCGCTGGGCGGCGGCGCCAATGTCCGCAGCGTCGATGCCTGCACCACCCGGCTGCGGCTGGTGGTGGCGGATTTCGTGCCGGTCGACGAAGCCGCCCTGCGCGCGCTCGGCGCCCGCGGCGTGCTCAAGCTCGACAATGGCGCGCTCCAGGTCGTGTTCGGCCCGATGGCCGACCAGATCGCCGGAGAGGTGCGCGGGGCGCTGGCGGCGGGACCCGCCGCTGCTCCGGCCGCTCCGGCCGCGCCGCGGCTCGATCCCGCGGCGATCGTCCGCGCGCTGGGAACTGGCAACGTCCGCGCGGTGCATGCCCGAGGTACGCGTCTGCTGGTCGAGTTGAGTGACCTGTCGAAGCTGGACGAGCTCGCGCTCCGCCGCGGCGGCATCCTGGCCGCGGTGATTCCGAGTGATGCCGGCCGGCCGGTCCACCTCATCGCGGGTGGCGCGACGGCGCAACTGGCGGAAGCGCTTCAGCCGGTCAGGTAGCGCGCTGGATCAGTCCGGCGCGGTCGGCCTCGACCACATCGGCATAGGATACCCGTCCGGTCGCGCTTTCGATCCAGCATTCGGCGTCGCCATAGCCGCCCTGGCGCACCAGCACGAAGGCGCAGTCGCCGAACGGCCCGAACAATGCGGCGACGGGGCCGCCGCGTGCGGTGGGCCGGTTCACATAGACTTCGGCAAAGGCGCTCATCGGCGGCAGATTCACGGCGGTAGCGCCGTACATCGTGTCCATAACCCCTCCCAGGTCCCGTTTTTCTCCTCCGATCCCGGCTTCTTTGGCCGAGTCTTGAATCGGTTGGACAAGTTGCGAGTATGACGCACCATTTCGGCACGTCAACGGCCAAGTCGGCGCGTATTTGGTATAACCTGTCCAACCAATCCGTTCCGCCGGGCTTGGCAAGGCGGGCGCGTTGCGGCTAGCTACGGCCCGGGGAGGAGCGCCTTTGGCACAGGGCATTGCGCAAACGGGCGAGGGGCGGCTGGCCGACCGGGCCTATATGCGGATCGTCGAGATCATCAACGGCGACGATCTCCAGATCGGCGATCGGCTGCCGTCCGAACCGCGGCTCGCCGAGATGTTCGGCATGTCGCGCACGGTGGTACGCGAGGCGCTGGTGCGGCTCGCCGCCGACGGCATCACCGAGGCGCGGCGCGGCGCCGGTTCCTACGTCATGCGACGGCCCTCCGAGCGGCTCGGCGCGCACATGCCGATGGCCGAGCTTTCGGCGACGCTCGGCACCTATGAGGTGCGCTTCGTCCTTGAGGCTGAGGCCTGCCGGCTGGCGGCGATGCGCCGCTCGCCTGAGCAGATGGAGGCGATCCAGGAGGCGATGGAGGCGTTGCGCGCCGCCTTGCTATCCAACGGTCCCGCGCATGAGGAGGATTGGGCGCTCCATCGCACGATCTTCGAGGCGACGGCGAACCCCGCCTTCCTGGCGACGTTCGATCATCTCGAGGAAGGGATCTACCGGATCCTGCGCGCCGGCGTGGACATCTCGCGTGCGCGGTCGGTTGAAGCGATCGGCGCGATGATCACCGAGCACGAGATGGTGGTCGAGGCGATCCGCGCCCAGGACGCCGACGGCGCCGCGCTGGCGATGCGCTGGCATCTGTCGCAGGGGCGGAAGCGGCTGATGCCCTGATCGTCATCCCGGCGAAAGCCGGGATCGCGTGCCGTCGGTCGTTCGCTAGCCGCATGAGATCCCGGCTTTCGCCGGGATGACGGTTGGCTTAGCGCCAGCCGCCGCCCAGTGCCTTGTACAGCGCCACCGCCGCTTGCCCCTTCGCAGCACGTGCTTGATCGGCGCGGCTCTCGGCGCCCAGCAATACCTCGCGCGCACGGAGCAAGGTCAGCCGATCGTCCTCGCCGCGCGCCTGCCGCTTCTCCGCCAACGCATAGGCGGCGCGCTCGCGCTCCAGGGCGGCGCTCGCCTCGGTCTCGGCGGTGCGCGCATTGAGGAAGCGGTTGATCGCCGCCTCGCTGTCCGAAAGCGCGCCGAGCACCGCTTTCTCGTAGCGTGCCGCCGCGCCCTGGGCGCGGGCATCGGCGGCGCGGATCTGCGCGCGGATCGTCCCGCCCGAGAAGATCGGCCAGGAGAAGCTCGGCCCGATCTGCAGCCGCGTGCTCTCGCCCGAGAAGAGATCGCCCGGCGTGCGCGCCTGCTGGCCGATGCTGCCGAACAGGCTGAAGCGCGGGAACAGGTCCGCGGTCGCTACGCCGATATCCGCGGTAGCAGCGGCAAGCTCGCGTTCGGCGCGGCGGATGTCCGGCCGGCGTTCGAGCAACTCCGAACGCACCCCGACGAGGATCCGGTCGGGGCTGGCGGGAAGCGGCGCGGGCTTGCGCAATTCGGGAGCCACGTCCTCCGGCGCCGCGCCGACCAGAGCCGCGATCCGATACGCTGCCGCGGCCGCCCGTGCCTCGGCATCGGGGACGGCGGCCGCGCTGGTCCGTGCCGCGCCCTCGGCGCGCTCCAGCTCGAGCCGAGACGCTTCCCCGGCGGTGAAACGCAGCTGGGTCAGCCGCGCCAGCTCGGCATCCGATGCGGCGACCGCCCCGACGCTGGCGGCGTCCGCCTGCGCCGCGCGCAAGTCGAAATAGCTCCGCGCGACTTCGCCGATCAAGGTCAGCATCACGTCGCGCTGGCCGAACAATGCCGCGTCGGCACGCGCATTCGCCGCTTCGACCTGGCGCGTGCGCCGGCCCCAGAAATCGAGCTCCCAACTCGCGTCGAAGCCGAGGTCGAACAGGCGGAACTCGCGGTCGACGCCGGGGATGTTGCCGATCGGCAGCTGGCCGTTCTCGCTCAGCCGGTTCTCGGTAGCCGAGCCGGTCGCCTGCACGCTCGGCAGTCGCCCGCCCGCGGCGGCGTCGCGGTTCGCGCGTGCCTCGGCGAGCCGTGCTTCGGCTTCCTTGAGGTCCGGCGCGCTCGCGATCGCCCGCGCGACCAGTGCGGAGAGCCGGGCGTCGCCGAAGCTGTCCCACCAGGCGAGATCGACCGCGCCCGGCGCGCCGGGCTCGAGCCAGGGCGCCTGCGTCGCCGCGGTCGGCGCGGGCCGCTGGTAATCGGGGCCGACGGTGCAGCCGGCGAGGAGCAGGGGCAGAACGAGCAGGGGCAGGCGAGGCATCGGAGTCACTCCATGCGCGCACGGAACAGCCAGGCCGACGCGGAGAGCGTTGCGCAGGCGATCAGCGCGAGCGGCCAGAGCTGGTGGAACACGGCGGCGGCGGGCATCGCCTTGAGGAAGAGTCCCTGGACGATGACGAGGAAATAGCGGGCGGGGTCGAGATAGGTCACGACCTGGAGCCAGTCGGGCATGTTGTCGATCGGGCTGGCATAGCCCGAGAGCAGGATCAGTGGCGTGGTGATCAGGAACACGCCGAGGAACGCCTGTTGCTGCGTCTTCGCGAGCGACGAGACCAGCATGCCCAGCCCGATCAGCGCGAGCATGTACATGGCGAGGCTCAAATAGAAGAGCAGCAGCGATCCGGTGAAGGGCACGCCGAATATCAGTGGCGCGACGATCAGATACACGCTGCCGTTGATCATCCCGATGATGAAGGGTGGCACCATCTTGCCGATCAGGATCTCGTGCACGCGCAAGGGCGAGACCATCAGCTGGTCGAACGTTCCCAGCTCGCGCTCGCGCGCCACCGATTGCGAGGTGATGGCGAGCCCCGCGACCGAGGTGATGATCGCCACCAGCGAGGGCAGAGTGAACCAGATGTAATCGAGCGCCGGGTTGTACCAGTTGGTGACCACGCTCCCCGGCGGCTGTGCGGGGCCCGGCCGCGCCACCGTGTCCGCGCCGACCCCGGCGACGATCTGGGTGAGGTAGCCGTTGACGATCTGCGCCGCGTTCGAGCGCCGTCCGTCGAGCACCACGCCCACCGTCGCCGGCTTGCCCGCGGCGACGCGGCGGTCGAAATCCTCGTCGATCACCAGGGCGGCGATCACCTTCTGGTTGTCGATCGCGTCGCGTAGTTCGTGCGGGCTGCGCAGCTGCACGATCTTGCGGAAATTGGGGCTGCCCGTGATCCTCGACACGATCTCCGCCGAATGCGCGCCGGAGCTGCGATCGAGGATCGCGACGTCGACATTCTTGACGTCGAGCGTGGTCGCGAAGGTGAAGATGAACAGCTGCATCAGCGGCGGCACGAACAACACGATGCGCGACTTGGGATCGCGCAGCACCGCCCACATCTCCTTGACGATCATGGCCAGCAACCTGCGCATCAGTCGAGGCTCCTTCGCGTGACCCGGAACGACAGCAGGAAGAAGAACAGCCCGAAGCCGAGCATGATGCCGATGTTCGGGAGCAGCAGGGGCCATTGGTCGCCGGCGAGGAACACCGATTCGAGCGCCGGGATCAGGTAGCGTGCCGGCACCAGATAGGTCAGCGCCTGGATCGGCCAGGGCATCGAGCTGATCTCGTAGATGAAGCCCGAGAGCAGGAAGGTCGGCAGGAAGGCCGAGAGCAAGGCGATCTGGCTCGCGACGAACTGGTTCTTCGTGGCGGAGGAGATGAACAGCCCGAGCCCGAGGGCGGGCATCAGGAACGCCGATCCGACCACGAACAGCGCGAACACCGATCCGCGGAAGGGTACGCCGAAGATGAACACGCCGATCACGGTGCACAGCGTCATCGAGGCGAGGGCGAGGAGATAATAGGGGATCACCTTGCTGGCGATGAACTCGGCCATCGAGATCGGCGTGGCCATCATCGCCTCCATCGTGCCGCGCTCCCATTCGCGCGCGACGACGAGCGCCGTCAGGAGCGTGCCGATCATCGTCATCACGTTGGCGATCGATCCGGGGACGAGGAAGTAGCGGCTCTTGAGCTCGGGATTGTACCAGAAGCGCGACGAGAGGCTGACCGGCGGCCCGGCCGCTCCGGGATTGCGCTCCAGCCCCTCGGCGGCCGCCCATTGCGCGCGCACGCCCTCGCCATAGGCCGCGGCGAAGTTGGCGGTGTTGGGCTGCGATCCGTCGGTGATGATCTGGATCGCGGGCGCGCGGCCGCGCTTCACGCCCTCGCCGAAATCCGGTGGGATGACGATGATCGCGCGCAGGTCCCCGGAGACCATCCTCTCGCGCACCGGCTGGATCGTCCGCGCCATCGTCACGTCGAAATAGCGCGAGGTCTGATAGGCCTGGGCGAGCCTGAGCGCGGGCGCGCTCGAATCCTGCAGCACCACCCCGATCCGCGTCCGGCTGCTGTCGAGCGACACCGCATAGCCGAACAGGAAGAGCAGGATCATCGGCAGCACGAAGGCGATCAGGAAGGTCGACGGATCACGCAGGATCTGCGCGCCTTCCTTGCGGACGAGCGCGGCGAGGCGGCGAGTGGAGAAGCTACTCATAACCCCTGCCCTTCAGGGGAGGGGTTGGGGTGGGGCAGTGCCTCAAGCGACAGGGCTCGCGGACAGGCCCTATCCCCAACCCCTCCCCTGAAGGGGAGGGGCTTTAAGAGGGAAACCCCGCTCACGCCGCCTCCCTCCCTTCGCGTCGCCGGTCGAATTCCTCGATCAGCGCGATGAAGGCGTCCTCCATCGTCGGATCGTCGAGCCCGGCAAGCTCGCCCGCCTGCGCCTTCAGCTCATCCGGCGTGCCGGTCGCGATCTGCTCGGCGCGGTAGATCAGCGTGACGCGGTCGCAATATTCGGCCTCGTCCATGAAGTGCGTGGTGACCAGCACGGTCACGCCCTTTTCGACCAGTCCGTTGATATGTGTCCAGAACTCGCGCCGCGTGACCGGATCGACACCCGAGGTCGGCTCGTCGAGGAAGAGGACGGGCGGCTCGTGCATCACCGCGCAGGCGAGCGCGAGGCGCTGCTTGAAGCCGAGCGGCAGCGTCCCCGCATTGACGTCGAGCTTTCCCTTCAGCTCGAAGATCTCGATCATCGCCTCGATCGCGCGCTTCGCGGTCTCGCGGTCGAGATCATAGGCGCCGGCGAAGAAATCGAGATTCTGGCGGACGCTGAGATCGCCGTAGAGCGAGAATTTCTGCGCCATGTAGCCCAGCGACGCCCGCGCATCGGCGCGCGAGCGCCGCAGGTCGTGCCCCGCCACCGCCCCGCTGCCGCTGGTCGGCGTGAGCAGCCCGCACAGCATCTTGAACGTCGTGGACTTGCCCGCGCCGTTCGGCCCGAGCAGTCCGAAGATTTGCCCGCGCGGAATCTCGAAATGCATCTCGCTCGCCGCGGTGAAGTCGCCGAAACGCTTGGTCAGCCCCTTGGCCTCGATCGCGCACGCGTCGCTCTCGGGGATCGCCCGATAGCGTGCCGCGAGCGCGCTGGTGCCCTTGGGCCCGCCGCCCAGCCGTTCGATGAAGCCGTCCTCGAAGCGGGGCGGGGCGGGCTCGATCGTACCGCCCTCGGCTGCCAGCGATCCCGGGGTGGGGGCGGGCGCGTTCTCGGCCATCAGCAGCCGCACCGATCGCCCCTGGATCGTCCCGTCGATCACTTCGTCGCGGTCGAGCGTGCGAGTGAGGAAATGGCGGCGGCGGTCCTTGAAGCCGGTGACGCGGAACACGCGGCTCTCGACCTTGCCGGTGAGATCGGCGGGCGGCCCGTCGAACAGCAATTGCCCCTCGTTGAGCAGATAGACGGAATCGCACTTCTCGGCCTCGTCGAGATAGGCGGTCGACCAGAGCACGCCGATCCCTTGATCGGTGAGCTCGCCGACCATCGCCCAGAGCTCGCGCCGCGAGATCGGGTCGACGCCCACGCCGGGTTCGTCGAGCAGCAGCACCCTGGGCGTCTTCACCAGCGCGCAGGCGAGCCCGAGCTTCTGCTTCATGCCGCCCGAGAGTTTGCCCGCCAGCCGGTCCTGGAAGCGCGCGAGGTCGGTGAAGTCGAGCAGCCGGTCGAAGCTCTCCTTGCGCTCGGCTTTGGGCAGCCCGCGCACTTCGGCATAGAGGGTGAGGTTCTCGATGACGGTCAGGTCCTCGTAGAGCCCGAAGCGCTGGGGCATGTAGCCGAGGTCGTCGAGCTTCCGCCCCGGCGCCGCGCCCAGCACCTCGACCTCGCCGCCGGTCGGCGCCATCAGCCCGGCGAGGATGCGGATCAACGTGGTCTTGCCCGCCCCGTCGGGGCCGACGAGCCCGGTGACCTTGCCGGGCGCGATCACCATGGAGACACCGTCGAGAGCCGTGAGCGCGTCGAAGCGCTTGATGAGGTTCGAGGTGCGGGCGACGGGGCCGGTCACAGCTCGTGGCTCCGACCCCATTCCGTCACCCCCGCGAAAGCGGGGGCCCATCTCCTGCACGTGCAGCGAATACAACAGCTGTTGTCTTGCCGGGAGAGGCTGGGAGATGGGCCCCCGCTTTCGCGGGGGTGACGGTTGTACATCTCAACCCCCATGCCGCGCCCGCGCGCCGATCACGCGCACCGTCACCGGCTGGCCCTGGCGCAGCGCGTCGTCGGGATCGTCGACGATCAGGCGGACCTGATAGACGAGGTCGGTGCGCAGATTCTCGGTCTCGACCGACTTGGGCGTGAACTCCGCACGCGGCGCGATATAGCCGATCGTCCCGCGATAGGTCCTGGGGTTGCCGTCGGCGGTCACCTGCACCTTCATCCCCGGGCTGATCCGGCTGAGATCGGTCTCGGCGACATAAGCGCGCACGCGCATCGGCCGGTCGATCGACAGCGTCAGCACGGTCTCGCCGGGCTGGACGATCGCGCCGGGCTCACGGGCACGCGTGACGATGGTCCCTGCGCTGGCCGCGACGAGGCGCGCGTCCGACCGGTCGGTGGCGACGCTCGCCCGAGCGGCCTGTGCCGATCGCAGTTCGGCGGCCGCCCCGGCGATCTCCTCGGGCCGGCTGCCCGCCTGGAGCAGCGACAGCCCCTGCTTCGCCTCGGCAAGCTGCGCGGCGGCGCGGTCACGGTCGGCGCGGGTCTGCTCCCAGATGTCGCGGCTGATCGCGCCTGGGGCGACCAGCGGCTGGCGCCGCGCAAAATCGCGCTGGGCATTGTCGTACACCGCCTGCGCGGCGACGACGCGGGCGCGCGCCTGGCCGATATCCTGCGCCCGCGCGCCGTTGCGCGCCTTGTCGTAGCTCGCCTGCGCCTGGGCGACGCGCGCGTCCGCCTCGGCGATGCGGCTGTCGAGCGTCGCGGTGTCGAGCGTCGCGAGCAGCTGGCCCTGGGTCACCTTCGCGCCTTCGTCGACGCCGATCGCCGCGATCCGCCCGCCGACCCGGAAGCCCATGTCGACTTCGCGGATGTCGACATTGCCATAGAGCGTGAGCTCGGTTTCGGGCCGGCCGGGCATCAGCCCGAAGCCGCGCGTGGCGAAGGCCGCCACGGCGAGCACCACCACCAGGGCGAGCACGATCAGGTGGCGTCGGTTCATCGCGGCTTCTCCGAAAGGATGCAGAGCAGGTTGGCGCGCAGCCGCGCGCGCAGCAGCGCGGCGGCCTCCTCGTCGATCCGATCCACCTTGAGCGCGCGGCACACCGCCGCGCGGCCTGCGCGCAGCACCATCGCCTGGCCGAACAGCAGAATCGCCATCGCCACGATCTCGCGATCCGCCAGGTCGGGCCGGGCGCGTCCGATCAGCTGAACGAACGCGTCGAGGATAGGCTGCATCGCCCGGGTGAACAGCCGGTCGAATGCCTCGGTCGGGAATTGCTGCTCGCGGATGATGAAGCGCGACCATGCCTCGGTCTCGGGCCGCAGCATCATCTGGGCGAGGCCGTCGAGCACCGTCGCGAGCGCCTCGATCGCCGCCGCGGGCGATTCCTGTCCAGTCGCCACCGCGCGTGCGACCGCCTCTCCCTGGAGGTTGCGGATCGATGCGGCGATATGTTCGGCGGCGGCGAGGTACAGGCCCTGCTTGCCGCCGAAATGATAAGTGATCGAGGACATGGCGGTGCCCGAGGCGCGCGCGATGTCGCGCGTGCTTGCGCCTTCGAAGCCGAGCTTGCCGAACTGGTCGATCGCCGTATCGAGGAGAGTTGCAGAAACCATCGCCCTCGCGTCCGTTCGTTCGAACGAACAGTGCATATGCTTGCATCTCGGGCGACGCAAGGCCTTTGTGCGTCAGTGGCTTGCACCTGTTTGACCGGCTACGCGTTAATACTAGTGTTTTTTCCACACTTTGCGATTATGTACCGATCATTATGAAACTTGCCATCTGCAATGCCCCCAAAGGGCGTCCGCGCGAATTCTGCGTCGATGAGGCGCTCGCCCAGGCGCTCCGCGTATTCTGGAGCAAGGGCTATGAAGGCGCGTCGCTCACCGATCTGACCGACGCGATGGGGATCACGCGTCCCAGCCTCTACGCCGCGTTCGGCAACAAGGAAGCCTTGTTCCGCAAGGCGCTCGATCTCTACGAGCGCGAGAAGCTCTGCTACATGGCCCAGGCGCTCGACGCCCCTACTGCGCGGGGCGTCGCCGAACGGCTGCTGCGCGGCGCGCTCGAGATGCAGATGAGCGACTGCGAGCCGCGCGGCTGCCTGCGCGTGATCAGCTCGGTCGCGTGCGGAGTCGAGGCTGAATCGATCCGCGAGGAAGTCATCGCCCGCCGCAAATCCTCGATGGAGGCGCTGATCAAGCGCTTCGAGCAGGCTCAGGCCGCCGGCGAACTGCCCGACCACATGGATGCAGAAAGCCTCGCCGGTTATCTCGGCGCGCTGCTCCAGGGGCTGTCGCTCCAGGCCGGGGCGGGCGCCAGCCACGAGGAGCTCGAACGCTTGGTCGAGACCAGTCTGGCGGTCTGGCCGACCAAATGAGGTTCCTGGCTTAGGAGGCTCCCTCCGCCGCGATCCGCATTTTGAATCCGTCGCGGCCGTCTCGATGTCCGCGTAAGAATATTGCTCTATCGTGCAACTTCAAAAGCGAATCTACGTGAAAGACGTAAAATTGGGCCTGCGAAACCCTATAAACCACGCGCGCTAGAGAGGGGCTCCTGACGTTGTCAGGCGTAAGCGAGTGTCGCGCGTTAAATCTACGTCCCTCCAGCCTGAGCCTTTCCGCGAATGTTCGCCATCCGCAACAAAAAAGATCCATTCCGCATATAATTTAAGCGCTTGACGGTCCCCGCTGGAATCTGTTTCATCGCGAAACACGGGGTGGGGGAAATGATGTCGGGGCTCATCGAGTCGGCGGCAGCGATTTTGAGTGCGTCCGAAAGACGACTTGAAATTGCTGCGCACAATGTCGCGAACGTATCTACGCCAGGCTACAAGCGGAGCGTGGGATTCTCGCGGATTCTTGCGTCGATGCAGGAGTCGAATACTGTCCCCGACATCGCCGAGCGTCGCGATTTCATTCAGGGCAAGCTGATCTCCAGCGGGAATCCATTCGATCTGGCGATCAATGGCGATGGTTTCTTCCAGGTCCGCGCGGGCGAACAGCTGCTCTATACGCGCCAGGGCCAGTTCCGGCGCGCGGAGAACGGCACGATCGTGTCGGCACAGGGCCATGTGCTGCAGCAGGCGGGCGGAGGCGACCTCGTGCTCGAAGATGCCGCGGTCACGATCCTCGACGACGGGGCTGTTCTGGAGGATGGCCGGCCGGTCGCGCGGATCGGTCTGAGCGTACCGGCCGGGGGCGCGGCGCTGGATGCGGTGGGCGAATCCCACTTCGCTGCCGGCGGCGCGATGGAGGAGGTCGCCGAACCGTCGATCCGTCAAGGAATGCTCGAGAGCTCGAACGTCTCGATGGGCGACGAGATGGTGACGACGATGGCGGCGATGCGCCAGGCGGAGGGCGGCGCCCGGCTCGTGCAGGTCTATGACGAGCTGATGGGCCGCGCGCTCACCACGTTGGGAGGTGGACGGTGAGCGACGCTTTCCATGTGGGCGCGGTGGGCCTTCAGACGCAGCAACAGGCGCTCGAGGCGCTCGCCAACAACATCGCCAATGTGAACACCCCCGGCTTCAAGCGGTCGGAGGTCCGGTACGCGGACGTGGTCGTTCGCCGCGCCGAGGCCGACGCCGCTTCCGCATCGGCCGCCGATCCGCGGACGGTGGCCGGCGTGATGCTCGATTCGCAGCTCATGCTCAACGAGCAGGGAGAACTGGAGCGTACCGGCCGGAGCATGGATCTCGCGATCCAGGGCGCCGGGTTCTTCGAGCTGATGGGCCCGGCCGGCCAGACCCTGTTGTGGCGCGGCGGCGGGCTCAAGGTCAACGACGACGGGCTGCTCGCGACCGACAAGGGGCTGGCGCTGCGCGCCGCGATCTCGGTTCCGCAGGATGCCACGGCGATCGAGATCGGCGCGGACGGCATTGTCCGCGCCACCGTCCCCGACGCGCTGGAGCCGGTGGAGCTTGGGCAGATCCAGTTGGTGCGGGTGAACGATCCCGCCTCGGTCGCGCGGCTGGACGGCGGATTGTATCGCGCCGGCGACGATGCGCAGCTCATCGAGGCGCAGCCGGGAGAGGATGGCGCCGGCGTGCTCGTGCAAGGGTCGATCGAGCGTTCCAACGTGGCGCTCACCGACGAGATGGTTCGTCTGATGATGGTGCAGCGGGCCTATGCGGCCAATGCCCAGATCGTGCAGGCGGCCGACCAGCTGATGGGCATCGCCAACGGCCTGCGTCGCTGATCATGTTCCCGCTTCTCGTGTTATTCGCCGCCGATACCGGGGACTGCTTCGAAGCCGTGCGGACGCTTTCCGCGGGGGCGCCGATCAGGGCCGAGGACGTCATGGCGGTGGCCTGCGACGGCAAACGCGACGCCGTCGCCGTCCGGTACGATCGAAGCGCGCGCGCCGCACTTCCAGTGGCGGCGGTTCCCACGGGCGGATATCTAGGTCGCATCTCGGTGCTGCCCTCGGGGGCCGTGGTCAAGGGCGAGCGCCTGACGCTGCGCTCCTCGGCCGGCCCTGTCGTGATCGAGCGCGAAGTGACTGCGCTGCAGTCCGGCCGCTCGGGGGAGCGGATCTTCGTGCAGGACGCGAACGGTGCGGTGTTCGCCGCGGCGCTGCTTCTCTCGCCGGGCGCCGCCCAATGAGGTTCGCCTCGATCCTCTATGCTGTCGCATCGATGACAGCGCTGCCTGCCGCCGCCCAGGATCTCTATCAGGGCGGCAATTGGTCGGCGATGGCGTCGGATCGCCGGGCCGTTGCGGTCGGCGACGCGATCACGGTGGTGATCCTGCAGAGCGCCGAGGCGTCCAACACGACCCAGTCGTCGACTCGCCGCTCGACCGATCTCGGCGGGGGGCTGCGCGCCGGAGGCGTGGACGAGAGCGGCCAGCTGAATTTCGGGGGTGGCTTCACCGGGCGCGGCGAGATGCGGCGCAGCGAAAGGCTGGTGGCGCAGCTGAGCGTGACGATCGAGGAGGTGCTGCCCAATGGCGACTATCGGATCGTCGGGCGCCAGCAGCTCCGCGTCAACGGCGAGAACACGGTCATCGGGGTGCGCGGGCGCATCCGCCCCTCGGACATCGCCAGCGACAACAGCATATTGTCGAGCCGCATCGCCGATGCCCAGATCGATTATGACGGGAAGGGCTTCGTCTCGCGCGGTGCGAAGCCCGGGCTGATCACGCGGCTGTTCAACCTGCTGGGGCTGCTGTGATGCGTATTCGTGGATTGCGTGTCTGCGCGCTGGCGCTCGGACTGCTCGCCATGGCCCCGGAGGCGCTGGCGCAGCAGGTGCCTCTCAAGGGGCTCGGGCGCTTCGGCGGGTGGCGGGACAATGCGCTCATCGGCTACGGTCTCGTCACTGGCCTCTCCGGCTCGGGCGACACGCGCCGGAGCGGCGTGACCCGCCAGGCGATGCGCAACATCCTCAGCCGGCTGGGGACCAACGTAACCGACGACCAGATCAGCAGCCGCAACGTCGCGGTGGTGATGGTGACCGCGGTGCTGCCCCCGTCCGCGAACGTGGGGGACCATATCGACGTCACGGTATCCTCGGTCGGGGATGCGCGCAGCCTCGCCGGCGGCACCCTGATCATGACGCCTTTGCTAGGCCCCGATCAGCGGACCTATGCGCTGGCGCAGGGACAGCTCGTGGTCGGCGGCTATCGGTTCGACAGCGAGCTCAACCAGCAGCAGCGCAACTATCCCACGACTGCGGTGCTCCCGGGCGGGGCGACGATCGAGGCGCCCGTCGAATCGCGCGTGGCGCCGGGGGGTGGCGAGCTCTCGTTCCTGCTCACCAACCCGAGCTTCTCGACCGCACAGCGCATCGCCGACCAGATCAACGGCAGGCTGGGCCCGAACGCCGCCAAGGCGCGCAACGCCGACGAGGTGCGGATCCGCTTCGCGGGCGGATCGGATGACGTCGCGCCCTTCATCGCCACGCTCGAGAATATCCTGGTCGAGCCCGATGTTCAGCCGCGTATCGTCATCAACGAGCGTACCGGCACCGTGGTCGCGGGACGCGACGTGATGATCTCGAGCGTCGTGATCGCGCAGGGCGACATCAAGGTGACGGTGACCGCCGAGAACACCGCCTCACAGCCGAGTTTCATCTCCGGGTTCGCCAGCGATGTGCGCAGCCTCATCGTCACCAACACCAAGCTCGAAGTCTCGCAAGGCGAGTCCGACGCGACGTTCCGGTTCCCCAACACTTCGGTCGCGGATCTCGTCCAGGCGCTTAGCCGGGCGCGTGTCGATACGCGGCGGACGATCAGCATTCTCCAGGCGATCAAGGCTGCAGGCGCACTGCATGCCGAGATCGTGGTTCAATAGGCAGGCCCATGGACGCAGTTTCCCCGCTTCTGATCGCGAAGGCACTCGACGGGCTTCACGCCCGCTATCAGGCGACCGCCGAGAATATCGCCAATGCGAACACGCCTTCGTACCGGCCGATCAACGTCACGTTCGAGGCGCGTCTGAAGGCGGCCGCGCTTCAGGGCACCGACGCGATTGCCGCCGTCGCGCCGCGCACGGAACTGGCGCCGGCCGGTATCACCGGCGCGATGCGGCTCGATCTCGAGGTTGCGACCGCGTCGCAAACCGCGATGCGCTACGCCGCGCTTCTCGACATTCTAGGGCGCGAGATGGCGATCAGCAGAGCGGTCGTTCGAGGGGGGAACTGAGATGGATGCAATCGAGATCAGCCGCACGGGCCTCGATGTCGAGTGGCAGCGGCTCGAGGTGATCGCGCAGAACCTCGCCAACATGAACACCAGCCGGACCGCCTCCGGCGAGCCCTATCGCGCCGTTCGATTGCTGTCGGGTCCGAAGGTGCGCTTTTCTCGGCTCGTGGAGGGCGAGGCGCCTGCCCGGCCGCAGGGCGTCGCGGTCCTTGGTCTCGAGCAGGTCGCCGGCGGGGTGCGCCGGGTTCACGAACCGGGCCATCCCGATGCGGACGCACAGGGCTTCGTCACCTATCCGGATATCGATCACGCGGCCGAGATGACTTTGCTGATCAAGACGTCGCGTGCCTACGAAGCCAATCTCACCGCCATGTCCTTCGCGCAGCAGATGTACTCGCGCGCGCTCGACTTCGGGAAGCAGGCATGAACGGGCTGGAGGCAATCGCAGCGGTCGGTAGCGCCGAGGCGCCGCTCGCGCTCCGCGTCTCCGTTCCGCCGGCGCAGTTCGCGCCGTCCGCGAACACCGGCTTCGGCGATATCCTCATGGCGGGGCTGCGCGGGGTCGATGAAAAGATCGCGACCGCCGACAAGCTCGTCCAGCAGTTCGCGGTCGACGATTCGGTGCCCGTGCACCAGGTGACGATGGCGCTCGAAGAGGCGCGGCTGTCCGTCGAACTGGCGATGCAGGTCCGCGCGCGCCTCGTCGAGGGCTACCGTGAGCTGATGAACATGCCGCTATGAGCGAGGCTGCTCCCGCGGAAACCGGGTCCGGCATCAACCGTCAGCTGCTCGTGTTCGGCGGGCTGTTCGCGGCCGTGGTCGCGGTACTCGGCCTCGGCTATTTCCTGTTCCTGCGTCCCGATTATGTCGTGCTCGCCCAGGATCTGCGTCCTGCCGATGCCAGCGTCATCGTGGCCGAGCTCGAGAAGGGCGGCGCCGACTACAAGCTCAAGGACGGCGGGACCACGATCCTGGTGCCTTCCGATCGCGCGGATGCCACGCGTCTGGCGATCTCGGGGTCGGACGCGGCCGCGCGCGGCCAGATCGGCTTCGAGCTGTTCAACAAGTCCGACATGGGCCTCACCAACTTCGCCCAGAAGATCAACTATCAGCGCGCTCTGCAAGGCGAGCTCGTGCGCACCATCATGCAGATGGAGGGCGTCGAGAGCGCGCGCGTGCATCTCGGCCTGCCCGAGCGGGCGCTGTTCCGCGGCGATCGCACCGAGCCCAGCGCGGCGGTCACGCTCGCACTGCGCCCGGGGCTGACGGCGGACCCCGCGCGGGTCGCCGGCATCCAGCGGCTCGTCGCGGCCGCGGTTCCCGATCTGCCCGAGGCCAAGGTGGTAGTGCTCGACGCGCAGGGCCGGGTGATCAGCGCTGCGCCGCCCGCGAGCCAGTCGGTCGATGCCGCTACCGACGAGCAGCAGGCGATCCGGGCCTATTTCGCGGCGCGCGCGCGTGCCGTGGTCGAGCAGCGGATGCCGGGTCAGAAGTTCGCGCTGCGCGTGCTGCTGCTGCCGATCGGCGACAGCGCGCAGGCGGCTGCTCCTCCCGCGGACTGGGTCCCCGGCGGGGAAGGGGAGTCACGGAATTTCCGGCTTCGCATCCTGCTCGTGACGGCCGTCGCGCTCGGCGCCGAAGACCAGGCGATAGCCCGCGAGGCGATCGCGCGCGCGGTTGCGCTCGATCCGGTCCGTGGCGACGATCTGGGGTTCGAGGTCGGCCCCGTCGAGCTGGCCGGCACGTCTCCGCCGCCGCCCGCGATCGCGACGCCGCTTCCCGTACAAAGCGAAGCGTCGTCGCCGGTCGTGCCCGCGCGCGCGCCGGAGGGCGGCTATGGCTGGCTGGCCCTGGCTGCCGGGCTGGCGCTCGCGATGCTCGGGCTTGCTTTGCTGCTGCGTCGACGCGGCGCAGCCGTCCTGGGCGCGAGCGAGCACGAAGCCTTTGCCGCGAAGCTGCGCCGCCAACTCAATCTTACCGAGGATGCGTCCGATGCTGCTCGCTGAGAACGGGTTGCCCCTGCTGCTCGAAGAGCTGGAGCGCATGCCGCCTCGCGACCGCCGCGCGATCTTGGCCAGGCTTTCGGCCGGTGAGCGCGAGCGGCTTACCCAGTTCGCGAATGAGTCCGGCGCACCCGCGAAACCGGTGCATTCGGCCGATATCGCCGCGCGTATCGAAGCGCTGCGGACCGGGGGCGAGGGCCCGGTGACGCAGGCCGCGGCCGAGGCATTGCGCCGGTTGCTCGACATCGCCCCGGCTTCGGCCGGGTCCGTTCGCAAGCCGCAATCCGGGGCGTCGCTGATGGATTCGCTGGGCGGCATGCTCCGGCGGGGGCGAGGATAGCCATGAGCGCGCTCCTGAAGCCGGGCATGGGAGGAACGGTTCGTCCGCTCGCCTCCGTTGCCGCCAGAGTCGCTGTCGACGTGGGACCCGATCCGCGGGACCTGGAATGCGCGGAGCTGCGCGCCCAGCTCGCGGCGCTTCGCGACAGGCTGGCCGAAGCCGAAGCGGCGAAGGTCGATGCCGTGCATGCGGCAGGCGAAGAGGCGTATCGGCGGGGCCTTGCGGATGCGGAAGCGGGCGAGGCGGAGCGGCTGTCGGCGCTCCGCGACGGGATCGACGCGGCGGTCACCGATTGGCGGACGCGGCTCGAGTCATTGGATGGCCTTGCGGCGATGCTCGTCGGCACTGCGCTGGCCAGGCTCTTCGAGCCGTTCGCGGACCTGCATGAGCTGGTCACGCGCATGCTGGCACGTCAGCTTCGCGAGATCCGGCGGACGAGCCTCGTCGCGATCCACGTCAGCCGGTCCGACTTCGCCGACGACGATGCCCTGGCGGCGCTCGGCCGTCGGCTCGTTTCGGCGGAAACGCCGGTCATGATCGAAGTGGATCCGGAACTCGTGGCCGGGACCTGTCGCGTCACGTGCAGGCTCGAGCAGATCGATCTCGACGTGCGGGCGCAATGGTCGGCGCTGGCCCAGTTGCTGGACGAGATCGCCACCGAAGGCGGCGGCTCGTGAGCGTGCACCCCTTCGTCGAGCGGATCGAAGCGGTTCCGCTGGCGAGGCCCTATGGCCGCGTCCGCAAGGTCGCGAACGGCTATTTCGAGGCCTCCGGGCCAATGTGCACCGTCGGCGACATCTGCGCGATCGAAAGCGACGGGGAGGCCGCGTCGATATTGGCCGAAGTCGCTTCGGCCGACGAGGCGGGGTTGATCCTGGTTCCGCTCGAGCAGGACCGGCCGGTACGCCCGCGTGCGCGCGTCTACGGGCTCCCGCTCGGCGACGCATTTGCGGTCGGGCCCGGCTTTGCGGGCCGCGCGATCGACGCATTGGGGCGGCCTATCGACGGTGGCGGAGCGATCGCGGCGACGGCACGCGCGCCGATCAACGGCACGGTTCCGCGCCCCCTCGATCGGACGGCACCGGCCCGCGCCGTCGCGACCGGGATCCGCGCGATCGACGGGCTGCTGCCACTGGCGGTGGGGCAGCGCATCGGCATCTTCGCAGCCAGCGGGGTCGGCAAAACCAGCCTGCTCGAACAACTTGCCAGCCAGATCGAATGCGATCGCTGCGTATTGTGCCTGGTCGGCGAGCGCGGGCGCGAGGTGGAGGGGATCTGGCGCCAACTATCGCAGCGCAAGGATGCGGATCGGTTCACCTTGGTGGCCGCCACATCGGACGAGAGCGCGGCGCTCCGGGTCCGCAGCGCCAATGCCGCGCTCAGCCTCGCCGAATATTGGCGCGACCGGGGCGAGCATGTCGTGCTGGTCATCGATTCAGTGACGCGGCTCGCCATGGCGTTGCGCGAGATCGGCCTCGCCTCGGGCGAGCCGCCCACGGTCCGCGCCTATACGCCGAACGTCTTCGCCGCGCTGCCGCGGCTCGTCGAGCGTTGCGGCGCGGTCCGCTCGGGCGGTGCGATCACTGCGGTGATGACCGTGCTCAGCGAGACCGACGATGTCGACGATCCGATCGTCGAAGTGATGAAGTCGCTGCTCGACGGGCATATCGTGTTGTCGCGCAAGCTTGCCGAACGGGGCCATTTCCCGGCGATCGACGTGCCGCGCAGCATCAGCCGCCAGGCACCCCGATTGATGGCGCCGCCCCACGCCGCCGCGGCGCGCGAGGCCATCGCGATGCTCGGGACCTATGAGGAAGCGCGGCTGCTGATCGAAAGCGGCATGTACAAGAAAGGGGCGAGCCCTGAGATCGATCGCGCGATCGAGATGCGCGACAGGCTGAACGGGTTCCTCCGGCAGCGGCAGGACGAGAATCCCGCGGTCGAAACCAGCGTCGCTGCGCTTCGCTCGGCGACATCGGGGGCGATGGCGGCATGACAAGACATCATGCCAGCTCGAGCCTTGCGCAGATCGAGGCTCTGCGCCGGATGCAGCGCGCCGCGGCGCAGGCCGCCGCGGCCGAGGCGGCGGCGGGAGAGCGGGACGCGCGCGCGGCGCTGGACCGGGCGAACGCGGTGCGGGACGAGGCGCTCGCGCAATGGCATGAGCAGCTTTCCAGTCCCCGCTTCTCGCCCGAGATGAGCACCGGGCTCGCGGCGGCGTTCAACCGCAGCGACGAAAACGCCGTCGCGGCGGACGGGGTCGCCGATCGTGCCGCGGCCGAGCGCCGCGAATGCGACGCGATCTGGCACCAGCGCGACGCGCATTGCCGGCAGGCTGCGTCGCTGCTCGCCGCGAGCCGGCGGCGCGAGGCGTGGGCGCGAGACGAAAGGGCCATCGAAGCCGCCGCGGACCGCGTCACCCTGGTCTGGAGGCGTCGATGATCCAGCCTTTCGCAGCGCCATCGGGCGTGCTGCCGCGCCTCGACCCACCCGCCGGGCCGAACGAGGCGGCATCCGAAGCCAGCTTCGCCGACATGCTCGGTGATCCGGGACCAGCGGTCGAGGTTCCGGTGGCCGCGCAAATGATCGCGGCGTCGCCGAATGCAGCCCTGGCGATGCCGTCGGACGGATCGGATCCCGAGGCTACGCCGCTCGATGCGAAAGCCGTCGCCGAGCGATTCAACGAGCACGGCTTTTTCGGGAAGGCGGTTTCCGCTCTTGCGCGCGCCGCCGCGAGAGTTGCGACCGCAAGCGAACCGGCTGCGGTCGCGGCTCAGGCGGCGCAGGAGGCTGGCCTTGCGCCCGTCGACACTCGCGCTGCCGCCTCGCGCCATGGGGCGTTCGCGAAAGTGGAGGCGGGAGGCTCCCGATCGCTTCCGCCGGCGCATCTGAGCGGAACCTCCGGTACCGCCCCGCAGGCTGCGACCGGCCAGCCGGTTTCCGCACCCGCGGAGGGAGCCGAGGAGACCGAAGGCGTGCGCGCCACGGCCTCTGGCCGACGCCTGCTGGGCGCGGCAGCCGAGCGGGCGGCGCAGTCGGCGACCCGGGTCGCCGTGAGCGAGACCGGGCGCGGCCTCCACGTCGCCGCCTTCGCGCAAGCGCTTCCGGAGGACGAGCGAAGCAGGCTGCGCGATGAAATCGCCGCGTTGCTCTCGCGCCACGGCCTGCGGCCGGACCGTATCCATATCGCCGCGCGGCGCGTGCCGCCCGCCTCGGCCTAGGAGAATCATCGTGCAGACCGCAGCCGTTTCGGCCGTCGACGGGCAGACCGCGCAGCAGACCGCCAGCACGGCCGATCAGGCGAGCGCCGCCTTCGGGCTCAGCTTCGAGTCGCTGCTCAAGATCATCCTGACGCAGCTGACCTACCAGGACCCGCTGAAGCCGATGGACAATTTCGAGTTCGTCTCGCAGCTCGCGCAATTCTCGCAGATCCAGCAGGGGCAGACGATGAACGACCGGCTCGAGCAGCTCGTGTCCGCCCAGGCGACGACCCAGGCGACGGGGCTGCTCGGCAATCGAGTCGACGTGCCCGCGGGCAGCGCCACGGTCTCGGGCAAGGTCGTCGCGATCTCGTTCCAGAACGGGGCGCCGAGCGTGACGATCCAGACGGACGATCAGCGCACGATCAGCAATATCGCGATCAGCAGCATCAGCCAGGTCAGGTAGGGAGAACAGGCATGTTCGGCGCCATCTATATCGGTCTCAGCGGCCTGAACGCCTATTCGAAGGGCCTTCAGCAGGTGAGCAACAACGTCACCAACCTCAACACCTCGGGGTTCAAGAGCTCGACGGTCTCGTTCCAGAACTATTACGGCGCGAAGGACAGCGGCGGCCTGTCCTACACGCCGAACGACCAGAGCGGCGGGAACGGCGTGGGGATCGCGGACTCGAAGCTCAGCTTCCAGCAGGGCGAATTGCGGCAGAGTGACCGCGACCTCGACCTGGCCATCGACGGCACCGGCTTCCTCGTCCTGCTGGACGGGACGGAAACCCTCTACGCGCGCACAGGCAGCTTCGAGGTCGACAAGGACGGCTACATCGTCCTCTCGGGCACCGACTACCACCTCGCGGCGCTCGATTCGTCCAACCACCCGGTGGCGCTCTCGGTGGACGGCGCACGCACCAATCCGCCCAAGGCCACGACGACGATCAAGTTCGCGGACAACCTCTCCTCGACCGCGACCAACGCCTTCGCGATCAGCGATCTCACCGTTTATGACGGCAGCGGCGGCGCGCATGTCTGGAAGGTCAGCTTCGCCAAGGATGCCGATGCGGGCGCCGGGGCGTGGAAGGTGACGGTCACCGACGACAAGGGCGTCACTATCGGTACCAAGTCGCTCAAGTTCGTCGGCAGCACCGTCGATCCCGCCACGAACAAGCTCGACTTCACCGACGCGACCGCGGGCTTCACCGTTTCGCTCGATTTCTCCGGCGGCGTGACTTCCTATTCGTCGGGCGAGATCTCGACGCTGCGCTCTGCGTCCATCGACGGCCAGGCGGTGGGGACGATCACCACGGTCACGGTCAACAGCAAGGGGCGGCTGGAGATCGGCTATTCCAATTCGCAGAAGCACGAGCTCGGCGCGATCGCCATCGCCGACTTCCGCGATCCGCAGTCGCTCGAGCAGCGGACCGGCGGAATTTTCGCCCAGACCGGCCTCGGCAGCCGCGAGTTCCTCAACAGCGAGGATCCGCGGGTCGGGCAGGTCCTGTCGAAGCGGCTCGAGGCCTCGAATGTCGACCTGTCGCAGCAGTTCGGCGACCTGATCCTGATCCAGCGCGGCTTCCAGGCGGCGTCGCAGATCGTCAGCGTCTCCAACGACATGATCCAGCAACTCTTCGGCATCCGCGGCCAGGGATGACCGAGGCTCGAACCTGGCTGCCGCCGGGCGCGGACACGGGCGGTGCCGAGGCCGCGCTCGCGAGCCTGTTGGCGCGCTGGTCCGGCCATTGGTTTGTTGGAAGCAAGGATGCGGGCGCCGGCAGGCTCGTCCATATGCGAGAGGCTGGCCGCGAGCTGCGGACCATCGCCTGGCACCGGTGCGACGCCGGCGCGGCGGTCGGCGTGGGTGCCGGCGGGGCGATCGCGCTCGGTGCGAAGGCGATGGGCGTCGCGTCCGGGATCGGCGACCGCACGTCCGGCGATCTCCAGTTGCTGCGGCAACTCGGCGAAGCGTGCCTCCAGGACCTGCGTCAGCGGGTACAGGAGCCGCTCGGCCTTGCCAGCGGCACCCGATGGTCGGAAAGCCTGCAAGTCCCGGCTCCCGAGGACATGGTGTACCACATCCAGCTGCCGGGGCAGGGCGACCCCGTTCCGATTGCGATCGGAGTGACGCCCTGCCGGCTCGCGCGGCTGATCAAATCGCATCTTCCCGCACCCCCTGCGCATGCGGCGCTCGCATCGCCCGAGGCGGCACTTGCCGGCACTGAGCTGGGTCTGTCCGCCATGCTGGGAACCTGTGACGTGACGCTGGCCGAGATCGAGGCGCTGGCGCCCGGGGACGTGCTCGTGCTCGACCGTCATGTCGACCAGGCCCTGCCGCTCGCGATCGAATGTCTGCCGGTGCGAGGGAGCGCCTGCACCATCGCCCAGACGGACGACCGCCTCGCATTTCAGCTTACGCAAGCCCTAAGTGGATGAACGATCCCGTGACCGATCAGAGTAAGAGTAAAGGTACCGTAACCGAACCCGCCGAGGGCGGGCCACGCGTCAGCACCCGGCTCATCAAGAACGTGCCCGTGCAACTCGAGGCCTTTGTTGGCAATGTGCGTATGACCGTCGCCGAACTGACCGCGCTCGGGGCGGATAGCGTGGTTACGCTGGATACGCCCTTGAATCAGTCGGTCGAACTGCGCCTCAATCAGCTGCCTGTCGCGCGCGGCGAGCTGGTCGCGGTAGGCGACAAGTTCGGCGTCCGCATCTCCGAAATCGTCCAATGGCCTGAGTGACGATGCGACTGCGACTGGCCCTTCCGGCCATCTGCTTCCTGCAGCTCGCGACTCCCGCGCTCGCCAGTCCCGGCCGCCTTGGAGGAGGTGGCGCCGTGGACGTTTCACTGACGCGCATCGTCATGGCGCTGGTCCTCGGCACGATGCTCGCCGTGCTCGCCGCCTTGGCCATAAAGCGCGGTGGTGGGCGGTTCGACATGGCCGTGGTGCGCCGCTTGTTCGTCGCCCTTCCTACGGAACGTCGGATCCACGTGATCGAGAGCCGCCGCGTCAGCCAGCACGCCGATCTCTGCCTCGTCCGGTGCGACGGGGAGGAGTATCTGATCCTCTCCTCGGCGCAGCAGCAGCAGATCCTGCGCACGGGCGTGCCAGCCGACGCGCCGAGCGAAGGCGCCCCCGGCGAGGACGCGAGGGCATGAGGCCGCACCTGTTCCTGCGTCTCGGCATGGTCGCCATGCTCTGTTCGCCCGCCGCTGCGCAGGCCGCAGTGCCCGGAATGGCCACGCCCGGGATCGGCACCGACGCGGTGCGTACCATGTTGATCCTCACCATGCTCGCGGTGGTGCCGGCGATCCTCATCAGCATGACCAGCTTCATCCGGATCGTGGTGGTGCTCTCGATGGTGCGCCATGCCTTCGGAATGCCCGAGACGCCGCCCAATCCGGTGCTGGTGAGCCTCGCATTGTTCCTGACCGCGTTCACGATGTCGCCGACCTTTTCCGCCATGAACGCGAACGCGCTCCAGCCGCTGATGGCGGGCAAGATCCCGGTCGAGCAGGCGATGGCGCGCGGCAGCGGCCCGCTGCGCGATTTCATGCTGGCGCAGACGCGCGATTCGGACATTGAGGCGATCTACGCGATCGCGAAGACGCCCGTTCCCGATCGCCCCGAGCAGGTCGAGATATTGAAGCTCGCCCCGGCGTTCATCCTGAACGAGCTGCGCGTGGCCTTCACGATTGGCTTCGTCATCCTGCTGCCGTTCCTGCTGATCGACCTGGTCGTCGCGAGCATTCTGCTGGCGCTCGGCATGATGATGGTGCCGCCCGCCACGATCTCGCTTCCGATCAAGATACTGATGTTCGTGCTGATCGACGGCTGGGGGCTGATCCTGCAGGGCGTGCTCGGCAGCTTTCGATGAGGCGTCCGGCTCGGACAGGCCTGGATCTCGTCCTGGTGCCGCCGCGCGTCGAGGCGTCGCTGTGGCGCCGCCTGCGCTACGAGCAGGAGCTTCGCTGCCGCGAGCAGATCTTCACGCGCTACCAGAATCTCGCGCGCGCGATCGCGGCGCGGCAACTGCGTGCGCGCCCGCGCAACGGCGTCGAGCTGCCCGACATCGAACAATTCGCCTATGCCGGCCTGCTCGTCGCGATCGATCGGTTCGATCCGCTGCGCGGCATTCCGTTTCCCGCCTTCGCGCGGCGGCGCATCCTGGGGAGCATCTTCGACGGCGCATCGAAGATGAACGAGGTCGACGCGCAATATAGCTATCGCCGCCGGCTGGAAGCGGAACGCGCCCGCTCGCTCGCGGCGGCCGCGGAGCAGGGCGACGATCCGCTGCGCGCGCTTGCGGCGCTGGCGAGCGGGCTGGCGCTCGGGCTCGTCCTTGCCGAGACGCATCTCGTCGCTACCGAGGATGGGCGCGACCATCGCCCCGGCGCCTATGAGACGCTCGCCTGGCGCGAGTTCCAGGCGCGGCTGGCCGCGGATATCGCGCACCTGCCCGACCGCGAGGCAGCGATCATTCGCCAGCATTACGAGAATGGTGTTAGCTTCACCCGCATCGCCGAGCTGCTCGGCTTGTCCAAGGGCCGGGTTTCGCAACTTCACGCCAAGGCGCTCGCGACATTGCGGAAGCGTCTGGGCCAAAGACGATAGGATCGGACGGTCATGACTCTGTGCAGTGATGAGGAAATCGGGCAGTTGCTCTCCGCGATGGGGTCGAATGCGCCCGACGAACTCGCTTTGGCGGAGCGGCTGATCGAGGCCTATCCCGAGGATGCCAGGCTGCACTTCCTGCGCGGCTCGATACTCGCGGGGCGCAGCCGGCCGATCGAGGCGCATGCCGCGTTGACCCGCGCCGTGGAACTCGCACCCGATTTCGCCCTGGCGCGCTTCCAACTCGGATTCTTCGAGCTGACTTCGGGCGAGGCGGTCCGGGCGCTCGCAACCTGGGAGCCGCTGCAGGACCTCCCGGCCGACCATTATCTCGCGCTTTTCGTCAGCGGATTGCGGCATCTGGTGCAGGACCGTTTCGCCGATGCGATCGCGGCGCTCGAGGCGGGCATCGCCGTCAACGAGGAGAATCTGCCGCTCAATCGCGACATGCAGCTGATCATCGACGAGTGCCGCGGCCTCGTCCCCAGCGGGCCCGCGCGCGAAACGGAGACCTCGGCCACTTCCTTCCTGCTCGACCAGCTCGGCGCGCGGGGAACGACGCATTGACGCGCATCGGCAATGTCGACCAGGTCTTGCTGCTCCTGCGCGAGCAGTTGGAGCGCACGGGCCGCCGCCGAGGGGCCGAGCGCCGCGACGGGACGGCGCAGGCGACCGCGGACGTGGCGAAGCCCCTCGAACGCACCCGCGCGCTGGCAGCGCTCGATGGCTTGTCCGAGGCCGAAGTGCGTCGCGCAGTGGTTCGCGGACTGCTCGTCGATGAGTTCGGCGAAGGGGTTGGCAGCGATCCGGCGTTTCAGGCAGTGATCGACGACGTGTTCCGCATCATCGGAGACATGCCCGGCGGTCCCGAGCTGCTCGACCGCGCGGTCGCGCAGCTCCGCGAAGGGTGATCCCTCCGCACGCGATTCAGCCGAGCCGGGTTCCCATGCGCGCCAAGGCCTGCGCCACCGTGCGGCCGCTCGCATCGACGGGGGTGTGAAGCGCCTTTTCGAATATCCGCTTGGCCGTATCGGCATCCCCTGCGCCGGCGGACAGGAGCGTCGCGGCCAGAGCCCCCGAGAAGCATTGACGATCGAGGCGAAGCGCGACTTCGCACCGCTGGCGGGCCTGGTCGAGCTTTCCTTCGAGCATATCCGTCACGGCGAGCGAACCGTGGGCCTCGGCGAAGCTGTCGTCGAGTGCCAGGCAGGTCTCGAAGCGCTGCTTGCCGGTGGCCGGATCACCCGCGAGGACATGCGCCCAGCCTGCGGCGATCCATGAGCCGAGATGCGTGCCGAACAATTCGGCGCCCTTGTCGATCTCGGATGCGGCGCGGCGCTTGTCGTCGCCCAGCAGCGTGACCAGGCCGTGCCCGATCCAGGCGCGCGGCGATGCCGGGGCGCGGGCGAGGGCCGCGTCGAAGAACCGCTCGGCCTCGACCGGGTCGTCGTCGCCGAGCGCGAGCGTGCCGAGAGTCGCCAGTGCATCGGGATGGTCGCCGGCCGCTTCGGCCGCACGGCGCGCGAGATCGATGTCCTCGACGTCGATCGCGAGCGTCGACACGGCCGCGCCTAGTCCGCGATGGTCGGGATGGAGCGCGAACAGCCGGCGTGCCTGCGCCGCCGCCGCGTCGAAGTCGCCTTTGTCATGCAGCAACTGGACGAGCAGTTGCGCAGCCTGCGGGAGCGTTTCCACGGTCGCATCGTCCAGCAGCGCCAGCGCGGCGTCGAACTGCTTCGCCATCGCCAGCGACCAGGCGCGGTTGAAGCGGATAGCCGGCGCGTCCTCGCCTTGCGCCATCAACTGCGCCAGGCGGTCCGCGGCGACCTGCCAGTCCTGCCGCCGCATGGCGGAGAGGCCCGCCAGGTGGAGTGCCTGCGGGGGCAGGGCAGCGATCCGCGCATGCCGATCGAGCAATGCCTCGGCATCCTTGAACCGGTCTTCCGCGAAAGCCGCCTCGGCGGCGTCGGCGATCAGCCGCACATTGTCGGGATCCTGTTCGAGCAGGGCTGCGAGGCGCGCATAGCGGCCGGCCGTTTCCGATGGGGCAGGGGCTTGGGACATGCTTGGGGCTATCCTTCCAGGCGTACCACGTCGAACGATTTCAGGCTGATCCGCATCGGGATCTCGCTGACCGACAGGATCGAGAGTCTCGGGATGCTCCGCCGGGTCAGGATGCGGAGGTGGCGGCGGATTTCCCCACCGCACAACAGCACCGGAGCGCGACCCTGCTTGAACATTTCGTCGGCGAGCGGCGAGAGCCTGCGGATGACCTGCTCGGCAAGGCGCGGCTCGACCACCATCGGGCCGCTGCCGGCGTTGGTGCTGATGCTCGCCACGATCTGGTTCTCGACGCGGGGGTCGAGGCTGAGCACGGCGAGATCGTCGTGGCGCCCGCGCAGCTGCTGGCAGATCGTGTAGCTGATCCGCTGCCGGACCAGCTCGGTCAGCTCCGCCGGATCCTTTTGGTTGCGCGCCAGATCGACGAGATGCTCGACGATGAGATCGAGATTGGCGATCGACACGCCTTCGCCGAGCAGGTTCTGGAGCACCCGCTGCACGTCCGACAGGGTGAGCGTGTTCGGGACCAGCTCCTCGATCAGGCCGGGCTGGCGTGATCGTACGTCGTCGAGCAAAGCGGCGACCGAGGCGCGAGTGAGCAGGGTGCTGGCCTCGCCGCGGACGATCTCGCCGAAATGCGTGATCATCACCGTCACGGGATCGATGATGGTATAGCCGCGTTCCCGCGCCGTGGCGCTCTGCTCCGGGTCGATCCAATATGCCGGCAACCCGAATGCCGGGTCGCTGGTCTGAACGCCTCCCAGCGGGGTCTTCTCTCCCTGCGAGGCGATGGCGAGGACTCCCGCGGCATCGATCCGCGCCGCGCCGTAACGTGCGCCGAAGAGGCGGATCTCATATTCGTCGCTGCCCAGATGGTCGCCGTCGACCAGCTTGACCGCCGGGAAGGCGATGCCGAATTCCTGCTCGTGCGCTCGCCGCAGGCCGGCGATCCGCTCGAGGATGATCGCCTCCTCGCTGCGCCAGCTTTGCCCCAGTGCGGCACCGAGGCGGATCTCCAGCGCGGGAACCGGAGCGGTGCCCGCTGCCACATCGGCGGCATCGTCGGCGAGTTCGCGGCCGGTGGAGGCACGGATGCGGCGAATGCGCCACCATGCGCCGAGCGCGAATATCCCGATCAGCGCGATCGGCCATTTGGGCATGCCTGGCATCAGCAGCAGCGCGAAGAGCACCGCGGCCACGATCAGCGGGATGCGCGGTTCGGAGGCGAGCTGGCGAAACACCTCGGTGCTGAGCTGCCGGTCGGCGGCCGAGCGGGTGACGATGATCCCGGTGGCGATCGAGATGATCAGCGCAGGCAGCTGGGTCGCGATGCCGTCGCCGATGGTGAGCAACGTGAAGCGGTGGAGCGCCTCGCCCCATTCCATTCCCATCTGGGTCACGCCGACGATCCAGCCGGCGATGATGTTGATCAGCAGGATGATGATCCCCGCGATTGCGTCGCCCTTCACGAACTTCGACGCGCCGTCCATCGCGCCGTAGAAGCTGGCTTCCTTCTCGAGCTCCTCGCGCCGGCGGATCGCCTCCTTTTGGTCGATCAGGCCCATGTTCAGGTCGGCGTCGATGCTCATCTGCTGGCCTGGCATCGAATCCAGCGTGAAGCGCGCGGCCACTTCGGAAACGCGCTGCGCGCCGCTGGTGACGACGACATATTGGACCACGATCAGGATCGCGAAGATGACCAGGCCGACGATGAAATTGCCCTGCACCGCGAACGCGCCGATCGACCCGATCACCTCGCCGGCGTCGCCGCCGGTCAGGATCAGGCGCGTGGCGGCCACGTTCAGCGAAAGGCGATAGAGCGTCGCGACCAGCAGCAGCGACGGAAAGGTCGAGAATTCGACGGGCTTGCCGACATAGAAGGTCAGCAACATGATCGCCAGGCCGAAGCCGAAATTGAGGATGATCGCGAGATCGAGCAGCGCCGGCGGGATCGGCACGAACAGGATCACCAGGATGGCGATCGTCGCGCTTACCAGCACCAGGTCCTTGTTGTTGCGATAGAGGTTCTGGAGCATCGGTTCAGGCCTGGCCGGGCTGGAGGGTGGCCGCGCGGCGGCGCAGCTGGATATAGAGGTCGGCGACCGCTTCGAAGTTCGCCGCCGGGATCTCGCTGCCGGTACCGCAGGCGCGATAGAGCGCACGCGCGAGCGCGGGCTTGGCGAGCACGGGAATGCCGCGCCGGTACGCCTCTTCCTTGAGCGCGAGGGCGAAGCGGTTGCGTCCCTTCGTGGTCACCGTTGGGGCGTCCATCCGGGTCGGATCGTAGCGCAGGGCGACGGCGAAATGCTGCGGGTTGACTACCAGCATGTCGGAACCGGCGAGCTGGCCCACGCTCTGGCTCGCCGTCACGAATTCCTGGTGAAGCTTCTTGCGTTTCGAACGGATGCGGGGATCGCCCTCGCGATCCTTCGACTCGCGGGTGATCTCGCGGCGGCTCATCCGCATCTGCTTCGCGAACTCGCCGCGCACGAGGATCTGGTCGAGCACGACGAAGGCGAAGGCGATGAGGATGTAGACGAAGATCAAGCGCATCACCGCCTCGCCGATCAGCGCGGGCAGCCGCTCGGCCTCGCCCGCGGTCACGGCGTAGCGCGACAGCGCGTCGCGGATCAGCAGCCAGGTCGCGACTGCGTACACGGCGGTCTTGAACACCGTCTTCAGCGTTTCCTTGAGCAGGCGCGCGGAGAAGAGCCGTTTCAGGCCCTTGGCGGGGTTCAAGCGCCCGAAATCGGGCTTGAGCGGGTGGGCGGTGAAGATGAAGCCGCGAAGCTGCAGGATCTCGAGCAGCACCACGATCGCCAATATGGTCCCGCCGAGCAGCATCAGCGGCTCGAGCACCGCCCAGTAGATGCGGCCGGGAAGCCCCGCGGCTTGCTCCGGCTCGCCGGCGGCGTCGATCCCGGCCACGAGCGTCTCGCGCGTCAGTTCGCCGAGCTTGTGCGCGAAGCTCTCTCCCGCGATCCCGAGAAAGGCCGCGAGCCCGAGCAGACCACCCAGGAAGCCGAGCTCGATACTGCGCGCGACCATGCCCTTCTCGCGCGCGCGCCTGAGCTTGAACGGCGTCGCGGCCTCGCTCCGGTTCTGTTCCTGCTGTTCCGCCATGTCTCAGCCCAGCCGGGCCATGGTTTCGAGCGCGGTTCGCAACAGCCGCACGAAGATCGCGCCCGATACCGCGAAGGCGACGGGCAGCAGCATCAGCGTCGCCAGCGCCTTCACCTGGAAGCCGAGCAGCAGCACGTTCATCTGCGGGAGCGTGCGCGACAGGAAAGCGACGGCGAGATCGAGCAGGAAGAGGACGAGCAGCACGATTCCGGCGAGCCCGATCGCCAGCAGGAAGGCGGCCCCCATGAAATCGATCAGCACGCCCGGATCGCGCCCGATCGCCGCGCCGCCGAGCGGCGTCTGCTCGACCGATGCGGCCCAGGCACCCAGCAGGTCGCCTCCGCCGCCGATCGCGAAGAAAAGTGCCGCGCCGACATAGGCGAAGAGCGTGCCGACAAGCGGCATCTGGGTCCGGGTGGTGGGGTCGACGAGGACGGCAAGCCCGTAACCCGCCTGGATGTCGATCGCGCGGCCGGCGGTGAGCAATGCGGCGAAGGCGAGCTGGAGCGGGAGCGCCAGCGCGATGCCCAGCATCAATTCGCTGGCCGCGAGGATCGGCAGGCTTGCATCCGCAACATGATGCCAGGTGGCCTGCGGATTGGCTGCGACGAGCCATCCCGCCAGGCTGATGCTGAGGATCAGGCGCACCATTGCGGGCACGCGCATCAGCGTGAAAGGCTGGGAGAAGGCAAGCAGCGGCGCAATCCTCAGGCTGAGGAGCAATGTCGCCACCATCTGCCGGCTGAATTCGTCCATCCGGGTCTCAGGCGGCCAGGCTCGGGATGGCGAGGAAGAGCCCGCGGGCGAAATCGGTGATGCGCGCGATCATCCAGGGACCCAGGATGATCAGCACCGCTGCCGCGATCAGCAGCTTGGGGACGTAGCTCAGGGTCATTTCCTGGAGCTGCGTCGCGACCTGGAGAACGCTGATGAGCAGCCCGACGATCAACGTCGTCGCGAGCACGGGGCCCGCGACGATGATGCAGTTCCACAGCATGTCGTTCATCAAGCCGAGTGCGCGATCTGCTTCCACCCGAACAGCCCCCTGGTAGCAATATGGCCGGCGCCCCGAATCCCCCGGTCCGGCCCGTACGAACATAAACGCAGGGCCGGCACCAGCAATGTGAAAAACGGTTCCGCGAGAATTTCTTAGCGAAATCGATCAAGGCCTAAACAAATCCCGATTTCCCCCGATCAGACCTGCGAAAAGGGGCCGCCGCCCCTTCGTTTCGGATGGGTGGGACGATGGTTGCGATCTTCACGGGTTCGGGGACGGGGCTGGAGCGCGGCTCTGGCAATGTGCTGGGCGGCTCGGGGCTGCTGGGCTCCGCGGGTTTCGGGCGAAGCGGCTCCCAGGTCTTCCTGAACGCGGCGAACGGCAATCTGGTGATCAATCGCCAGGACGAGTTCCTGGTCGGACGCGGACCCGACGCCGGCGTTGCGCGCACCTACAACAGCCTGGGCAGCGGCACCGACGACAATGGCGACAATTGGCGCCAGAGCACGCAGCGCGCGCTCAGGCTCAACGGTACGGCGAACAGCTGGGGCAGCTCGGTCACCCATCGGATGGGTGACGGCACCGAGGTGAATTATTACTGGGGCGGCTCGGCTTATGTCATCAGCGGCGGGGCGGGCGTCCACGACAAGATCGTCGTCGACGGATCCGTGCTCCGCTGGACCGACGGCGACACCGGCATCGTCGAGACCTATGAGAATGATGGCGTGACCGAATGGCGGCGGCTGAAGACCGTCGCCGACACCAGCGGCAACACGGTCACCTATAACTATACCGGCGACAAGCTGACCCAGATCGCGACCGCCGACGGCAGCACGATCCAGTATCAATGGTCGGGCAACAACATCACCGCCGTCGTTACCGGCTATACCGACCTCGTCACGAGCACTGCCAAGACGCTCACGCGGACGCGCTACGCCTATGACGGCTACAATCGGCTGGCGTCGGTCACTGTCGACCTCAGTCCGGGCGACAACAGCGTCGCCGATGGCAAGACCTACGTCACCAGCTACACCTATCACGGCACCTCGAAGCTGGTCGCGACGATCAGCGAGACCGCCGGCTCTTCTGACACGATCGCCTATGTCTCGATCGCCTATGACGGCGACAATCGCGTCACCAGCCTGACCCAGACCGTGTCGTCGGGCGTCACCCGCACGACCAGCCTCGTCTATGGCGAAGGCTATACCAGCATCACCGATCCGGCCGGACAGGTGACGACGCTCCACTATGACTGGACCGGCGCCCTCACCCAGATAACCGCCCCGCCGGCCTATGTCGGCGCGGCGCAGCAGATCGTGACGTTCGGCTACAATGAGGAAGGCGATTTCAGCAGCGTCACCGATGCGCTGGGACAGACCACGAACTATAGTCGCGACAGCTGGGGCAGGGTGGTCGCCCAGACCGATCGGCTTGAAAATTACACGGAGCGGACGTTCAACGCCGCGCACAAGGTGCTCACCGAGACGCGCCCGGGAGCGGGCACCACCCGCTATGTCTACGACAGCCTAGACCGGTTGGTCTATGTCGTCACGCCCGAGGGGCGGGTGACGCGTAACTGGTACAACTCCTTCGGTCAGCTCTATTTTGTCTCGGATTTCCCGGACTATCTTTACGACCTGAGCGGCCTGGCCGATGATCAAAGCCCCACCCAGGCGCAGCTCAATGCCTGGTGCACGAGCCTGCCCGAGTCTGCGAGCTCGCAGGTCACCGAAATCACCTACGATCTCTGCGGCAATGTGACGCGGCAGCTGCGCGGCAGCCAGAATGATGGCTATGCGTGGCTCAATCTCGCTGGCGGCCATACCGATGAGCGCTTTATCTATGACTCCGCCGGTCAGTTGCTCAGCCGGTATGTCGTGGGCCAGAACACCGAGAGCTTCGTCTATGACGGGCTGGGCCGGGTAACCGCCAGCACCGACCTGAACGGCGGGACGACGAGCTTCGTCTTCAGCGACGCGGCGCTGCAGACCGTCGTCACGCTGGCCAGTGGTTTCGTCCAGACCTCGACCTACAACAAGGCCGGGGAATTGGTCAGCTTCACCGAATCCGGGTCCGGCGTGACCGGCGGCACGGCCACCTATCAATATGACAGTCTCGGCCGGCTGCGGGTGATGACCGACGCGAGCGGGCTGAAGACCTATTATGTCTACGACAAGGCGGGACGGAAGGTCGCGGAGGCCCATGGCAGCGGGACCTTCACCGAATATCGCTACGATGCGAACAATCGGGTGGTCGCGACCGTCCGCTACGGGCTCGGCAATTCCGGCGCGCAGGTGCCGCTGCTGCAGGATCCCAATTCCACTGCGACGATCGACGCGCTGCGGCCCGTCACGCACCCCTATGACCTCTGGACCTGGAACGTCTACGACAAGGAAGGCAGGGTCGTAGAGGCGATCGAGGGCGACGGCTCCGTTACCACCTACGCCTATGACGCCGCAGGGCGGCTGGTCGAGACGAAGGGCTTCGTCAACAGGCTGACGGCGGCGCAAATCGCGACGTTCAAGACCACGGCGCCGGCCAGCATGGTGTTGCCGGCCGCGCATGCCAAGGACGGCATCGCGCGCGTCTTCTATGACAAGGACGGCTACGCGATCGGCGCGCTCGATGGCGAAGGCTATCTGACCCGCACGATCTACGACAAGGCCGGGCGCAAGGTGCAGGAGATCGCCTATGCGACCGCCACCAACCCCGCCTATCGCGCTTCGGGCACTCTCCAGAACCTGATCGACAGCGCGGGGACCAGCGCGGCGGACCGCTCGACGCGCTACGTCTATGACGGCCAGGGCTTGCTGCGCTTCACGATCGATGGGCTGAACCGCGTCACCGAGTTCGGCTATGGCGGCACCACCGGCGCGTTCGGCCTCGTCCGCCAGACGATCCAATATGCCGGGGCCCTCGGCGCGCTCTCGAGCTATACCTATGCGAGCGTGAAGGGCGCGGTGGCGGCGCTGGCGAGCGATCCCGCCAATCGCACGAGCTGGGCGGTGTACGACGTCGCGGGCCGACAGGCCTATTCGATCGACGCAACCGGGGCGGTGGTCGGCTACAGCTACGACAATAGCGGCCAGGTGACCCGGAAGGTCGAATATGCGTCGCTTCGGGCGACCTCGAGCCTGCCGACCAAGGCAGTGATGGACAGCTGGGCGGGCACGCCGACGGCATCCGATCGCGTGACGCGCTATTATTACAACGCCCGCGGCGAGCTGCGCTTCACCGTCGACGCCGAAGGCTATGTCACGAGCACCGACTATGACGCCGAAGGGCGGGTGGCCTATTCGGCGCGCTGGAACCTGCCCGTCACGGCAACCGACAGCTCGACCCTTTCCAGCGTCTCCGCCTCGGTGACGGGGATCTATGCGGCGACTTCCTGGACCTATGACGACGCCGGCAGGCTCGCCACGATCACCGATCCCGAAGGCACCGTGCGCCATTATCATTATTACGGCAACGGCAAGCTTGCCCACGACTTCATCGCGGAAGGGCAGCCGGACCAGAGCCGGACGATGTTCACCTATGACCAGGCGGGGCGTCTCGCCGCGCGTTACGACGCCTATACCACGTCCGATCAGGCGATTACGCAATATATCTACGACGGGCTGGGCAATCTCGTCAGCACGATCGACGCGAACAGCCACCTCACCAGTTGGACCTACGACAAGCTCGGCCGCAAGCTCAGCGAGACCAATTCGGCCGGCGGGGTCACGACCTACGAGTATGATGCGTTCGACGAGGTGGTCCGCACCATCGACGCGCGGGGCAACTCGAGCTGGAGCTATTACGACAAGCTGGGCCGCGTCGTGGCGACCCGCGACGCGGAGGATTACGTCACCGAGAGCGGCTACACCGCCTTCGGCGAGCTGGCCTCGGTCACGCGGCGCGCGAACAAGGCGATCAATGCCGCGAGCGCGAGCACGCTGCCGG
>NZ_JAPKNM010000038.1 GCF_026460985.1 Sphingomonas sp.
CCGGCAGCGTGCTCGCGCTCGCGGCATTGATCGCCTTGTTCGCGCGCCGCGTGACCGAGGCCAGCTCGCCGAAGGCGGTGTAGCCGCTCTCGGTGACGTAATCCTCCGCGTCGCGCGTCGCCACGACGCGGCCCAGCTTGTCGTAATAGCTCCAGCTCGAGTTGCCCCGCGCGTCGATGGTGCGGACCACCTCGTCGAACGCGTTATACTCGTAGGACGTGACCCCGCCGGCCGAATTGGTCTCGCTGAGCTTGCGGCCGAGCTTGTCGTAGGTCCAGCTGGTGAGGTGGCTGTTCGCGTCGATCGTGCTGACCAAGTTGCCTAGGCCGTCATAGGTGAAGCTGGTCATCGCAGCCTCGGTCGAGCCATAGCCGTCGATCTGCGTCGAGAGCCGGCCTGCCATGTTGTAGGCGTAGAAGGTCTCGGCCTGATCGGATGTGCCATAGGCCTGGGCGCGCCAGACCAGTTGGCCGTTGGCCCGATAGCCATAGGTGGTGCGCGCGCCGAGCGGGTCATATTCGTCGGCAACGCGACCGACGCTGTCATAGATGGTCTGTGTCTCGGAATATATCGATGCCGCTGTCGCTGCCGCCACGGCGGCTGCGGTCGCGCCCTCGGCGATACTGGTCTGGACGTCGTAACGCCGCGTCCGGGTCAGGCGCCCGTCGGCGTCGTAGCCGCGTTCAACGACATAGCCTTCCGCATCGATCGTGTAGAGAAGATCACCGCGCCCGTTATAGATACTGCGCGTGATTCGATTGCCACTTGCAGCGGCATGCGACGCGGCCCAGCCATCCATGTCGCCAGCCGACGGCAGCGCAGTCGTCGGTCGCAGATCGGCATATTGCACGGTCCGCACGACGCGGCCCAGATCATCATAGCTGAAGCCGGTGACCCCGCCCGAGGCGTCGATCGAATAGACGATCTGCCCGGCGCCGTCATAGATGTTGAAGCTGGTGCGATTGGCCGAAACGCCGCTCAGGCCGGCGCTCGCCAATGCTGCCGCCACCGAAGCAAGGGTGGGCGTGCCCGACAGCGCGATCGCACCTGCATAGCGCGTCGTCTGGCGTACCGCCCCCCAAGTATAGGAACCGGGCTCGACATAGCCATATTCGGTGACCTGGTTGAACGCGTCGATCTCGTAGCGCAGCAGGCCCTGACCGTCATAGACGAACCGGGTGCGCCGGTCGTTCGCGCCGCTCCCGACGCTTGCGACGAGCTGGTCGAGCGTGCCCGCCACGCGCAGGCTCGCCGCAGCGGCCGTGACATGCGCAATCGTTTCGATCACCTGGCCGGCGCCGTCGTAAACGGTGCGCGTGAGGTAGCCCTCGCCGTCGAGCGTGGCGAGGAGCAGGCCGCTCTTGTCGTAGAAGCTGCGCATGACGCTGTCGCGCGTCGCGTCGGCGGCGGGGAGCACCATCGATGCCGGGGGCGTGGCGACGAGCGCCGCGACCTGCGCGGACGTCAGCTTGTTGGTATAGCCGGTCGTGCGCACGAGGCGCCCGGCACCGTCATATTCATAGGCGGTGACCGCGCCGTCGCCTTCGATCGCTTCGACTATGCGGCCGGCCTTGTCGTAGACGGTCCAGCTCCAGACATCGGCGCCGGCGGCGGCAAGCGGCCGGATCGCGGCGATGTCGAGCGTGCCGCTGGCCTGCTCGAGCAGCGTCCTCTGCGTGCTGCCGAGCGCATTATAGTAACGCACGCTGGCGATCTGCCGACCCTCAGCGTCGTAGCGATATTCGACGATCGCGCCGTCGGCCGCGACGTCGGCGACCTTGCGGCCACGCTTGTCGTAGACGTAGTGATGCTTGTTGCCGCGGAAATCGGTCGCGGTCTTCAGCCGGCCGACCTCGTCATAGGTGTAGAGCGCCGTGCCGCCGGTGATGTTCTTGCCGCTCTCGGCAAGGCTCAGCAGCTCGCCGGCGCGATTGTAGCGCTCCGATTGGACCAGCGTCGCTTCTTCGAGCGTCGACTGGACATAGTCGTCCACGGGACGCAGCGAAGCGTCATAGAAATAAGTGAACTTGCCCTGCGTCGCCTCGCCGTAGAAGTTGAAGAAACGCAGATGGACCTGGTCGTTCGGTCGGCTCGGCGACCATTGGAAGTTGGCGACGCCTTCTATCTTCTGGCCAGTCTCGACGTCATAGACGCCGCCATATTGTCCGGCCGTGCCGAGCGCGGATCCCTGGGGCAGGACGTAGCCGACGATCTTGTACCAGCGCCCCGGCTGGTAGCCGGCCGCCGCCGTCGGCCGAAGGAAAGTGAAATAGGGATTGGTTTCGGCCGTTCCCGACGCCTGGTTGAGCACATAAGCGGGGTTGGACGCGGAAACCCCGAGATAGATCTGGTGCTTGTCGGTCGCGCTCACCTGGAAATAGAGCGAGAACTCATAGGCCCTGGTGGAATCTATCGTGACGCTGTTGGTGTAGTTACCGCCGCCTTCGGCGGTGGCGTCGGTCTGGCCCGATTGGATCGCGAGCACCGGCGTGCCGTCCGGCCCTGTGATGCGGGCCCAGCTGGTCTCATCGGTGAACGCGGAGGGATTCTGCCAGCCGGGTATCTGCGCATAGCCCGCCTTGGCGGGCCCCGGCCCTTCGAACGCGCGAACCTCGGGCTTGTAGAAATAGGTCGAATAGCCCTGAATGCCCTCGCCATAGAAATCGAAGAAGCGCGCGGTGATCTGATCCGACGGACGGTCCTCGTACCAGCGGAAATTGCTAACACCCGTGATCCGCTGACCGGTGACGGTGTCGTAGACGCCGCCATAATCGTTCCAGCTGATGTTCTGGGTGCCCTCGGCGAAAACGTAGCCGACCACCTTGTACCAGCGGTCCGCCGTCAGGTTCTGCTGCTGCCACGCGGCGTCGGCCTGGAAGAAGTACGGGTTGTTGGCAACGGTGCCGTCCCACGCCTGAACCGCATAGGCGTCACCGCTCCAACTGTCCTGGACGCCGAAGTAGATGCTGTGGGCCGCGAGGTTCGCCTTCTTGAAATAGTAAGTGAATTCATAGGCCTTGCGGCCATCGATCGTGATCGCATTGGTATGGTTGCCGCCGCCGGCCGGCGTCGCATTGGTCTGTCCGGCCTGGATCGCCCAGGCCGGCTGGCCGTCAGGTCCCGTCGTCCGCGCCCAGCGCGTCTCGCCGACATAGGGCATGGCGTCGTTCGCCCAGCCCGTCATGCTCGTGTCGCCGCCGCTCAGGTTGAGCTGGTGCACCTCGGGTTTGTAGAAATTGGTATAATAGCCCTGCGTGGCTTCATTGTAGTAGTTGAAGAAGCGCAGCTGAGCGTTGTTGCTTGAGCGGTTCTCGTTCCAGCGGAAGTTGGTGACGTCCTGCATCTTTGCGCCGGTTTCGACATCGAAGATGCCGCCGAGCGCACTATTCGCCACGGCCTGCGCCCCTTCGGGCAACACATAGCCCACGATCCGGTACCAACGCCCTGCGACCAGTCCGGGAGCCTCTCCCGGAAGGGGATAGGCGAAATAGGGATTGCCGTCCTCAGTGCCACCGGCGGCCTGTCGGACGAGGGCATTGGCGCCATCGCCTTGAAGCCCGAAATAGATGCGGTGCTTGTTGGCTTCGGTCGCCTGGAAGGTGATCGAGAATTCATAGGCCTTGGTGGGATCGATCGCGAAGAAGCCCGAAGCATTGCCGCCGCCCGGCGGATTCAAATCTGCCTGGCCCGTGCGCATCACCACGTTTGGCAGCCCGTCCGGGCCGATCGCGCGCGCCCATTGGGTCTCGGCCGCGAACATGTTCGACCAGCCAGCGAGCGTCGCCGGGCCGGTCGGGATCGCATCGGGGTTGCCCGGCCAGCTGGTAAGATCCAGTAGATTGGGCCCGCGCTGCTCCTCGGGCCAGTCCGAAAGATCGACCAGATTGGCGCCCCGCGCGCCGTCGCCCGCCGCGGGCCAGCCGCTCTGGTCGACGAGATTGCCGCCGGCGGGGATGGTGACGCGGTCGACTTGGTTGACGCCGTCGCGATAGAGCGTGAGCGTCGTGGCGCCGTTGGCGTCGGTGCTCGAGATCAGGCGCCCGAGCCCGTCATGGACGCAGCTCTCTTGCCCCATCCCAGCCACGGTCCGGCTGAGCAGCTGGCCGGCCTGGTCGTAGACGTAGCGCGTCAGCTTGTAATCGCCCGTGGTCGAGGGCGTGCCGTCCGCATTGGTGGCGCCCCAGTCGATCGTCTGGATCAGATTGCCGCGCGCGTCGTAGCTGTTCTGGCGAAGCCGGGTCGCGCTCTTGTCGGCGATCCCGTCGGACCAGGCGTTGAGCTGGGCGATGGTGAGCGCAATCCCCGCCGCGAGGCCGCTCACATCATAGAGGTGCGCGGGATAGTCGCGCACCCACACGGGTGTGTCGTTCATATAGCTATAGGCGGTGACGCGGCCCTCGGCGGAGACCGTGTAGACGAGCCGATCGGCCGAATCGTAGACGAACCGCGTCGTCATCGCGCCCGGCGGCAGCGCGCCGTTGATCCCGTCGGGATCGGTGCCCGTATAGCGGGTCTCGGTCAGCAGCCGGTTGGTCGCCGACCAGGTCCGGGTGATGGTGTTCAGCGCGCCGTCGACCTGTTCGGCGACGTTGCCGTTCGCATCGTAACGATAGGCGATCGCCGAGCTAAACGTGCCCGAGGCCAGCTTGGCGGCACCGTCATAGCTGCGCGCCCAGGTCACGTTGCCGCTGCTGTCATAGGCGAACAGGCTGATCCGTTCGGCGCCGCCCTGCACCGCCGCGGCTTCCTCGAGCCGGACGAGGCGCCCCGCCGTGTCGTAGACGAAGCGCGTCGCGATTCCCGCCGGATCCGTCACGATCGTCGTGCGATTCGCGAGGTCGTAGGCGAGCTGCGTCACTCGGCTGGTCGTATCGTCGACCCATTGCTTGACCGAGGTGACGCGCTGCTCGCCGCCGATCAGCGAATAGCCGAACTCGAGCCTGGTCCCGTCGGTCTGGACCAGCGTCGCGACGCGCTTCGAGGTGCCGTGATAGGTATAGCTCGTGACGTAGACCTTGCCGTCGGCGATGCTGTTGTCGCCGGGGCTGAGATCGACGGTGACGGTCGTCAGCCGGTTGTAGGCATCATAGGAATAGCGCGTGCGGGTCAGCGTCCGCGCGCTGCTGGTGGCGAGATCGGTATAGCCGGTGACGATGCTGACGAGGTTGTTGCCCGACCAGCCATATTGAACCGTGCTGCCGTCGGTGGTGGCGATCTGGGTGAGCTTGTCGCCGGCATAGGTGAAGGTGAGCGTGTTGCCGAGGGTGTCGCGCTGCTGGACGATGCGCCAGTCCAGCGCCCCATAGGCCGAATAGGTCTCGATCGTCCCCGTCGATCCGTCGGTCCAGGTCCAGCTTCCCGACGCGTAGCTGAGCATGTCATAGGCCCCGTCGCCATCGGTCGCGACATAGGCGGTGCCGTTCCAGCTGTAGGTGATTTCGGATCCGTCTGCCGAGCGACGCTTGACGCTGCTTCCCGCCGCGTTGGCTGTCCCCGTCAGGCCGAAGACCTTCCGGTCGGTGCTCAGCCGCCAATTGTCGCCATTCTCGTCCGAGAGGTCGCCCAGGCTGTTGTAGGTGCGGCCGATAGCGATGTCGGGCCCTCGCCCCACCAGGAACTCATCCTGCCGGCTCAGGACCAGATTGCCGTTCGCCGCGTTGAGGAACAATTGCTCGCCGCCGCGCCCCGCCGCCGCCGACCCCAGCAATCCCGCGCTACCGAGCACATTCCCCGAACCCCGCTCGAGCCCCGCACCCGCGCCCGTGAAAATCGCTACCACCGCCCCACCCCCAGAATGCAATCGCGGGGCCGACACCCCTTGTGGAACAAATCGGGGAAATCGGGTGGTTGTTTAGGATTTTCTGGAGGCCCTTCGCCGAGAAACGATCGCCCCAGCGCCATTGCCGATGCTGTTCTCTGCCTCTCCATGAGTCTTTCGAGGACTCTTCAAGCACTCTGCCTTATCTCCTCGACCGCCAGGCTGGCCACCGAGGAGCGGTGCGATGCGATCCTGGCGAGCCGGCTGCCTATGCTCGAGGCGCTTCGGGCACTGGTCGACGGCGATTGAACCCGTCGGGCGGATGCGGGCGGTTCCGCAGGCGCTCATTCGCCTTCGAGAAGCGTCACCGCGCGCTGCTGCGTCAGTGAGTCGGCGGTGATCACCACCGTAGTGCCGGGCCCAATGATCGATGCCACCGCTTGCCTGAAATCGGGCGGGACGTTGAAACGCCGCAATGCGGAGGCCGGCACCTGCTCGGCCCGCGCGTCGGCGGTCAGATCGAAACGGAGCCAGCGACGATCGTCCCCCGCCTGCGATTGCAGCATGTAGATCTGCGTCCCCCGGATCGCTTCCTCGAATGCGACCATTGCAGTGCCGATGACGCGACCGTTCCGGATCACGACCACCTTTCGATCGGCGCCGCTCACCACTATTGAAACAGGACCGTCGGGCGCGCGCTCCGGAGCCCATTCGAAAGCCGTGGCTGGGTCGCCGGGCTGCGCGGGTGACATTTGCGGCGCGGGCGCGATCCTGGGCAGCGTCTCAACACGATTGACGACCACCGTCATCCCGAGGCGGGTTACCGCGAACAGTCGCTTCGCGAACTCGAGCGGCAGGCGAATACAGCCATGCGACGCGGGATAGCCGGGAAGCTGTCCCGCGTGCAGCGCCACGCCACTCCAGGTCAGCCGCTGCATATAGGGCATCGGCGCATTGTCGTAGACGTTCGAGAAATGCTCTGGATCCTTCTCGAGAATGGTGAAGACGCCCGTCGGGGTGCTGAAGCCGAAGCGGCCCGTTGAAACCGTGGAGATGCCGATCGGCACGCCATTGCGATACAGGACTGCGCGCTGGGTCGTCAGGTTGACCATCAGGAACAGGGGACCTTCCGGGGCCGCCTGCGGAAACCAGAGAAACTCGCCCGGCTTGAGCCGCTCGACCGATTCCATCACCGTCGCGGTATCCACAGCCTGCTGCGCCGCTACGGAAGGAGTGCAGAGCAGGCATGCCGCCGCCGCGATCGTCGCGGTACGTTGGATCATTGCTCGCACCGGCAGCATGAAGTCCCCTGTCGCGAAGCAGAGGCGCCCGATGGGCGCCCCCGTCTTTGTCGGTCAGTGGGCAAGGAACAGCGGCACCGGGCATTCGTGCAGCATCCGGCGCGTGACGCCGCCGAGTACGGCTTCGACGAAGCGGCTATGGCCGAAGCCGCCCATCACCATATAGGCGACATCTTGCTTTTCGATCTGATCGAGCAGGATCGTGCTGGGGATATCCATATCTGCACGGGCTCTCCACACGATGGCCTTGATGTCGTGCCGCGAGAGATAGGCCGCGGCCTCCTCCGCCGGAGTCTTGACCGAGCCGTCCTCGCATTCGACGATCGTCACCCTCGACGCGTGCTGCAACAGCGGTACCGCCGCCCGCAGCGCGGCCTGGGCCTCGGCCGAGCCGTCCCAAGCGACAAGGGCATGCCCGAATGCATCGAAGCCGCGGCTTTCGTGGGGCACCGCGACGATCGGCCGGCCCGATTTGAGCAGCACCTCCGAAGCGACTTCGTCCATGTCGGGATAGGCGTCCTTGATGCCGCGATTGAGCACGATCAGGTCGGCGAGCCCGGCGGCCTCGCGGACGCTGGGGCTCAGATAGCCGGTGGTCTGGATCCAGTCATAGGCGACGCCCTCCACTTTCAGGCGCGCCTCCATGCGGGCGCGGTTCTCGGCTTCATTTTCCTGCTCGTCGCCGAGCAGCAGGGCAGAGCCTCCCAAGGTCGCATAGTCGGGGACCGAAACCGGCGTCACCGCGACATCGATGCAGGTGAGGTGACCGTCGAGCGCGCGGGCAAGATCAAGGGCAGCCTGAAAGCGCGCTTCCTGACCCATGTCGTCATGCATCAGCACCAGGATGTTCTTCATCGTCGCCTCCGTCGTGAAAGGGATGGCGCAAGGCTAGGAGGGGGGGACCGGCGTCCCTATTCGCAATTGTCCGTAGTCGAACGGCCGCTCAATGGCTCAGCATTACCGGGACCTGCGCATGATCGACGAGATAGCGCGTGACTCCCCCGAAGCAGACCTCGCGAAAGCGCGAATGCCCAAAACCACCGATGACGAGCAGGTCGGCGGCGCCGCGAAGGGCGAAGCCCTGAATCACATCGGCCTCGTGCATCCCTTCCGCTTCCAGCCGATGCAGGACGGGCCCGAGCCCGTGGCGATCAAGGTGACGGCAAACCTCGTCGCCGCCGTCCGCTCGAAGCTCCTGATCGACGACGACGACGTCCACGCGTGCGCCCTCGGCCGCGATTGCGACGAGGTCATGGACCGCCCGATTGGCCTCGGCCGACGGCTTCCAGCCGAGCACTGCGCGCCGAACCGCGCCGAGGCTCCTCCCTTCTGCCAGGATCACCGTCGGTGTCCCGGATGCGAGGATCGACGTCTCCAGAACGCGTCGCCGCAGCCACAGCGTCTCCCATTCTTCCGGACCGCCGATCAGGATCAGATCGGCGACTTGCCGGCTGCGGCGCACGTCGCCCGCGAGCCACGCCACGTCGTCGTGAAGGCCGAAAACCGACGCTTTGGAATGCGCCTCTTTGACCAGCGCGGCGATGGCGTCCACCTTCGATCTGTCGTCCCGTGCGAGCACGTCTTCGGGAACGTACATGCCGCCGAGCGGCAGCAGCGCCTCGGCAAAATAGGGGCTGGGCGTGAGCACGGCGATCTCAGCCTGTGCCTGCCGCTCTTCCGCGAATGCGAGCACGCGAGAGATGAACGGCGCGGCCGAGCCCGCATTGTCGACGATTGCAAGGGCATCGCGGATCATGAGCGCCTCCTTCGGACGCCCGAATCATGCGCCTTTGATCGATCCGCGCAGTTGGGAATTCCCCTTACCGCCACGAAGCAATGCCTTCGCGACCTCCGAGACGACGAGGACCAGTGCGGTGCTGAAGAGGCACAGCATTGCCGTGCGCGTGTCCGGAAGCGTGGTCCCGAGGACGCGGGTCAGCGGTGGTGCCGTCAGGGCGGCCAGATGGATCAGCGTTGCCGCCGCCACTGCGGCCAGCAGCCATGGATTGGATGCAGTCGGCGTGCGCCAGATCGGACGTTCGCTCCGTACGGACAGCGCGAAGACATTCTGGAACAGGACGGTGGCCAGCAGCGCGGCGTTGCGAGCCTCGGCCGTCGGGTAACCTCGACTCGTCATATCCGCGAAGATCGCCAGCGCCATGATTGCCGTCACCATCGCGGTCGGAACCATCAGCGCCAGCGCGCGACCGTCGATCAGCGCGGCTCTTTTCCGCGCGGGGCGCGTCAGCTCATCGCCTTCCCCCTTACCGAAGCCGAGCGCGACGTCCTGGACGCCGTTGGTGACGATATTGCTCCACAGGAGCTGGACCGCAGTCAGCGGCATCTGCAATCCGAGCATGACGGCACCCAGGAACATGCCGATCTCGGCCACACCGGTCGCGAGGGTGAAAATCACGACCTTCCGCAGGTTTGCGAAAGTGACCCTGCCCTCCTCCACGCCGGCGACGATCGAGGCGAAATTGTCGTCGGCAAGGACGAGATCGGCCGCGCCGCGTGCGGCGTCGGTGCCGGCCTGGCCCATCGCCACGCCCACCTGCGCGGCCTGCAGGGCCGGCGCGTCGTTCACGCCGTCGCCGGTCACGGCAACGACATGGCCGCCCTGCCGCAGCCTCCGGACCACCTCGAGCTTCTGCAAGGGATCGATCCGGGCGAAGACGCGCGCGGCCAGGATTAGCGCAGCACGCTCCGCGTCGGAGCAGTTCGCCAGCCGCGCGCCGGTGACCACGTCCTCGTCGCCGGAGGCGATCCCCAACGCGCGCGCGATCGTCAGCGCGGTCGCGGGATGATCGCCGGTGATCATCCGTACTTCGATTCCCGCCGCCTTGCACTGGCGGATAGCGGCCGCAGCCTCCGGCCTGAGCGGATCGATGAGGCCCACGATGCCGATCATCTCGAGACCGCAAGGCGCTGCGAGGTCTAGCGTGGCCGAATCGGCGCATCCGCCCCGCGCCAATGCCAGCACGCGAAAGCCCTGGCGGGCGAGCGCCTGCGCTTCCTCGATCAGGACCTCAGGCGGCGGCATGCACATCGCCGACACCGTCTCCACCGCGCCTTTCGCATATACGATCGTGGCATCGCGCATCCGCACGGCGACGCTGGCGAAGCGGTTCTCCGGCTCATAGGCGAAGAGCGCGATCCGGTTCGCTTCGCTCGCGTCCGCGCCAAGAGCTTCCGCCATTCGCAACAGTGCGACGTCGACGCTGTCGCCCATCGGCTCCCCGTGCGCATCGCGGATCGCTTCGTTGCAGACCGCCGCGGCGATCGCGACTTCCCCGATCTGCGGATCGCCCCGCGCGGCACTCCAGCTGGGGCGATCGACCCGTCCTGATGCCGGCACGACGATCGCCTCGACGCTCAGCAGGTTCATCGTGAGGGTACCGGTCTTGTCGGTCGCGATCAGCGTGCAGGCGCCGAGTCCCTCCACCGCCGGCAAGTCGCGGACGATCACGTTGCGGCGCGCCATGCGCGATGCAGCCGTCGACAGCGCGACCGTCACCGCCACGGGCAAGCCTTCGGGAATCGCAGAGACGGCGAGCGCCACTGCCAGCAGGAACACTTCCTGCGCAGCGGCGCCACGCAGGAGAAGCGCGACCGAAAGCACTGCGACGAGGACGATCACAGCCAGCGCAATCTGCCGCGAAAGCCGATGCAGATAGGCGATCAAGGGTGGAGGCGTGGGAGCGGTCAGCCGCAGCGTCTCCGCAATCCGCCCAAGCTGGGTGTGAACGCCTGTGGCCACGACCACCGCCTCGCCGCGACCGCTCGCGACGACCGAACCGGCATGCAGCATGGTCCTGCGGTCGGCCACACCGGTCTCGACCGGACAAGCGGCGTCGACCGACTTCTCCACCGGCAGGGCTTCGCCCGTGAGCGACGCCTCGTTGGCCGAAAGATTGGCGGCCGCGAGCAACCGGAGGTCCGCGGGAACCGCAGCCCCGGTCTCGATGACCACAATGTCTCCGGGGACGACGTCGACTGCATCGATCAGCTGCGTTCCGTTGGCGCGCCGAACTGTCGCGGTCTGCCGAACGAGCTTGCGCAGCGCCTCGGTGCTCGCCGCCGCCCTGCGCTCCTGCACGGCGCCGATACAGGCGTTGAGGACGAGCACCACCGCGATGAAGCCGGCGTCCCGCACATGGCCAATGGCGGCCGAGGTGATCGCCGCGGCGAGCAGAAGGTAAATGAGCGGGCTGCGAAACTGACGGAGGAACAGGGTGGCGAAACCGGGCAGACGCCCGCCCGGCAGCGCATTCGTTCCCCATCGCTCGCGTCGCGCGGATACCTCGGCCCCGGTCAGCCCCTCGCGCGCGGCGGCCAGCGCCGCCAGACAGTCATCCGGAGAGAGAGCATGCCAATGCTGCCCGTCTTGGATCAGGCGACCGGGCCGTTCATCGGCAATCGCGCCTTCGCCGTCAGGCGAAGAGGTCATGCTCGCCCGCTCTCTCGATCGGTTCGGGTACGGCCAGGTCGTGATGGCGGCGCTTGTGCGCGCGACGATGCGGCCGCCCTGCCGGACAATCGATCAGCACCCATGCCGTGAAGACCGATACCGGCCACAAGGCGGCCCACTCCGCCGCCTCGACCCAAGCGTCCGTCACCGCAGCGTCACGCTCCGTCGCCATCGTCACCTCCTCGATCCGGCAAGCAACCATCTAGGCCCCGGGCCGGGGGCACCGAATTGGGAGAATCCCTAATCGGCAGCGCGGAATCGACACGCCAGACCGGCGCGGAACAAACCGCAAAGGAATGCGCCATGTCTGTTCGCAACCTGGAACGGCTTCTCCATCCCCGCAGCGTCGCCGTGATCGGCGCCTCGTCGCGCGCCGGGGCGCTGGGACAGCCCGTGCTCGAGAATATCATCGATTCCGGGTTCGAAGGGGCGATCTTCGCCGTAAATCCGAAGCAGGTCGAGCTTGAGGACGAATGGTGGGTCGCCTCGGTCGAGGATCTGCCGATGGCGCCCGACCTTGCGATCATCGTCACGCCGGCCGCGACCGTGCCGGAGATTCTGTCGCAGCTCGGCGCCAAGGGTACGCGCCTCGCAGTGATCCTCTCAGCCGGCTTCCACGATCCGGTATTGCGCCAGCGGATGCTCGACGCGGCGCGACCGCATCTGCTGCGCGTGGTCGGGCCCAACTGCCTCGGCGTCCTGCTGCCCCACGCGAAGCTGAATGCGACTTTCGCGCATCGCAACGCGCAGCCGGGCGGGCTTGCGCTCGTCTCGCAGAGCGGCGCGCTGGTCACGTCGATGATCGACTGGGCGCAGGATCGCCGGGTGGGCTTCTCCGGGATCGTCTCGGTCGGCGACATGGCCGATGTCGACCTGGGCGATCTGATCGACCTGTTCGCCGCGGATCCGGCAACCAATGCCATCGCGCTCTATGTCGAAGGGATCACCGAGCCCGCGAAGTTCATGGCGGCAGCACGTGTCGCGGCACGCACCAAGCCGGTAATCGTGCTCAAGGCGGGTCGATCGAGCGCCGCCGCGGCCGCGGCGATATCGCACACCGCCGCGCTGGCCGGCGCCTGGGACGTGCATCAGGCAGCCTTCCGCCGTGCCGGCATGGTCGCCGTCGAGAGCCTCACTGACCTGTTCGACGCCGCCCAGGTGCTCGCCAACCCCGTTCCCCGCAGAGGCCGGCGGCTCGCGATCATCAGCAATGGCGGCGGGCCCGGCATCCTTGCGGTGGACCAGCTCGCCGCCACCGGCGGCAAGCTGGCCCGGCTGGCGCCCGAGACGCTGACCTTGCTGGACGCGGCCTTGCCCACGGGCTGGTCGCGCGCCAACCCGATCGACGTGATCGGCGATGCGCATGCCGAGCGCTTCGCCGCCGCCGTGCGGGCGGCTTCGCATGATCCCGGCGTCGATGCCGTACTCGTGATCCACTGCCCCACGGCGCTTGCTTCGGGCGCCGAAATCGCGGAGGCGATCGTCGAGCAGCAACGGAATTCCAGCATCCTGAGGAGCAAGCCGCTGCTCGCCTGCTGGCTGGGCGCGGGCAATGCGGACGCGGCGCGCGCAATCTTCGCGGATACGAAGACGCCGGTGTTCGACAATCTCGACGATGCTGTACGCGGCTTCGGCTATCTGATCGCAGCCGATGACGCGCGCACCGCGTTGCTGCGCACTCCCGCACAACCATCTGCTCCGGATGGCGCCACCCCTGCGGCCATGGCCGTGATCGAAACGGCGCGACGCGACGGGCGCGCCTTGCTCACCGCGCCCGAGGCAAAGGCGGTGCTCGTTGCCTTCGGAGTTCCGGTGACGCCGTCGCGCTTCGCGCCCGATGTCGCGGCGGTCGCCGATGCCTGCGGCGCGCTGGCCCCGCCTTATGCCGTGAAAGTCGTGAGCCCGACGATCACGCACAAATCCGACATCGGCGGTGTCATTCTCGGGCTACCCGACGCCGAAGCGGCAACCGAGGCGGCGCTGGCGATCCGCGAGAAGATCCGGGAGGTCATGCCCGATGCGTCGATCGCCGGCTTCGAAATCGGGGAAATGGTCGACACCTCCGGCTGCCGCGAACTGCTGGTGGGCATCGCGGACGACGCCCAGTTCGGCCCGGTGATCGCGGTCGGCGCCGGCGGCGTCGATGTCGAGTTGATCGGCGATCGCGTGCTCGGCTTGCCTCCGCTCGACGACGTGCTGGCGCGCGACATGCTGGACCGGACCCGCATCGCGCGGCTGCTTGCCGCGCATCGGGGCCGCGATGCGGCCGACAGCGGTGCCGTGGCGACCGTGCTCCAGGCGCTTTCGGCCCTTTGCGCCGAGCTGCCCGACATCGTCGAGCTCGACATCAATCCGCTGCTGGTGGGCCCGAAAGGTGCAGTCGCGCTCGACGCGCGGATTCGCATCACTCCGCAGCCGGTCCAATCCCGGATGGTACTGCGCGCCGTTCCGACGCAATGGAGCGCAGACCTCATGACGCGCAGTGGCGTGAAGCTGCACGTCCGACCTGTGCTGCCAAGCGACGAATGGGTGCTCGCGGCATTCTTCCAGAACGTCTCCGACGAGGACAAGCGCTTCCGCTTCCTCAGCGCCGTGCATGAAGTGGGGCACGAACGCCTCGCCGCGATGACGCAGGTCGACTATCGGCGGACGATCAACTTCCTCGCCTTCGCCGAGGATGGGACGCTGGTCGCGACGGCGATGCTGGCGGCAGCCGGAGACAAGTCGCGCGCCGAGTTCGCGATTTCGGTCCATCGGGCGTGGAAGGGCAAAGGGATCAGCTGGACGCTCACCGATCACCTGCTCCATTACGCTCGGAGCGAAGGCATCCGGGCACTCGAATCGCTCGAGAGCCGGGAAAATCACGCCGCGATCACACTCGAGCGCGAGTTCGGCTTCCGCACCCTGCCGTGCGACGAGAGTCCTTCGGAGGTCATCGCCCGCAAGGAGCTGGCGTGAACGCTACTGCATCCACGCCAGGATCGTCACCCACAGGTCGGCAACCGCCGGAAACCCGATCGACGCGACCAGAGCGACCGGCAGCGCCAGCACCAGCAGCGTCACCGCCCGGGCCACCCGGGGCCTTGCGAGCACATTCGTCATGTCGGCCTCCTGCGTCGACATGACGCTCCTCGCCTTCCCGGCGCACTACGCAACGTTCCGGATGCGCTCCGTAAACATCCCAATGTCGGCGGGCGCAGCGGGTGACGAGAATGGCCCGACAAGCCCGGAGGCCGAAGATGATCACCATCCCGATATCTGCCCAGGCTGAGTCGAAGACCGCGGAGCGCAGACTGCGCCTGCTGATCGGCAGCTCGGGCTTGTCCGTCACGCTGCTGATCGCATTGATCGGTGCACTTGCAGGACATGCAGGATGAACGCGCACAGCCATTCGGAGCAATTCACCCAGCCCAGCCACCTGGTGATCCTGGGCCATCCCGATCCAGGGAGCTTCTGCGCGACCGTCGCCGACGCTTATTGCGCGGAAATCAAGGCGCTCGGGCAGCACGTCGCGTTGCGCGATCTCTACGCGCTCGGCTTCGACCCACGCCTTGCAGCGAACGAGAGGTCCCGAGATGCCCGCCTCGCGGCGCCAGCGGACCTCGCTCGAGACATCGAGCTGCTCCGCAGCGCCGACGTGATCACATTTGTCTACCCGATCTGGTTCGGCATGCCCCCGGCGATCATCAAGGGCTATATCGATCGCGTGTTCGGCGCCAGCTTCGATGCGAGGACGATCATGGACGTCGACACGCATTCGGCGCTTGGCGGCAAGCGGCTGATGCTCTTCACTTCTTCCGCGTCGACCCGGCCGTGGCTCGAGGAAAAGGGCCAGTGGATCGCGCTGCGCCAGGCGTTCGAGACCTATCTCCGGAACATCTTCGGCCTGCGCGACGCCGGACACACCCATTTCGATGCGATAATGCCCGGCGTGAATCGGCGCGTGGTGGACGAGTGCCTGTCAGCGGTGCGCGAGTGCGCCCGGGCGGTCGCAGCCGAACTCCTGTGCGAGAAGCGCGCCCACCAGTCACGCGCGATCCGGCGCTGCGTTTGATCGTCACGCATCGTCCATCTCCAACCATGAGGCAGAATTTGTGAGTTCCCCTTCCGAAGCGCATGATCTTCGACCGCTCGTCCTTCTCGTCGAGGACGAGGACAGCGTGCGTCGGTCGCTGCAGCTGTTCCTGACCGGACGGGGCTATCGGGTCCGCGCCTTCTCGGCGGCGGCCTCGGCCATCGCCGACCCGACCTGCAACGAGGCGGCGCTGCTGGTCGCCGACTATCGCCTGCCCGACGGGGACGGCATCGCCTTGCTCGCGGGGCTGCGGGGGCGCGGCTGGGCGGGGCGCGCGGTCCTGGTCACCGCCTTTCCCTCCGAGCAATTGTCGAGGAACGCGCAATCGGCCGGCTATGCCACCGTGATCGAGAAGCCGCTGCGGCACCAGGATCTGCTGAGCTCGCTCGTCGCGGCATAGACTGACATGTCGGTTCGGCAATGGTATGCGGCGCGAGATACGCGCGAGCGCGAGCCGAAGTCTCGCGTGGTCCCGAGCGCGTCCGGGGCGGGCATGGAACGAGCAAGGCGCAAGAGTCCTGAAAGTGCAGTCTTTCGTTTCGGAGTGGCCGTCCTCGCCGTCGCCGTGGCGCTCGGCGTCCGCCTCGCGCTCGACCCCCTGCTCGCCGGCCGGGCGCATTACTTGCTTTTCACGGCCGCGGTGGTGGTCGCCGGCGTGTTCGGAGGCGCGCTGCCGGCGATCGCGGCGGCGATCCTCGCGGCGCTCGCCGCCCAGCTGATCGACGGCTTCGGTGGCGGGGGCGGCACGATCGAACTGCTGGCGTTCCTCACGACATCGGCAATCCTGATCTGGGCGGCCAGCCATATCAGCCGCCTGCGCTCGCGGTCGGCCGAAAGCGAATTGCGCGCCGGACAGCGCGCCGACGAAGCGAAGGAACTCGCCGACGAGCTCAACCTGCTGATCGACGGCATCGCCGGCTACGCGATCTACATGCTCGATCCCGAGGGCCGGGTGACGATCTGGAACAAGAGCGCGGAGCGGCTCAAGGGCTGGAACGCACAGGAAGTCGTCGGCAAGTCGAGCGCGCTCTTCTATCCGCCGACGGCACAGGCCGACGGGAAACCCGCGCGCGACCTCGATGTCGCGCGCGCCGCCGGCAAGCTGGAGGAGGAGGACTGGCGCGTCCGCAAGGACGGCTCGGAATTCCTCGCCCACATCACCATCACCGCGCTGCACGACGCTTCCGGCGCACTGCGCGGCTTCGGCAAGGTCATTCGCGACGTTACCGAGCAGCGTGCGTGGGAGCGCCAGCTCTCCGCGAGCGCCAGCCAGTTCCGCTCGATCCTCGCCACCGTTCCCGATGCGATGATCGTGATCGACGACACGGGCAAGATCCTCTCGTTCAGCGCCGCGGCGGAACGCCTGTTCGGCTTCGCGGAGGAAGAGGTGCGCGGCCGCAACGTCAGCCTGCTGATGCCCTCGCCCGACCGTGAGCAGCACGACGCCTATATCGAACGCTATCTCGCAACCGGGCAGCCCCGGATCATCGGCACCGGCCGCGTGGTCGTCGGCGAACGCCGCGACGGCAGCACCTTCCCGATGGAACTCGCCGTGGGCGAGGCGATTACCGACGGCGAGCGCGTCTTCACGGGCTTCATCCGCGACCTGTCCGAAAAGCAGGCGGCCGAAGAGCATATCGAATCGCTGCGCGGAGATCTGATCCATGTCGCGCGCGTGAGCGCGATGGGCACCATGGCCTCGACCCTCGCGCACGAGCTCAACCAGCCCATCACGGCGGTCGCCAACTATGTGCAGGGCGTGCGCGACCTGCTCGACGAGCCGCACCCCGACGACCTGCCGATGATCCGCGACGCGCTCGACGACGCGAAGAACGAGGCGCTGAGGGCGGGCAACATCGTCCGCCGCCTCCGGGAATTCGTCGCCCGGGGCGAGGTCGAGAAGAACGTCGTCGACCTGCCCGCGCTGATCGACGAAGCCTCGAAGCTCGCACTGATCGGCGCGCGCGAAAAGGGCGTGAAGCTAACCTTCGACCTCGATCCGCGGGCCACGCCCGTCCTCGTCGACAAGATCCAGACCCAACAGGTCCTGATCAACCTCATGCGCAACGCGATCGAGGCCATGGCAGCTTCGCCGCTGCGCGAGCTGTCGGTGGTCTCGCGCATGGCACCCAACACCATGGTGCAGATCACCGTCGCCGATACCGGATCCGGAGTGGCACCCGGGATCGCCGAGAACCTGTTCAGCGCCTTCAACACCTCGAAGAGCGAGGGCATGGGCCTCGGCCTGTCGATCTGCCGGACGATCGTCGAGGCGAATGACGGCCGCATCTGGATGGAGCCGCGACCGGGGGGCGGCACGCTTTTTCACTTTACCATTCCCCACGCAAAGCCGGAGGAAGAGGAATGAGCCAGCCAAGGCTGATCCACATCATCGACGACGAGGATTCGGTCCGCCGGTCCGCAAGCTTCATGCTCAAGACCTCGGGCTTCTCGGTACAGGCCTGGCCATCGGGTGTCGCGTTCCTGAAGGAAGTGCGCCACGTCGACATGGGCTGCATCCTGCTCGACGTCCGCATGCCCGAAATGGACGGGCTGGAGGTGCAGCGTACGCTCCACGAGCGCGGCGTGACCATGCCGATCATCATCCTCACCGGCCATGGCGACGTGTCGATCGCGGTGCGCGCGATGAAGGCCGGCGCGGTCGACTTCATCGAGAAGCCCTTCGAGAAGACGGTGCTGCTCGCGGCGATCGAGTCGGCTTTCGAGCGGCTCGATGCGAGCGGCGAGGCAAGCAGCCGCGCCGAAGAGGCGGCGGTGGTGCTGGCGGCACTGAGCCCGCGCGAGCGCGAGGTGCTCGAGGGGCTTGCGCAGGGGCTGCCCAACAAGACGATCGCCTACGATCTGGGGATCTCCGCGCGCACGGTCGAAGTGCATCGCGCCAACGTGATGACCAAGCTGGGCGCACGCAGCCTCTCCGACGCGCTGCGTATCGCGTTTGCGGCAGGCCTCGGATCGGAGAAGGCCTGAGCCTCGCGCCTTTACGTATGGAGCGGCTCGCGCATGCCCGACAGTCTTCCGGGCATGCGCAACCTCGGCATGGCCGCCGCCTGATCAGCGATCCCCGGCGTCCAGCTCGAGCATCCGGATCCGGCCGACTACCGAGACGAAGAACGCCGTCGACCAGCCGAGCAGGATGAGCCCGGTCGCGCCCTCGATCGCGCCGAGCAGGCGCCATCCCCTTGGCAGCACGACGTCGCCATAGCCGATTGTCGTATAGGTCGAGGTCGAGAAATAGAGCGCCTCCTCGAAGCTGCCCAGCGTTCCCGAGAGGGCGTAGAGCGCCGCGTAGAGCCAGATCTCCGCGGCGTGCAGCACGAACAGTCCGAACGCGGCACCGGCGATCCCCAGAACATCATGCAGGATTGCGTCCGGGCTCGGGGCACGGCGGCGATGGCCGCGGATCAGCCGCATCAGTCCCGCGAGCCCGATGAGATGCAGGCTGATCGTGATCCCGGTGATCAAGGTCGAAAGAGCGAGCTGGGGGAAGAGCGACATGGCCCCAGCATCGCCGTCCATTCGCGAAATCCCATACGGGAACATGCGTAAAGCCGCCCTTCTCCCCGCCGCCTAGGCGCAGCGCACCCAAACAATATCAGGGAGCTCAACATGAAGTTTGTCGTAGCAGCTAGCGTTCTGGCGGCCGCGGTCGCAACCCCCGCCTGGGCCCAGGTGGAGGCCGGCGACGTTCTGGTCCGGGCGCGCGCGACCCTCGTCTCGCCCACCGAGGACTCCGGGCCGGTGACGCCGGGCTTCCCGACCGGGTCGGTGGGCGTGTCGGACCGTGCTGCGCCCGAGCTCGATTTCACCTATATGATCACCGATCATATCGGCGCCGAGCTCATCCTCGCCACCACCAAGCACAACATCAGTGGCCGCGGCGTGCTCGCCGCGCTCGGCGATGTCGCGAGCACGCGCGTGCTGCCGCCGACGCTGACGCTGCAATATCACTTCGCCCCCAAATCGCACGTCCGGCCCTATGTCGGCGCGGGGATCAACTACACGACCTTCTATTCGGCCGATGCGAGCCGTTCGCTCGAGGCAGCGATCGGCAGGACCGATGTCCGCCTGAAGGACAGCTTCGGCTATGCGCTCCAGGCGGGCGTCGACGTGGATCTCAGCCCCCGCGTCTTCCTCAACCTCGACGTCAAATACATCGACATCGACACCACCGCACGCCTGACCACCGGCGGCGCGGTGAACCGCGTCGATGTGAACATCGACCCGATCGTCCCCGCGATCGGGATCGGCATGCGGTTCTAAGCCAAGGCGAGGCGGAGGCGGCGCACCGCCTCCGCCTCGTTAGACCTCAGGCGATCTCCATACGGGAACTCCACAATAACCCCGCCGCCTCGGGCTTCCTATCGGTGGCGACGAACCGGGAGGGCCAAGGTGCAGTACGACAAACTATTCCAGGACGCGCTGGACCGACTGCACGCCGAGGGTCGGTACCGCGTGTTCATCGACATATTGCGCAACAAGGGCGCCTACCCGAACGCGCGCTGCTTCGCGGGGCATAACGGGCCGAAGCCGATCACGGTGTGGTGCTCGAACGACTATCTGGCGATGGGCCAGCATCCCGCGGTGATCGCGGCGATGGAGGAGG
>NZ_JAPKNM010000039.1 GCF_026460985.1 Sphingomonas sp.
GATTCAGGCGTGCGAGCCTTTCAATCCTCCCCCGCCAGGGGGAGGGGGCGCCGAAGGCGTCGGAGGGGGAGGTAAGCTGCGTACCCTGCAATGGCTCCGCCCCCTCCGTCACGCGGCGCGCGCCACCTCCCCCTGGCGGGGGAGGATGAAGGCCCCCCCACCTCAAACCCGCACCGCCGCAGCGGCGAAGCGCTTGGCGAAGACGTCGCGCAGCGGCTTGGCGCGGAACTTGTCGTCAAAGGGCGTCGCGCGCTGATGGGTGCGGTCGGCGCGGGGGCTGAAGCCGTTCAGCCAGCCATATTTGTCGCACATCCCCCAGACGAGCACGTCGCGCAGCTGGGGATAGCCGAACATGATCTCGAGATAGGCGTCGGCATAAGCGGCGACGGCGGCGTCGCGGATCTTCGCGTCGCTCGGCAGCGCGCGATCGTTGACGTCGAACTCGGTGATGAGCAGCTTGTAGCCCATCGCGGTCACCGCATCGAGGAAGCGACGCCATTCGCCTTCCTGCCGGGCGGCGGCCTGACCGGGGCTGCCGCCGAAGATCCCGATATGCGATTGCACGCCGAGCGCGTCGACGGGCACGTTCCGCTTGCGGAAGCCCTCGAGCAGCCGGAGCACGCCGGCGCGGTGCTTCTCGTTGCCGGGCTCCCAGCTCATATAGTCGTTGTAGACCAATTCGGCCCTGGGCGCGTGCTGGCGCGCGGTGTGGAAGGCCAGGTCGACCATCGCGTCGGCATCGCCGAACGCCCTGGACAGCGAGGTCTCGCGTTGCAGCCCGGTCTTCTCGTCGATCGTCTCGTTGACCACGTCGAAACTGACGATCCGGTCGCCATAGAGGCGGCAGAGCGTGCGGATATGGCCGGTGAGCAGCTTCTCGCCTTTGGCGCGCGGGTTGGGGCCGAAGTCGTATTCGTTGAGCCATTTCGGGAAGAACTGGGACTTGTGCCACAACAGGGTGTGGCCGCGCATCGCCATGCCCTTGCCCTCGGCATAATCGAGCATGTCGGCGAAGCGCGTGACGTCGAACGTGGCCGGATCGGGCCGCACCCGCTGCCATTTGAACTCGTTCTCGGGGACGAGAATGCCGCAATCGCGCTCCAGCAAGGCGGCGTAGGCGGGGTTGGCGAAGGAGCCGGCATCGGCGCCCGGGGCGCTCCAGGCGAAGCACGAGCCGAAGCGCATGCCCTTGGCCTTGGCGAGCACGTGGAGCGAGGGCTCCGGTGTTTGGGCGAAGGCGGGCGCAGCGGCCGCGCAGGCGGCGGTGGCGGCCAGCATCTCGCGGCGTGTGAGTCCCGTCATGCTCCTCTCCTATTCTATCCCCGTCACCCCGGCGGAAGCCGGGGCCTCAGGCCGCGAGCGCAAGGCTCGCGGAGCGAGATCCCGGCTTTCGCCGGGACGACGGGATCACCAACTGAAGATCGTGCCGTCCTCGAGCCGGGCGACCGGAAGATAGGCGCGTTTGTATTCGTATTTGGCGGCGAGCTCCTCGTCGATCTCGACGCCGAGGCCAGGCGCCTCGCCCGGGTGCATCATGCCGTCGGCATAGCGATAGGCGTGCGGGAAGACCGCTTCCGTCTCCTCGGTATGCGGCATCAGCTCCTGGATGCCGAAATTGGGGACCGACAGGCCGAAGTGCAGCGCCGCCGCCATCGTCACCGGCGAAAGGTCGGTCGCGCCGTGGCAGCCGGTGCGGACCTGGTGGAGATCGGCGAGCGCGGCGATGCGGCGCAGATGCGTCAGGCCGCCGGCATGGACGACGGTGGCGCGGACATAGTCGATCAATTGCTCCTCGATCAGCTGCTTGGCGTCCCAGATCGAGTTGAAGATCTCGCCCACCGCGATCGGCGCGGTGGTGTGCTGGCGGATCAGGCGGAAGCCGGCCTGGTTCTCGGCCGGGGTGGGATCCTCGAGCCAGAAGGGGCGATAGGGCTCGAGCTCCTTGCCGAGCCGGCCCGCCTCGATGGGCGTGAGGCGGTGGTGGATGTCGTGGAGCAGGTGGACGTCCCAGCCGAGTGCGTCGCGGGCCTTCTCGAAGAGCGGCGCCACCGAGCGCATGTACTTCTCGGTCGACCAGAGGCTCTCGCTCGGGAGCGCGGCGTCGGCGGGTTCGTAGCGCTGGCCGGCCTTGCCGACGCCATAGGTCGCCGCGAGCCCGGGAACACCCGACTGGAGCCGGATCGCCTTGTAGCCCTGCTCGCGATGCGCGATGGCGCGCTCGATCGTCTCCTCGATCGTCGTGCCGTTGGCATGGCCGTAGACCATGCAGCCCTCGCGGCTGGCGCCGCCGAGGAGCTGGTAGACGGGGAGGCCGGCAATCTTGCCCTTGATGTCCCACAGGGCCATGTCGACCGCGGCGATGGCGCTCATCGTCACCGGCCCGCGGCGCCAGTACGCGCCCTTGTAGAGATATTGCCAGATATCCTCGATACGATGCGCGTCGCGGCCGATCAGGCAGGGGATGGCATGGTCCTCGAGATAGCTCGCCACCGCCAGCTCGCGGCCGTTGAGGGTCGCGTCGCCGAGGCCGTAGACGCCGTCGCGCGTCTCGATGCGCAGGGTGACGAAGTTGCGTCCGGGGCAGGTGACGATCACGCGCGCGGAAACGATCTCGGCGCGTTGCGCACCCATTTTGCTCTCCTAACCGGGCGCACCGGAGCGTGCGCGTGCTGGTAGCGCTACCATGGGCAAGCTGCTATCGCCTTGTCAACGCACGGCGAAAGATCGGGTCGATGAGAGGATGACGATGCGGCGGTTCCTTGCTTTCTTGCTGCTCCTGTTGAGCGCGATGCTGCCCGCGAGCGCGCGTGCCGAGACCGGGTACGACCTGTGGTTGCGCTACCAGCCGGTCGAGCCCGAATGGCGGGAGCGCTATGGGGCGGCGACGACGCACGTCACCGCGCCGAGCCTCAGCCCGACGATCGATGCGGCGCTCGACGAGCTGCGCCGCGGGCTGGAGGGCATGATCGGCTATGCGCCGGTGCGCCGCCATACGGTGATGCGCGACGGGGCGATCGTGCTCGGCACCGCCAAGTCGCCGCATATCGCCCCGCTCGGCCTGCCGCTCGCGCAGCTCGGGCCCGAGGGCTATCTCATCCGTAGCGCGACCATCGAGGGCAAGCGCGTGACGGTGATCGCGGCGAATCGGGATATCGGCGTGCTCTACGGCGTGTTCCGCTTCCTCAAGCTGATGCAGACGCGCCAGCCGATCGACAATCTCGACCTGGCCGACGCGCCCCGGCTCAAGGTCCGCGTGCTCAACCATTGGGACAATCTCGATCGCCACGTCGAGCGCGGCTATGCCGGCCAGTCGATCTGGGACTGGCAGAAGCTGCCCGACTACAAGGACCCGCGCTACACCGATTATGCCCGCGCCAACGCGTCGATCGGCATCAACGGCACGGTGCTCACCAACGTCAACGCCAATGCCGACGTGCTGCGGCCCGAATGGCTGCAGAAGGTGAAGGCGCTGGCGGACGTGTTCCGGCCCTATGGGATCAAGGTATACCTGACCGCGCGCTTCTCCGCGCCGATCGAGATAGGCGGGCTCAAGACCGCCGATCCGCTCGACCCCAAGGTCGCCGCTTGGTGGAAGGCCAAGACCGACGAGATCTACCGCGTGATCCCCGATTTCGGCGGCTTCCTGGTCAAGGCCAATTCCGAGGGCCAGCCCGGCCCCGCGGACTACAAGCGCAGCCATGCCGAGGGTGCCAACATGTTCGCCGACGCGCTCGCGCCGCACGGCGGCGTGCTGATGTGGCGCGCCTTCGTCTACGCCGCCGAGAATCCCGACGACCGCCACAAGCAGGCGTACACCGAGTTCCAGCCGCTGGACGGCAAGTTCCGCGACAATGTGCTCGTCCAGGTCAAGAACGGCGCGATCGACTTCCAGCCGCGCGAGCCCTTCCATCCGCTGTTCGGCGCGATGCCTCGCACGCCGCTGATGATGGAGTTCCAGATCACCAAGGAATATCTCGGCTTCGCGACGCACCTCGCCTATCTCGGCACGATGTGGGAGGAGGCGCTCCAGGCCGATACCTTCCGGCCGCGCAAGGGCTGGACCGTCGCCCGGGTGCTGGCCACCCCGGTCGAGGCGGGCGCGGCGACGGGGATGGCGGGAGTCGCCAATATCGGCAGCGACTTCAACTGGTCGGGATCGCAGTTCGACCAGGCGAACTGGTACGCCTTCGGCCGCTTCGCCTGGGACCCCGACGCCAAGGCAGAGCCGATCGCGCGCGACTGGGCGGCGATGACCTGGGGCAACGACCCCGCGGTCACCGGCCCGATCGTCGCCATGATGATGGGCTCGCGCGAGGCGGTGGTCGACTACATGACGCCGCTCGGGCTCGCACACCTGATGGCGACCGGGCATCACTATGGCCCGGGGCCCTGGATCGCCGATCTCGCGCGCCCCGAATGGAACCCGGTCTATTACCACAAGGCCGACGCCCGCGGGATCGGCTTCGACCGCACCGCCAAGGGCACCGACGCGGTGGGCCAGTACGCCCCGGAGGTCGCCGCGCAGTTCGGCGACCCGAAGCGCGTGCCCGAGAAGTTCCTGCTCTGGTTCCACCATCTGCCCTGGGACTATCGCACCCGCTCGGGCCGCAACCTGTGGGACGAACTGGTCGTCCGCTACGATCGCGGGGTCGACGCGGTGAGGGCGATGCAGGCTTCGTGGGATGGACTCAAGGGCAAGGTGGACGATGCCCGCTGGGCCGAGGTTCGCGACTTCCTCGCGATCCAGCGGCAGGAAGCGAAGTGGTGGCGCGATGCGTCTATCGCCTATTTCCAGTCGGTCTCGAAGCGGCCGCTTCCCGCGGGCCACGCCGCGCCGCCGCACGACCTCGACTGGTACAAGGCGATCCGGACGCCGTACGCGCCGGGGAGTGGGAAGTAACCGGTCCCCCTCCATGAAAAGGGGAGGTCGTGTCGATATACAAATCCTCCCCCGCCAGGGGGAGGTGGCGCCGAAGGCGTCGGAGGGGGAGGTAAGCAGCGTACTCTGCAATGGAGCGCAGTGATTCCGCCCCCTCCGTCACGCTGCGCGTGCCACCTCCCCCTGGCGGGGGAGGATTAGAGAAGCCGCGACCTAGGGCCGCTGGAGCCCGCGCGTCAGATAGGCCTTGATGTACTGGCGGAGCTGCGGCGTCGGCTCTCCGAGCACGTTGCGGTGCTCGGGCGTGAGATGCGCGGCGGGGTCGCCGTGGCGGCGGAAGACGAAGGTGTCGAACATCGCCGCCCAGGCATCGCGCCGCTCGGGCGGCAGATGGCTGATCATCAGCACGGCATGCACCATCGCGTCGAACCGCGCCGACGCGTCGGGCGAATCGTTCCACCAGTAATTGACCAGCAGGTTGAACGGCGCGAGCGCATCGACCTGGTGCCACCACAAGGCAGGGATGTAGATCGCGTCGCCGGGCTCGAGTTCGGCCGACTGCGCCGCCGCGAGCGCCTCGCGGAAGCGCGGGAAGCGCTCGAAATCCGGATCGTTCAGCTCGACCATGCTCGTCGGCTGCCCCGCCACGGTACGATCGAGCGGGCCGACATAGAGATTGTGGATATGATCGGGCGGGAAGAGCGTGAAGCGCCGCCGGCCGGCCGCGACGCAGGCGACATTATCCGACGCGTCGAAATGGGTGCTGATCGTCGAGCGGTTGCCCAGCCAGACCCGCGGCGGCGCATCGAGCCCTTCGAGCAGGGGCAGGGGATTGGCCTCGGCGAAGCCGGGCAGCATCGCCGCGGTCTCGAGCGCGCCGGCATAGACCGACGGTGCGGATTCCTTGCCGACGATGCCCTGCAGATAGCGCAGCAATTCGGCGAAGCTGCCGCGCCGCCGCTCGAAATTGAAGCCCGTCATGTCGGGCGAATAGAAGAACCGGCCGCCGATCCCGGGCGGCCCGATGAACGCCTCGGCCGCGGCGCCGCGATCGAAGCGCAGCAGATGCGCCGCCGCAGCCTCGACCGAGTCCATGCCCGCGGCGACCACCGGCCAGTCGCGCACCAGCCCGCGGATCACCACCGGCGCATAGCTGCCGACCACGTGGCGGCGGAAGTGCGCGCCGTCCGGGACGGCGATCTCGCGAATGGGGGCGGGGGAGGCGGTCATGGGTGAATCCTAGGACGTATCGACATTCAGGCGAGCGAGGACTTTCAATCCTCCCCCGCCAGGGGGAGGTGTCAGCCACAGGCTGACGGAGGGGGCGGAATCACTGCGCTCAATTGGAGAGTGCGCTGCTTACCTCCCCCTCCGTCACGCTGCGCGTGCCACCTCCCCCTGGCGGGGGAGGATTTGAATATCGGTACGACCTAGAACTTGATCGGGCCACCGCGCTACCCCGGCGAAGGCCGGGGCCCAGCAGCTGCGCAAATGAGGAGCCTCCAACCATCGCGGCCGTCCGGCGACCAGGTTCCCGCCTTCGCCGGGGCGGGAAGGGCAAAAAAATGGCGCCGCGGGTGAAACCAGCGGCGCCAGGGCAGGGTGTAAGCAGGAAACGATCAGAAGCTGAAGCGCATGATGCCCGCGATGCGCCGGTCGTTCATGTACCAGCCGCGCGGCACCTCGATATTCTCGCCGTCGAGGCCCCGGATCACGGCCTTGGTCTTCACCACTTCGTTGAGCAGGTTCGACCCCTGGATACCGATCTTCACATTGTCCGACAGGGCATAGAAGATCGAGGCGTCGAGCTGGCCGGTCGCCTTGTTGATGATCGGGTCGTTGGGCACGATCACGTCGCGGATGGTCAGCAGGAAGTCCGACCGCCACGAATAGGTCGCACGCAGCGAGAGCGGCCCGGCATCGAAGAACGGCGTGATGTTCACCGTGTGCTTCGAAAGCCCCTGCAGCGGCAGGCTGGTGAGATCCACCGTGGTCACGCGGCCGGCGCCGACGTCCGGATCGGTCTCCGAAAGGGTGCTCTGCGGAACGCCCTTGGAGTCGATATAGGTGTAGTTCGCCTGGAGGCCGAGGCCCTTGAGGAAGCCCGGCAGGAAGTCGAAGGTCTGCTGATAGGCGACCTCGACGCCCTTGATCGTCCCCGTCTCCGGAGCGTTGCCCGGCGCGGTGACCACCGCGTCGAAGGTCGCGCCGTTGTTGGTGTAGGCCGTGCGCGTGGTGGTGTTGGTCAGCACGTTCTTGAGCCGCTTGTAGAAGCCCGAGACGGTAAGCTGGCCGACATTGGAGAAATACCATTCCGCGGTCAGGTCGAAATTGTCGGCCTCGACCGGCAGCAGGAAGGGATTGCCGCGGTTGACGGTCGCCTGCAGCCGGTAGCTGTTCGGGATGATGGTGCCGTCGGCGTTGGTGTTCTGCACCGCGTTCACTGCGACCGCGCCATAGTTGCGGATGAGGCCGGTGGCGGGCGGCGCGACGCCCTTGAAATAGGCAGCGCGGAACTGGAGGCCGCCGCCCACTTCGAGCTTCAGGTTAACGCTCGGCAGCCAATAGTCATAATTGGTCTCGCCGGGCGACTCCACGAGCGCGCCGTTCTGGAAGTTCCGCACCGCCGTTCGCGTCGCGAGCGGGAAGGAGCAGAAGCCCTGCACCGCCTGCGAGGCATCGGCCGGCGGCGCGAGGCAGGTCGCCTCGGTGGGCAGATAGGTGGTGCCGTAGGTATATTGCTGCACGCCCTGCGAGTTGCGCTTGGTCGACGTGTAGCGGACGCCGACATTGCCCGTGAGGCGCATGCCGTTGCCGAGCTCGCTGTCGAACCGCGCCATGATGTAGGCGGCCTTGTTGGTCTCGTTGATCGGGTTGATCTCGCCCGGCAGGAACCAGGTGCCCGCGACCACGCCGCAGCGATTGGCCAGCGGGTTCCAGCCGCCGTTGCGCACCACGCTGTCGCTCGGGCAGTTGGCGACCGCCGCCTCCCATTCGCGGTTGGCCAGCGTCGCATAGGCGACGTACTGCGCATAGTTCTTGACCGTGTCCGGGCCGTAGAACAGGCGACCCTGTCCGCCGAGCGGATTGGGCGCCTGGCCCTGGAAGAAATTGTCGAAATAATAGGGTACGTTGTAGCCCGTGAGCTGCGGCGTCCCGCCGCTGCCGCCGGCCACGCCGTCGACATTCTCGTCGAGCCAGACCGGACCGTTATTGCCCCACTGCTCGGAGATGCGCCCCCAATTGTAGGTCGAGAATCGCGCCGTCTGATCGCGATCGGCATAGCGCACGCCCGCGCGGATCGACTTCAGGAAGCCGCTCTCGGGGAAGGCATATTCGAGATCGAGCCGGGCCGCGTCCGAATTGCCGTCGCTGTCCTCGACATGGTCCATCGCGGCGCGCGGGAAGCTGTTGTACGGATCGGTGAAGCTGTTGTGACCCGCACCGAAATAGCTCGGCGCGTATCGCTGTCCCGGGGTGATGCTTTCCGCGGCGCGGCTGCCGAAGCCGGCGCAATCGAAATCGGCGCCCGGCGGGTCTTGCGAATTGGCCGCGGGCCCGTTGCAGACCTGCGGCGCCAGGAACTGGATCGTCGGATAATCGTCGCCGTTCAGCTGGATCGACGCGTTCTGGTAGGTCGAGTTCCACAGCGTGTTGTCGAGGACATAGGTGCTCGACTGGACGTGCTGATAGTCGACCGTGACGCCGAGCCGCTCGTTCACGTCCCATTTGAAGTTGAAGCCGTAATCGTCGGTGACCAGCTTCTCGGTATGGCTGCGCTGGATGTTGTTGCTCTGCAGGCCCATCATCGGCACGCGCGCGGCGCCCGTGAACTGGTCCGCACGCCAGCCTGTCGGGCCGGTGATCGTCCCGCTGGTGAACAGGCCGTCATCGTCGAATTCCAGCGTCGTGCCCGGCACGCGGCGCGAATCGCCGTTGCCGGAGACGTTGTCGGTCGCGATCTCGACGGTGTGCTCGTTCCACGCCTGTCGCGCATCCGAGCGCAGGAACTGGAACACCGCCTCCATCGAGCCGTCGTTGCTGCGCCACTGCGCCGCGGCCGAATAGCCGTAGCGGGTGCGGTCGAACTCCTGGCTGCCGAGCACGGCGCCGCGCGGGAAGACCACGCGGCCGACCTGGGTGGCACCGGGATTCTGGACGACGTCGCCGTCCGAATAGAGGTTGCGGATGCGGAAGCTCGACACCTGCAGTCGGTCGGCGCGGCTCTTGAGGTTCGAATAGGACGCGCTGGCGAGAAGGCCGAACTCGCCGATCCCCGTTTCCCAGCGATTGCTGATCACCACGTTGAGATTGGCGCTCGGATCCTTCTGGAAGTCGCCATAGTTCATCTCGGCCGAGGCGGCGAGGACGAGGCCCTTGGCGTCGAACGGCTTGCGCGTGCGCAGATTGACCACGCCGGCGATGCCGCCTTCGATGCGATCGGCCGAGGGCGACTTGAACACGTCGACGCCGCCCATCAGCTCGGAGGGCACGTCGGCGAAACTCAGGGCGCGGCCGTTATTGGCGCTGAACGCCTCGCGGCCGTTGAATTCGGAGCGGACATAGGTGAGGCCGCGGACGACCACGCCCGAGCCCTCGACCGAGAAGTGGTCCGGATCGACGCCGGCGGCGAAGCGGTTGATCGCGACGCCCGGGATGCGCTGGAGGGTCTCGGTGATCGAGCGGTCGGGAAGGGCGCCGATATCCTCGGCGGTGACCGAGTCGACGATGACGTCGGAGTTCTTCTTGATCTGCTGCGCGCTCTGCAGCGACTGGCGATAGCCCTGGACGACGATCTCTTCCTCGGTCTGGGCAGTCGCTTCGGTGTCCTGGGCCGCGGCGGGCGTGGTCTGGGCCGACGCGCCTTCGGTCTGCGCCCAGGCAGAGCCGGCGCCGAACAGGCACAAGGCCGCGGCGGACACCCCCGCGCGGAGCAGCCCGGCCCTCAGTTTCGCAGCTTCATGAGATGCATCAATAGCGTAATGCTTGCGCATTCAGCGTCCCCCCTCTTAGTGTTACCGCTACCATTGGCTGGCGCGAATTGTTGTAGTTATTTGACAGGGGTAACGGAGATCGGCGGCAAAGATCAAGAGAGATAGTGACAATGCCGTGCTTATGTGCTGATTTTGCAACGGTTTTGCTGCGATGCAACGTGACAAGGGTCCCGGCCTCCGCCGCTGCGGTTCAGGAAGTGGGAGCGCTAACATCGTGGAAGGGGAGGGAAATTTGTTCGTTTTGACCCGTCGCGTCGGCGTCCCCCGCGGATGACGACGCCCCCGATCCGGAGCATCGTCATCGTCGGCGGCGGCACCGCCGGCTGGATGGCGGCCGCCGCGCTCGCCCGCATGGTGCGCGCGGGCGTGCAGGTGACCTTGGTCGAATCGGAAGCGATCGGCATCGTCGGGGTCGGCGAGGCGACGATCCCGCCGATCCGCACCTTCAACGCGATGCTCGGCATCGACGAGAACCATTTCCTCGCCCACACCCAGGGCTCGATGAAGCTCGGCATCGAGTTCGTCGGCTGGGGGCGCCCCGGCGAGCGCTACATGCACCCCTTCGGCGAGTTCGGCTTCGACGTCGAGGGCGTGCGCTTCCACCAGATCTGGCAGAAGCTCCACGCGCTCGGCCTGGCGGCGCCGCTCGAGGAATACAGCCTCTGCGCGACCGCGGCATATCGCAACCGCTACGCCGCCCCGAGCGGCGACCAGGGCTCGCCGCTCGCCTCGATGGTGCAGGCCTATCATTTCGACGCCTCGCTCTACGCCGCCTATCTGCGCGCTTATTCCGAGCAGCGCGGCGTCGTCCGCCGCGAGGGGCGGATAACGCATGTCGCGCTGCGCGGCGAGGACGGCTTCATCGAGGCGGTGACGCTCGAGAGCGGCGAGCGGATCGAGGGCGAATTGTTCGTCGACTGCTCGGGCTTTCGCGGGCTGCTGATCGAGGAAGCGCTCCACACCGGCTATGAGGATTGGACGCACTGGCTGCCGTGCGACCGCGCGGTGGCCGTGCCTTCGGCCAATGTCGGCGCGCTCACCCCCTATACGCGCGCCACCGCGCGCGAGGCGGGCTGGCAATGGCGCATCCCGCTCCAGCACCGCACCGGCAACGGCTATGTCTATTCGAGCGCGCATCTCTCCGACGACGAGGCGGCGGCGACCCTGCTCGGCAACCTCGAGGGCGAGGCGCTCGCCGATCCGCGCCCGCTGCGCTTCACCACGGGGCGCCGCAAGCTCGCCTGGAACCGCAATTGCGTCGCGCTCGGGCTCTCCTCGGGCTTCCTCGAGCCGCTCGAATCGACGAGCATCCACTTGATCCAGTCGGGCATCTCGCGCCTGCTCGCCTTGCTGCCCGACCGCGGCTGGGGCGATGCCGAGCGCGACATGTATAACGACCTCACCCGGACCCAGTACGAGCAAGTCCGCGACTTCGTCATCTTCCACTACAAGGCGAACGAACGCCCGGGTGAACTGTGGCGCCACGTCCGCGAGATGGAGGTGCCCGAGAGCCTGGCGCAGCGCATCGCTTTGTTCCGCAACCGCGGCCGGATCTTCCGCCGCGACGACGAACTGTTCGCCGAGACGAGCTGGATCGCGGTGATGCGCGGGCAGGGCGTCACGCCGCAGGGCTGGGATCCGGTGGCCGACGCGCTCGACGTCAACCAATTGCGCCCGATGATCGAGCGCATCCGCGGCATCTTCGCCCGCGCCGCCGACGCCATGCCCGGCCACGCAGACTATCTCGCCCGCCACTGCCGCGCCGCACCGCCGCCGGCGATGGCGGCCGCCCGTTGAGGACAGGAATGACCGACAATCGCATCCGCAACATCGTCATCGTCGGCGGCGGCACCGCCGGATGGATGACCGCCGCCACGCTCGCGCGCATCCTGGGCCCCGAATACGCCAGCATCACCCTGGTCGAATCGGACGAGATCGGCATCATCGGCGTGGGCGAGGCGACCATCCCGCAGATGGCGACCTTCAACCGCATGCTCGGGCTCGACGAGAACGAGTTCGTCGCCAAGACCAAGGGCAGCTTCAAGCTCGGCATCCAGTTCGTGAACTGGGGGCGGCAGGGGCACACCTATTTCCACCCCTTCGGCAAGTACGGCGTCGACATGCAGGGGGTGTCGTTCCACGCCTATTTCCTGCGGCTGCACCAGCTCGGCGAGGCGCCGGATATCGACGAATGGTCGCTCCAGGCCAAGGCCGGGCAGATGGGCAAGTTCATGCGCTCGATCGACGCGGGGCGCTCGCCGCTTTCCGACATCGCTTATGCCTTCCACTTCGACGCCGGCCTCTATGCGCGCTTCCTGCGCGGCTATGCGGAGGAGCGCGGGGTGGTCCGCCGCGAGGGCAAAATCGTCGACGTGAAGCTGCGCGGCGCGGACGGCTTCGTCCAGTCGGTGGTGCTGCAGGGCGGCAGCGAGATCGAGGGCGACCTGTTCGTCGACTGCTCGGGCTTCCGCGGGCTGATCATCGAGCGGGCGCTGACGGCCGGGTTCACCGACTGGTCGCGCTACCTGCCCTGCAACCGCGCGATCGCGGTGCCGTGCGAGAGTGTCGACGAATGGACACCCTATACCCGCTCGACCGCACACACGGCCGGCTGGCAATGGCGAATCCCGCTCCAGCACCGGATCGGCAACGGCCATGTCTTCTGCTCGGACTACATGTCCGACGACGAGGCGACGTCGATCCTGCTCGGCAACCTCGACGGCAAGCCGCTCGCCGATCCGCGCGTAGTCCCGTTCGTCACTGGGCACCGCAACAAGTTCTGGATCAAGAACTGCGTGGCGATGGGGCTCGCCGGCGGCTTCCTCGAGCCGCTCGAATCCACGTCGATATGGCTGATCCAGAGCGGCCTCTCGCGCTTCCTGACGATGTTCCCGGACCGCAACTTCAACCAGGCCGATGTCGACCGGTACAACCGGATCATGACCACCGATTACGAGGAGATCCGCGACTTCCTCGTGCTCCACTACCACGCCACCGAGCGGACCGATTCGCCCTTCTGGGACTATTGCCGCAACATGGAGATCCCCGAGCGGCTGGCCGAGAAGATGCGCGTCTTCAAGAGCCACGGCCGCTGCTTCCGCGAGAATGAGGAACTGTTCAACGACACCAGCTGGTTCGCGGTGATGCACGGCCAGCTGATGGGCGCGCAGAGCTTCGACCCGGTCGCCGAGGTGATGAGCCTCGAAGAGACGCGCGCGCGGCTCGCGCATATCCGCGAGGCCGTCACCAATTCGGCCGACTACATGCCGAAGCACCGCGACTTCATCCGGGAGAATTGTGCGGCATGAAACTTCCAGCGCGTGCGAAAGCGTCCTTTCCCCTCCCTTCCAGGGAGGGGATCAAGGGGTGGGTTAGCGCCGGGCGGGGCTCGATGCCCCGGCAGGCGCTGTTTTCCGGCCGGCGGGTGAGTCTTTTTGGCGCGCAGACGCGCGCACCCACCCCCAGCCCCTCCCTGCAAGCAGGGAGGGGAGCAATGATTGCGGCCATGCTGGCCTTCGCAACCCCCGCCGTCGCCCAGCCCGTGGCCAGCTTCGACTGGTTCGAATATCGCGGCGAGGATCCGGTCGACCGCGCCAACAAGCCGGGACCCGACCAGTATCGCAATCCGATCCTCCAGGGCTTCTACCCGGACCCCAGCGTCACCCGCGTCGGCAGCGATTTCTACCTCGTCACGTCGACCTTCAGCTATTTCCCCGGCATTCCGGTCTTCCACAGCCGTGACCTCGTCAGCTGGACCCAGATCGGCAATGCGATCGACCGGCCGGAACAGCTCGACTTCAAGCAGCTCGGCCTGTCGCGCGGGGTGTTCGCGCCGACGATCCAGGCGAAGGGCGGGACCTTCTACATCCTCAACACCTGCGTCGATTGCGGCGGCAATTTCGTGATCACCGCGAAGAATCCGGCGGGCCCCTGGTCCGATCCGGTGTGGCTGCCCGATCTGGTGGGCGGTATCGACCCCTCATTGTTCTTCGACGCCGACGGCAAGACCTGGATCCTCAACAACGGCCCGCCCGAGGGGGAGCCGCAATATCAGGGCCATCGCGCGATCTGGATCCAGCAGTTCGATCTCAAGGCGCTCAAGACGATCGGCCCGCGGAAGGTGCTGGTCAACGGCGGGGTCGATTTCTCGAAGAAGCCGATCTGGATCGAGGGGCCGCACATCTTCAAGAAGGACGGGTGGTATTATCTGAGCTGTGCCGAGGGCGGCACCGCAGAAGGCCATAGCCAGGTGATCCTGCGCTCGAAGAGCGTCACCGGGCCGTACGAGGCCAATCCCGACAATCCGATCCTCACCCAGCGGGGCCTGCCGCGCGACCGCGCGAATCCGATCACCTCGGCGGGGCACGCGCAGCTCGTCACCACGCCCGACGGCAAATGGTGGGCGACGTTTCTTGCGGTGCGGCCCTATGCCGACGACTTCTACACGATCGGGCGCGAGACCTTCCTGATGCCGGTGCGCTGGGAGAATGGCTGGCCGCGGATCACCGATCCGGGGCAGGCGATTCCCTGGATCCATGCCCGGCCCGCGCTGCCGGCGCAGCCCGCGCCTTTGGTGCCGACCAATGGCGGCTTCACGGTGCGCGACGAGTTCGACGGCACGAAGCTGCCGCCTTACTGGATGATGCTGCGCAATCCGCGCAGCAACTGGTTCGCGCTCGCGGGCGGCGCGCTCGCGCTCACCGCGCGGCCGGTGGGGCTGGGCGACAATGCCAATCCCTCCTTCCTGGCGCGGCGTCAGCAGCACCAGAATGCGGTCGCCGAGACGGTGGTACGCTTCGCGCCGGGCAAGGACGGCGACCGCGCCGGGATCGCGGTGCTCCAGAACGACGATTACTGGTTCTTCCTCGGATTGAAGCAGGTCGGCGGCAAGCTGGTCGTCGCGCTCGACCGGCGCGAGGGGCCAAAGGCGAGCGCCGCCGGCGAGACGGTCGCCGCGGTCGACGCCGCCACCTTCGGCATCGCGCCCGGCAAGCCGCTGGCGCTGCGCATCGAAGTGCAGGGCAATCGCTACGCCTTCTCCTATGCCCGCGTCCTCGGCAGCCCCGACGTGACGATGCTGGCATGGCGGCCGCTGACGCAGCTGACGACCGACGCGCTGACGACCAAGACCGCGGGCGGTTTCGTCGGCTCGACGTTCGGGGTGTTCGCGGGGAGTGGGGAGTGATGGCTGGCCAAGCCTCAACCACTCAACCGTCACCCCCGCGAAAGCGGGGGCCCATCTCCTACGCCATCCACCAACGCGCCGGCGCGGTTTGTTGCGCCTCCGGGAGATGGGCCCCCGCTTTCGCGGGGGTGACGAAGTAAGGACGGGATGAGGATTTCCATGCGTACAACCTTAGTGGCCGCCACCGCCCTCCTGCTGGGTGCGGCGATCCCGCCGCCATTGCCGATCCATCTCAACCAGATCGGATTCGAGCCCGGCGACGCCAAGACCGCGATCGTCTGGGGCGGATCGGGATCGCTGAGCTGGACACTGGTCGACGCGAGCGATCGCGTGGTGGGGCAGGGCAAGGCGAAGGTCCTGGGCAAGGATGCGGCGTCGGGCGCTGAGCTGCAGCGCATCGATTTCAGCGACTTCCGCGTGCCGGGCGAGGGCTATCGCCTCGTCGTGGGGGGCTCGCCGAGCGATGCGTTCGCGATCCGCGAGGGGATCTATGCGCCGCTCGCCAAGGACGCGCTCGCCTTCTTCTATCATCAGCGCGCGGGCGTGCCGATCGAGGCGCGGCTGGTCGGCGCGGCCTGGGCGCGGCCGGCGGGGCATCCGAAGGAAGTCGCGAAATGCTTCGCCGGGCGCGACGAGCGCGGGACCGACTGGAAGGGCTGCGCCACTGCGCTCGACCTGACCGGCGGCTGGTACGACGCGGGCGACCACGGCAAATATGTCGTCAATGGCGGCATCTCGTTGTGGACCTTGCTAAACGCCTATGAGCGCCGGCCCGGGGCCTTTGCCGATGGCAGCCTGAAGGTCCCCGAAGCCGGCAATGGCGTGAGCGACCTGCTCGACGAGGCGCGCTTCGAGATGGAGTTCCTGCTGCGGATGCAGATCGCCGACGGCACGCGGATGCGCGTTCCGGCAGGGCCGCCCAAGCCCGCCAAGGCCGGCAAGCCCGCCTGGGAGACCGAGCCCGCCGACTTCGCCGAGATCGATGCCGGCGGGATGGCGCACCAGAAGGTCGCCGACCGCAACTGGACCGCCCTGCCCATGCCGCCGCAGGACGATCGCGAGGAGCGGCTGGTCTATCCGCCGACCACTGCGGCGACGCTCAACCTCGCCGCCGCCGCTGCGCAGTGCGCGCGGCTCTGGCGCGGGGTGGACGACGCGTTCGCCGCGCGCTGCCTCGCCGCCGCGACGCGCGCCTGGGAGGCGGCGAAGCGCAACCCGGAAGTCTATGCCACCAACAGCTTCACCGGCAGCGGCGGCTATGGCGACGGCGACGTGTCGGACGAGTTCTACTGGGCGGCGGCCGAGCTGTTCGCCACCACTGGCGGCGGCGAGTATCGCTATGTGGTGACGCACATGCCGCACTTCACCGCGGCGCTGCGCGAGCCCGGCTGGCCGAGCACGGCGCCTTTGGGGACGATCACCCTGGCGACGGTGCGGAACGGCCTGCCCAAGGCCGATATCGATCGCCTGCGCGCGGCGATCGTGGCGGCGGCCGACCGCTTCCTCGCCGACGAGAAGGGCAATGGCTATGGCATTCCCTATGTCGCGCGCGACTATCCTTGGGGTTCGAACGCCGCGTTGCTCAACCGGGCGATGCTGCTCGGGCTGGCGCACGACTTCACCGGCGCGCCGAAGTATCGCGAGGGCGTGGTCGCGGCGATGGACTATGTGCTGGGCCGCAACCCGCTCGGCCAATCCTATGTCAGCGGTTACGGCGTGCGGCCGATGCTGAACCCGCACCATCGCTTCTGGGCGCCCAGCCTGAACCCGAAGCTGCCCGGGCCACCGCCGGGGGTGCTCTCGGGCGGGCCCAATTCGACGGCGATGAGCGACGACGTCGCCAAGACGATGCGCGGCAAATGCGCCCCGCAGCGCTGCTGGGTCGACGACATCCACGCCTTCTCGATGAACGAGGTGGCGATCAACTGGAACGCGCCGCTGTTCTGGGTGGCGGCGTGGCTGGATAGCTAGCCCGCACTCCCCTCCCTGCATGCAGGGAGGGGAGTTTGTGCGGGTTACTTCACCGTCAGCGTGGTGCTCTTGAGCTTCACCGAGTCCGGGCCGGACGAGATGGTGAAGGTGCCGGGCTCGACGACGCGCTTCATGTCGACGTTCCACAGCGACAGGTCGCGCGGGGTGAGCGTGAAGGTGACGGTCTTCTTCTCGCCGGGCTGGAGGCTGACGCGCTCGAAGCGCTTCAGTTCCTTGACCGGCCGGGTGACGCTGGCGAGGTCGTCGCGGACATAGAGCTGGACCACTTCGTCGCCGGCGCGGCTGCCGGTGTTGGTCACGTCGACGCTGACGTGCACGCTGTTGTACCGCCCGATCGTCGGCGTCGCGAGCACAGGGGCGGCGATGTCGAAGCTGGTGTAGGAGAGGCCGTAGCCGAAGGGATAGAGCGGGCTGGTCTCGGCGAAGAGATAGCCGCGCCGCGCGCTCGGCTTGTGGTTGTAGAACATCGGCAGCTGGCCGACGTCGCGCGCGATCGTCACCGGCAGCTTGCCGCCCGGATTGGACCGGCCGAACAGGACGTCGGCGACGGCGTTGCCGGTCTCCTGGCCGAGATACCAGCCCTCGATCAGCGCGGGGGCGTTCTCCGAGAGATACTTGACCGAGAGCGGCCGGCCGTTGAGGAGCAGCACCACCACCGGCTTGCCGAGCGCCAGGATCTCCTTCGCGAGCTGGTTCTGCGGGCCGATCAGCTCGAGGCTGTTGCGGTCGCCGAGATGGTTGTCGGCCCAGGCCTCGCGGCTGAGCTGTTCGTTGTCGCCGAGCACCAGCACGATCGTGTCGGCCTGCTTCGCGGTCTCGATCGCCTCGGCGCGGAGGCGGTCGTTGGTCGCGTCGTCGACCAGCTCGACCGCGTCGGCGGCCCAGGCGCGGCTCTTGGTGAGCTTCACGCCCTCGGCGAAATCGACTTCGAACTTGCCCTTGCCCTCGGCCTTCAGCCCCTCGAGCACGCTGACGACGTGGCGGGGCACGTCGCTGTAGCCGCCGATCGGGGTGTCGCTGGCATGCGTGCCGATCACCGCCAGGCGCTTGATCCTGCCCGCGTCGAGCGGGAGCAGGTTCTTGTCGTTCTTGAGCAGCACCATCGCCTGGCGCGCCGTCTCGCGGGCGAGGGCGATCGCGTCGGGCGTCTCGGTCTTGGCCGCCGCCGCCTTGGCGTCGACATAGGGGTTCTCGAACAGTCCGGCGTTGAACTTGAGCTTGAGGATGCGGCGCACCGATTCGTCGATCTGCGCCTCGCTCACCCGGCCCTCGCGAACCAGCTGGGGCAGCAGCGCATAGGCTTCGGCGTCGGGGGTCTCGAAATCGACCGTGGCGTCGAGCGCGCGGACGGCGGCGTCGCCGAGATTGTCGAACATCTTGTGGCGCGTCATCAGCTCGCGGATCGCGAAATAGTCGCTGAGCACCACGCCGTTGAAGCCCCATTCCTGGCGCAGCACGTCGTGGAGCAGCCAGCGATTGGCGTGGCTCGGGATGCCGTCGATCTCGTTGTACGAAGGCATCACCGACATGACCGGCAGCTCGGTCACCGCGCGTTCGAAGGGCGGGAAGAAGACCTCGCGCAGCGTGCGCTCGGAGACCGTCGCGGGGCCGATATTGGTGCCGCTCTCGGGTTGGCCGTGGCCGGTCATGTGCTTGAGCGTGACATAGACCTTGTCCTTGGCGAGCGGCAGCGTGGTGCCCTGGAAGCCGCGGATCGCCGCGAGGCCCATCTCGCCGACGAGGTACGGATCCTCGCCATAGGTCTCCTCGATGCGGCCCCAGCGCGGATCGCGCGCGACGTCGACCACGGGGGCGAGCGCGAGGTTGGCGCCGCGGGCGCGCATCTCGCGGGCGGCGACCGAGAAGACCTGCTCCTGTAGCTTGGGGTTCCAGGTGCTGGCGAGCGCGATCGCCTGGGGGAAGGCAGTCGCGCCGGGGGCGACATAGCCGTGCAGCGCCTCCTCGTGCATGATCAGTGGGATGCCGAGCCGGGTCTTCTCGACCGCCCAGCGCTGCGCGGCGTTGATGTAGCGCGCGGTGTCCTCGGCGTTGCGGTTGACCGTGCCCGCGGCGGCGCCGGCCGCCGGGCCCTGGGTGATCGCGCGGCGGTCATAGGGGCGCGAGATCTGGCCGAGGCCGGCGGGGAAGTTGCGGCTCGCCTTCACGGGATCGAACTCGCCCTCGGGGGTCTGGATCTTCTCCTTGTGGAGCCAGATCGCGACCATCTGCTGGACCTTCTCCTCGAGCGTCATCCGCTTGAGCAGGTCCTCGACGCGCGCGTCGATCGGCTGCGAGGCGTCCTTGTAGAGCGGCTTGTCGGCGCGGGCGGTCTGGGCATGCGCGACCAGGGCGGGCGCCGGCGTCAGCGCGGTCGCGGCCAGCACGGCGAGCGCGGCCAGGCGGAACCGGCGGGCGGGCATGCCCGGCAAGCGGCGGGAAACGATCATCGGGCTCTCCTGAGTCCGGCGCTGACGGCGCGCCTTTTGTATGGGTTTTGGTAGCGCTATCAGCTATCGTCGCGCGGCGGCGGGGTCAACCGGGCCGCAACCGGTTTCATGTCGATTGCATTCCAAGAAACCGCACCCTATGCCTCGGGAACAAAGGACGGGGATGAGCAAACCTAGCCGAAGAAGCCGCGGTACGGTAACCGTGCAGGACGTCGCACGCGCCGCTGGCGTGTCGGCGATGACGGTGTCGCGCGTCGTCAACGGGGGCACCAATGTGCGCGAGACCACGCGCGCCGCGGTGCTCGCCGCGATCGAGCAGCTCAATTATTCGCCGAACAGCGCCGCGCGCAGCCTCGCCGCGGGCGACGCGACGCAGATCGGTCTGCTCTATTCGAACCCGTCGGCCGCCTATCTCTCGCAATTCCTGATCGGCGCGCTCGCCGCCGCGCGCCGCGCGGGATGCCATCTCGTGCTCGAGGCGTGCGAGAGCGAGCGGCCGGACGAGCAGGCCGAGGCGACGCGCAGCTTCGCCTCGACCAGCGTCGAGGGCGTGATCCTGCCGCCGCCGCTTTCCGAGGCCGCGCCCGTGCGCGCCGAGCTGGAGGCGGCGGGCATCCCCTGGGTCTCGGTCGCGATGGGGCTGCCGCCCGCGCGCAGCCTCAACGTCCGCATCGACGATTTCGAGGGCGCCGCGGCGATGACCCGGCATTTGCTCGACCTCGGCCACCGCAGGATCGGCTTCATCCGCGGCAATCCCAACCAGACCTCGAGCGCCGAGCGCTATCGCGGCTTCGCGGCGGCGCTCGAAGAGGCGGGGATCGACGTCAAGTCGGTGCCGGTGGAGCAGGGCTATTTCACCTTCCGCTCGGGGATCGTCGCGGCCGAGCGGCTGCTCGACCGGCCCGAGCCGCCGACCGCGATCTTCGCCAGCAACGACGACATGGCCGCCGCCGCGGTGGGCGTCGCGCACCGCCGCGGCCTCCATGTGCCGCAGGATCTGAGCGTGGTCGGGTTCGACGACACCTCGCTCGCCACCACCGTGTGGCCCGAGCTCACCACCGTGCGCCAGCCGATCTCCACCATGGCCGAGGAAGCGCTGACTTTGCTCCTCGCGCGCATCCGTGCGCATCGGTCGTCGGAGACGGACAAGCTCGAGGAGCAGGTGCTCGACCACGAGTTGATCGTCCGCGAGTCCTCCGCGCCGCCCGGAGCGGCGCATGCGGCGGCTCCGGGACGCGGCGCGGGGGCCGGGCGCCGGAGTTCCGGCACGACCGGTCCGGGACTGCGCTAGGGTGGATCGGCGTTCAGGCGCGCGAAGCCTTTCAATCCTCCGCCGCCAGGGGGAGGTGGCACGCGCAGCGTGACGGAGGGGGCGGAATCACGGCGCTCCATTGGAGAGTGCGCCGTTTACCTCCCCCTCCGACGCCTTCGGCGCCACCTCCCCCTGGCGGGGGAGGATTTGAATTAGAGGCGCTTGCATTTGCCCGGCGTCCGGGCCACCGTTACCGCTAACACGCCGTGCCGGGTCGCGCACGGGTGACCAGGAGAGGAAGTGGGGATGAATCAGACCGCCGAGAGGGCCAATATCGGCCTGATCAGCGCCATCGTCGCGGTCGCGACGATCGGCGGATTGCTTTTCGGATATGACAGCGGCGCCGTGAACGGCACCCAGCCGGGCCTCAAGGCGGCGTTCGCGCTCGACGAGGCCGGGCTCGGCTTCACCGTCGGCTCGCTGCTGATCGGCTGCTTCATCGGCGCCTTCTTCGCCGGCACCCTCGCGGACCGCATGGGCCGCCGCAACGTGATGCGGCTCGCCGCGGTGCTCTTCCTCGTCGGCGCGCTGATCCAGGGCCTGTCGCACGACCACAACATCTTCGTCATCGCCCGTATCCTGGGCGGCATGGCGGTGGGCGCCGCATCGGTGCTGTCGCCGGCCTACATCTCCGAAGTCGCCCCCGCGAACATCCGCGGGCGGATGACGACGGTGCAGCAGATCATGATCATCTCCGGCCTCACCGCCGCGTTCGTGGTCAATTACTACCTCGCCGGGGCGGCCGGTGCCTCGACCAACAAGTTCTGGCTGGGCATCGAAGCGTGGCGCTGGATGTACCTGATGCAGGCGATCCCGGCCGCGGTGTTCCTCGTCGCTTTGTTCTTCATTCCGGAGAGCCCGCGCTATCTCGTCTCCAAGGGGCGCAACCCCGAAGCGCTCACCGTGCTGACGTCGCTGTTCGGCACCACGCAGGGCGCGCTCAAGCTCGCCGAGATCCAGGCGAGCTTCTCGACCGACCACCGTCCGCAGCTCTCGGACGTGCTGACCCCGAAGGGCGGCCGCGGCTTCCTCGGCATCCGTGCGATCGTCTGGGCGGGCCTGCTGCTCGCGGTGTTCCAGCAGCTCGTCGGCATCAACGTGATCTTCTATTACGGCGCGACCCTGTGGCAGCTCGCCGGCTTCACCGAGGGCGACGCGCTGCTGATCAACATCGTCTCGGGCGCGGTCTCGATCGCGGCCTGTTTCGTCACCATCGCGGTGATCGACAAGATCGGCCGCAAGCCACTGCTGCTGATCGGTTCGGCGGGCATGGCGCTGACCTTGTTCGTGATGGTCTACGCCTTCAGCCAGGGCTCGCTCGACGCCGAGGGCAAGCTGGTGCTCTCGGTCCAGCTCGGCACGATCGCGGTGATCGCCGCCAATCTCTACGTGATCTTCTTCAACGTCTCCTGGGGCCCGGTGATGTGGGTGATGCTCGGCGAGATGTTCCCGAACCAAATCCGCGGTTCGGCGTTGGCGGTGTGCGGCTTCGCGCAGTGGTTCGCCAACTATCTCATCGCGCAGAGCTTCCCGGTGATGGCCTCGGGGATCGGCCTTGCCGCGAGCTATACGTTCTATGGGCTGTGCGCGGTGATCAGCTTCTTCCTCGTCCAGCGTTTCATCCATGAGACCAAGGGCAAGGAACTGGAGGCGATGGAAGGATAAGGGAGGGGAGGGCCTACTCCTCCCTTCTTTCGTCATCCCCGCGCAGGCGGGGATCCAGAGCCAAGGGCGATATCGCTTGTGACCCTGGATCCCCGCCTGCGCGGGGATGACGCGTATTTTGTTTGGAGTGACCGATGACGACCCGTACGCCTGCCCGCCCGTTCCGTTCGCGCGAATGGTTCGCCGCGCCCGGCCGCAGCGACATGGCGGCGCTCTATCTCGAGCGCTTCATGAACTACGGCATCACGCCCGACGAGCTGCGCTCGGGCAAGCCGATCATCGGCATCGCGCAGTCGGGCAGCGATATCGCGCCGTGCAACCGTATCCATCTGGAGACGGTCAAGCGGGCGCGGGAGGGCATCCTGGCGGCGGGCGGCGTGCCGATGGAATTCCCGCTCCATCCGATCTTCGAGAATTGCCGCCGCCCCACCGCGGCGCTCGACCGCAATCTCGCCTATCTGGGGCTGGTCGAGATCCTCAACGGCTATCCGATCGACGCGGTGATCCTCACCACCGGCTGCGACAAGACCACGCCGAGCTCGCTGATGGCGGCCTCGACGGTCGACATCCCGGCGATCGTGCTCTCGGGCGGGCCGATGCTCGACGGGTGGCACGAAGGCGAGCTGGTCGGTTCCGGTACCGTCATCTGGCGGAGCCGGCGGAAAATGGCGGCGGGCGAGATCGACGAGGAGGAGTTCCTCAAGCGCGCGATGGAGAGCGCGCCGTCGCCCGGCCATTGCAACACCATGGGCACCGCATCGACGATGAACTCGATCGCCGAGGGGCTGGGGATGAGCCTGCCCGGCTGCGCGATGATCCCGGCGCCGTATCGCGAGCGCGGGCAGATCGCGTACGAGACCGGCAAGCGCATCGTCGAGATGGCCTATGAGGACCTTCGCCCCTCGAAGATCCTGACCAAGGCGAGCTTCCTCAACGCGATCAAGCTGCTGACCGCGATCGGCGGCTCGACCAACGCCCAGCCGCACCTCGTCGCGATGGCGGCGCATGCGGGGATCGAGATCACGCCGGACGACTGGCGTTCGGGCTACGACCTGCCGCTGATCGTCAACATGCAGCCCGCGGGCGAATTCCTCTCCGAGCGCTTCCACCGCGCGGGCGGCATTCCCGCGGTGCTGACCGAGATGCTTGCCAATGGCGCGCTCGACGGCAGCGTGATGACCTGCACCGGCAAGACGCTGGCCGAGAATGTCACCGGCCGCGCGGCGAGCGATGCGGCGGTAATCTTCCCGTGGGACAAGCCGCTCAAGGAGAAAGCGGGCTTCCTCGTGCTCTCGGGCAATCTCTTCGACATGGCGATCATGAAGACCAGCGTGATCGGGCCCGACTTCGCGGCGCGCTATCTTTCGCGGCCGGGGCAGGAGGGCGTGTTCGAAGGCCGGGCGATCATCTTCGACGGATCGGACGACTATCACCACCGGATCAACGATCCGGCACTGGGCATCGACGCGAACTGCATCCTGGTGATCCGCGGCGCGGGCCCGATCGGCTGGCCCGGCTCGGCCGAGGTGGTCAACATGCAGCCGCCCGATCACTTGATCCAGCAGGGCATCATGAGCCTGCCGACGCTCGGCGACGGGCGGCAATCGGGAACGTCGGACAGCCCGTCGATCCTCAACGCCTCGCCCGAGAGCGCGGCGGGCGGGGGGCTTTCCTGGCTGCGGACCGGCGATGTGATCCGCGTCGATCTCAACGCGGGTACCTGCGACGCGCTGGTCGCGCCGGACGAGATCGCGCGCCGGAAGGCCGAGCCGGTGCCGCCGGTCCCCGAGAGCAACACGCCCTGGGAGGAACTGTACCGCGAGAAGGTGGGGCAATTGGGCGAGGGCGGGGTGCTCGACTTCGCGCTGAAGTACCGGCGGACCAGCGAGAAGGCGCCGCGGCACAATCATTGATCCGGGGGACGGCGGGGCGGATGGAGAAGCTGGACCTGAAGAAGACCCGGAAGGCGCTCTTCACCGCGCCGCGCGGCCGCTTCGTGCCGATCGACGTGCCGCGGGTCTCCTATCTGATGGCGGACGGCCATGGCGACCCGAACACCGCCCCGGCCTATCGGCTGGCGGTCGAGAGCCTCTATGCGACGGCCTATACGATCAAGTTCGCCTGCAAGGCGGAGGAGAGGGACTTCGTCGTGGCGCCGCTGGAGGGGCTCTGGTCGGCGCCTGACCCGGAAAGCTTCACTGCGCGGCGCAAGCACGAATGGGATTGGACCATGATGATCATGGTGCCGGACTTCGTGGACGAGACGGCGTTCCTGGCTGCGAGGGAGAAGGCACGGGAGAAGCGTGGCGCCCTCGCCGAGACCTTGCGGCTGGAGAGCCTGGAGGAAGGCCTTTGCCTCCAGGCGTTGCATGTGGGCAGCTATGACGACGAAGGGCCGCTGCTCGCGACGCTGCACCGGGAGGTCATGCCCGCGGGCGGCTACGACTTCGCGGGCCGGCACCACGAGGTCTATCTCGGCGACCCGCGCAAGGTGGCGCCCGGGAAGCTCAGGACGGTGATCCGGCAGCCGGTGCGGAAGGGGTGAGGGTTCGCATCCTACTCCCTCTTCCCTTGTGGGAGAGGGAGGGAGCCGACGAAGTCGGCGGAAGGGTGAGGGGGGAGTGAGACTCAGTCCCCCTCATCCTTCCCACTCGCTTCGCGAGCGGGCCCCTTCCTTCTCCCACAAGGGGAGAAGGAGATTGTTCGAGGGACGCGTAGGGACATCGATAGCCAATCGCCACGATCCGTCGGTTCCCTAAGCCGCTGGAGCCGGATATTGCAGGGTGAACCGGAGGAGGCGCTGATGCTGGGGCATGGACATGATCGTCGCGAACGATTCGGTGGGGCGGTTCGGCCAAAGTGGGCCGCCGCGGCGGGCGCGCTCGCTCTGGCAGCCGTCCTCCTGGCCTGTCCCGCCCCAAGTTTCGGACAGACAGCAGCCCCGGCACCGGCGCAGGCGCGCGACGGGAGCCGGGACTTCGACTGGGAAATCGGAAGCTGGACGACCCAACTGCGCTATCTGCCCGAGCCGCTGACCGGATCGACCCGGTGGGTCGAGTATCGCGGCACGACCGAGGTTCGCCCGGTGCTGGGCGGCCGCGCCAACCTCGTCGAGCTTTCGGTCGAAGGCGCGTCGGGGAAGATCGAGGGCATGTCGCTCCGGCTCTACGACCCCAAGGCGCGGCAATGGACGCTCAACTTCGCGAGCGTCCGCAGCGGCCGCCTCACGCCGCCGGTCACCGGCGCGTTCGACGCGAAGGGGCGGGGGACCTTTTACGGCGTGGACAGCGTCGACGGCCGCACCGTGCTCGTCCGCTTCATCATCTCGGACGTCACGCCCAATTCGGCGCGCTTCGAGCAGGCGTTCTCGGCCGATGGCGGGGCGAATTGGGAGACGAACTGGATCGCCGTCGACACCAGGCGCTGACCTCACTCCTGGTCGGCGGCGAGCAGGTCCATGAAGTTGCGGGCGGCCTCGCGGTCGGCTTCCTCGGCGAAGGTCACGTCGAGGTCGGGCGCGTTGCCGAGGATGTGGAGCAGCGCCCAGAGCGCGAAGCGGCGGTTGCGGTCGGTCTCGAGGCCGAGGTCGACGCCGATCCGGTCGGTGCCGGCGGTGAGGGCGTCGGGGTTCAGCGCGGCGAAATCCGTGGTGCCGAAATAGCGGCGGAGTTGATCGTCGAAGTCCATTCCCCGGCCCCTAGACCAGCACCGGGCCGCGCGCCATATCCTCTCGGCGGCCGGGCGCCGCTCAGTTCTTCGCGGGCAGGCGCGTCACCTGGATGTGTACGGCGCGCCAGCGGCCATCGACCCGCCGGAAGGTATCGGTGAAACGGAAGGCGCTGGCGAAGCGCTTGCCGTCGGAAGTGCCCGACAGCGTGGTCTCGGCGCTGACCAGGAAGGCGTCGGGGCCGAGTGGCACCAGGCGGCGATCGACGAGCACGATCGGGTCGAAAGCGTCGCCGGGGGCGGTCCAGCCATGGATGAAGGCCTGCTTGCCCAGGCGCTTGCCGCTGCCGTCGATGAAGATCAGGTCGTCGGCGACCATGCGCTCCAGCGCTGCGGCGTCCTTGGCCAGCTGCGCGCGGTCGAACGCGTCGGCGACCTGCAACAGGCTCTCCGCCGTGGGCTGAGCTTGCGGGGACAGGAACAAGGCGGCGGCGATCGTCATTCCCTGGATCATTCGCTTGCCCCCTGTGCTGCGCTTCCGTCGAGCTTAGGGGCGGCACACGATACCCGCAACGCCATTGCGGCGGCGCTGCCGGATCCCCAGATCGTTACGGTGGCGGACGGCATTCGGATAAAGCAGGCGGAGAGCGCGGCGGAACTGCGGACGGCGGCAACGCTGTTCCGGGGCTATGCGGATTCGCTTCCGGTCGACCTCGACTATCAGGATTTCGGGAGCGAGCTCGCCGGGTTGCCGGGGAAATACGCTCCGCCCCGGGGAGCGCTGCTGCTCGCGCAGGACGCCCACGGCGCGGCACTCGGCTGCGTGGGGCTGCGGCCGCTCGACGCGGACGGGGTGTGCGAGATGAAGCGGCTCTATCTGCTGCCCGAGGCACGCGGGCTGGGGCTGGGGCGGACGCTGGCCGAGGCGGTGATCGCCGAGGCGCGGCGGCTGGGCTATCGCGAATTGCGGCTCGACACCCTGGCTTCGATGGCGCGGGCGATCGCGCTCTACGAGGCGATGGGGTTCGTCCGGATCGACCCCTATTACCGGCCGACGCCGCCGGGGACCGTGTTCATGGCGATGAGGCTTTAGGCCGAAGCGACATTCATCAACAGAGACTCCCCTCCCTGCAAGGGAGGGGGCGGGGGTGGGTGCGAGCGCAGCGAGCCCATCGAGCTGCGTGGAATGAAGAAAAGGCCGGGCATCGAGCCCGACCTTTTCTTACCCACCCCTAACCCCTCCCTTGCAGGGAGGGGAATCTGAATGCCGCTTCGACCTAAACGCCCACGCGGATCGGCGTGCCGGGCTGGCCGGGGACGCTGACTTCGAAGCGGAACAGGTCGCCGGCGTGCGGCTCCTTGGCGAGGTCGCCGGGGGCGAGGTGCTTGTTGGCGGTGGTGGCGTAGACGGTCTTGAGGTCGGGGCCGCCGAATGCGATCTTGGTGATCGCGCTGACCGGGAACCTGACTTCCTCGAGCAGCTCACCGCCAGGCGAATAGCGGCGCACGCCCCAGCCCATGTAGAGGCCGATCCAGACGCAGCCTTCGCTGTCGACGGTGGGGCCGTCGGGATAGCCTTCCGCATTGGGGATGCGGGCGAATTCGCGGCGGTTCGCCAGCATGCCGGCATCGTCGACGTCGCAGGCATAGACCACCCCGCCGAGCGTATCGACATGGTAGAGCGTCTTGCCGTCGGGCGAGACCGCGGGGCCGTTGGTGATCGAGACCTGCGGGCTGACGGGCACGCAGGCGCCGTCGCCGCCGAGGCGGTAGATCGTGCCGGTGATCGCGCTCTCGCCGTCGTCCATGCTGCCGAACCACAGCCGGCCCAAGGGATCGACGGTGGCGTCGTTGAGGCGGTTGGTCGGCAGGTCGGGCTCGGGCGCGCAGATATGCGTGAAGCTGCCGTCGCGCTCGTCGAAGCGGGCGAGGCCGGTCTGGAGCCCGGCGACGAAGCCGCCGCTCTCGACCGGCAGGATGAAGCCGACCTGGCCGGGCGCGTTCCAGCTGCGCGTCGCGCCGCTCGCCGGATCGTAGCGGTGGATCTGGTAGCCCTTGATGTCGACGAACCAGAGCGCCTGGTCGCGCTCGACCCAGACCGGACCTTCGCCGAGCGGCGCTCCGAGCTGCCAAATGCTGACCGGCTCGGAAATCGCCACCTTGCTCATCTTATCGCCACCCTGCGTCCACGAAATATTCGTGGCCCGTTACCAGCCGGGCGTCGTCCGAGGCAAGGAACAACGCCATGGCGGCGATGTCGTCGGGGACGAGGCGGCCCTTGAGGCACTGCGCCTTGACGATCTCGGCCTCGCCCTCGGGCGTGTACCACTTCATCTGGCGCACCGTCTTGACGTTGCCGGGGACGATGCAGACCGAGCGGATATTGTCGGGGCCGAGCTCGCGCGCGAAGCTGCGGGTGAGGCCCTCGATGCCGGCCTTGCAGGTCTGGTAGAGGGCGAGCTCCTCGAGCGCCAAGTGCCACGAGATCGAGCCGAGATTGACGATCACGCCGCCGCCCTGGGCCTTCATCCCCGGGATCACCGCCTGCGCGGCGAAGAACAAATGCTTGAGGTTCACCGCGATGCGGTTGTCCCAATATTCGGGCGTGACCTGCTCGATCGTGTGGCGATCGTCGTTGGCGGCGTTGTTGATGAGGATGTCGAACGCGCCGTGCTCCGCGATCAGCGCGGCGATCGCGGCCTGGACCGCGACGACGTCGGTGAGGTCGCAGCGCTGGAACACCGGAGCGATCGCGGCGCCCTTCAGGCTCTCGACGAGCGTGGCCGAATCCTCCTCGGCGATGTCGAAGAAGGTGACCTGCGCGCCCTGGCGGACGAAGCCCTCGACCAGGCCCGCGCCGATGCCAGAGCCGCCGCCGGTGATCAGCACGCGCTTGCCCTTGAGGCTGGGATAGATCGCCCGCTGATCGCGCGCGAGCGGCAGGTGCGTGGGATCAGCTTCGGCCATGGAGATTGCAAGTTCCTGTGAGCGCGCAGGGCGCGTGAGCGTGGTTGCCATGATGGTAAAGGATCAATTCGCTAATGAAAACGGTTTTCACGCGAGCAGGCCGCGCGCGGCGAGATTGCGCATCAGGTCGCGGATGCCGAATTCCCAGGGCGCAGCGGCCTTGGAGGTCGTCACGCGATTGACCAGCGCGCCGAGCTTGGGCGTCGCGATGCGGACGATATCGCCTTCCTTGTGGGTGAAGCCGCGGCCGGGATGGTCGCGGTCCTGCACCGGTGCGAAGAGCGTGCCGAGGAACAGCGCGAAGCCGTCGGGATATTGATGTTCGCTCAGCGCCTGGCGGACGAGCTCGGTCGGATCGCGGCTGATCTCGCTCATCTTGTTGGTGCCGCTGAGCTTGTAGCCCTCGGGCCCATGGATCTCGAGGTCGACCACCGCGGCGCGGACATCGTCCATCGTGAAGTTCGCGTCGAACAGGCGGATGAACGGGCCGAGCGCAGTCGAGGCGTTGTTGTCCTTGGCCTTGCCGAGGAGCAAGGCGCTGCGGCCCTCGAAATCGCGCAGATTGACGTCGTTGCCGAGCGTCGCGCCGCGCGGGGTGCCGTGGCGGTCGACGACGAGCACGACCTCGGGCTCGGGATTGTTCCAGTCGCTGTCCGAGCGGATGCCGATATCGTCGCCCCAGCCGACCGCCGAGAGGACGGGGGCCTTGGTGAACACCTCGGCATCGGGGCCGATCGCGACCTCGAGATATTGCGACCACATGCCCGCGTCGATCAGCGCGGCCTTGAGACTGGCGGCCTCTTGCGAGCCGGGGACGACCGAGCGGATGCCGGAACCGACCTTGGCCTCGAGATCGCCGCGGATCTCGGACGCCTTGTCGGCATCGCCGCGCGCGCGCTCCTCGATCACGCGCTCGATCGCCGAGAGCGCGAAGGTGACGCCGCACGCCTTGATGCACTGGAGGTCTACGGGCGCGAGCAGGCGGGGGCCGGCGTCGGTGCCGAGCGCCTCGACGCCGCAGACGGGCGTGCCGGTGAGCGTGGCGAGATCGTCGCGCTCGAGCAGATCGGCGACGGTGGGCGCGGCGGCAGAGACGTCATGGACCACGCCGTCGCGGACGAGGACGGGGGTGGGGCCGGCTTCGAGCAGGATGCGCCCAATCAGGGTCGCCTGCGCATGATCGGCGGGCAGCAATTCGGCAGGAGACGCTTTCAAGATCACTCGCCTTACAGAGATTCTGGTTTTGATAGCGCTACCATTGAGTTGCGACGGCAGCGCTGTCAAGCCGGGCAAGGTGCCTAGAGCATCAAAATATCGGATAAATCGCAGGATTCCGTACCGGATCGGCGCGGAGGGGGAGGGGGTGTTCAGTTCCTAGATCCTCCCCCGCCAGGGGGAGGTGGCGCCGAAGGCGTCGGAGGGGGAGGTAAGCAGCGCACTCTCCAACTGAGCGCAGTGATTCCGCCCCCTCCGTCAGCCTGCGGCTGACACCTCCCCCTGGCGGGGGAGGATAAAGAAGGCTGAAGGCGTCCTAAGCCGCGTCGCTGACCGGGTTCGCGGGCGCCGGGTCGGCGTCTCCGGTCAACGCCGGCTGGTCATATTCGGCGCGGGCCTGGGGATAGCCGAGCAGGAAACCCTGGACCTCGTCGCAGCCCTCGCGGCGCAGCACGCCCAGCTGGCGCTCGGTCTCGATGCCCTCGGCGAGCACCGGGATCGACAGGCTCTTGCCCAAGGCGAGCACGGCGCGGACGATCGCGACCGCCTGGGGGCTGTCCTCGAGCTCGGAGACGAACAGCCGGTCGAGCTTGATCTTGTCGAAGGGGAAGGCGCGCAGCGTCTCGAGCGAGGAATAGCCGGTGCCGAAATCGTCGAGCGCGACGCCGATGCCCATCGCCTTGATCTGGCGCAGCACGTGCAGCGCGCGATCGCGATCGGCGATGATCGCCGATTCGGTCAGCTCGATCTCGAGCCGGCGCGGCGGCAGCCCGGTATCGAGCAGCACCTGGTGGAAGAGGCGCGGCAGATCGACATGGGCCAGCTGCATCGGCGACACGTTGACCGCGACCTTGCTCTCATGGACCCAACCCGCCGCGTCGGTGCAGGCGCGGCGCAGGACCCACTCGCCCAGCGGCAGGATCAGTCCGTTCTCCTCGGCGATCGGGATGAACAGGCTGGGCGGGATCGCGCCGCGCACCGGGTGCGTCCAGCGCAGCAGCGCCTCATAGCCGGTCACTTCGTGCGTCGTGACCGAGGTCTGCACCTGGTAGTGGAGCTCGAGCTGGCCCTGCTCGATCGCGAAGCGCAGGTCGTTCGCCAGCTCGCGCCGGTCGCGGATCGCCTCGTCGAGCGGCGCATCGTAGAAGCAGGGCAGCACCGCCCGCCGGCTCTTGGCGCGATACATCGCCAGATCGGCATTGTTCATCAGCGTCTCGGCGTCGCGCGCGTCCGCCGGATAGACGGCGACGCCCAGGCTGGCGCCGACGCGCGCCTCGAACGTGCCGAGCGCGAGCGGCGCCTCGAGGACGCCCTTGAGGCGATCGGTGAAGTTGGACAGCTGGACGCGATGGTCGAAGCAGATCAGCGCGACGAACTCGTCGCCGCCGAAGCGCGCGACCATCTCGTTCCGGCCGAGCTGGCCCGCCATGCGCTGGGCGAGGAGGGTCAGCACCTGGTCGCCGGCCTTGTGCCCGTGGACGTCGTTGATTTCCTTGAAGCGGTTGAGATCGATCGCGACCACGCCGAGCTGGGTCCCGGCGGCGCGCGCGACTTCGATCTGGTGCTTGAGCTCCTGCTGGAAGCTGATGCGGTTGGGCAGGCCGGTGAGCGAATCGTTCATCGCCATGTGGTGCAGCCGCTCCATCGCGTCCGAGCGCGTCCAGCGATCGATCAGCGCGGCGAACACGCCCGCCGCGATCACCACCAGCCCGACCATCGCGGTCGCCAGTCCAAGCGCCTGCATCTGCTCGGGCTCGAGCGGCGACGCGCTGAGGCGGAGCGGGGTGATGCGCAGCGCGGTCATCGCGACGAAGTGCAAAGTCGCGATCGCGGTGACCAGCAGCCCGGTGCCGGCGGCGATCCGGTAGCGGCCGAGCGCGCGCGAGCCGATCGCGGCGAGGGCCGCGCCGCCGAAGACCACCGAGCACAGCACCGACGCGGCGACATAGGGCAGGCGCCACTCGACCAGGCCGTCGACGCGATAGGCGGCCATGCCGGTGAAGTGCATGCCCGAGATGGCGAGCCCGACGAGGCCCCCCCCTAGGATCGAGCTGAGGAGATTCCTGTGCAGGACCGCGACGGCGAAGCCGATGCCGGTCCCGGCGATCGCGGCGATCAGCGACACGATGGTGAGCACCGGATCGAGCCGTACCGGCACCCCGGCGCGATAGGCGAGCATGGCGACGAAATGGGTGCACCAGATCGTGGCGCCCGCCCCGACGGCGGTGAGGAACAGCCAGGCGACGCGGTGCGCGCCGCTGGTGACCTGCGCGCGGCCGAACATCTGCATGATGGCGAATGCGCCGGTGCAGCAGACGAATACGGCGAGCAGGACCAGCCAGGGATCATGGTCCCGGCCGATGCACAAGGCGACGTCGATCATAAGGTGCGACCCAGCAAATTGTGGCCCGGCCTGACACCGGTACCACTCGATCCCCCTAAGTGGGCGACGCAGGTTAAAAGGAGATGAAGTTGCGCGGGCGGACGGTGCGCGGGTTCCGGTCCCGCGAATTGGCCCTATAGGACCTTTCTTATGACCTGGAGGGTGGGGATGCTCGAAGTCTGTGTCGAAAGCGCCGAGGGGGTTGCCGCCGCGGTCCGGGGCGGGGCCGACCGGATCGAGCTGTGCGCCGCGCTCGCGCTGGGCGGGCTGACCCCGCCCGCCTCGCTGATCCGTGTCGCCGCCGACGCCCCGATCCCCACGCACTTGCTCGCGCGGCCGCGCGAAGGCCATTTCCGCTACGATGCGGCCGAGGCGGCTTTGGTGGCGTCGGACATCACCGCCGCGGCGGAGGTGGGCCTGGCCGGCGTCGTGCTGGGGGCCAGCCGCGACTCGGGCGTGCTCGATACCGATCTGCTCGCCGCATGGGTCGACCATGCCCGCCGCGAAGGCGCGCGGCGCGGGCGGCCTTTGTCATTGACGCTGCACCGTGCCTTCGATCTCTGTCCCGATCCGTTCGCGGCGCTGGAGACCGCGGTCGCGCTCGGCTTCGAGCGGATCCTCACCTCGGGCGGGACGCTGCGGGCAGTCGACGGAGTCGCGACGCTGGGCGAACTCGTCCGGCGCGCGGGCGACCGCATCACTATCCTTGCCGGGAGCGGGGTGGACACGGCGACGCTGCCGCCGATCCTGGCGACGGGCGTGCGCGAGGTCCATGCGTCGTGCCGCAGCGCGACGGACGACAGCGGCGAGGCGGAACGGCGCTTCGGCTTCCAGTCCGGGCCCTTGCTGCGGACCGATCCGGCCAAGGTGGCCGCGCTTCAGGATATGCTGCGGACCTATAGGACATTGAACAATACCAATATGTGACTTATCCCGTCCTTCCTATACAGGAGTCGAGCGGGGTGACGGTGGTTGTGGACGAGCAGGTGAGAACCGAGGGCGTCACGCTGATGGAGAGCGAAGCGTCCGAAGCTGCGGAAGCGGTGCGGCGGCTGATCCATGCCAATGCGCCCGCCTTCGCGCAACTGGCCCGGATGCTGCGCGCGAACCCGCCGACGCGGGTCGTGACCTGCGCGCGCGGCTCGTCCGATCATGCGGCGACCTATGGCAAATATCTGATCGAGACCATGCTCGGCATTCCGGTGGCGTCGGCGGCGCCGTCGGTGGCGTCGGTATTCTCGGCTCCGGTCGCGCCCGGCGCGGCGCTCTGCATCGCCGTCTCGCAGAGCGGCCGCAGCCCGGACCTGCTCGCCGCGGTGAAATCGCACCAGGAAGCGGGCGCGCATGTGCTCGCTCTGGTCAATGACGAGAGCTCGCCGCTGGCGGCGATGGCCGATACGTGCATCGGGCTCAAGGCGGGGCCCGAGCGATCGGTGGCGGCGACCAAGTCGTACATCGCCGCGCTGGCCGCCTTCGCCGCGCTGGTCGCGGAATGGGCGCGCGACGATGCGCTGGGCGCGGCGCTCGCCCGGCTGCCCGACCAGCTCGAGATCGCCAGCGCCTTCGACTGGAGCGGCGGCGTCCGGATGCTGCGCGATGCGAACAACCTGTTCGTGATCGGCCGCGGCTATGGCTTCGGCATCGCGCAGGAAGCGGCGCTCAAGCTCAAGGAAACCTGCGGCCTCCACGCCGAGGCGTTCAGCGCCGCCGAGGTGCGGCACGGGCCGATGGCGATCGTGGGCGAAGGTTTCCCGATACTCGCCTTCGCCACGTCCGACATGGCGGGCGACAGCGTGCGCGAGGCGGCGGCCGAGTTCGAGGCGCGCGGGGCGCGGGTCTGCCTGGCCGATGCGCGCGCGGAGGGCGCCTGCCTGCTGCCGGCGCTGCTGGATCACCCGGCGCTCGAGCCGATCCTCATCATCCAGAGCTTCTATCATATGGCGAACGCGCTCGCGCTGGCACGCGGGCACGATCCCGATCGCCCGCTCCATCTGAAGAAAGTAACCGAAACACGATGACTTCGCTTCGTTTCACCAACGGGCATGTCGTCACGTCCGCCGGCACGTTCGAAGGCGCCGCGATCGAAGTCGAGGCGGGGCGCATCGTCGCGCTCGCGCCGGACGCGGGCGCTTCGGACGCGATCGACCTGGAGGGCGGGTGGATCGTCCCCGGCTTCATCGACACGCAGGTGAACGGCGGCGGCGGCGTGCTGTTCAACGACGCGACCAGCGTCGAGGGCATCGCGGCGATCGGCGCGGCGCATGCGCCCTTCGGCACCACCGGCTTCCTGCCGACCCTGATCAGCGACCGGGCCGAGGTGATCGAAGCGGCGCTCGACGCGGGCGACGCGGCGATCGCGGCGGGCGTGCCCGGCTGCATCGGCGTGCATATCGAAGGGCCGATCATCAATGTGCGCCGCAAGGGCATCCACGACCCGGACAAGTTCCGCCGGCTCGACGAGGCGCTGATCGCATTGCTCGCGCGGCCCCGGCGCGGCAAGGTGATGCTGACGCTCGCGCCCGAGATGGTGGCGCTCGAGGACATCAGGCGGCTGCATGCCGCGGGGGTGATCCTGAGCATCGGGCATAGCGACGCCGACTATGCCACCGCCGTCGCGGCGTTCGATGCCGGGATGACAGGGGTCACGCATCTGTACAATGCGATGTCGCCGCTGGTGCACCGCGCGCCGGGCGTGGTCGGCGCCGCGCTCGACGACCAGCAGGTCTATTGCGGGGTGATCATCGACGGCCACCACGTCCATGACGCGCCGCTGCGCATCGCGATGCGCGCGCGGCCGCACGACCGGTTCCTGCTCGTCACCGACGCGATGCCCTGCGTGGGATCGGGGCTGACCGAGTTCACGCTGCACGGGCAGCATATCCGCGTCGAGGACGGCTGCTGCGTGGGCGAGGACGGCACGCTTGCCGGATCGGCGCTCGACATGGCGGGGGCGTTCCGCAACGCGGTCGCGCGCATCGGGCTGTCGCATGCCGATGCCGCGGCGATGGGCGCGACCAACCCGGCGGCGTTCCTCGGCCTCTCAGGCGAGCGCGGCGCGCTGGCGCCCGGGCTGCGCGCCGACTGGGTTCGGCTGACGCGCGACCTGCGGCCGGCAGGCACCTGGATCGGCGGCACGCGCGTCGTTTGATCCTGGGGGGCGACATTTATGTTTCCCCTCCCTGCAAGGGAGGGGATCAAGGGGTGGGTAGCGCCGGGCGAGGCTCGATGCCTCGTCCGGCGCTTCGATACTGGGCAACGAGTCTTTTAGGCGCGCAGACGCGCGCACCCACCCCAACCCCTCCCTTGCAGGGAGGGGCAAGCTGCAGTCCGATTCTCAGCGCCCAGTGATCGCCACCGGGCCCAATATGCCGGAGGGCTGGCCCGCCGGGGCCTCGACGAGCAGCACGATTGTGCGCTGGCCGGCGCCGGGCACGATCGGCGCGCGGAGCGGGGCGGTGGCGGCGTTGTCCTTGGCGGCCACGCGGACGCCGTCGATCCACAGCTCGGCGCGGCCGCCGAGCGCGTCGAACGCGACCATGCCCCCTTCGGCGGCGACGCGCTTCCAGGGCGTGACGCGCGTCCGGTAGATGCGCCAGCCCGGCTGGGCGTCGGCCGGCGTGGGCTGGCCGCTGCGGACGAAGTCCCAGCTGTTATTGTCGCCGTCGGCGGGGGCGAGGCCGGGATCGGGACGCGCGGGGAAGGCGGCGGAGCGGCGCCAGTCGCGCACGCGCAGCACCGCGGGAGTCGCGGCGACCTGCGCGCGCGGGGCGATATCGGTGCGGTCGATCACCAGCGTGGCGGGCTTGAGCCCCGGCGCGGTGGCGCGGACGGTGATGCGCCCGCGGCCGGCGCCGGCGCGGACGATCAACTGCGCGAGGCCGTTGAAGAGCGAGCGCCCGCCCTCCGGCCCGGCGAACTGCTCGGGCTCGTGGCTGTTGGGATCGCCATTGCCGACGCCGAGCAACGTCGCGCCCTCGACGGTGAAGCGCGTCGCCAGGTTGGCGGTGGGGACGTGGCGGCCGAGGGCGTCGATCGCATGGATGGTGATCGGCTGCGCATCCTCGTCGTCGCCGGCCATGACCGTGCGCGCGGGGGTGAGCCGCAGCGCCACCGGTGCGCCCGCGGTCTCGTGCACCGCGGTCGCCACCAATTTGCCGCCGCGCATCGCGCGCGCCTCGATCCGGCCGGGGGCATAGGGCACGGTCCATTCGTTGCCCATGATCCGGTCGACCCGCTGCACGCCGAGATCGCGGCCGTTGAGGCGCAGCATCACGGTCTCGGCATTGCTGGTGACGAAGACCTTGATCGGTTGGCCCTCGCGGCCCGGCCAGGTCCAGTGCGGCGCGATCGCCACCACGGGACGATCGTCGATCCAGTGCGCGCGGTGGATATCGAACGCGGTCTTGGGAAAGCCGCACAGATCGAGGATGCCGAAGAAGCTCGAGACGGTCGGCCATTCGTGCGGCGTCGGCTCGCCATGATAGTCGAACCCGGTCCAGACGAAGCCGCCGGCGACGAAGGGGCGCTCGACGATGTTCTTCCACGAATCGCGGTGCGTGCCGCCCCAGCTCGCCGCGTCGGTGTCGTAGGACGTGATGACGTGCCCAGCCGAATCGGTGGCGAAGGCGCCGCGCGTCTCGAAGGCGCTGGTGTCCTCCGAGCTGGTGGTCGGCTTGGTCGGGTTCAGCCGGTGGAACTTGTCGTAATCGGCCTGGTAATAGTTGAACCCCATCACGTCGACGACGCTCGACACGTTCACGGGCGTGTAGAAGGAGCCGTTCATCGCGGCGGTAACCGGGCGGCTGTCGTCGAGCCGGCGGACCGCGGCGGACATGCGGCGCACCATCTCCACCCCGGCCTCGGTGCCCTGCATCGGCTCCTCGTTGAACACCGACCAGAGGATCACGCTGGGATGGTTGCGGTCGCGCCGCACCAGCCATTCGAGCTGGGCGAGATACTCGGGCGCCGGATTGAAGTTGCGGTTCTCGTCCATGACGAGGAAGCCCATCCGGTCGCACCAGTCGAGCAGCTCGGCATTGGGCGCGTTGTGCGACATGCGGATCGCGTTGCAGCCCATCGCCTTCAAGCGCTCGAGCCGCCAGGCGAGCATCGAATCGGGTATCGCGACGCCGATCCCGGCATGGTCCTGATGGATGCAGACGCCCTTGAGCTTGACCGGCTTGTCGTTGACGAACAGCCCCTTGTCGGCATCGAAGCGCACCGTGCGGAAGCCGATCGCGATGCGGCGCTCGTCGATGGTCTCGCCGCCGCGCAGCACGCGGGTGCGCACGGTGTAGAGCGTCGGCGTCTCGACCGACCAGAGCGACGGCGTGCCGGCATCGAGCGTGAGCGCGGCGTCCGCCCGATCGAGCGACGGGACGCGCACTTCGGTCCGCTGCGTCGCGACTTCGCGGCCGTCAGGAGCGAGCAGGGTGGCTTCGACCGTGACGCTTGCCGCGGCGCGTTCGATGTTGGTGAGGGTCGCGGTGACGGGCACGCGCCAGCCGCCGCCGGGCGCCTGGCGCGGATCGCAGTGGACGCCGTCGCTGACGATCGCCACGGGCGCGCGGCGGACCAGCCAGACGTGGCGGTAGATCCCGGCGCCTTCGTACCACCAGCCTTCCTTGGCGTCGGCATCGGCGCGGACGACGATCATGTTCGTCTCGTCGCCGAAGCGCGCGAAGGGCGTCAGATCGGCATAGACGCTGTTGTAGCCCGACCAATTGTGCGCGGCGAGGCTGCCATTGACCCAGATCGTCGCATTGGTGGCGATGCCGTCGAAATGGAGCTCGATCGTCTTGCCGCGATCGGCAGGATCGAGCCGCAGCGCGCGCCGATACCAGCCGATGCCGCGCGGGCGATAGCCCTGCGAGACGTTGGCGGTGCGGACGAAGGGCTGGGCTGCGGCCCAGTCGTGCGGCAGCCGTATCTCGGCCCAGTCCGAATCGTCGTAGAGCATCGCCGCCGCGCCGAGCGCGTTGCCGGCCTTGACGCTGACATAGGTCGCCTCGTGCCCCTGCGGCTCGGCCGTCGGGATGTCGCCTTCATGGAAGCGCCAGCCGAGCTCGAGCCGCGTGCGCGAGGGATCGGGCTCGGGGAGCCGGGGCAGGGGGCTCCGCCGGGGCGCCGGCATCGGGAAACCGTCGCCGTCGCCGGCCGCCGGTGCAGCGGCCGCCGCGTGCCCTGGTACCGCGAGCAGCGCGCCGGCGCCAGCGCCTCCCAGGAGAAGTTGGCGGCGGTTCATTGGGGATACTCCGGTTGGGGGCGTGCTGTCAGAGGGAAACGCATGCGATTCGTGGAGGCCTGGGGCCGATAGACATATCGGCGAGCGAGAACATTCAATCCTCCCCCGCCAGGGGGAGGTGGCGCCGAAGGCGTCGGAGGGGGAGGTAAGCAGTGCCCTCTCCAATTGAACGCAGTGGTTCCGCCCCCTCCGTCACGCTACGCGTGCCACCTCCCCCTGGCGGGGGAGGATTTGACAGCGCCCGCAACCTAGATGTCGCTGAGCTCGGCGACGAAGTCGTAGGCGTCGCCGCGGTAGTAGGAGCGGGTGACTTCGGCCGGGCGGCCGTCGCGCAGGAAGGCGCGGCGCTCGATCAGCAGGCCGGCATGGCCGGGATCGACGCCGAGCATCCGCGCATGCTCGGCGCCGAAGGGCACCGCGCGGAGGCGCTGCAATGCGCGCACGGGGCGATTGCCGGCCTTTTCGAGCGCGCTGTAGAGCGAGTCCTCGACCACGTCGACCGAGGCTAGGCAATAGCCGGCGATGGTCGAGAATTCGAGCGCCATCGGCTCGTCGTCGGCATAGCGGATGCGGGTGAAGCGCAGCACCGGGGCGCCGGGCGAGAGACCCAGCATCATCGCTTCCTCGGGGTTCACCTGGCCCGGCGCGCGCGAGATCCAGCTGCTGCTGGCCTTGCGCCCGCGCGCCGCCATGTCCTCGGTGAAGGAGGAGAGCTTGGAGAAGCTCTTCTCGACGCGCCCGGCGACGAAGGTGCCGGCGCCGCGGCGGCGCGTGAGCAGGCCTTCCTCGACGAGCCCGCCGATCGCCTTGCGCACGGTGATGCGCGACACGTCATATTCGGTGGCGAGATCGCGCTCCGGGGGGATCGCATTGCCGGGCACGAGGACGTTGGCGCCGATCGCATCGCGGATGAGCTGCTGGAGCTGGAGATAGAGCGGGGACGGATTGTCCTCGCGGAAGCGCCCGATCTGATCCGAAAATGCCATCCATTCCTCCCCCGGGGAGGCCCCTTGCCGCCGTCGATGCCCCGCTTGCGGCGGGACGCTATCCCAACATGTCCGCGCGGGCAATGGGACTGCGGTGGATTTATATTGGTATTTGCCGTCCGCCAAGGCCCCGCATGCCGATTTCAATCTGCACGAACGCGCAAAAGGCGAAGGCGGCGATGGTGCCTATTGTGCCACAGGACCTATATTGGTTACACCCTCGCCGACAGCGTCCGGAGACGCCAGCGGGAGGATAGACGATGCGGATTGTCGGGGCACGGCGGGTACGTCATCTGGGTTGGGCAATGCTGCTCTGCAGTTCCGCGGCGGTGGCGCAGGCTTCCGATCCGCTTCCGCTGACTCCGCTTCCGCAATCGGTGGTGCGCGGGACGGGCAGCTTCACGGTGCAGGACGGCGCGGCGATCGGCACGGCGGCGGGCGACCAGGGCGCCGCGGCGGCGGCGCGCGTGCTGGCGGCGCATGTGAAGACCGAGCGCGGGCTGACGCTGGCCCCGCGCGAAGGCAGCGGCGCGATAACGCTGACGCGCGACGCTTCGGTGCGCGGCGACGAGGCCTATCGCCTCGTGGTGGACGGGAAGGGCATCCGCGTCAGCGCCTCGGGCGACCGCGGGCTGCTCTATGGCGCGATGACGGTGGCGCAGCTGCTGAGCCCCGATCGCGGCATCGGCAAGCCGGTCAAGGTGCCGGCGGTGACGATCGAGGACGCGCCGCGCTTCGGCTGGCGCGGGCTGATGATGGACGTGGCGCGCCACTACCAGCCGATCGAATCGATCCATGCGGTGGTCGACCAGATGGCGTCGGTGAAGCTCAACACGCTGCACCTGCACCTGACCGACGACCAGGGCTGGCGCTTTGAAGTGAAGCGCTATCCCAAGCTCACCGAAGTGGGTGCGTGGCGCACGCCGCCCTCGTCCGGCGGCGCGCCCGGGGCGAAGGTGGGCGGCTTCTACACGCAGGAGCAATTGAAGGCGCTGGTCGCCTATGCCGCCGAGCGCGGCATCACGATCGTTCCCGAGATCGACCTGCCGGGCCATGCCCAGGCGCTCGTCGCCGCCTATCCCGAGCTCGGCGTGTTCGGCGACCGGCCCGAAGTGTCGCACGATTGGGGGATCAATCCCTATCTGCTCAACCCGGGGCCCAAGGGTGTCGCCTTCGTCAAGGAAGTCCTCGACGAGCTGATGGCGGTGTTCCCGGGAACCTATATCCATCTGGGCGGCGACGAGGCGATCAAGGACCAGTGGCAGCGCTCGGCCGAGGTCCAGGCGCAGATCAAGAAGCTGGGGCTCAAGGACGAGAACGAGCTGCAGAGCTGGCTGATCGACGAATTCGGCAATTATCTGGCGGGCAAGGGCCGGCGGCTGATCGGCTGGGACGAGATCCTCGAGGGCGGGCTGCCCCCCTCAGCCTCGGTGATGTCGTGGCGCGGCGAGAAGGGCGCGGTCGACGCGGCCAACCAGAATCACGATGTGGTGCTGAGCCCCGCGCCGACGCTCTATCTCGACAGCCTGCAGAGCGACCGCGGCGACGAGCCGCCGGGGCGGCTTTCGATCCAGACGCTCGCCGACGTCTACAAATACGAGCCGATGCCCGCGGGGATCGACGGCGAGAAGGCCAAGCACGTGCTCGGCGCGCAGGCCAATGCGTGGAGCGAATATCTCGTCACGCCCTATCAGGTGCAGCACATGATCTTCCCGCGCGCCGCGGCGCTCGCCGAGATCACCTGGTCGGCCAAGGAGAAGCGCGACTTTACGAGCTTCCTCGCGCGGCTCGATCCGCAGATCCAGCGCTGGCGGCGCTCGGGCCTGGAGGTCGCGGACAGCGCCTTCGCGGTGGGCTTCCAGCTCCAGGGCACGCGCGGCGACGCGCTGCGCGCCAACCGGGCGCGCGTCGCGCTCGCGACCCAGGCGCCTTATGGCACGATCCGCTACACGCTCGACGGCAAGACGCCCACGGCCAGGTCGTCGGCGTTCAAGGCGCCGCTGGACCTGAAGCCCGGCGTGACGATCCGCGCCGCAGCGTTCGACGCGGCGGGCAACGTCACCGCCCAGCCGCGCAGCTTCGATACCAGCCGGGCGGCTTTGCTTACCCGCACCAGCTCGGAGCTGATCACCTGTCCGCGTGGCGCCTATGGTCTCCGCGTGCCGCTGACCTCTGAGGCGACCGACAATGCGCCGGTGTTCAACGTCAACCTGTTCGACACGTGCAGCGTCTATCCCGCCGCGCCGCTCGACATCGCGAAGAGCTTCACGATCGATGTCGCGCGGCTGCCGCGGCATTATGGGCTCGCGCACGATACCAAGGCGCTGCGCGAACATTACAACGTGACCGCGCATGGCGAGCTCGTCATCACCGCGCGCTGCATCGCGGCGGAGAAGGACAAGACGATCAAGCCGATCGTCGTCGCCAGCTTCGCATTGCCCGATCCGGCGACGGCGCCGGCGCGGTTCAGCTTCTCGGGCGCGCTGCCGGCGATGGCGGGGGACGAGGATCTGTGCTTCCAGTTCACTTCGCCGCTTTCCGACCCCTTCTACGCGGTCGAGCGCGCCACCTTGCGTGAGGCCGCGCAGTGAGGGCAGGCGCGCTCGCGCTGCTGCCCGCGCTCCTCGCCAGCGTCGCCGCCTGGGCCGCGCCGCGCGAGACGGTGTCGCTCGACGGCGCCTGGGAAGTGCGGATCGATCCCGCCGACGCGGCGGCGAAGGCGCATCCCAAGGAGGCAGGCTGGTTTCCCGCGCGGGTGCCCGGCAGCGTCCAGCAGGACCTGATCGCCGCCGGCCGCGTCCCCGATCCGTTCAAGGGGATCAACGAGGCGCCGATCCAATGGGCGGGGCTGACCAGCTGGCAGTTCCGGCGGGTGATCGACGTGACCCCGGCGATGCTGGCGCGCGACCATGTCGAACTGGTGTTCGACGGGCTCGACACCTTCGCGACGGTGACGCTGAACGGCAGGCAGCTGCTGACCGCCGACAATGCCCATCGCCGTTGGCGAGTCGACGCCAGGGCGGCGCTCAAGCCGGGGCGCAACGAGCTGATCGTCCGCTTCGCCTCGCCGATCCGGACGCTCCAGCCGATGGTGCTGGCCGAGGTCAATCCGCTGCCGGGCGAATATGATTCCGCGTTCGGCGACGAGCCCAAGGGCAAGCAGACCTCGCCTTATATCCGCAAGCCCAAATATCATTACAGCTGGGACTGGGCGCCGCGGCTGGTGAATATCGGGCTGTGGCGGCCGGTGCGGCTCGAGGCGTGGGACGAGGCGCGGATCGACGGCTTCCGCGTCGACCAGGAAGCGATCAACGATGCGGAGGCGCGGCTGGTGGCGCGCTGGCGGATCGTCGCGGGCGGTCCGGCGAACGTGACGCTGCGCGCGCGCGTTACCGGGCCGGACGGCCGGCAGGTCGAGGTGAGTCGCGCCGCCAGCCTTGTCGCGGGCGAGAATTGGGTGAGCGCGCCGCTGGCGATCGAGAAGCCGCAGCGCTGGTGGCCCGTCGGCTATGGCGCGCAGCCGCTCTATGCGGTCGAGGCGTTGCTGAACACCGGGGGCGAGACCAGCGACCGCGTGACCCAGCGGATCGGGCTGCGCACCACCGAGTTCATCCGCAAGGACGGCAGTTTCGGCTTCCGGATCAACGGCGTGCCGATCTTCGCCAAGGGCGCGAACCTGATCCCCTTCGACAGCTTCCCCGCGCGCGTGCCCGAGGCGCAGATGCGTGCGATCCTGGAAAGCGCGCGCGACGCCAACATGAACATGATCCGCGTCTGGGGCGGCGGTTATTATCTCGACGACGCTTTCTACCGGATGGCCGACGAGATGGGCCTGATGATCTGGCAGGACTTCATGTTCGGCGGGGCGGTGACGCCGCCCGACGCGGCGTTCCGCGACAATGTGCGGGTCGAGGCCGAGGAGCAGGTCGAGCGGCTCCAGCCGCACCCGGCGGTGGTCGGCTGGGCCGGCGGCAACGAAGTGCTGTCGGGCTGGGAGAACTGGTCCGATCGCAAGGCATTCAAGAAACGCGTCGGCGCCGACGAGCAGGAGCGGATCGGCGCGGGCATGGCGGTGCTGTTCGATCGGGTGCTGCGCGACGCGGTGCTGACCCGCGCGCCGGGCACGCCCTATTGGCCGGGCTCGCCCTCGACCGACTATGAGGGCCCGACCGACACCGACAAGGACGGCGACCGGCATTTCTGGGACGTGTGGTCGGGATCCAAGCCGGTCGAGCGCTATCTCGATACCTGCCCGCGCTTCATGTCCGAATATGGCTTCCAGGCGATGCCCGACCTGTCGACGATCCGCGGCTTCGCGGGCAAGGGCCCGCTCGCGATCGACAGCCCGGTGCTCAAGGCGCACCAGAAATTCCTGGCGGGCGAGGGCAATGCACGGCTCCAGCTCTATCTCGACCAAAGGCTGCGCAAGCCCAGGGACTTCGCCGACCTGGTCTATCTGACCCAGGTCAACCAGGCGCAGGCGATCGAGATGGCGGCGCGCCACCATCGCGCCTGCCGCCCGGTGACGCTCGGCTCGCTCTACTGGCAGCTCAACGACACCTGGCCGGCGATCTCCTGGGCGAGCGTGGATTACAACGGCCAGTGGAAGCTGCTCCATTATGCGGCGCGGCGCTTCTTCGCGCCGCAGGCGATCGTCGCCGAGCACAAGGACGGCGCCACGCGCGTCGCGCTCGTCTCCGACGCGACCACGCCGATCGCTGCCGAGTGGCGCATCCGCGCGTTCGACATGGCGGGCAAGCCGCTCGGCGCGAAGGGCGCGCAGGTGACGCTCGAGCCTTTGGCCGCGCAGGAGGCGGCGAGCGTGGCCGACGCCGATCTGTTCGCGGGCGCCGATCCCAAGGCGAGTTTCGCCGTGGCCGAACTGCTGGTCGACGGGCGCAGCGTCTCGCGCAGCATCGTCGAGCGCGTGCTGCCCAAGGACATGGCCTATCCGGCGCCGGGGCTCACCGCGCGCTGGGAGGGCAAGCGCGTGACGGTCACTGCGAGCGCGCTCGCCCGCGTGGTGATGCTCGACTTCGGCGAGCTGGCCGCGCAGCCGAGCGACGACGGCTTCGACCTCCTCCCCGGCGAGAGCGTGACGGTCGACGTCCGCTCCGACGCCTCCGCCGCGGCGCTCCGGCGCGCGCTGACGCTCCGTACCTTGGGACCGCAATGATGATCCCCCTGATCCTGCTCGCCGCCGCCGAGCCCGACCCCGATGCCGTGGCCAGGGCGGTGGCGACGATGACCGTCGAGGAGAAGGCGGCGCAGCTCCAGAGCACCGCGCCCGCCGATGCCGAGGCGGGCATCCCCGCCTATGACTGGTGGAACGAGGGGCTGCACGGCCTCGCGCGCAACGGCCATGCGACGGTCTTCCCCCAGGCGATCGGGCTGGCCGCGACCTGGGACACCGGACTGATGCAGCGCGTCGGCGACGTGGTCGCGACCGAGGCGCGCGCCAAGTTCAACGCGCGGCCCATCGGCGCCGACCGGCGGATCTACGAGGGGCTGACGATCTGGTCGCCCAACATCAACATCTTCCGCGATCCGCGCTGGGGCAGGGGCCAGGAGACCTATGGCGAGGACCCGTACCTCACCGGGCATCTCGGCGTCGCCTTCGTCCAGGGGCTGCAGGGCCCCGACCCCGCGCACCCCAAGGTGATCGCCACGCCCAAGCATTTCGCCGTGCACAGCGGGCCCGAGGCGGGGCGCGACGGCTTCGACGTCGATCCGAGCCCGCAGGATCTGGAATCGACCTATCTTCCCGCCTTCCGGCTGACGGTGACCGAGGGCAAGGCGCGCTCGCTGATGTGCGCGTACAATTCGATCCACGGCGTTCCCGTGTGCGCGCTGCCGTCGCTGATGATCGAGCGGCTGCGCACCGACTGGGGCTTCACCGGCCTCACCGTCTCGGACTGCGACGCGGTCGCCAATATCCACCTGTTCCACCATTACCGGCTCGACGGCGCCGCCGCGGCGGCCGCGGCGATCCGGGGCGGCAACGACCTCAATTGCGGATCGGCCTATGCCGCTTTGCCCCAGGCAGTGAAGCGCGGGCTGGTGACCGAGGCGGAGATCGACACCGCGCTGATCCGCGCGCTCTCCGCCCGGGAGGCGCTGGGCACCTTGTTCGGCGCGCAGAGCCCGTGGAACCGGATCGCGCCGAGCGAAATCGGCACGCCCGCGCACCGGGCGCTGGCGCTCGAGGCCGCGCGCAAGGCGATCGTATTGCTCAAGAACGACGCGAACCGGCTGCCGCTCGCCAAGGGCAGCCGCATCGCGGTGATCGGCGCCGATGCCGACGATCTCAACGTGCTCGAGGCCAATTACCACGGCACCGCCAGGGATCCGGTGACGCCGCTGGAGGGCATCCGCCGCCAGTTCGGCGCGGCCAATGTGCGATACGCGCAGGGATCGATCCTCGCCGACGGCGCGCCCGTGGTGGTGCCCGAGACGGCGTTCACGGCGGAGGGCAAGCCCGGGCTGAAGGCCGAGTATTTCGCGAGCGCCACCGTGGCGGGCGCGGCGATCGCGGTGCGGCAGGATCGACGGATCGACTTCAACTATACCCGCGTCGCGCCGCTGCCCGGGCTGGACGCCAGGGGCTTCGCGGTCCGCTGGACGGGCGAGCTCGTGCCGCCGGGGCCGGGCCGCTACACGCTGGCGATCGACATCCCGGCGTGCTGGAAGGATTGCACCCGGCACGACGCCGTGCGGCTGTGGATCGACGGCAAGCCGCTCCATCAGGGGCCGCTCGGCAAGGCGCGCGTCGAGGTCCCGCTCGCCAGCGACGGACGGCGCCACGATTTCCGCCTCGAGCTCGACCATCACGGCGAGGACGAAGGCATCAGGTTGCTCTGGCTTCCCCCGGCCGAGCCCCTGCTCGAACAGGCGGTGGCGGCGGCGCGGGAATCGGACGTGGTGGTCGCAATGCTCGGCCTCTCGCCCGATCTCGAGGGCGAGGCGCTGCAAGTGAGCGTGCCCGGCTTCGTCGGCGGCGACCGGACCGACATCGCCTTGCCGCTGGTGCAGCAGCGGCTGCTCCAGGCGCTTCGCGATACGGGCAAGCCGGTCGTCCTCGTGCTGACCAGCGGCAGCGCGGTGGCGGTCGATCCGGCGATGGCCGACGCGATCCTCGCCGCCTGGTATCCGGGCGAGGCGGGCGGCACCGCGATCGCCGAGACGCTGGCGGGGCTCAACAACCCCTCGGGACGCCTGCCGGTCACTTTCTACAAGACCACGTCGGACCTGCCGGCGTTCGTCGATTACGGGATGAAGGAGCGCACCTATCGCTTCTTCACCGGCACGCCGCTCTGGGGCTTCGGCCATGGGCTCAGCTATACCAGCTTCGGCTATGCGGGCCTGACGGCCAAGGCGACGAACACCGCCGCGCCGATCGAAGTGCGGGTGACGGTGCGCAACAGCGGGGCGCGGGCGGGCGAGGAGGTGGTGCAGGCGTATCTGGTGCCGCCGGCCGCCAAGGGCGCGGGCTTCACGACGCCCGTGCTCCAGCGCCAATTGGCCGGCTTCCGCCGCGTCGCGCTGGCCCCGGGCAAGGCGCAGGCGCTGCGCTTCACGCTCGATCCGCGCAGCATCAGCGTGGTCGCGCGCGACGGCACGCGCAGCGTGGTGCCGGGCGCGTACCGCCTCTGGGTGGGCGGTGGACAGCCGGGCACGGCGCCCGGCCAATGGGTCGACTTCACGCTGGGCGGGGAGGCGCAGGAGCTGCCGAAATGATCGACCGCCGCACCCTCATGGGCGCCGGGCTCGCGCTCGCCGCGGCACCCGCCTTCGCGCAGACCGCGCCGGTGCCCGCCAGCCGGCGGCCCGCGCCCGGCGACCGCCGCTTCACGAGCAAGGCGGTGGAGCGCGAGATCGATCGGATTTCGAAGCGGATCGCCGATCCCAAGCTGCGCTGGATGTTCGGCAATTGCTATCCGAACACGCTCGACACGACGGTGAAGATGTCCATGGTCGACGGCGCGCCCGACGCCTTCGTCATCACCGGCGACATACCCTGCCTGTGGCTGCGCGACTCCTCGGCGCAGGTGAAGCCCTATCTGCACCTGGCGAAGCAGGATGCCGGGCTGCGCACGCTCTATCGCGGGCTGATCGCGCGCCAGAGCCGCTCGATCCTGATCGACCCCTATGCCAACGCCTTCATGGAAGACCCGTCGGCGAAGACCAATCTCAGCTGGGCGCTCAAGGACCAGACCCAAATGCTGCCCGGCGTCGCCGAGCGCAAATGGGAAGTGGATTCGCTCTGCTATCCGATGCGGTTGGCGCACGGCTATTGGCAGGCGACGCGCGACGCCGCGCCGTTCGATGCGCGCTGGGCCGAAGCCGCGCGGCTGAGCATCCGCACCTTCCGCGAGCAGCAGCGCAAGCATGACAAGGGCCCCTATCGCTTCCTGCGCGAGAGCAATCGCCCGACCGAGACGATGATGCTCGACGGCTATGGTGCGCCGAGCCGGCCGGTGGGGCTGATCCACAGCGGTTTCCGACCTTCGGACGATGCCTGCGTCTTCCCCTTCCTGATCCCCGCCAATTATTTCGCCGTCACCGCGCTGCGCGAGCTCGCGGTGGTGGCGAAGGCGGCGCGCGGCGATGCGGCGCTCGCGGGCGAGGCGGTGGCGCTGGCCGACGAGGTCGCGGCGGCGCTGCGCGAGCATGCGACGATGCGCCTGCGCGACGGGCGCGAGGTGATCGCCTATGAAGTCGACGGCATCGGCAATGCGCTCTTCATGGACGACGCCAACGTGCCGTCGCTGTCTAGCCTGGCCTATCTCGGCTGCCTCGACGTGTCCGACCCCTTGTGGCGGCGCACGGCGGAGGCGGCGTGGAGCGAGGCCAATCCCTATTGGTCGCGCGGGCGCGCGCTCGAGGGCATTGGCGGCCCGCATGTCGGGCTGGGCCAGGTCTGGCCGATGTCGCTGATCATGCGCGCGCTTTCGACGCGCGACGCCACGACGATCCGCGCCTGCCTGAAGATGCTGCGCGACAGCGACGCCGGGACGGGCTTCATCCACGAGGCGGCGGACCAGGACGACCCTGCTAAGTTCACGCGCGACTGGTTCGCCTGGGCGAACGGGCTGTTCGGCGAGCTGATCGTTCATCTTGCCGACACCCAGCCTCAGCTTCTTTCGGAACCGCTATGAACCCCACGCGCCGTCAATTGCTCGCCACCACCGCGCTCGGGCTCGCCGCATCGGCGCTGCCCGCCGCGGCGCGCGGCCGCGCGGCGGGCGGGTCGCCCAACCTGTTCATCGGCACCGGCGGGACCGGCCACACCTATCCCGGGGCGACCTTGCCCTTCGGGATGGTGCAACTGAGCCCCGACACCGGAGTCGAGCGCTGGGAGACGTGCTCGGGCTATCACCGCGGCGACACGACGATCCTGGGTTTCTCGCACACGCACCTTTCGGGCACCGGCATCGGCGATCTGCTCGACATACTCGTCGTGCCCGGCACGGGGCCGGTGCGGCTCCAGCCCGGATCGCCGGAAGCGCCCGGGTCCGGCTATCGCCAGCGCTTCGGCGCCGAGCATGCCGAGCCGGGCTATTATCGCGTGGCGCTGGAGAATGGCGTCGCGGCCGAGCTGACCGTGACCGAGCGCACCGGCTGGCACCGCTATCGTTTCCCAAAGGGGGCGGGGCATCTGCTCGTCGACTTGTCGCACCTCGTGCTCGACAAGTCGGACTCGCCGCCGCTGATCGACGAGGCGCTGCTCGCGCTCGAGGCCGACGGCACGCTCACCGGCACGCGGCGCACCTTCCGCTGGGCCAAGGGGCGGCGGATCTTCTTCGCGATGCAGCTGTCGCGCCGGCCCGATCGCGTCACCCTGTTCGGCGACGACGATGCCGAGCAGCCCGGCGCGACGCGCGTGGCGGGAAAGCGGCTCAAGGCGCTGCTCCATTATGACGATGCCGGCGCCGCGCCGCTGCTGGTGCGCTGCGGCATCTCCGCGGTCGACGCCGCGGGGGCGCGCGCCAATCTCGCGGCCGAGGCGCGGCACTGGGACTTCGATCGCGTGCGCCGGGACGCCGCACGCCGCTGGCGCCCGGCGCTCGAGGCAGTGACCGTCGAGGGCGGCACGGCCGACCAGCGCACGATCCTGTCGAGCGCGCTCTATCACGCCCAACTCGCGCCGACGCTCTTCTCCGACGTCGACGGCCGCTATGTGGGCATGGACGGGCAGGTGCATCGCGTGCCCCGGGGCGGGGCGGCGTTCAGCACCTATTCGCTGTGGGACACCTATCGCGCGCTGCACCCGCTGCTGACGCTGATCGCGCCCGAGCGGACCAGGCAGCTGGTCGACGACATGATCCGCCAGACCGCGCAGTCGCCCTACGGTCCCCTGGTCTGGCCGCTCCAGGGCAAGGAGACGGGGACGATGATCGGCTGGCACGGCGTGGTGCCGCTGGCCGAGGCGCAGGCCAAGGGGATCGAGGCGGACTACGCCGCGGCCTGGCCCGCGATCCGCCGCCGCAGCTTCGATTTCGCCGCGCCGGACAAGGACAACAGCCTGGGCCGCGACCTTTACGATCGGCTCGGCTATGTTCCCGCCGACAAGGTCTTCGAGAGCGTCAGCCGCACCCAGGAATATGCCTATGACGACTGGGCGTCGTCGCGCCTCGCCCGGGCTATCGGCGAGACCGGCGATGCGGCGCGGCTGGCCAGGCGCGCGGAGAATTGGCGCAACGTGATCGACGGCACGATCGGCTTCGCGCGGCCGCGCTTCGCCGACGGCAGCTGGTGGAAGGACTATGATCCGATCCAGCTGGGGCACATGCCCAAGCCCTGGTGGCGCGACTATACCGAGGCCAATGGTTGGCAGGCGACCTTCCTCAACCAGCACGATATCTACGGCCTGATCGCGCATATGGGCGGCGACGCGAAGTTCGAGGCGAAGCTCGATGCGCTGTTCGACGCGCCCTCGACCCTGCCCGCCAATGCCCCGCCCGACATCTCCGGCCTGGTCGGGCAATATGCGCACGGCAACGAGCCGGACCAGCACGCTCCCTATCTCTACGCCTATGCCGGCGCGCCGTGGAAGACGCAGGCGATGGTGCGGCGGCTGTGCGGGGAGATGTACAAGAACGATCCCGACGGCATCATCGGCAACGACGATTGCGGGCAGATGAGCGCCTGGTTCGTCTTCTCGGCGCTCGGCTTCTATCCGGTCGATCCGGTCGAGGCGGCCTATGTCCTCGGCTCACCGCTGTTCGCGCGCGCCGTGTTGCAGCTGGGCCAGGGACGCAGGCTGGTGATCGAGGCGCCGGGCAACGGGCCCGACACCCCCTATGTCGCCGCAGTGACCTGGAACGGCCGTCCCTGGACGCGCAGCTGGATCGCCCATAGCGAGCTCGCCAAGGGCGGCACGCTGCGCTTCACCATGTCCCGCACCCCCAATCGCGGCTTCGGCCGCGCGCCAGCCGACCGGCCGCCGTCGTTCGGCCGCGCTCCTGCCTGAGAGGATCCGCATGACCGAGCTTTCCCGGCGCAGCCTGATCGCAACCGGCCTGGCGGCGAGCGCCGTGCCTGCGCTCCCGGCGCTGGCCGGCGCGCGTCAGGCGACGCCCAGGCCCCATGGCGCGGTGCCGAGCCCGCGGCAGTGGCGCTGGCACGGGCGCGAGCAATACGCCTTCGTCCATTTCTCGATCAACACCTTCACCGACAAGGAATGGGGCTTTGGCGACGAGGATCCCAAGCTCTTCAACCCCAGCGATTTCGACGCGGACCAGATCGTCGCGGCGGCCAAGGCGGGCGGGCTGGAGGGGGTGATCCTCACCGCCAAGCACCATGACGGCTTCTGCCTGTGGCCGACCAGGCTCACCGAGCATTGCATCCGCAACAGCCCGTACAAGGGCGGCAAGGGCGATATCGTGCGCGAGATGGCCGATGCCTGCCGCCGGGCGGGCCTCCCCTTCGGCGTCTATCTCTCGCCCTGGGACCGCAACCATCCCGAATATGGCCGCCCGGCCTATGTCGAATATTATCGCGCCCAGCTGACCGAATTGTGCACGCGCTACGGCAAGCTGTTCGAGGTGTGGTTCGACGGCGCCAATGGCGGCGACGGCTATTATGGCGGCGCGCGCGAGGCGCGGAAGATCGATGCGCCGCGTTATTACGACTGGCCGTCGATCGTCGCTTTGGTCCACAAGCTCCAGCCCGACGCGTGCACCTTCGATCCGCTGGGTGCGGACATACGCTGGGTGGGCAATGAGGACGGCGTCGCGGGGGACCCGTGCTGGCCGACTATGCCGAACGAGCCCTATGACCAGAAGAACGGCAATGCCGGGGTGCGCGGCGGCGCGCTCTGGTGGCCGGCGGAGACCGACGTGTCGATCCGCCCGGGCTGGTTCTACCATGCCGACGAGGATTCGAAGGTGAAGAGCCCCGAGCGGCTGATCCGGCTCTACGACGAGTCAGTGGGCAGGGGGACCAACCTCAACCTCAACATCCCCCCCGATCGCCGCGGACGGATCCCCGACCAGGACGTCAGGATCCTCAAGTCGTTCGGCGACGCGATCCGCGCCACCTTCGCGCGCGATCTGGCGCAGGGAGCGGTCGCGCATGCAAGCCACAGCCGCGGGCCGGGTTTCGAGCCCGCGCGCGTGCTCGACGGCAATCGCGAGACCTATTGGGCGAGCCCCGACGGCGTGGCCAATCCGGTGCTGACGCTCGACCTGAAGCCGGGCACGCGCTTCGACGTGATCCGCCTGCGCGAATATCTGCCGCTCGGCGTGCGCGTGACGCGCTTCGCGGTCGACGCCGAGATCGACGGCGCCTGGCGCACGCTCGCCGAGCATGAATGCCTCTCGGCGCAGCGCGTGATCCGGCTCGACGCGCCGATCGCGCCGCGGCGCGTGCGGCTGCGCGTCCTGGAAGCGCCGGCCTGCGCGGCGATCAGCGAGTTCGCATTGTTCCGTGCGGTCGCGCCGGTGCCGGTGCCGGCGATCGTCTCGACCGATCCCACCGTGCTCGACGTGACCAAATGGACGATCGTCTCTGCCAGCGCGCCCGGCGCGGAGAAGCTGCTCGACAACGAGGCGGGGACGATCTGGGTGCAGGCGCGCCCGACGTCCGCGGCGCCGGCGCAGGTCATGG
>NZ_JAPKNM010000040.1 GCF_026460985.1 Sphingomonas sp.
TTGGTCGCCTCGAAGCCTTCACGCACGTCCTGCTCGCCATAAGCCAGCCGCATGCCCTTGCCGCCGCCGCCGGCCGAGGCCTTCATCATCACCGGATAGCCGATCTCGGAGGCGATCCGCACCGCATGCTCGGTGTCCGCGATCTCGCCGACGAAACCGGGCACGACGTTCACGCCCGCCGCCTTGGCGAGCTTCTTCGACTCGATCTTGTCGCCCATCGCGGCGATGGCGCCCGGCGGCGGCCCGACAAAGGCGATCCCGGCCTCGGCGCAGGCCCGGGCGAAGCTCTCGCGCTCGGAGAGGAAGCCGTATCCCGGGTGGATGCAGTCCGCCCCGGTCTCCTTCGCGGCGAGCAGGATCAGATCGGCCTTGAGATAGGATTCCGCCGCCGGCGCGGGCCCCAGCCGCACCGCCTCGTCCGCCATCCGCACATGCGGCGCGCGCGCATCGGCGTCCGAATAGACCGCGACGGTGGCGATACCCATCCGCTTCGCCGTCCGCATCACCCGGCACGCGATCTCGCCGCGATTGGCGACCAGGATCTTCTTGAACACTACTCCCCCTCCCCTTCAGGGGAGGGGGCCGGGGGGTGGGGCCTGTCCCCAAACACCCCGCCTGCGGACAGGCCCCACCCCAACCCCTCCCCTGAAGGGGAGGGGCTCGCATATCGCTCGGTCGTGAAACTCACTCCGCAGCCTCGCACACCCGCATCGGCTCCTCGCCCGTCATCGGCGTGAGCCCCAGCTTGGCGAACAGTGCCGCATCGGCGTCGTCCCCGCGATTGCCGGTGGTGAGCAGCCTGTCGCCGGTGAAGATCGAATTGGCGCCGGCCATGAAGCATAGCGCCTGCGTCGCCTCGCTCATGCTCTCGCGCCCCGCCGACAGCCGCACCATCGACTGCGGCATGGTGATCCGCGCCACCGCGACCGTCCGCACGAACTCGATATCGTCGATCTTCGCCAGCGGCGTATCGGCGAGCATGTCGCCGAGCACGGTGCCCTTGACTGGCACCAGCGCGTTGACCGGCACGCTCTCGGGATGCCGCGGCAGCGTGGCGAGCGCATGGATGAAGCCCACGCGGTCCCCCCGCGTCTCGCCCATGCCGACGATCCCGCCGCAGCAGACGTTGATCCCCGCCTCACGGACATTCTCCAGCGTGTCGAGCCGGTCCTCGAAGCTGCGCGTGGTGATCACTTCGCCATAGCGCTCGGGCGAGGTGTCGATATTGTGGTTGTAGTAATCGAGCCCCGCCTCGGCGAGCATCGCCGCCTGGGCGGGAGTCAGCATGCCGAGCGTCATGCAGGTCTCCATTCCCATCTGGCGTACGCCCTTCACCATCGCGACGATGGCGGGCATGTCGCGCTCCTTGGGATTGCGCCACGCGGCCCCCATGCAGAAGCGCGAGGAGCCGTTGTCCTTGGCCTGCGCCGCCGCCTGGAGCACCGCGCGGACGTCCATCAGCTTGGTCGCCTTGAGCCCGGTCTCGGCATGCGTCGACTGGTTGCAATAGCCGCAATCCTCGGGGCAGCCGCCGGTCTTGATCGAGAGCAAGGTCGACATCTGGACCTGGTCGGGCACGTGATGCGCGCGGTGCACGGTCTGCGCCTGGAACACCAATTCGCCGAAGGGCAGTTCGAACAATGCGGCGATCTCGTCGCGGGTCCAGTCGGTACGCACGTCACTCATTCGGCAGCCTCTTCGATCGGGGGCAGATTGTGTCCGAGCAGCTTGAGCACTTCCGAGGCCGCGCTGACAAGGTTGGTTCCGGGGCCGAAGATCGCCTGCACCCCGTGCGCGCGGAGGAATTCATAGTCCTGGGGCGGGATCACCCCGCCGGCGACGACCTTGATGTCGGCGCGACCGGCTTCCCTGAGCGCCGCGACCAGCTCGGGGATCAGCGTCTTGTGACCCGCGGCGAGGCTCGAGGCCCCGACCACGTCGACCTGCCGCTCGATCGCCAGCGCGCAGGTCTCGGCCGGGGTCTGGAAGAGCGGGCCCGAGACCACCTCGAACCCGAGGTCGGCGAAGGCGCTGGCGACGACATTGGCGCCGCGGTCATGCCCGTCCTGCCCCATCTTGGCGACGAGCACGCGGGGCTTGCGGCCCTGCCGCCGCTCGAACGCGGCGACGCCTTCCTCGGCGCGGAGCCAGCCCCTGTCCTCGGCATGGGCGGGGCCGTAGACCCCCTTGATCGGCGTCACCCCCACCGCGTGGCGGCCGAACGCGACTTCCATCGCCGCCGACATCTCGCCCAGCGTGCAGCGCGCCCGCGCCGCCTCGACGCAGAGCGCGAGCAGGTTCTCGCGCGCCATCGCGCCGCGGCGGAGGTTGCCGAGCGCCTCCTCGGCCCTGGCCGCGTCGCGATCGGCGCGGGTCTTGGCGATCCGCTTGACCTGGTCGGCGCGGACGCGGGTGTTGTCGATCTCGAGGATGTCGATCGGGGCGTCGTTCGGGTTGAGATACTTGTTCACCCCGACGATCACGTCCTCGCCACGATCGACCCGCGCCTGGCGGGCGGCGGCGGCGCGCTCGATATGCTCCTTGGGCATGCCGCTCTCGACCGCATGGGTCATGCCGCCCAGCGCCTCGACCTGCTCGATCAGCGCCCAGGCCTTTTCGGCGAGCTCGTTGGTCAGCGCCTCGACATAATAGCTGCCGCCCAAGGGATCGACGACGTGCGTCATCCCAGTCTCCTCCTGGAGGATGAGCTGGGTGTTGCGCGCGATCCGGGCGGAGAAGTCGGTGGGCAGCGCCACCGCCTCGTCGAGGCTGTTGGTATGGAGCGACTGGGTGCCGCCGAAGGTCGCCGCCATCGCCTCGATCGTGGTGCGGATGACGTTGTTGTATGGGTCCTGCTCGGTGAGCGACACGCCCGAGGTCTGGCAGTGGGTGCGCAGCATCTGCGAGCGGGGCGAGCCGCCGAAGCCGGCGATGATCCGGCTCCACAGCATCCGCGCCGCACGCAGCTTGGCGACTTCCATGAAGAAGTTCATGCCGATGCCGAAGAAGAAGGACAGGCGCCCGGCGAACTCGTCGATGTTCAGCCCCCGCGCGAGCGCCGCGCGGACATAGGCCATGCCGTCGGCGAGCGTGAACGCCAGCTCCTGCACCGCCGTCGCCCCCGCCTCGTGCATGTGATAGCCCGAGATCGAGATCGAGTTGAACCGCGGCATGTGCTCGGCGGTATAGGCGATGATGTCCGCGACGATCCGCATCGAGGGCTCGGGCGGATAGATGTACGTGTTGCGGACCATGAACTCCTTGAGGATGTCGTTCTGGATGGTCCCGGTGAGCTGGTCCTGGCGCACGCCCTGCTCCTCGGCGGCGACGATGTAGAAAGCGAGGCACGGCAGCACCGCGCCGTTCATCGTCATGCTGACCGACATCTGATCGAGCGGGATGCCGTCGAACAGGATCTGCATGTCGGCGAGCGTGTCGATCGCGACGCCCGCCTTGCCGACATCGCCGGTGACGCGCGGATGATCGCTGTCATAACCGCGGTGCGTGGCGAGATCGAAGGCGATCGAAAGGCCCTTCTGCCCCGCCGCGAGGTTGCGGCGATAGAAGGCGTTCGATTCCTCGGCGGTGGAGAAGCCGGCATATTGGCGGATCGTCCAGGGGCGCCCGGCGTACATCGTCGCTTTCACCCCGCGCGTGAACGGCGCGAAGCCGGGCAGCCCGGGATCGGGGGCGTCGGCGGCGGTGTAGAGCGGCTTGACCGCGATCCCCTCGGGCGTGTGCCAGGTGAGATCGGCGTCCTTCACTTCCTTCGCGGCGAGCGCTGCCCAGGCGTCGAGGGTGGGTTTGTCAGCCATTCTCCCTCTCCCCTTGTGGGAGAGGGAGGGAGCCGACGAAGTCGGCGGAAGGGTGAGGGGGAGTGAGACTCACATCCCCCTCACCCTTCCCACCGCCTTCGGCGGCGGGCCCCTTCCCTCTCCCACAAGGGGAGAGGGAGAATTGGACCGACTTCCTCACCGCCCCTTGAACTCCGGCTTGCGCTTCTGGAGGAACGCAATGCCCCCCTCCATCGAATCCGCCGTAGCGCGCGCCGCGCGTTGGTTGTCGGCCTCGCGCGCCATCGCGTCGACATAGCTTCCGTCGAGCGCCGCGTGCAGCTGGCGCCGCATCATCCCGAGCGCGACCGTCGGCCCCGCCGCGAGCCGCTCGGCGAGCCGCCAGGCCTCGCTGTCGACGACGTCCTCGTGCACGACCTCGTACACCATGCCCCAGTCGCGCGCCTTGTCGGCATGGACGCGCTCGCCGAGCATCATCATCTCGAGCGCGCGCGCGCGGCCGACGATCCGCGGCAGCATCCAGCTCGCGCCGCCATCGGGGACGAGGCCGATATTGACGAAGGCCTGGAGGAAATAGGCGTTGCTCGCGGCGATGCAGAAATCGGCGGCGAGCGCGAGGCTGCACCCGATCCCCGCCACCGGCCCGCGCACGCCGCTCACCACCGGCACCGAAAGCTCGGCGATGGCGAGCAGCGCCGGATGGTAATGCCCGGTCAGCGCCGCGTGCGTCGCCTCGCCCGGATCGCTCGCCGCCGCCAGCGCCCCGCTCGCGACATCGGCGCCCGAGCAGAAGGCCCGCCCCGCGCCGAGGAACAGCACCGCGCGTGCGCCGTCGAGCGCGGCCAGCGCCGAGCGGATCTCGTCGAACATCGCCGGCGGCGCGGCGTTGAGCCGCTCGGGCCGGTTGAGCGTGATCGCGAGCACGTCGCCGCGCCGCTCGGTGAGGATATGTTCGTACTCGGCCATCAAGCCTTCCCTAAGTCACCCCGGCCTTGTGCCGGGGTCCACTGCGCGGCGAGCGATACGCTCACCGCAATACATCTTGCATGCCTCCCGGTGGACCCCGGACCAAGTCCGGGGTGACGGGGGAAATGCGGGTCAGTGCCCATCCTTCGGCGTCTCCATGATCTCGGTGAGGACGCCGCCCATGTCCTTCGGGTGGACGAAGAAGATGAGCGTCCCGTGCGCCCCGATCCGCGGCTCGCCGAGCACCCGCGCGCCCTTGCCCTCGAACCACGCCTTGGCCTGGTGGATATCGGGCACCTCATAGCACAGGTGATGCTGCCCGCCCTGGGGGTTCTTCGCGAGGAAGCCGTGGATCGGCGAACCCTCGCCGAGCGGCTCGATCAGCTCGATCTGGCTGTTGGGCGTATCGACGAAGCACACCTTCACCCCCTGCGCGGGCAGGTCGAACGGCGCGCGGATCACCTCCGCACCCATCACGTTGCGATAGAAGGCGATCGACGCTTCGATCGAAGGCGTCGCGACGCCGACATGGTTGAGGCGGCCGAGCTTCATCAATCCTCCGTCACCCCGGCGAAAGCCGGGGCCTCGTGCCACGAGCCGCGTGCCTGCCGCCTGAGATCCCGGCTTTCGCCGGGATGACGGACGCGATCACAGCGGAATATTGTCATGCTTCTTCCACGGGTTCTCGAGCTGCTTGTTCCGCAGCTTCCTGAGCCCCAGCGCCACGCGCCGCCGCGTGGAATGCGGCATGATGACCTCGTCGATAAAGCCCTTGCTCGCCGCCACGAACGGGTTGGCGAAGCGCGCCTCATACTCGGCGGTGCGCGCGGCGATCTCTTCGGGCGTCTTGCCCCGGAAGATGATCTCGACCGCGCCCTTGGCCCCCATCACCGCGATCTCGGCGGTGGGCCAGGCATAGTTCAAATCGCCGCGCAGGTGCTTCGACGCCATCACGTCATACGCGCCCCCGTAAGCTTTCCGCGTGATCACGGTGATCTTGGGGACGGTCGCCTCGGCATAAGCGAAGAGCAGTTTGGCGCCGTGCTTGATGATTCCCGAATGCTCCTGCCCGACCCCCGGCAGGAAGCCGGGCACGTCGACGAAGGTCAGGATCGGGATATCGAACGCGTCGCAGAAGCGCACGAAACGCGCGGCCTTCTTCGACGAATTGATGTCGAGCACGCCCGCGAGCACCATCGGCTGGTTGGCGACCACGCCGACGGTGCGGCCCTCGACCCGACCGAAGCCGATCAGGATGTTGCCCGCATGCGTCGGCTGGAGCTCGAAGAACTCGCCTTCATCGAGCACCTTCCGCACGCATTCGTGCATGTCATAGGGCTGGTTGGCGCTGGGCGGGATCAGCGTGTCGAGGCTCTCCTCGACCCGGTCCCACGGATCGTCGCACGGCCGCTCGGGAACCGTCTCGCGGTTCGAGGCGGGAAGGAAGTCCACGAAGTCGCGGGCCGCGAGCAGCGCCTCGATGTCGTTGTCGAAGGCCACGTCGGCGACCCCCGACTTCGTGGTATGCGTCACCGCTCCACCCAGTTCCTCCTGCGTGACGATCTCGTTGGTAACGGTCTTCACTACATCCGGGCCGGTGACGAACATGTACGATGAATCCTTCACCATGAAGATGAAGTCGGTCATCGCCGGAGAATAGACAGCCCCGCCTGCACAGGGGCCCATGATCAGCGAGAGCTGCGGCACCACGCCGCTGGCGAGCACGTTGCGCTGGAACACCTCGGCATAGCCGCCGAGCGAGGCTACGCCCTCCTGGATCCGCGCCCCGCCACTGTCGTTGAGGCCGATCACGGGCGCGCCGACCTTCATCGCCATGTCCATGATCTTGCAGATCTTCTGCGCGTGGCGCTCGGAGAGCGAGCCGCCGAACACGGTGAAGTCCTGGCTGAACACGAAGACGAGCCGGCCGTTGATCGTGCCGCTGCCGGTGACGACGCCGTCGCCGGGGACGATCTGATCCTGCATCCCGAAATCGGTGCAATTATGCTCGACATACATATCGAGCTCCTCGAACGATCCCTGGTCTAGCAGCACCTCGACCCGCTCGCGCGCGGTGAGCTTGCCCTTGGCATGCTGCGCGTCGATGCGCTTCTGCCCGCCGCCCAGCCGGGCAGCCGCGCGGCGGCGCTCCAGTTCCTCGATCGTCGACGACATGCGGGTCTCCAGCGGGTGGCGCCTTCTGCACAGGGCATGCGGGGACACGCAAATGCAATGTTGCAAAGTTGCGGCGGGGAGGTTTGCAGAATATGGTTGCGGGGATGAGAAGCGCGATCCGCCCGCCCCGGAGCACGCCCCTCCCTGCAAGGGAGGGGATGGGGGTGGGTGCGAGCGTTAGCGAGCCCATCGAGCTGCGTGGAGTTGAAGAAAAGAGCGGGCATCGAGCCCACTCTTTTCTACCCACCCCCTGCCCCTCCCTTGCAGGGAGGGGAGTATGACGTCGCAACCCCGTCGCCGCCTGTTCGAAGGCTTTCGCCTGCGCGACCTGCGCCGCCGCCTCGGTCTCAGCCAGGCGGCGATGGCGGCCCGGCTGGGCATCTCGGTGCCCTATCTCTCGCAGATCGAGAATAACGGCCGCCCGATCACCGACGTGGTGCTGCTCGCGCTCGCCCGCGAATTCCCGATGGAGGCGGCGGACATCGGCGCCGAGGCCGAGACCTCCGCGCTGCTCCGCACGATCGACGCCGCCACCGACACCAGCATTCCTGCCCATCCCCTGAGCGAGACCGACGTCCGCCGCGGGCTCGAGCAGCAGCCCTTGCTCGCCCGCCGTCTCGTCGCGGTGCACGAGGCGTGGCGCCGCAGCCAGGAGCAGCTCCGCGTCCTCGACGACCGTTTCGACACCGGCTCCAGCGACGCCGCCCCGCTCCCCTGGGAGGAGGTCCGCGACTGGTTCCAGGCCGAGGGTAATTATATCGACGCGATCGACCGCTCGGCCGAGGCGCTGGCCGACGCGCTCGACGAAGGGCCGGTCGCGCAGGCGCTCGAGGACCGGCTGCGCCGCTGGCACGGCGTCCGCGTGGTCGGCGAGGACAGCGGCGGCAGCCAGCTCAGCCGCTTCGACGAGCGCGAACGCACGCTGGCGCTCAACGCCGGCCTCCCACCCGAGAGCCGCGCCTTCCTGCTCGCGCACCGCCTGGTCCGCTACGAATTCGCCAACGAGATGCGCCACGTCGTCGCCGAGGCCGGGCTGGTGAGCCGGGCGTCGCGCGAATTGCTGAGCGTCGGCCTCGCCAATTACGCCGCAGGAGCGCTGCTTATGCCCTACGGCCAGTTCCGCACCCGCGCCCGCGAAGTCCGCCACGACATCGACCGGCTGCGCCAGCGCTTCGGGGTGAGCTTCGAACAGGCGTGCCACCGGCTCTCGACGCTCCAGCGCCCGGGCGCGGCAGGCCTCCCCTTCTTCTTCTGCCGGGTCGACATGGCCGGCAACATCACCAAGCGCCACTCGGCGACGCGGCTCCAGTTCGCGGCGTTGGGCGGCGCCTGCCCCTTGTGGGTGGTGCACGAGGCAGTGGCGATCCCCGACCGCATCCTGGTGCAGCTCGCCGAGATGCCCGACGGCACGCGCTATGTCTCGATGGCCAAGGGGTTGGTCAAGCCCTCGGGCAGCTATGCGCGGCCGGCGCGGCGCTATGCGGTGGCCCTGGGCTGCGAGGAGGCGCACGCCGCCGACTTCGTCTATGCCGACGATCTCCGCCCCGGCGGCGCGGCGACTCCGATCGGGGCGAGCTGCCGCATCTGCCCGCGGACGGACTGCGACCAGCGGGCGTTCCCGCCGGCGGGTTCGGTGATCGAGATCGACGCGGATCGGCGCAGCGTGGTGCCCTACGCGTTCCGCTGACCCCCTCAACTGATGTTGTTCGCCAGGCTCACCGCTCGATTATAGGAATCGACCACCGACTGTGCGTCGTTGGCTGAATGCGATTGCTTCAGCTGGCGATATTGGCCGATCATCGATCCCAGCATGTCGACGACGAGGCTCTGCACGCCGAGCCGGCTCGTCTCCACCGGCTCCTTCGCTTTGGCCTTGGCGTCCGCAACGACCTTTTGCTGGTCGGCAAGCAGCGTCTCGAGCGAGCCGGCAAGCGCGTCGGCCTTCGCGAACACCGCGGGATCCTTCAGGTCCTCGGGCTTGTTGAACAGCCCGACCAGATCCTCGGCCTGCTGCATCGCCAGCTTGTTGTTGTAGCCCGTGGCGTCGCCGCTCTGCTTGAGCGTTGCGAGTTCCGCCTCCGTGCCGGCGCGGCGTTGCTTGGCCAGCGCGGCGTTGAAATCGTCCATCGCCTTCAGCGCCGCGTCGAATTCGGCGATCATCTGGGCGTCTTCGGCCTTGCCGCGCTTCAGCGCGTCCTGGCGATAGGCCTTGGTGTTGTAATAGGCGTAGAGCGGCCCCAGACGTGCCAGCACCTTCTGCAACGCGGTATCGAGCGCCTCCGCCGCCGCATCGAGCGGGCCCAGCGCGCCGGGCAGCGCGCGCGCCGCCTTGAGCTTGCCCTCGGCGGCTTCGATCCAGCCATCGCTGATCGTAATGTTCTCGCTCGGCGACCGGCCGGCCACGCGGGCTTCCTTGTAGGTTTGCGCCGTCGCCGGCAGGCCGAAGGTTTCGATCAAGGCATTATAGGCTTCGGTATAGGCGCTCAGCTTGGCCGCGGCGGCAGGCGAACTCGCCACGGCTTCCGCCGCACCGTTCCCCCCGTTACCCGATCCCGCGCCACCGCATGCGCACAGCGCCAGCAATCCCGCCAGAGCGACGCCCTGACGCAACTTCATTTTCCGCATTCGCCGGATCCCCTAAATCGTTGCGAGCGCGTAACGCCCCATCGAGGATTTTGATCCAGGTCAGGTTGCTTCCCGTCGGCCATTGGTTGCCGGGGCGCGGCTTTGCGTGGCATATTGCAACCAGAACAGGAGAGGATCGATGGCCACAGCGCTCCAGCAAGACGCCGGCAACCCGCTCGGCGTCAGCGACCGGGAATGGGAGGCCCGCCAGCAGCTCGCCGCCTGCTACCGCGTGTTCGATCACCTCGGCTGGTCCGAGATGATCTACAACCACATCACCGTGAAGCTGCCCGATCAGGAAGGCGCGTTCCTGATCAACCCGTTCGGGCTGCACTTCAGCGAAGTGAAGGCGTCGAACCTCGTCAAGATCGACATAGACGGCAACAAGCTCGACGGCTCGCTCTACCCCGTCAACCGCGCCGGCTTCGTCCAGCACGCCTTGTTCCACCGCCACCTGCCCGACGCGCATTGCATCATGCACACGCACACCACTGCGGGCATGGCGGTGAGCAGCGTCGAGGGCGGCCTTCGCCCCGTCAATTTCTACGCGTGCAATTTCGCCGGGCAGATCGCCTATCACGATTTCGAGGGCGTGACGGTGCGCGACGAGGAAGGCGAACGGCTGCTCGCCAATCTGGGCGACAAGCGCGTGATGCTGCTGCGCAACCACGGCATCCTCGTGATGGGCCGCACCCTGCCCGAGGCGTTCATCAAGCACTGGTCGCTCCAGCGCGCCTGCGAGATCCAGGTGGCGACGATGTCGATGGGCGAACCCCTGATGGTGCCGGACCAAGTCGTCGCCGTGCACCAGCGCGACCTCCATATGGCGCAGGTCCCGGGCGGGCCGGGCGCGGCGGACTTCGCGGCGATGGTGCGGTTGGTGGACCGGGTGGACCGGAGCTGGCGGGAGTAACAAAGCTCCTTCTCCCCTTGTGGGAGAAGGAAGGGGCCCACGCCGAAGGCGTGGGAAGGATGAGGGGGAGTGAGACTCATGTCCCCCTCACCCTTCCGCCGACTTCGTCGGCTCCCTCCCTCTCCCACAAGGGGAGAGGGATTTTCACCCGAAACGATACCCGCTCACCGCCCAGCCCATCACGTGGTCGCGGTAGTCGCACACGGCCGGCCCC
>NZ_JAPKNM010000041.1 GCF_026460985.1 Sphingomonas sp.
CGCCGGGCTTAGTTTGTCACCGGGTTTACAAGGGCTAGTCGCAGATTGGTGGCACCCTGTGTTGAATCGGCAACATAGCGGACATACGGCACGCGGCGGAGGTCCATTGCCAGCTGCGCCCGGCATGGCCTAGAGCGGCGGACGAGCACTCACGTCAGGGCCCCACCGACCGCATGCTACTCTCGCGCTACGAGCGGATGATCGCCCGCCGCTATCTGTTGCCCGGCCGCAGCGAGGCGTTCATCGCCGTCGTCGCGGGGTTCAGCCTCGTCGCGGTGATGCTCGGCGTCGCCGCTCTCATCGTCGTGATGAGCGTGATGAACGGCTTTCGCGCCGAGCTGTTCGACAAGATCACGGGATTGAACGGCCATGCCGTGATCCAGGGCTATAACGGCCAGCTGCGCGACTGGCGCGAGATCGTCGCGCAGGCCAAGGCGACCCCCGGAATCACCAACGCGACGCCGCTGATCGAGCAGCCGCTGTTCGCGAGCCACAATGGTCGCGTCGAGTTTGCCCAGGTTCGCGGCATGCGCGTCGAGGACATTCGCAGCAATCCCGCGCTCAAGGGCAAGGAAGTGCTCGGCTCGCTCAACCGCCTGCGCCCGGGCGGCGAGCAGGTCGCGATCGGTTCGCGGCTCGCCGAGGCGCTCGGCGCGACGATCGGCAGCAAGATCACGATCATCAATCCCGCCGGCGCGGCCACGCCGATGGGCACGATGTACCGCTCGGTCAGCTATACGGTGGAGGCGATCTTCGAGGTCGGCGTCTACGATTTCGACAAGATCTTCGTGGTGATGCCGATCGAGGACGCGCAGACCCTGTTGCTCCTCGGCGACGCGGTGAGCATGGTCGAGATGGACACCAACGACCCCGACAACGTCCAGCAGATCGTCTCGCCGCTGATCGACAAGGTCGGCAAGAGCGGCCAGATCGTCGACTGGCGCCAGATGAACCGCGAGCTGTTCGAGGCGCTTCAGGTCGATCGGATCGTGTCCTTCACGGTGCTGTCGATCATCCTGGTCGTCGCCTCGTTCAACATCGTCTCGTCGCTGATCATGCTGGTCCGCTCCAAGACCCGCGACATCGCGGTGCTCCGGACGATGGGGGCGACGCGCGGGGGGCTGATGCGGATCTTCGTGACCGTCGGCACCACGATCGGCGCGCTCGGCGTCGCGGCGGGCGGCGTGCTCGGCTTCCTGTTCATCACCTTCCGCGCCCAGGTCGTCCAGTTCATCGGACTGGTGACGGGGCAGCAGGTCTGGGATCCCTCGATGCGCTTCCTTACCGAGCTGCCCGCCAAGACCGATCCGTTCGAGACGATCGGGATCTGCGTGATGGCGATGGTCTTCACCTTCCTCGCCACGCTCTACCCCGCATGGAAGGCGGCGAGCACCGATCCGGTCCAGGTGCTGCGTTATGAGTGAGCCGATCCTCCAGACACGTGGGCTGAAGCGCAGCTTCCGCCAGGGCGAGGCCGTGATCGACGTGCTGCGCAGCATCGATCTCGACGTGCGGCCGGGCGAGATCGTCGCGCTGCTGGGCCCCTCGGGCTCGGGCAAGTCCACCCTGCTGCAGGCCGTCGGGCTGCTCGAGGGCGGCTTCGAGGGCTCGATCCGCATCGCCGGCAAGGAAGCCGCGAAGCTGCCGGCCGGCGGCCGCACCGAGGTCCGCCGCAACAGCCTCGGCTTCGTCTACCAGTTCCACCATCTGCTGCCCGACTTCAGCGCGATCGAGAATGTGGTGCTGCCGCAGATGATCCACGGCGCCACCCGCGCAGAGGCGGACACGCGCGCCGAACAGCTGCTCGGTGCATTGGGGCTTTCGCAGCGGCTGACGCACCGCCCCAACCAGCTCTCGGGCGGCGAGCAGCAGCGCGTCGCCGTCGCCCGCGCGCTCGCCAACCGGCCGGCGCTGGTGCTCGCGGACGAGCCCACCGGCAACCTCGACGAGGCCACCGCCGACCGGGTGTTCGACGAGTTCGTCAAGCTGGTGCGCGGCGAAGGATCGGCGGCTTTGGTCGCGACTCACAACGAACGGCTCGCCGAGCGGATGGACCGCGTGGTGCGGCTGCACGAGGGGCGGCTGGAGTGAGTGTCTGGCGCGAGACGCCGACGCTCTCGGGCCGTCATGTCACGCTCCGCCCGATGGTCCGCGAGGATCGCGAGGGGCTGCTCGCTGCCTTTGAAGGCCTGCACGGGCTGTTCCACACCACGGTGCCCGATGCCGGCAGCTTCGATGCCTGGTACGATCGCGTGGCGTTCGATACCGCGGCCGGGCGCAACATGCCGTTCACGGTGCTCGATGCCGCCGGGAGCATCTCGGGCACCACGCGCTTCCTCCGGATGAGCGAGTCGCATCGCCGCGTCGAGATCGGCGGCACGCTCTATGCGCCGCGCGTCCAGCGCACCGGGCTCAATACCGAGGCGAAGTTCCTGCTGCTGCGCCACGCCTTCGAGGTGTTGAGCGTGAACTGCGTGCAGATCCGTACCGATTTCCTCAACCATGCCTCGCGCCGCGCGATCGAGCGGCTGGGGGCGCGGCTCGACGGCGTGCTGCGCGGCCATCTGATCCTCAGGGGCCACTTGCGCGACAGCGCGGTCTATTCGATCCTCGCGCACGAATGGCCGGGCGTGCGCCGCAATCTGGAGCTGTTGATGGCCCGCTATGATGGAGATGCCGCATGACCGCGCTCACCGAGATTCCCGTCCGCAAGGCCGACGGCAGCGAGACAGACCTGTCTGATCATGCCGGCGAGGTGCTGCTGATCGTCAACACCGCGTCCAAATGCGGCTTCACTCCGCAATATGCCGATCTCGAGAAGCTCCAGCGCGCGTACAAGGATCGCGGCTTCTCGGTGCTGGCCTTCCCGTGCAACCAGTTCGGCGCGCAGGAGCCGGGCGATGCGGCGGAGATCGCGAACTTCTGCTCGCTCACCTATGACGTGACCTTCCCGGTCTATGCCAAGATCGACGTCAACGGTCCCAATGCGGCGCCCCTGTTCGAGCATCTCAAGAAGGAAGCGCCGGGGCTGCTGGGCTCCAAGGCGATCAAGTGGAACTTCACCAAGTTCCTCGTCGATCGCGCGGGCGAAGTGGTCGATCGCTATGCGCCCACGACCTCGCCCAAGGATATCGCCGGCGATATCGAGAACCTGCTCTAGCGACGGAAAGCAGAGCGGCGAGCGAGGCCCCCCAGCCTCGCTCGCCGCTCGCCCACCCCCAAACTCTTCCCGCGGGAAGAGTTAGAAACTCAATGCACCCGCGGCCCGGGCAGGCAGATCACATATTGCCCGTTCTTCTCCATCGGCGGCTTCTCGCCCTCGTCCCCCGTGACGAGCTTGCCGAGCTTGGCGAGCATCGAGACCATCGAGGCGGTGCCGGCCAGCGGCCGCCCGCGCGGATCGCGGCGCGGGGCGGGGCGGGCGTTGCGCGGATCCCGGCGGCGCGGCGGCGGGGCGAGGCGGTGCATGCGCTGCGATACCGATGAGGCGTCGCCCGCGCGGCCGAACTCGCGCCACACCACGCGGAAGCCCTGCGGCACCTGCGCCCAGTCCTCGGCTTCCTCGCTGCGGATCAGGTCGCAGCCGCAGCGATGGCAGATGCTGAATTCCAGCCCCTGATTGTGGTGACGTTTGGCCGAGGGCACGTGGCTCATCACGGTGCAGAGGATAGTCATCGCGGCGCTTGCTCCTGCGGCTTCGGCGCTGTCCGGGAGGGGCGCCGATCTAGAGGTTGAACGTTGTTAACCATCCTTTCGAACAGGTTGCGCTGAGTCGCCATTCAGGTCGGTTCCCATAAGCGTCTCCCACCAAAGGTTTTGTACGGATGCGCCCGGTTACCTTTCGGAAAGCTGTGGAAAGCCTTTCGCCCGGAGTGGCAAAGCGGGCTGCGCGTCCCTAGGATGGGCCGATGGCGCATTCGGGATTCGTACCGCTCAGGGTCTTCTCCTCCTACACGATGCTCGAAGGCGCGATCGAGCCCAAGGCGATCGCCAAGCGTGCGCGCGAGCTCGGCTTTCCCGCGGTGGCGGTCAGTGACCGCAACGGGCTCTATGCCGCCATGTCCTTTTCGGATGCGTGCAAGAAGGCGGGCGTCCAGCCGATCGTCGGCACCTTGCTTGCGGTCAAGCGCCCCGAGCTGGCCGAAGGCGCGCCGGTCGCGATCGACTGGCTCGCCCTCTATGCGCAGGACGAGACCGGCTATCTCAATCTCTGCCACCTCGTCTCGGCCGCGCATCTCGACCGCCCGATCGAGGAGGACGCCCATGTCGACCTCGACGCGCTCGAGGGGCGCACCGATGGGCTGCTCTGCCTCACCGCCGGTGCCGAGGGCGCGCTCGCGCGGCTCTATGCCGAAGGGCAGGACAATGCCGCCCAGGCCTATGGCCGGCGGCTCGAGGCGCTGTTCCCCGATCGGCTCTATGTCGAGATCGTCCGGCGGCTGAACGAAGTCGAGGGGCGCGCAGAGGCCAAGCTGCTCGATTATGCCTATGCGCGCGACCTGCCCCTGGTCGCGACCAATCCGTGCTGCTTCGCCGAGGACAGCTTCCACGAGGCGCATGACGCGATGCTGTGCATCGCCAATTCGTCCTACATCGCCAGCGACGATCGCCCGCGCAGCTCGCCCGACGCGTGGATGAAGCCCGCGAACGAGATGAAGTCGCTGTTCGCCGACCTGCCCGAGGCGCTCGCCAACACGCTCGTCGTCGCCCAGCGCTGCGCCTTTGCCGCGCCCAAGCGCAAGCCGATCCTCCCCAGCCTTGCGGGCGACCGCGAGGGCGAGGCCGCGATGCTGCGCGAACAGGCCCACGAAGGGCTGGAGATGCGGCTCGCCAAGGCGGGGATCACTTCGCCCGAGGAGCGCCAGGCCTATGTCGAGCGGCTCGAATTCGAGCTCGACGTCATCATCCAGATGGGGTTCCCCGGCTATTTCCTGATCGTCGCGGACTTCATCAAATGGGCCAAGGCCCATGACATCCCGGTGGGCCCGGGCCGCGGCTCGGGCGCGGGCTCGGTGGTCGCCTGGGTGCTCACCATCACCGATCTCGATCCGCTCAAGCTCGGCCTGCTGTTCGAGCGCTTCCTCAATCCCGAGCGCGTGTCGATGCCCGACTTCGACATCGACTTCTGCGAAACCCGCCGCGGCGAGGTGATCCGCTACGTCCAGCAGAAATACGGCGTCGATCACGTCGCGCAGATCATCACCTTCGGTACGATGAAGGCGCGCGCGGTGGTCAAGAACGTCGGCCGCGTGCTCCAGATGAGCTATGGCCAGATCGATCGCCTTGCCAAGCAGATCCCGAACCACCCGACCGATCCCTGGACGCTCGAGCGCACGCTGAACGGCGTCGGCGAGTTCCTTGCCGAATATAACGCGCACAAAGACATCAAGTATCTCGTCGACCTCTCGATGCGGCTCGAGGGCCTGCCGAGCCACTCGTCGACCCACGCCGCCGGCGTGGTGATCGGGGATCGCCCGCTTGCCGAGTTGGTTCCGCTCTACCGCGATCCGCGCTCGGACATGCCGGTCACGCAGTTCGATATGAAATATGTCGAGGGCGCTGGCCTCGTGAAGTTCGACTTTCTCGGCCTCAAGACGCTGTCGGTGCTCAAGAAGGCGGTCGAGCTGCTCGGCGACCGCGGTATCGAGGTCGATCTCGACACGCTCGCCTGGGACGATCCCGAGGTCTACGACCTGCTCCAGCGCGGCGACACGGTCGGCGTGTTCCAGCTCGAATCCGAAGGCATGCGCCGTACGCTCACCGCGGTGCGGCCGACCAATTTCGGCGACATCATCGCGCTCGTCTCGCTCTACCGCCCGGGCCCGATGGACAACATCCCGAGCTTCGGCCACCGCAAGGGCGGGCGCGAGGAGATCGTCTATCCGCACGCGCTGCTCGAGCCGATCCTGAACGAGACCTACGGGATCTTCGTCTATCAGGAGCAGGTGATGCAGGCCGCGCAGGTGCTTGCGGGCTATACGCTCGGCGGCGCCGACATGCTCCGCCGCGCGATGGGCAAGAAGATCAAGGCCGAGATGGACGCGCAGCGCGCGATCTTCGTCGAGGGCTGCGAGAAGGTGAACGGCATCAAGGCCGCCAAGGCCAACGAGCTGTTCGATTTGATCGACAAGTTCGCCGGCTACGGCTTCAACAAGTCGCACGCCGCCGCCTATGCGCTGCTCGCCTATCAGACCGCCTGGCTCAAGACGCACCACCCGCACGAATTCTTCGCCGCCTCGATGGCGTACGATATCCACCAGACCGACAAGCTCGCGATCTTCGCCGACGACATGCGCCGGCTCGACATCACCTGCCTCCCGCCCGAGATCAACGCCAGCCTCGCCGACTTCCATGTCGAGAAGCATGAGGACGGCCTGGCGGTCCGCTACGCCCTCGGCGCATTGAAGGGCGTGGGCGAGCGCGCGATGGAGCTGCTCGTCGAGGAGCGCGACGCCAAGGGTACGTTCAAGTCGCTCGACGATTTCGCCAAGCGCGTCGACCCGCGGCTGCTCAACAAGCGCCAGCTCGAGACGCTCGCCGCCGCGGGTGCGTTCGACGCGATCGAGCCCAACCGCGCCGGGGTACACGCCGCGGCCGAGACGATCCTCGCCGTCGCCCAGCGCACGCATGAGAGCCGCACCAGCGGGCAGGGCGGCCTGTTCGGCGAATCCGAGCCCAGCGGCGGCGCGATCAACCTGCCCAGGAGCGCAATCTGGTCGCTCGCCGACAAGATCGCGGCCGAAAAGGACGCCTTCGGCTATTATTTCTCGGCGCACCCGCTCGATCGCTATCAGCATCTCGTCCGCACGCAGGGCGCGCGCGAGATCGCCTCGTTGGGCGAGATCGCCATCCCCGAGGGCGGCCGCGTCGGCGCGACGATCGCCGCGCTGATCGAGGATGCGCGCTGGCGCACTTCGGCGCGCGGCAACCGCTATCTGATGGCGAGCATCTCGGACCAGAGCGGACAGGCGCTCACCACCTGCTTCGACGAACTCGCCGGCAAGGACTTGGAAGACGTCGCGCGGGCAGGGGGCTGCGCGGTGCTCACCGTCGAGCTCGACAAGCGTCCGGGCGAAGATACGCCGCGTGTCTCGGTCAAGCGTGTCCAGCCGTTCGAGAGCATCGCCAATGTCGCGCGCCTGCTCGTCGATCTGGTGGTCGATGACGCCAACGCGCTACCCCGGCTCGCCGAGATGATCGGCGAGGCGCGCGGGGGGCGATGCACCGTCCGGCTCTGGGCGCCGCTGAGCGCCCAGGGACAGGCCGAGCTCGTCCTCGGCCGCAACTTCCGCATCGACGAAGAGATGGTCGCGCGCATCGCCGGCCTGCCCGGCATCCGCTCGGCCGAGTTCGCCAGTACCCAGGCGATGCTGGCGGCGGCGGCCTAGCCAATAAAGCCCCTCCCCTTCAGGGGAGGGGTTGGGGGTGGGGCCTGCCAGTCTCACCGAGCCTAGCGCTTGCGGCACTGCCCCACCCCAACCCCTCCCCTGAAGGGGAGGGGCTATGCAGGTAACGAATCGTTGCCCCCGCGTCGCCCCTCGACTCACCCGCCCTTCCGGGCATACCCTCTCCTCAAAAAACAAGAACTGGAGAGAGCGATGCTGGGTGGAATGCAGGATTTCGAGCTGCGCGTGATGCGCCTGCTCGATCACGCCGCGCGCGAGCATGGGCCGCGCGAGATCGTCACGCGCTGGGCCGACGGCTCGGAGACGCGCACCGACTGGGCCGGGATCGCGCGTGATTCCCGCCGCCTCGCCCAGGCGCTCGAGCGGCTCGGCGTGAAGCCGGGCGATCGCGTCGCGACGCTCGGCATGAACCATAGCCGCCACCTCGTCGCCTGGTACGGCACGATCGGCATGGGCGGGGTGATCCACACGATCAACCCGCGGCTGTTCGAGGACCAGCTCGCCTTCATCGCCAACCATGCCGAGGACCAGGTGCTGTTCTACGACCGGGCCTTCGCGCCGGTCGTCGAGAAGCTCAAGCCGCAATGGGGCACGATCCGCCGCTATGTCTGCTTCGATGACGGAGAATTCGAAGCGCTGATTGTGCCCGAGTCCGGCGACTATGCCTGGGTCGAGGGCGAGGAGCGCGCGCCGTGCATGCTCTGCTACACCAGCGGCACCACGGGCAATCCCAAGGGCGTGCTCTACACCCACCGCTCGACCGTGATCCACGCGATCACCGAGCTCCAGCCCGCCGAGTTCGACCTCTCCACCCAGTCGGTGGCGATGCCGATCGTGCCGATGTTCCACGCGGTCGGCTGGGGGCTGCCCTTTGCGGGCGCTGCGGTGGGGGCGAAGTTCGTCTTCTCGGCGGTCAACGAGCCCCAGATATTGTGCGAACTGATGAACCGCGAGAAGGTGACGCACAGCGCCGGCGTGCCGACCGTCTGGTTCGGCATGTTCCAGTATATGGACGCGACCGGCGCGGCGCCCGAGCATTTGAAGATCGTCACCATCGGCGGCTCGGCCGCGCCCCGCGCGATGATCGAACGCCTCATGAAGATGGGCGTGCGCGTCAACCATGCCTGGGGAATGACCGAGACCTCGCCGATCGGCACGATGGGCGCGCCCTCGGCCGACTGGGACGAATTGAGCTTCGAGGAGCAGGTCGATCAGGTCTCGAAGCAGGGCAAGGTGCCCTTCGGCGTCGAGCTCCGCGTGGTCGACGACGAAGGCGCGGTCCAGCCGCGCGACGGCAAGAGCTCGGGAAGGCTGCAGGTTCGCGGCCCCTGGGTGATCAGGCAATATTTCGGCGAGGAGCAACCCGCCGTCGATCCCGACAATTGGTTCGACACCGGCGACGTCGCGGTGCTGCACGCGGATGGCACGATGCAGATCACCGATCGCGCCAAGGACGTGATCAAGTCCGGCGGCGAATGGATCAGCTCGGTCGAGCTCGAGAATTGCGCGGTCGGCTGCGCGGGCGTGGCCGAGGCCGCTGCGATCGGCGTGTTCCATCCCAAATGGGACGAGCGCCCGATCCTGCTCGTGGTGCGCAAGCCCGGCAGCGAGGTTACGCCGGAGGCGATCCAGGCGCATCTGGAGCGGCACGTCGCCAAATGGTGGCTGCCCGACGAGATCCACTTCGTCGAGAGCCTGCCGCACACCGCCACCGGCAAGCTGCTCAAGACCGCGATCCGCGCCCAGTACAAGGACTTCAAGCTGGCGGCGGCCTGAATTCCCTCTCCCCTTGTGGGAGAGGGAGGGAGCCGATGAAATCGGCGGAAGGGTGAGGGGGAGTGAGACTCAGTCCCCCTCATCCTTCCCACTGCTTCGCAGCGGGCCCCTTCCTTCTCCCACAAGGGGAGAAGGAGTTCACTTCCCCACCACCGCCGCGCTCACTTCGCCCGCCTTGGCGTCCTTGAACCGCGCGCAATTGCGGATCGACTCTACCGCGCGATCGAGCCCCAGCGTGCTGTCGTTCACCAGCTGCGGCCGCAGCTTGGCGTTCACCCTGTCGGCCGCCTCGTTGGTGCACAGCCCGTTGAACATCCGCGCCGCCTGCGACGAGAAGATGCCGCCGCCGCCGCTCGCCTTGGAGAAGGTGTCGAAGTTGGTGAGCATGAAGTCCGAGGCGATGTCGCGCGTCCGCGACGAGCCGAGGAAGCTCGCGGTCGCGTAGAGCCGGCCGATCTGCGGCAGGCGAGGGTCCTTGAAGTCGCCCAGGAACCAGCGCGCGACCTCGGGATTGCCCGAGGCGCCGATCGCCTGGAACGCGATCTGGCGCAGCATCGGATCCTGCCCGGCAAGCCCCTTCTCGGCGACCGTCTTCGCCAGCGGCACGCCCTTGTCCTCGATGTCGAGCGACAAAGCGAGCTGCGCGAATTGCGGATCGAGCGCCTTGGCGTCGCCGGCGAGATAGGCGTCCGCCGCCGCGGTCAGCTTGGCGCGCAGCGTCGCATCGCCGCCGGCACCCGCGACGAGCTGGACCATGTCGCTGCGCAGCTTCTTGCGGTCCGGCGTGTCGGATGCATGCGCGCCCACCGCCGGATCGAAGCCGAGCTGCACCAGCTTGGGGCCGTAGATGTCGACGATCAGCTTGCGAAAGGCGGGCGTGGCGGCATCGCTGATCAAACCGCGGCGCAGCAGGCCGCGCAGCCGCGTGCCGTTGTCGAGCGCGGCGTTGGAGGCGGGATGCGCCGCCATCGAGCGTGCGAGCGCGGCGAGCTGCGGGAACCTGGCCTTGCCCGCATAGAAGGACGCCCAAAGGCTGTCGGTGACCGCGAGCGCCTCGCCCTCGGGCAGCGTCGGTGCGGCGGCGATCAGCGCCGACCATTCCGCCGGGTCCATGTCGAAGCGGTAATAGCCCCAGCCGCCGGCATTGGGGACGACCACGCCGTCGCCCCTGGCCTCGATCGCGCCGCTGGGCTTGTCGAGCAGGGTGCAGCTGCGCACCGCCGCGCGGCGGACGCAGACGGGGATGATCCACTGCGTCGCGGGCAGGTTGCTGCCGAAATAGGCGTAGCGCGACTGGCTGGCGGTCAGCCCGCCGCCCTCGCGCTTGAGCGTCACCAGCGGCACGCCCTGCTGGTCGACGAAGCTGCGCAGCGATGCGAGCACGCGCGGATCGTGCGCGGCATCGGCGAGCGAATCGAAGAACTGGTCGGTGGTCGCGTTGCCGTGATGGTAACGCTGCATGTGCAGCCGCACGCCGTCGCGGAACTTCTCCTCGCCCAGATAGGCGGCGATCATCGCGACGACCTGGCCGCCCTTGCCATAGGTGATCTGGTCGAACGCGGCGTCGATGTTTGCGTCGCTGGTGATCTTCTCGTGGATCGGCCGGCCGGCGCCCAGCGCGTCGATCTGCATCGCATCGAACGCCTCGTCGATCGCCGAGACGCCGATGTTGAGGTCGGGCCGCCATTCGTTGCCGATGCGATAGCCCATCCAGTTGGCGAAGCTCTCGTTGAGCCAGATGTCGTCCCACCAGGCGGGCGTCACCACGTCGCCGAACCATTGGTGCGCCAGCTCGTGCGCGACGACCATGCCGAAGGTCTGCTTGTCCTCGGTCGGCGCGCTCTCGTCCATGAACAGAATGCCGTCGCCATAGATGTCGGCGCCGGCATTCTCCATCGCGCCGGGCATCACCGGCGAGCCGATCTGGTCGAGCTTGGGATAGGGGAAGGGCTGGTTGAAATAGTTCTCGAGCAAGGCGACGATCTTCTTCGATCCGTCGAGCGCATATTGCATCTGCCCGGCATAGGGCTTGGTCGCGACGATGCGCAGCGGAAGCGGCTTCGCGCGCTGCGGCGTCGCGGGAACGGTGCCTTCGAGCAGCGCGAACGGCCCGGTGACGAAGGCGACCAGATAGGTCGGCAGCGGCTCGGTCGCGGCGAAGCGATGCTTGACCAGCTTGCCTGCGGTGAGCGGCTTGCCCTGTTCGGGCGCGTTGCTGACCGCGACCAGCCCGGGCCGGGTGGTGACGCTCACCGTGAAGGGCGTCTTGTAGCCGGGCTCGTCGAACGAGGGGAAAGCCGCGCGCGCGTCGATCGACTGGAATTGCGACCAGCTGTACCAGTCGTCGCCCACCTTGATCCGGTAGAGCCCCGAAGGTCCGTCACCGAACGCCGCGTCGTAATCGAACTTGAGCGTCATCTTGCCCGCGGGAACGGTGCGGCCGAAATCGAGCTGTGCGAGGCCCGAGGGCGTCTTCTGGGTGAAGGTGACCGGCGTCTCGCGCTTGCCGATCCGCACTACCGCCTTGCTGACCTTGAGGTCGCGTCCGTGCATGAAGATCGAGGCGGCCGGTTGCTTCAGCTGCACGTCGATCTCGGCATGGCCGGCGAAGCGCTCCTGCTCGGGCACGATCGTCATGTCGAGCCGATAGGCGATCGGTTTGACCGTATCGGGCAGCTTGCCGGTGGGGAGCGGCGGGGCGGACTGGGCTAGGGCGGAAGCGGGGAGAACGAAGGCGCAGAGTGCGAGCAGGAAGGAGCGCATCGGGAATCCTTGAAGCGATGCCGCTGCTTATGCGCTCCACTGCCATAGGGCAATAGTACACCCGGGCACTTGCCTGCCCGCCAAGCTTGGTCCACCTTCGCAGCCGCAAAAAAGAGGCGCGCGATGGATCAGGCGAGTGGCGTGACGGTGGGGGCGGCGGCGGCGAGCATGGCCGCGGTGACGCTGCCCGCACGACCCGAGCCGATCCGCGTAGTGCCGTCCGAGACCGCGGTCGTCGTGATCGACATGCAGAACGCCTATGCCTCGCCCGGCGGCTATGTCGACCAGGCCGGGTTCGACATCTCGGGCGCGGCCGGGACGATCGGGCGGATCGCGAAGGTGCTCGAGGTCGCGCGCGGCGCGGGCGTGCAGGTCGTGTACCTGCAGAATGGCTGGGATCCCGATTATGTCGAGGCGGGCGGGCCGGGCTCGCCCAACTGGTACAAGTCCAATGCGCTGAAGACGATGCGCAAGCGTCCCGAACTCGCCGGCAAGCTGCTCGCGCGCGGCGGCTGGGACTATGACCTCGTCGAGGGGCTCAAGCCGCAGGACGGCGACATCGTGATCGGCAAGACGCGCTATTCGGCCTTCTTCAACTCGCAGCTGGACAGCGTGCTGCGCTCGCGTGGCATCCGGACGATCGTCTTCGTCGGCATCGCCACCAATGTCTGCGTCGAGAGCACGCTCCGCGACGGCTTCCATCTCGAATATTTCGGCGTGATGCTCGAGGACGCGACGCACCATCTCGGCCCGCCGATGATGCAGGAAGCGACCGTCTACAATGTCGAGAAGTTCTTCGGCTGGGTGAGCAGCACCGCCGATTTCTGCGGCAGCTTCGGCCAGATCCCCAAGGAGTAGCGAATGCCCTTTGAACCGATCAACCCGCCGCAATTCCCCACGCCGATCGCGCCTTATTCGGCGGGCGCCAGGGCGGGTAACACCGTCTATGTCTCGGGCGTTCTGGCGCTGGGCGAGGGTGGGGTGGTGCTCCACCTGGGCGACGCCGCGGCGCAGACCCGCCACGTGCTCGAAGTCATCAGGACCACGCTGGAAGCCGGCGGCGCCAGCCTCGCGGACGTGGCTATGAACCACATCTTCCTCAGGGACTTCGCCGACTACGCCGCCTTCAACCAGGTCTATGCCGAGTATTTCCCCGGCGCCAAGCCCGCGCGCTACTGCATCAAGGCCGAGCTGGTGAAGCCCGACTGCCTCGTCGAGATCGCTAGCGTGGCGCATATCGGTTGATCGACGGGCTCTACTGGGAGGCGCATGGCAGCGGCCCGCCGCTGATCCTCTCGGCAGGTCTGGGAGGCTCCGGCAATTACTGGCTGCCCAACCTGCCCGCGCTCGCCGAGCGCCACCGCGTCATCCTCTACGACCATCGCGGTACCGGGCGTAGCGATCGGGCGCTGCCGGAGCGCGTTACCGTCGAGCAGATGGGCGAGGATATCCTCGCTCTGATCGCGGGGCTGGGGCTCGAAGGCGCCACGATCGTCGGCCATGCCGCTGGTGCGGTGGCTGGCCTGGTGGCTGCGCTCGCCGCGCCCGGACGGATCGCGCGCCTGATCCTGGTCAATGGCTGGCCGGCGCCCGATCCGCATTTCCTGCGCTGCTTCGACGCGCGCCTGGCGCTGCTCCGCAACAGCGGCCCGCGTGCCTATCTGCGCGCCCAGCCGCTCTTCCTCTATCCCGCCAACTGGATCTCCGAGCATGCCGCGCGGCTCGCCGCCGAGGACGAGGTCCATCTCGCCCATTTCGCGGGAGCCGAGACCTATGAGAAGCGCATCGCCGCGCTGGCCGCCTTCGATGTCGACGCCCGTCTCGGCGAAATAACCGCGCCCACACTTGCGCTCGCCGCAGCCGATGACATGCTGGTCCCATCCAACTGCTCGAAGCGTCTGGCGGAGGGCATTGCGGGAGCGAGGCTGGCGACGATGCAATATGGCGGCCACGCCTGCAACGTGACCGATCCCGACACCTTCAACCGCCTCGTGCTCGATTTTCTGGGGGAATAGCCATGCAAGTCGGTGTCTTCGTGCCCATCAACAACAATGGCTGGCTGATCAGCGAGAACGCGCCGCAATACATGCCGAGCTTCGATCTCAACAAGGAGATCGCGCTCCGGGCCGAGAAGCACGGACTCGATTTCCTCCTGTCGATGATCAAGCTGCGCGGCTTCGGCGGCAAGACCGAGTTCTGGGAATACGGCCTCGAAAGCTTCACGCTGATGGCCGGGCTCGCCGCGGTCACCGAGCGGATCAAGATCTACGCGACCTGCCCGACCCTGGTGATCCCGCCCGCCTTCGCCGCGCGGATGTGCAACACGATCGATTCGATCAGCCATGGCCGTTTCGGCCTCAACCTGATCACCGGCTGGCAGCGCCCCGAATACAGCCAGATGGGCCTGTGGCCCGGCGACGAGCATTTCCGCAATCGTTACAAGATACTCGACGAATATGCGCAGATCCTGCGCGAACTCTGGGAGACCGGCCGCAGCGACTTCAAGGGCGAGTATTACCAGATGGACGACTGCCTGGTCCGCCCGCAGCCGGACGGCGACATGAAGATCATCTGCGCGGGCTCGTCGGACGAAGGGCTCGCCTTCTCGGCCAAATGGGCGGACTATGCCTTCTGCCTCGGCAAAGGCGTCAACACGCCCAAGGCCTTCGCCTTCAACAACGAGCGCCTCGCCGCTGCCACCGAGAAGACCGGCCGCGACGTATCGGTCTTCGTCCTCGTCATGATCATCGCCGCGGAGACCGACGCGGAGGCGATGGCCAAGTGGAAGTCGTACAATGACGGCGTCGATATCGATGCGATCGCCTGGCTCAAGGACCAGGGCGCGGCCGACAAGCACAACGCCACCACCAATGTCCGCCAACTCGCCGCCCCCGAAGGTGCGGTGAACATCAACATGGGCACTTTGGTCGGATCGTACGAAAGCGTCGCGCGCATGCTCGACGAGATGGCCGAGGTGCCCAATACCGGCGGCGTGCTGCTCACCTTCGACGACTTCCTCGAGGGCGTCGAGAATTTCGGCACCCGCATCCAGCCGCTGATGAAGAGCCGCCAGGGCTGAACCTTGCGCGGCCGGAACGATTAGGCTAGGGGCGCGCATCCCGCGGCTGCGCGCCGGGGTTTTTGGAGAAGACCATTGCTGGACTGCAACTTCCTGTCGGGGATCGTCCCGGGAAGCGTCCGCTCTCTCCCGTAAACGCCTGACCCAGGCGTCGCGGGGAGGCAGATGCTCCCCGCGCAAAATCCCAGAAACTGAACGAAACGCCCCGAGCGAAGCCGCGCGTCCGCGCGCCGTCTCGCCGGGCCGGGATGGGTTATGATGCACGAACATGAAATCGTCCGGGGCATGCTGCACCGGATCTGCCGGGACGTTCCCGGCACCTCGCCGCTGGGCAAGGCGGTGCTCGGCTGGGCGCGCCCGCACGCGCGCTGGCTGCTGGGCGAGCGCGACGACAAGGCGCGGCTCGGCTGGTGCGATCTGCGCACCAGGCTCGTGCCCGATACGGCGCTGGGCGATCCCGCGCGCCCGATCGAAGTCGCGTCGCGGCTGGCCGAGGCGCTGCGCTTCGACGCGGCCGACACCTGCGTGCTCGTCGCGGCGGTCGCGATCGAGCGTTGCCCGCGCGCCCGCGCGCTGGGGCTGGTGCTCGCCGAGCAGGAGTACGACCTGTCGCACATGCTCGCCGAGCTGGCGGGGTTGGAGCCGCACGCGTTGCGCCGGTCGCAGCCGCTGCGGCTGGGCCTCGTGCGCCTCTATACGCGGCGTGGCGGCGGGGTGGAGCTCGAGATCGGCTGGACGGTCGATCGGCTGATCGAGCGCCCGGCGGCCGATGCCGAGGGGCTGCTCGAGATCGCGGTCGGTCCGCGCCAGCAGGCGCGGCTCGACCCCGGCGACTTCATCGGGCGCGAGGCCGATATCGGCTTTCTCGTCCGGCTCCTCGCCGGCGCGGTCCGCGAACGTGCGGCCGGGGTCAACATCCTGATCCATGGCCCGCCTGGCACCGGGAAGACTGAGCTCGCGCGCACACTCGCGGCGGCGGCGCGCGTCCCGCTCTACAGCGTCGGCGAAGCCGATGAGGATGGCGAGGAGCCCAGCCGCTGGGACCGCGTCAACGCGCTCAGCCTCGCGCACCGCATGCTCGCCGAGCGCGGCGCCGCGGCCCTGCTGTTTGATGAGATGGAGGACCTGATCGGCGACGCCCGCCCGGCAGAAGGCGACTGGATGCGCGGCCGCCAGGGATCGAAGCTCTGGGTCAACCGGCTGGTCGAGACCAATCCGGTCCCCGTGCTCTGGACGACCAATGCGATCGGCAACCTCGATCCCGCGATCGTCCGGCGGATGAGCTACGTCCTGCATCTCGGGGTCCCCTCGCATGCGGCGGGACTCGGCATGCTCGATCGCATCGGCCGCGAGGAGGGCGTCGCCTTTCCCGAGGCGGTGCGCGCGCTCGTCGGCGCCGCGCCCGAGGCGGCGTCGGTGCTGCGCGTCGCGGCGCGCGCCGGCCAGCTCGCCGGCGAGCCCGAGGATATCGGGCGCGCCGCGGAGTCGCTCGTCCTCGCGTTGCGGCGAGGAGCGCCGGTGCCGGTGACCGACGGCGAGGTCGACCTGTCGCTGTTCGAAGCGGACCGCGACATCGCCGCCTTGTTCGCGCGCATCGCCGCGCTGGGCGCGCCGGCGGACATCTCGCTGCTGCTCACCGGGCCGCCGGGCACGGGCAAGACCGGGCTCGCGCACCATCTCGCGCGTGCGCTCGATCGGCCCCTGCTCGTCAAGCGCGCGTCGGACCTGCTCTCGAAATGGGTAGGCGAGACCGAGCAGCAGATCGCCGACGCGTTCCGCGAGGCCGAGCGGCGTGGCGCGGTGCTGCTGTTCGACGAAGTGGATTCGCTCCTCTTCGATCGCGGCACCGCGACGCAGCATTGGCAGGTGGGGCAGGTGAACGAGCTGCTCAGCTGGCTCGATCGCCATCCTTTACCGTTCGTCGCGGCGACCAATCATGTCGAGCGGCTCGACCCGGCGGCGCTCCGCCGCTTCGTGTTCAAGCTCGAGCTCGGCCCGCTCGGGCCGGCGCGGGCGGCGACGGCATGGGAGCGGTTCTTCGGCGGCCCGGCGCCCACCGGGCTGGCCGAGATCGCCAACCTGACGCCAGGCGATTTCGCGGTCGTGCGGCGCCAGCTCCGCTTCACCGGCGGCGACCAAGGCTTCATCCTCGCGCGGCTCCGCGCCGAGGTCGAGGCCAAGCCCGGGGCGACGGGGCGGCTGGGGTTCTGAACCCCGGCCGCTCCGGCCATTGCCACGCCCGACGCCGTGCTTATGGTAGCGGTATCAAAGGTGGAGGATGCGGATGGGGAAGGTACGCGGGCTGATCGGCCTGCTGATGGCGCTGTGCCTCGGCGGCACTGCGGTTGCGCAGGACAAGCCGCATTGGGTGGCGAGCTGGGCGACCTCGCAGATGGTCCCCACCGGCGAGAATGTCGCCCCGGCCGCAGACCTGACCGACGCGACGCTGCGCCAGATCGTCCGCGTCTCGATCGGCGGCAAGCGGCTGCGCGTGCGGCTGTCCAACGCCTACGGTACCGCGCCTTTGGTGGTCGACGCGGCGAGCATCGCGCTGTCCGCGGACAATGCGACGTCGCGCGTGACGCCTGCGACGCTCCGGCCGCTCACCTTCGGGGGCGGCGCCGGCGTGACGATCCCCGCCGGCGCCGACTATCTCTCCGACCCGGTCGACCTGCCCGTCGCGGCCGGCGCCGATCTCGCGATCACGCTCCATCTGCCCAGTCCGCCCGAGCGGCAGACCGGGCATCCCGGCGCACGGGCGCACAGCCATTTCGCGCACGGGCAGCAGGTAATGGCGGAGACGCTCGCGGGCGTGAAGACGTCCACGCGCTGGTATGTGATCGGCGGCGTCGAGGTCGATGCGCCGGGGGCAGGGGCGCTTGTGATCCTCGGCGATTCGATCACCGACGGCTATGGCGTCCAGCCCAACACCAACGCCCGCTGGCCCGATCGATTGATGGTCCGGATGCGCGCCGATCCGGCGACGCGCGACCTGGCGGTGCTCAACGCGGGCATCGGCGGCAACCGCTTGCGGCTCGACGGCCTGGGTCCCAACGCGCTCGCCCGCTTCGAGCGCGAGGTGCTCTCGCCCCCAGGCGTCACCCACCTGCTGGTGCTCGAAGGAGTCAACGATCTCGGCACGCTCACGCGCGACGCGCCTGCCACGTCCGAGCAGCATGCGGCCTTGGTCCGCGAGATGATCGAGGCGCTCCGGCAGGTCGTCGCGCGGGCGCGGTCGCACGGGATCAAGGTGATCGGCGGCACGATCATGCCCTTCGGCACCTCGGCCTATTACCACCCCGGCGCCGCCAATGAGGCCGATCGCGCCGCGGTCAACGCCTGGATCCGCGCGCCGGGCAATTTCGACGCCGTGATCGACTTCGACGCCGCGATGCGCGATCCGGGCAATCCGACGCGGTTGCGGCCCGATCTGGATTCGGGCGACGGGCTGCATCCGTCGATCGCGGGATACCAGGCGATGGCGGATGCGGTGCCGCTGGAGGTGTTCGCGAACAAGGCGAGGCGCTAGCTCTTTGGCGTCACCCCCGCGAAAGCGGGGGCCCATCTCGTGCGCTCTCCCAAATCACAGCGGTTGTATTCGCTGCGCGTTGTGGAGATGGGCAGGTAAGATTGCCCCCGGCAATCTTAGTCATGCGCGGGGCGCATGGCGACCTGCCCATCCCCCGCTTTCGCGGGGGTGATGGTGGTGGGTTAAAACAACTCCCCCTGCGGCCCGGCGGGCGGCCGGAACAGATCCGTCCGCAGCCGCAGCCGTTCCCCATCCAGTCCGTAGCGCTTCGCCGCGATGTGGAAGCGTTTGCGCAGCAAGTCCGCCCACGGCCCTTGCCCGCGCATCCGCGCGTGGAAATCGGGGTCGTTGTCGCGCCCGCCGCGGATCGACTGGATCGTCGCCATCACCTTGCCCGCGCGATCGGGGAAATGCGTCTCGAGCCACGCGCGGAACAGGGGCGCCACTTCGTTCGGGAGCCGCACCGGCAGGAAGAAGGCGCCGCGTGCACCCGCCTCCGCCGCACGCTCCAGGATATGCTCCATCTCGTGATCGGTGATCGCGGGGATCACCGGCGCCATCGATACGAACACGGGGATCCCCGCCTCGGTGAGCGTGCGGATCGCCGCTATCCGCTTCGCCGGCGAAGGCGCGCGCGGCTCGACCGTCATCGCGATCCGCGGGTCGAGCGACGTGACTGAGAGCATCACCGCCGCCAGCCCCTTGGCCGCCATCGGCGCGAGCAGGTCGATGTCGCGTGTCACGCGGTCGGACTTGGTGGTTATCGTGATCGGATGGTTGCATTCGGCCAGCACTTCGATGCAGCCGCGGGTGATCCGCCACTTGCTCTCGATCGGCTGGTAGGGATCGGTGTTGGTCCCGAACGCGATCGGCCTGCACACATAGCCGCGTTTCGCCAGCTCGGCGCGAAGCAGCACGGCCGCATCGGGCTTGGCGAACAATTTCGTCTCGAAGTCGAGCCCCGGCGAGAGGTCGTGATAGGCGTGGCTCGGTCGGGCGAAGCAATAGATGCAACCATGCTCGCAGCCGCGATAGGGGTTCACCGATCGATCGAAGGCGATGTCGGGCGAGCTGTTGCGCGTCAGGATCGTCTTCGGCTTCTCGACCGTCACCGTTGTGCGCAGCGGCGGCGCCTCGCCGTCGATCGCCTCGCGTTCGTCGCGCCAGTCGCCGTCCAGCTCGCGTTCGGGCAGGTTGAAGCGGATACTGTCGCGATTGAGCGTGGCGCCGCGGATGGCCCGAGTCTTTGCCATTGCCAGAATGTACTCCGGCGCCTAGAACATAGCAAGAACATGTGGAGAAAATGATGGCACGGATCAGCTATGTCGAACTGCCGGTGAAGCGCGTCGGGGAGGCGCGCGATTTCTATGCGAAGGCGTTCGGCTGGGCGTTCACCGATTTCGGTCCCGATTATTCGGCGACGACCGGCGGCGACGTCGATCTCGGATTGAACGGCAGCGAGGACCACGCGATCGCGCAGCTGCTGCCGATCGTCGAGGTCCAGGATCTAGAGGCGGCGCTGGACAGCGTCGTCGCGGCGGGCGGCGAAGTGACCGTGCCGATCTTCGCCTTCCCGGGCGGGCGGCGCTTCCACTTCCGCGATCCCGCGGGCAACGAACTGGGCGCGTTCGTCAACGAGCCCGAATAGGTGGATTGCGCGGGCGGGGGCGGCTGCTAGTTTGAACCCTCAACCCTGGGGGAAACCAATGCGCCTGCTTCCGTTCGCCGCCGCCGGCATCGCCGCGCTCTGCCTGGCCGCGCCTGCGTCCGCCGAGGATACCAAGCCCTGCGGTCCCGGCCTGATCTGCGCGAGCAATCCGCAGACCGTGATGGCGGCGATGGAGAAGGCGGAATACAAGCCCAAGCTCAGCAAGGACGGCGAGGGCGATCCGCTGATCGAGAGCGACGAGTCCGCCTATCATTTCGACGTCTATTTCTACGGCTGCAAGGCCAACAAGAATTGCGACTCGCTGCGCTTCGAAGCGCTGTTCGAGAAGGCGCCCGAGAACACGCCCGAATTCGTGAACAAGTGGAATTCGAAGAAGCGCTTCCTCCAGGCCTATGTCCGCGAGGACGGGCAGCTGGGCGTGGCCTATGACGTGGCGACGATCGGCGGGCTCAACGCGGCGAACTTCACCGACGTGCTCGACTGGTGGAACTCGCAGCTGAACGAACTGGCGAGCTTCTTCAAGGAAGAGCTGAACCTGCCCGACGAGAAGCCGGTTGAGAAGCCGGCGACCTGAGGCGGACGCCAGCCAACGGTGGAAGTAAGATGGGCGCCTATCGCTCCATCAGCCGCGGCATCAGCTCGACGAAGTTGCAGGGCTTGTGGCGGATGTCGAGCTGGCTGGCGAGGATGCCGTCCCAAGCGTCGGTCACTGCGCCGGTCGAGCCGGGCAAAGCGAAGATATAGGTGCCGCGCGCCACGCCCGCGGTCGCGCGCGACTGGATCGTCGAGGTGCCGATGCTCTGGTAGCTCAGCCAGCGGAACAACTCGCCGAAGCCGGGTATCTCCTTGTCCCAGACGCGCGCGAGCGCCTCCGGGGTGATGTCGCGCCCGGTCACCCCGGTGCCGCCAGTAGTGAGGATCACGTCGATCAGCGGGTCGTCGATCCAGGCGTGCAGCCGGCTGACGATCGTCTCGACATCGTCGCGCACGATCGCGCGATCGGCGAGTTCGTGCCCGGCGCCGGTCAGCCGCTCGACCAGCCGGTCGCCCGAGCGGTCGTCCTGCAGCGTGCGCGTGTCGGAAACCGTCAGCACCGCGATCCGGACGGGCCGGAACGCGACGCTCGCGTCAATTGCCACCGGCGACCTGCGTCCCTGCGGGCAGTTGCGGCGCGATCCGCGCGCTGACCTTCACGGCCTTGGCGCCGGGCAGGCCGGGGAATTTGGGCCACAGCCCCTGGGTCAGCGCCTGGCGGCTCGCCGAGGGGCGGCCCTCCTGGTTCTCGTACATCCAATAGTTGCGCAGCACGGTCATCACATAGCCGCGCGTCTCCCAATAAGGGATGCTCTCGATGTAGAGCAGGGGGTCGCCATTGTCCTTGCTCATGCTGTTCCACAAGGCGACTGGCGTGGGGCCGGCATTGTAGGCGGCGATCACCTTGGGCAGCAGCCCGCCCGTGAAAGGCTGGTCGCGCAATTGCTCGAGATAGGACTGGCCGATCTCCATGTTGACCGAAGGCTTGGTCAGGTCGCTCGCGGCATAGGTGACGCCGCGGCGGCGGCCCACGTCGATCGCGGCGCCGGTCTTGACCTGCATCAGCCCCATCGCGCCCGCGGCGCTGCGGATCTCGGCGTTGAAGCGCGATTCCTGGAGCGTGTGCGCGAACACCAGCGCCTTGTCGACGCGCCAGCCGCCCGCGGGGGTCCAGTTGGGCGAGGGATAGCGCGCCTGGATCAGCGGCTGCGCACCGGCGGGGCCGTTGTGCGAGAGCCAGAGCTGGGTCGCGGCTAGGTTGAGCCGGCCGGCGAGGCGCGTGAGCGCGGCATGATCGCCCGGGGTGCAGAACCTGGCCTGGTGGCGCAGCACTTCGTTGGCGAGCCCGTCCTCGCCGATCTCGGTCAGCGCCGCGGCGATGCGGACATTGGGGCGCCGCTCGAGCGCGCGCCAGTCCTCGGCGACGAAGCGCTCGCCGCCCGTCGGCTTGTCCTGGATGCCGAGCGCGGCCTTGGCGAGCAGCCCGTAATAGGTCTCGCCGAACTGTGCCGCGGCCTTGAGCCGGACGCTGACCTTCTCCGGCCGCGCGCAAGCCATGTCGGCGCGCGAGGCCCAGTAAAAGCCGGCCGAGCGGAGCTCGGTGTCGGTGGCGCGCATCGCGACGCGCTCGAACGCGATGGCGGACGCGTTGCAGTCGCCCTGCCGCCACGTCGCGAGCCCCGCGACCCAATCGGCCTGGCCGACCCAGGTTCCGACCCCCGATTGCGCCTTCTCGGCCATGCGCCGCGCATTGGTGTCGTCGCCGGCGACATAATAGATCCACGCGACCTTCTGCTGCCATTCGGTCAGCGCCTCGGGCGTGAGGTCGGCGGCGAACTGCTCGACCACGGCTTCGGCCTGGACGCCGTCGTCCGCCTTGACGAAGGGCTGGATCGCGAGCGCGACTTCGGTTGCCGCAGTGTCGCTCTTGATCGAGCGCGCGCGCCGGCGGACGGGGGCGCCGTCGAACCAGATCAGCCGCTGGGCGGCAGGCAGGGCGGGCGTGTCGAGCGCACCACGCGCCTTCGCCATGCGCACGAGCTGCTCGGCCTGCGGCAGATCGGGCGCCTCGGCGAGCAGCGACAGGATCGCGGAGAGCTCGACCTTGGGCGAATCCTTGGCAGTATAGAGTTCGGCGCGGGCCAGCGCATGGAGCGGCCCCGGCTTCATCGCATCGAGCGCGAGCTGCGCATCGGCCCATTGCCCCGCGCGGATCGCGGCGAAGACGCGACGGTATCCGCTGCGCTGCTCGGCATCGAGCTGGTCGGGCACGCCGTCGCCCTCCCGCGCCGCGGCAGGGGCGGCGGGCCGCGTCTCGGCGGTCAGGTCGTCGGCCAGATCGCTGGCATGAGCGGTCGCAGGCAGCGCGAGCAGCGCGGCGGCGATGATGGTACGCTTGATCACTCGGCTATCCCCCGGCTCAACAGCAGCAGATGCTTCCAGGCTTCGCTCTTGGCGGCCGGCCGCTCCAGCAGGAAGCGGGGATGGTAGCTCGCTACTGTCACCGTATTTGCCCCGAAATGGTTAACGAGGCGTATAGGATTTGTTAGGGAATTTCCCATGGTCTCGGCCAGCACCCGGCTTGCCGATTGCCCCAGCAGGAGCAGCTTGGCGGGCTTGAGCAGCGTCAGATGGTGCCGGGCCAGCTCGAGCAGCCGGGGCTCGTCGTCAGGCGCGATCCGACCCGTCACTGGGCGCGCCGTGGCGAGCGGCATAAGATAGACCGATTCGCGGCTCTGCCCCACTGCGGCGAGCATGCGATCGAGCAGGCGCCCCGCCGGCCCCGACATCAGCCTGTCGGAATCCTCGATTTCGGGAACGTCGGTGACGATCACCCATTCCGCATCGGCCGGGCCGGTGGGCGCGAGCCGCGAAGTCATCCATCCGGCCTCGGGCGCGGCATCGCCCATCCGCCATTCCAGGAACGCCTCGAGCGTATCGGGCAGGGCCTCGGCCACCGGTGCCGCTACGGCAGCCTCGGCCGTTACAACCGGGGCAGGGGGTGGCGTCCGCGCCAGCCAGTCGCGCGCCTCGTCCTCGACGAACATGTCGACGCCCGCGTCGCGCCACCATTCGAGCGCGCTCGCTGCCGCCTTTTGCCAGTCCTGAACCGGTTCCCCTCCCATACCCTATCTTTGAATCCTAGTTGACGTCGCGGTCAATCTGCTTCCAATCCCGAGCGGACAGGACGTTGCGGACGCGCGACGACAAGCGCGACGCTACGTCCCACGGAAAGACTCGGCAGGGAATAAGAGGATGAGTGAACGAGAGTCGATGCCCTATGATGTCGTGATCGTCGGCGCGGGCCCTTCGGGCCTCGCTGCGGCGATCCGGCTCAAGCAGCTGGCGAACGAGAGCGGGCAGGAGCTTTCGGTGTGCATCCTCGAGAAGGGCTCCGAGGTCGGCGCGCACATATTGTCGGGCGCGGTGGTCGATCCGCGTGCGCTCGACGAACTGCTGCCCAATTGGCGCGACGAGGGCTGCCCGCTCGCGCGCACGCCGGTGACCGAGAACCACCACTGGATCCTGAGCGAGAAGGGCAAGTCGGCCTTCCCCGAGTTCATCACGCCGCCTTTCCTCCACAACAAGGGCACCTATACCGGTTCGCTCGGCAATCTCTGCCGCTGGCTCGCGGGCAGGGCCGAGGAGCTCGGCGTCGAGATCTTTCCCGGCTTCGCTGCCGCCGAGATCCTCTACAATGACGACGGCAGCGTGAAGGGCGTCGCCACCGGCGACATGGGCGTCGCGCGCGACGGGCATCACAAGCCCGATTACCAGCCCGGGCTCGAGCTCCACGCCAAGTACACTTTCTTCGCCGAGGGAGTGCGCGGGCATCTCTCCAAGCAGCTCCAGCGCCAGTTCGACCTGTGCCGCGACGCCGATCCGCAGGTCTACGGCATCGGCATCAAGGAGCTGTGGGACATCGACCCCGCCAAGCACGTCCCCGGCAAGGTGATCCACACCCAGGGCTGGCCGCTCAGGGAAGGCGAGTCCAACGGCGGCGGCTTCCTCTATCACCAGGCCGACGGCCAGGTGGCCTTGGGCTTCGTCGTCTGGCTCAACTACAGGAACCCCTGGCTCTCGCCCTTCCACGAGATGCAGCGCTGGAAGACCCATCCGGCGATCGCGGAGATCCTCCAGGGCGGCAAGCGCGTCTCCTATGGCGCGCGCGCGATCAGCGACGGCGGCTGGCAGTCAGTCCCGAAGCTCGTGATGCCCGGCGCCGCGCTGATCGGCGACACCGCGGGCTTCCTCAACGTGCCGCGCATCAAGGGAACCCACACCGCGATGAAGTCCGGCATGATGGCCGCCGAGGCCGCCTTCGCCGCCGTCCAGGCCGGGCGCAGCGCGGACGAGCTCGCCGCTTACCCCGAGGCTTACCGGACCAGCTGGGTCGAAAAGGAATTGCGCGGGGTCCGGAACGTCGTTCCGCTCGTCAAGAAGTTCGGCGACACCTGGGGTACGATCTTCTCGGGCGCGGCGATGTGGATGGAGCTGATCGGGCTGCGCTGGCCCTTCACGATGAAGCACCACGCCGATCACGAGGGCCTGTGGCATGCCAGCGAGGCGCGGAAGATCGAATATCCCAAGCCCGACGGTGTGCTCACCTTCGACCGGCTTTCCTCGGTGTTCCTCTCGAACACCAATCACGAGGAGGACCAGCCGGTCCACCTGACGCTCAAGGATCCGGACATCCCCTTGAATTACAATCTTCCCATATACGCCGAGCCTGCGCAGCGTTACTGTCCGGCGGGTGTGTACGAGGTCGTAGGGGAAGGTGATGATCTGCGGTTCCAGATCAACGCGCAGAATTGCGTGCACTGCAAGACCTGCGACATCAAGGATCCCACGCAGAACATCAACTGGGTGGTCCCCGAAGGCGGCGGCGGGCCCAATTATCCGAACATGTAGCCTGGCGCTGGGGGCGTTCCTCGCCGGAGCGCCGCTCGCCCAGGCTGCGCCCGATCTCGCCGCGCCCGATCCCACGGCCTATGTCCGCGCCCGCGCCGCAGATGCCGATGGCGCCGCGCGGGCGGCAGCGGCAGGCTATGCGCAGGCGCTCCTGGCGGTTCCGGAGGACGAGGTCGTCGCGATGCGCGCCTGGCGCCAGGCGCTCGCCGCCGGCGACTATGTCCTCGCCAGCCGCGCCGGTGCAGTGCTGGTCAAGGCGGGGGTGGCGCCGCCCGACACCGCGCTGCTCGCCTTCGCGATCGCGCTCAAGAGCGGCGACGCGGCCGGCGCCGGCCGCGCGGTCGACCTGCTCGCCAAGGGGCCCTTCGATTTCCTCGCGCCCGCGCTCAAGGCCTGGCTCGCCTTCGATCGCGGCGAGGATGCGATCGCGGTGCTAGATGCCGCCCCGGGTGACGCGCTCGCGCGGCGCTACACGCGGCGCCACCGCATGCTGCTGCTCATCGCGTCGAAGCGCACCCGCGAGGCGATGGCCGCGCTCGCCTCGACGCTCTCCATCGACGAGAGCGAGGACGCCCGGATCGACGCCGCCGCCTTGCTCGGCGAGACCGGCGCGCGGGCGCAGGCGCGACTGCTGCTCGCGGGGGACCGGCCCGAGTTCGAGCGTCTCCGGAAACAGCTGGGCAAGCGCGACAAGCCTGATGCCGCGTTCGGTGCCTCGCGCATGTTCCTCGAACTCGCCGTCGAGATTGCCGACGAGGACATGGCCGAGCTGTCGGTCGTGCTCACCCGTGCCGCCTTGCTGCTCGATCCGCGCGACGATCGCGCGCGGCTCTTCCTCGCCGAGGCGCTGTCGCGCGGCGGGTCGCACGATCTAGCGCTGGGCGTGCTGGGCGAGGTCGGCAGGAACAGCCCCTTCGTGCGCGGCGCCGCGGCCGGGCGCGTCGCCGTCCTGCGCAGGGCGGGCCGCACGTCGGAGGCGCTCGCGCTGGCGGAAAAGCTCGCCAGCGAGTCGCAGGCGACCAGCACCGACAGCGAGACCTGGGGCGACATCCTCGTCGACCAGGGCCGTTTCGATCTCGCCGCGCGAGCCTATGGCGCCGCGATCGCGCGCAAGGGAGGCGAGGACAACTGGC
>NZ_JAPKNM010000042.1 GCF_026460985.1 Sphingomonas sp.
CATGGGATCGTTCCTGGCGGAGGTGACGACGGGCTGGCCGAGCACGGGCGCCGACGCGACGAAAAAGGGAAGCAGGACGAGCGCGTGCAGAAGCGAACGAGACATGCGGCCTCACGATACTACGATTCGTAATATGGATAGCGAGGTGAGATGACGAGTTCAATCGCGGGGCTCACCGAGCTCGAAGGTGCGGTCCTTTCCGAGATCCATCATCGCGCGAACCGAACGGCCTTTCAGGTTCAGCGTGCGTTTCAGCGCTCGCCATCCGTTGAATGGAGCGGCAGCGCGGGCGCCGTCTATCCCGCCATACGGCGACTGATCGGGGCAGGCTTGATCGCCGCGACCCCGATGGCGGGCGGACGCAAGGCACAGGCCTTGGAGGTGACGAGCGCCGGAATTGCTGCGCTCACCGCATGGGCCTGCGACCCGATGCGCGCGGCAGGGGTGGGCCTCGATCCGTTTCGGCTACGATCCGGTATCTGGCGCACGATGCCGGACGCGGCCCGCCGAATGGCGCTGGAAGCCGTGGCTGCGGAGATCCGGCGGGATCTCGCGCGTGAGGGAGCGGTCGATACGGATCCTGTCGAGCGCACCCGCGACGAACTCGCCATGCGCCTTCAGCGCACGCGTCTCGACTGGATCGCGGAGGAACTGGCATCGCTCGCTTGAAGCAGGCGAAGCCTTCATCAATACGCGCTTATTATTTTCGTTGCGCGAGCTAGGTTTTCGCGGCTCAGGGCGCCGATCGCGGCACCACGATCAGCACGTCGAGATCCCGGTCGGGCCGCCAGTCCTTGCGTCGCACTTCGAATTGCGTCGGCGAGATCTTGCGGACGCCGTCGGCGCAGAAGCTGACCAGGTTCTCGGGCGCCCCCTTGTCGATGACCAGGCGGAAGCTGCCGATCGGCGCGCGCCAATTGGCACCCGTCTTCAGCACATAGGCGATCCTCCGTTCCGGCAGCGCCGCGGACGCATCGCCCGCCGCGCGGGCAAGCCGGTCCACGCCTGCCAGGAAAGCCGCATCGGCGCAGTAACGGGCGATATACGCCCTGCCCTCGGCGTCGCGCCGGAACTTCGGGATCGCCAGCGCCGTCCCGACGCTTCCGCCGGTTCCCGGCACGTAGCGATGCTCGACCACCAGATCGCGCCCCGCGGGAAAGACCTGCTCCCAGTGATAGGTCTCCTTCACCGTCCATGCGGGCGCCAGATGCCGTTCCACGCCGGCGCCCTGATCGTCCGACGTGGCCAGGCCGAGCGCGAGCAGCCGCTCCTGATCGGCCTTGCCGAGCCGGTCGAGCCGCGCACTCGCGTCCTCCGACAGCGGCACCCGCAGTGCGGCGAGCAGCGCGGTGTGGTCCTTGTTCCCCAGCACGGCCTTGCGCTCGATCGCCATCCGGACCGGCTTCCCGTCCACCCTGGTGACGAAATCGTGCGGAAAGGCGACGTCGCCATATTCGCGGTTGGCGAGGTCGTCGTCGGGCATCGGGAAGGCGACGGTGGTCCGCACATCCTTCGCAGTGCGGTTTCGGAAGACGTAGCGCACCCGCACCTCGTCGGCGGAGACGAACAGGTCTTCCGACGCCATGTCGATCGCATCGGTGCGGGTGAGGACGAGCCCTCCGGCCCTCGTCTCGGCCGTGCTGTCATTGGCGGCGGCCGGCGCGGCGAAGAGCCACGCGGCAAGGATCGATGCGGTAATCTTCTTCATGCGTCTCCCCGGTTTGGGACGCCTTAGTGGATCAGGAGCGCGCCATCCATCCGGGGTTTCGGGTGCAGCCCGTGCCCGAGACCTTGTCCGGGCACGGGCTGCAAGTCCCGGGTTCAGAAATTGTATCGAAGCGCCGCCGAGACGGTCCGGCCGTTGATCGCCCTGCCCGATCCGAGCCCGTTCGCCGGGATCGCGCTCTGCGAGATCTCGAAGAAGCCGGTGGTGTCGAACAGGTTGTACGCGTTGACCATCAGCTGCACCCGGTCGAGCGGCCGGAACTGCACGAAGCCGTTCACCACCGTGAAGCCCGGCATCTTCAGCAGGTTGCTGTCCTGCGCATAGCTGCTGGTGATGGTGACCACGTTCGCGCCGAGCGTGAACCGGCCGCTCTCGAACTGCGGGGTGGCCTGCAGCGTCCATGCCGGCTGGTGGCGCGGTTCCTTGCCCGTCAGGGTCGCGTCCAATTTGTCCTCGGTGATCTTCGCCTTGGTGTAGGTCGCGCCGGCGGTGAGGCTGAACGGCCCGTGCCGATACCCGCCCTCCAGCTCGACGCCGTAAGCGCGATAGGCGCGGATGGTCTGGTTCGCCGAGCCGTTGAGCACATTATGGTCGTCGGCATGCGCGAGGAACGCGGTGGCGTTGAGCGTCGCGCCCGCCTTGCGGAACTTCATGCCGCCTTCGAGCTGGCGCACCTCGTCATATTTGTCCTCGTCGTTGACGACGCTGCCGTCCGTGGTGCTCACCACCGGGGTGAACAGGATCTTGTCCGCATTGGCGCGCGCGCCGCGGCTGTAGCGCGCGAAGAACGAGAGCGGTTCGGCGATGCGGTAGTTCACGCCCCCCGAGTAGCTCAGATAGGCGTAGTTGTAGTTCACCGGTGCCGGCTGCGAGAGCGGCAGGAAGGCGACGCTGCGCTCGGGCGCGGTCAGCACGCCGTCGCCGGTGACGTCATAGGAGATCAGGCCGACGCGCCCTCCCCCCAGATCGGCGCCGAAGAGCGATCCGCGCACCCGGCCGATGTCGTAGCGCAGGCTGCCGCCGATCGCGATCTTGCCGAAATGGTAGTTGAACGAGCCGTACGGCGCGGTGATGTCGTACTTCACGTCGAAGATGCGGCGGAACTTGCTGCTGCGGCCGCGCCCATAGGCATAATAGCCGCCATTGGTCTGCGGCACGCCCGCGGCGCTCGTGATGTCCACCATGGCGGTCTCGCCGTCGCCCGCGATGTCGGCGACCAGGGACGAGTGCAGCCATTCGGAGCGCAGCTTCTGGATCGCCTTGTAGAGGCCGCCGGTGACGGTGAGGTTACCGTTGCCGACGCGGGCCACGCGGGTCGCGCGGAAGTCGTTGGTGAAGTTGTCGAGGTTACGCGCCCGGGTCTCGGCCATGTAGAAGAGCGCGAGCAGCCCGTTGCCGTTGGCGTCGGCAGGAACCAATTGCCCGGCGCGCGGGCCGGTCGCATAGGTCGCACGGGCCCCGGCGCCCGCCAGCGAGGCGGAGAAGGCCGCGACGGTGTCGCCGGTATTGGGGAACACGCGCAGGAAGTCGCCCGAGTTCGCCGAGAAGCGCGCGCGATTGGTGAGCGTCCAGCCGCCGAACTCGAATTGCGCCTCGAGACCCACCGACTTCGAGACCGGGTGCATGCCGTTCGCCAGCGCGAAGCGCGCGAGCTGGTTCTTGCCGTCCAGCGTCACCACCGGGCCGATGTTCGGCGAGAGCACCGAATCCTTGCGGATGTCGAAGTTCGGCAGGTTCTCGATCACCGGATCGCTGTTCGTGCCGGTCAGCCGGAAGAAATAGGGCGCGAAGGTCGGCGAGCGATCGTTCAGATACTTGGCGTGAAGGCGGATATAGCCGTTCGGGAACTGCTTGGTGATGTTCAGCTTGATCTGGCCGCCCTTATAGCCGGTGAAGCCGATGTTGCGCGGCCCTTCGCCCCAGCGATAGAAGCCGCCGACATGGAAGCGCAGGCTGTCGCTCAGCTTGGCGCCGTAATCCATGTCGAAGCGGTTCTCGCCGTAATCGAGCCCCTTGGTGACCTGGACGGCGCCGCCTTCGACCTCGCCGGTCTTCGAGATCAGGTTGATCAGGCCGCCGGGCGAGTTCGACGCGAAGGTCGAGGCCGAGCCGCCGCGGATCGTCTCGATCTGCGCCAGGTTGAAGTCGGCGCGCGAGAAGACGTCGGCGGCGAAGTTGAAGAAGTCGCCGAACTCGACGACCGGCAGGCCGTCCTCCTGGATCTGCATATATTTGGAGCCGCCGGCTGCGAGCGGCAGGCCGCGGACGGTGTAGTTGGCATTGCCCTCGCCGATGCCGGATTCGACGCGCAGGCCGGGCATGGTGCGCAGGATGTCGGCAAGCGGCCGCGGCCCGAGCTTCTCCGCTTCGCTACCCTTCAGCGCGCTCGTCGACGTGGCGCTGTCCAGCCGGTCGCGGCCCTTGGCGACGCCGGTCGAGAAGACCTCCTGCGCGGGCGCGGGCTTCGACGCCGCGTTGCGGTCGCGCCCGGACGGGGTGTCGGCGTTCGCTGCGGGCTCGACCTTGTCGGCTACTTGGGCGACGGCCGGATGTGCACTTGCGATCGACGAGCAAGCGAGCAAAAGATAACGAAATTTCACGAAATTCACCCCATCTGTTCTTTGCGATCCCACCCTGTTCTCGATTTATAGGCGGCGCTTCGCGGGGCCGGGGCGTTTGCGGAAATATTTCGGAAATACGCTGGGGCGGCCCGCGAACCGGAAGAGCCGTCGCGCGAAATGACGCCGGATGGCTTGGCCTATCGCGGCGGGTGGCGCATGCTCGTCGCGTGAGCGAGGCTCGAGGGGGCATGCGACTTATGGGCAGAGGTTTCTTCGGTTCGGTGCGATGGGCCGCGATGTCCGCCGGCTGCGTGTTTCTGTGCCTCGCGCGGATAGCCGGCGCGCAGGAGGCGGCGACACCGCAATCCGAGCCGGTGATCAAGGTCACGATCCATGTCGATGCCGGAAAGGCGGAAGGACCGCTGAAGCCCGTCTGGCGCTTCTTCGGCGCCGACGAGCCCAATTACGCGACGATGAAGGACGGGCGCAAAACCAGCGTGGATGTCGTCGTGCCGCGTCAGGGGGTGATGTTGCTCGTCGTCGAGGGCGCCCGTCGGTGAGCGCCGGCCCGGAAGCGCGATGCGGGAGGCGGTCGCTTTATGCTCCGCCGCTTATCGCCTAGGGACAAATCTCCCCCGGAAGAGAGCCCTGCGCATGACCGTTGCCAATATCGAACGCCTCGTCTCCATCATGGCGCGGCTGCGCGATCCGAAGACCGGTTGCGAATGGGATACCGTCCAGACCTTCGAGACGATCGCGCCCTATACGATCGAGGAAGCCTATGAGGTGGCCGATGCGATCCAGCGCGGCGACATGGCCGAGCTCCAGGACGAGCTCGGCGACCTGCTCCTCCAGGTGGTGTTCCACAGCCGCATGGCCGAGGAGGCCGGCCATTTCGCGCTCGCCGACGTGATCGACTCGATCTCGGACAAGATGGAGCGCCGCCATCCCCACCTCTTCCTCGGAGCGTCCGAGGGCGGCCATCATCTGTGGGAGCAGATCAAGGCGGCTGAGCGGGAAGCGAAGGGGCATGAGAGCGCGCGAGCCATTAGTGCTTTGGAGGGCGTAGCGCTCGGCCTCCCCGCCCTGCTCCGCGCCGAAAAGCTCCAGAAGCGCGCCGCGCGCACCGGCTTCGACTGGCCCGACGCCGGCGGCGCCCGCGCCAAGATCGACGAGGAACTCGCTGAGGTCGAGGCCGCGGATACGCCCGAGGCGCGCGCGGAGGAGATCGGCGACCTGCTCTTCGCGGTGGTCAACTGGGCCCGCAAGCAGGGCGTGGACGCCGAGGCCGCGCTGCGCGGCGCCAACGCCAAGTTCGAGCGTCGTTTCAAGGCGATGGAAGCCGAAGCTGGCGACGCGTTCGAAGGCCTCGACCTCGATGCCAAGGAGGTTCTCTGGCAAGGCGCCAAGCGGGCTGGCTGACGGCTATTCGTCCGACGCATCCTGCCCGGCGGAGGCCGCCGACCGCGCCATCGCGACATATTCGCGCAGATGCGGGGGCTCGCTGAAGGCGGGGAGATGGGCTTCGACCTCGGTCTGCAGCAGCCTGCACAGGTCGGCATAGTCGGTCACGGCGTGATTGTAGATGATCAGCGCGCTGCCCAGGCGCAGCCGGCGCCGTTCCTCGGGGATGCCGTCTTCCTCCTCGCTCTCATAGGTCTCGGTGATGCGCGAATTCACTGCGTGGAGGTTGCTCCTCAGCGTCGAGAAGGGAACGACGAGCTCGGGCGGGAGGTCGCCGACGCTGATCTGGCGGAGCGCCTCGACGAGCTCGGTCGTGCGGTGCTCGCGAAGCGCCATGCCGTGGCTGGCTTCGGTCAGCGGATCGCAGGCCACCCGCAGCCGGTCGGCGACCAGTTCCAGCGTCTTGTGGGCGAGCGAGATGGCGGCACGCGCGCCTTCGAGCTTCTCGAGCCTGGCGTCCGCGCTGGCCTGCCGCGCTTGCGAATTCGCCATCGCGATGCCGGCCAGGATCGCGAGGATCGATCCCACCGCCTGCAGCCAGGCGGCGGTCGTGTCGCCCCAGATGCCCTGGCTGTCGTGGCTTGCCGCCAGGACCATGATCGCAACCGACAGGCCGACCGAGATCGCCATCGCGATCGTCCAGAACCTGTCGGACCTCTCGGCTCGTCGCATCGCCGCTCCCGCTTTGCGCCGGGCATAGCTCGCGGCGCCGTCGGCTCGCAATATACCCCTTCTTCGCCTCCCGGGCACATTGGTGCAGACCCTGGGTTGTATGGACATGTGGCTAAAAAAGCCCCTCCCTGCTTGCAGGGAGGGGTTGGGGTGGGTGCGCGCGTCTGCGCGCTCAAAAGACTCGCCGCCGCCGGATAGAAAGCGACGGACGAGGCATCGAGCCTCGCCCGCCGCTAACCCACCCCTAACCCCTCCCTTGAAGGGAGGGGAAACCGACGTCCGTCGAACCCGCCCCACCACCCTTGCAATGTAGGATTTCGCCTGCTCGACTGGCCCGCAGCACGCTCTTTGAAATCGTGAGCCCGAGCTGGGCCCGTTCTCCCTCCGTTCGTTTCGAGCGAAGTCGAGAAACGGGTCTCGAGCGCGCGTTAGGTTTCTCGACTTCGCTCGAAACAAACGGGGAAAGTAAAGTCGCCAGTCTCTGGGCCCCGCGACCCCTCGCCTGTCCGCACCACCACTCCTACGGACACGAACGTGGAACCTCTCCACCCGGAAAGTGCCAACTTCGGCTTTGCCCTTGTTCTCCCTTCGCCTCGGCGAAGCGCCACGGATCCGGCCGCTGCCGCAAAACCGTGTCCGCGGCGGACACTTTGTTCCACGTTTCAGCCCTGTCGGGTCAGGAACCGCTCATGGTCGCCCGGGGCCATGCGGACCTCGTACACCGCCTGCTCGCCTTCGATCCGCTGGTCGACCACTTCGCCATGCTGGTGGAGCCAGGCGGCCCCTGCCCCGTCGCCGGTGGCGAGCGTGATCGTGTAGCGGCGATGGCCCGCGGTGAGCCGCGCCGCGACTGTCTCGACCAGCTTGTCGACCCCCTCCCCGGTCACCGCCGAAATCGGCATCACGTCCTCGCGCCGGCCGGCATCCTCGATCAGTTGCGCGCGATGCTCGGCGCCCAGCAGGTCGAGCTTGTTCCACGCCTCGAAGCGCGGCGTGGTCTCGGCGACGCCGATCTCGGCCAGCACCTTCTCGACGTCTGCGCGCTGCGCCTCGCTGTCGGGATGCGCGATGTCGCGGACATGGATGAGCAGGTCGGCCGAGACGACCTCCTCCAGCGTCGCCTTGAATGCGGCAACGAGCTGGGTCGGCAGTTCGGAGACGAAGCCGACCGTGTCGGACAGGATCGCCTTGTCGATCCCGGGCAGCGAGATCTGCCGCAAGGTCGGGTCGAGCGTGGCGAAGAGCAGGTTTTCCGCCATGACGTCAGCGCCGGTCAGGCGATTGAAGAGCGTGGACTTTCCGGCGTTGGTATAGCCGACCAATGCGATCACCGGCCAAGGCGCGCGTTGGCGCCGGTCGCGGTGGAGCGTGCGGGTGCGGCTGACCTGGTCGAGCTCCTTCTTGAGCCGCGCCATGCGGTCGCGGATCAGCCGGCGGTCGGCCTCGATCTGGGTCTCGCCGGGGCCGCCGAGGAAGCCGAAGCCGCCGCGCTGGCGCTCGAGATGGGTCCAGCTGCGCACCAGCCGGCCCGCCTGATAGTCGAGATGCGCGAGCTCGACCTGCAGCCGCCCCTCGGCGGTGCGCGCGCGCTCGCCGAAGATTTCGAGGATCAGGCCGGTGCGGTCGATCACCTTGCAGCCGAGCTGGGTCTCGAGATTGCGCTGCTGCACGGGAGTCAGCGCTGCGTCGAACACCGCGAGCTGGAGCTCTGCGTCGCGCACGGTCTCGGCGATCGCGTCAACCTGGCCCGATCCGATCAGCGTCCCCGGCTTGGGCTGGCGGAGCTTGACAGCGAGCTTCTCGCGCACCTCGACGCCGATCGCGGCGGCGAGCCCCGCGGTCTCCTCGAGGCGCGCCTCGGCGTCGCGCGAGCTGCCGCCCATCTCGGGATAGACGACGATCGCGCGCGCGCCGCGGGCGAACTCGTCGGCGTCACGTTCGAAACCGGTGGACATGGCTGCTCAATCGCCGTCGGGCGCGGCGGTTTCCTCGGCGAGGTTGAGCGGGTGCGCCGGCTGGATGGTCGAGACGGCATGCTTGTAGACCAGCTGCGCCATGCCCTCGCGCTGGAGTAGCATGCAGAACAGGTCGAACGCGGCGATCTGGCCCTGGAGCATGACGCCGTTGACCAGGAACATCGTCACGTTTTCCTGCTGCTTGCGCACGGCATTGAGGAAAATTTCCTGCAATACCGGGTTCTTGTGCTGGAATTCTCCCGCCGCTTCGAGGAGCGTGGTCAGGTCCACCGGGCCTGCGGGCATGATCGTGGAGATGGCGTGCTTGTAGATCAGCTGCGACTGGCCGTCGCGGCGGAGCAGCACCGAGAAATTGTCGAACCAAGTGACGATCCCCTGGAGCTTGACGCCCTTCACGAGGAACATGGTCACCGGCACCTTGGAGCGCCGAAGCGAGTTGAGGAAAAGATCCTGAAGCGAGGTCTGCTTCTCGGCCATTACGGTTTCCTTCTATTCTTGGCGGGCTCTGTCCCGCGTCGCGCCGGTTCCCGGCGTCGGAATGCCGCGCCACCCCGGCGCGCGCCGCCAATCTAGGCGGTGCCGCCGCCCGCGTCCACCGATATGCTCTTCCGTCATCCCGGCGAAAGCCGGGACCTCGGGCGATGGCGCGATCCGGCCTGAGATCCCGGCTTCCGCCGGGATGACGAGGGTTACTCCTCGCGCGTCTCGGTGATGCCGAGCAGCTTCAATTTGCGGTGGAGCGCCGATCGCTCCATCCCGATGAAGCTCGCGGTGCGCGAGATGTTGCCCGAGAAGCGGCGGATCTGGACGCGCAGATATTCGCGCTCGAAGGTCTCGCGCGCTTCCTTGAGCGGGGCGCCCATGATCGCGTTGGCGCCGCCGCCATTGCCGATGTCGCCAGGCTTGCCGAGCACCTCGGGGGGCAGCAGGTCGAGGTCGATGCGGCCGATCCGGTCGCCGGGAGCGAGGATCACCGTGCGCTCGACGACGTTGCGCAGCTGGCGGACATTGCCCGGCCATTCGTAGCTCTGCAGCGCGACCATCGCGTCGGGCGCCACCTCGGGCGTCGGCACGCGGCGCTCGCCGGCATAATGCGCGACGAAATGCTCGACGAGCACGGGAATGTCCTCGCGCCGGTCGGTGAGCGGCGGGATCACCACCGGCACGACGTTGAGCCGGTAATAGAGATCCTCGCGGAAGCGCCCCGCGGTGATCTCCGCCATCAGGTCGCGCGCCGTGGCCGAGACGACGCGGACGTCGACCTTGACGGTGCGCGTGCCGCCCACGCGGCTGAAGCTCTGGTCGGTGAGCACGCGCAGGATCCGCGCCTGGGTCGCCACCGGCATGTCGGCGATCTCGTCGAGGAACAAGGTGCCGCCATGCGCCTGTTCGAGCAGTCCGGGGCGGACGAGGTCGCCCCCCTCCTCGACGCCGAACAATTCCTCCTCGACGCGCTCGGGCGTCATCCGCGCCGCGCTGACGATCACGAAGGGCGCCGCGGAGCGCTGGCTCCAGCCGTGGAGCAGCCGCGCGGCGACTTCCTTGCCGACGCCGGGCCCGCCGGTGATCAGCACGCGGCTTCCGGTAGAGGCGACGCGCTTCAGCGTGGCGCGCACGGTGTTGATCGCGGCGGAGGTGCCGGTCAGGTCCTCCTCGCGGCCCACCGAGGCGCGCAGCGACACCACTTCGCGGCGGAGCCGCTCGGTCTCGGTCGCGCGCTCGACGAGGAGCAGCAGCCGCTCGGCCTCGAAAGGCTTCTCGATGAAATCGGCCGCGCCCCGCCGGATCGCGGCGACCGCGGTGTCGATATTGCCGTGGCCCGAGATCACCAGCACCGGCAGCGTGGCGTCGCGCCGCTTGATCTCGTCGAGCAGTTCGAGCCCGTCGAGCCGCGATCCCTGGAGCCACACGTCGAGCAGCACCAGGCTCGGCCGGCGCTCGGCGATCGCTTCGAGCGCCGCGTCGCTGTCCGCGGCGCCGCGCGTGGCATAGCCTTCGTCCTCCAGCACGCCCGCGACCAGTTCGCGGATGTCGCGTTCGTCGTCGACGACGAGAATATCGAGGCTCATGATGATTTTCCGGTTCTGGTAAGCGCCGCCGGCCGAGGCTCGCTGGCCTCGTCGTCGGGGTTCTGAAGCGTCAGCCTGTCGAGCGCCTCGGTATCGAAGCAGATGGTGACGACGGTGCCGCCGCCGTCGCGGTCGGTGAAGGCTATGGTGCCGAGATGCTCCTCGATGATCTTCTTGACGATCGCGAGGCCGAGGCCGGTGCCGCGGCTGCGCGTCGTCATATAGGGCTCGACGATGCGGTCGCGCTCGACCGGCAGCCCGACGCCGTTATCGGCCACGGTCAGGAGGATGCGGTGCGCGTCCTCCTGGCGGATCGTGAGCGCCACCTCGCCCTGCGGCAGCGCCTCGCCCTCGCCGCGCGAGTCGATCGCCTCGACCGCGTTCTTGATGACGTTGGTGAGCGCCTGGCCCATCTGGCGGCGATCGCAGACCAGGCTCGGCGGCTCCTCGGGCACGTCGAGCTCGAAACGGATCGTCGGATGCGCGACTTCGTGGAGGAACATCGCCTGGCGCGCGATGTCGAGCAGCGATTCGCGGCGGAACAGCGGCTTGGGCATGCGCGCGAAGGAGGAGAATTCGTCGACCATGCGGCGGAGGTCGCCGACCTGGCGGACGATCGTCCCGGTCAATTGGCTGAACACGCCCTCCCCGCCCTCGATCTGCTTGCCGTAGCGCCGCTGGAGGCGCTCGGCGGCGAGCTGGATCGGCGTGAGCGGGTTCTTGATCTCGTGCGCGATCCGCCGCGCGACGTCGGACCAGGCGGCGCGGCGCTGGTCGAGCAACTGCTGGGTGATGTCGTCGAAGGTGAGCACCTGCCCCGCTTCGTCCGAGGTGATCTTCACCGCGAGCGTGCGCGCCTCGCCGCCAACGGTGACCTGCGCCACCGCCTCGCGTTCAGGCGCGTCGAGCAGCGCGTCCAGCTCGGACGCGATGGCCGCGAGCGGCTTGCCCAGCGAATCCTCCTCGCCGCGCCGGAGCAGTGCCAGTGCCGAGGCGTTCATCAGCCGTACCTTCCGATCGGATCCGATCGAGATGACCCCGGCGGAGACGCCCGACATCACCGCCTCGATCAGCGCGCGGCGGCTCTCGAGCTGGGCGTTGGCGGCGACGAGCTCGGATGTCTGTTCCTGCAGACGCTCGGTCATGCTGTTGAAGGCATTGCCGAGCGCCGCGATCTCGTCACGGGATTTGGAGGCGGACACCCGGGCAGTGAGGTCGCCGGCCGCGATGCGCTCCGCCGCGCCGACGAGATCGTTGACCGGCCGGACCAGGCGGTCCGCGACCGCGAGCGCGATGAACACCACCACGCCGATCACCAGCAGCGAGATCACCAGCAGCGCGATGTTGAACTGCAGCTGGAACGCGCGCGTGCGCGACAGCAGAGTCTGATAGTCGGTGAGCACCGCGCGCACGCGCTCGACGCGGTCGGCCATCTCCTTGGCCCCGACCTCGCGTGTCGAATAGAGAAAGAGGTCGGTGCCTCCCACCCGCGCGAGCGAATAGGTGCGTTGGGCATTGGTGCCGACCACGCTCGGGGCGCCGGTCTGAAGCTTCTTGATGTCGTTGAACTCGATGTCCTGCATCGGGTTGCGATCGGAATTCTTGACGATCGCGATCGTCTGGATCTGGCCCTTGCCGTCCACCGAGAAGAGCACGGCGTTGGAGAGGCTGCGCTGGAACACGTCCTGCGCGAGCGTGCTCTTGAAGTTCTCGCTGTCCGGCTCCCACCGATATTCGAACAGCATCCGCCGAACGTCGTTCGCCATCGCGACATTCTCGTTGTCGACATAGCTGAGCAGCTGGGCATAGGATTCCTGCGCGAGCCGCTGCGAATTCTCGAGCATGCCCCGCGTCCGATCCGAGAACCAGAACTCCGCGGCATATTGGAAGAGCAGCGACGCGATGACCGCGAGCAGTACTGTCGGCACCGATGCCAGGACGGAGAAGATCGCGACGAGCCGGACGTGTAGCTGCCCCTCGCCCCCTGCGGGCGATCGGGCCGCGCGGTGCTTCGCGACGCGCCGGCCTGCCAACACGATGAGAGCGCCACAGGAAATGAGGTTGGCGACCAGGAGCGATGCGATCAGCGGCGGGGTCAGCAGCTGTTCGGGCGATTCGCGACCACTGACCATCGCATAGCTGAGGACGCCGACGGCTATTGCGATCGCCAGGACGCCCAACTCTACGACCGGCGTGACGCTCGGCCGCCGCTTGCGCGGTGCAGCTTCGGCGATCTGCTCGGTCACGGCATCCATCGTTGCTTGGATACAACGAGATTGTGGCCGAAAGAACACATAATTTTGAACTAACTGGCGCTAACCGTCGCTAATCGGCACCGGTCGGTCGATCCGCCCCCATCTCGATCCCGAGCGTATCGAGCCGCTTCCGGAGGGTATTGCGGTTGATCCCCAAAGCGCGGGCGGCGCGGAGCTGGTTGTTCTGGTGGCGCGCGAGCATCGCCTCGATCAGCGGGCGCTCGACCTCGCCGATGATGCGCTCGTAGAGGCTGCCGTCGTCGAGTGCGCGGGGCTCCTCGATCGCCATCCGCTCGAGCCGGGCGCGCACCGCCGCGTCGATCCCCGCGTCGCGCGACTCGGGCTGGAAGCTGCCGGTCTCGCCGATCGCGCGGCGGATCGCGTCGGCATCGATCCATTCGTCGCGGCTGAGCGCGGCGATGCGGCGCATGAGGTTCTCGAGCTCGCGGACGTTACCGGGCCAGTCATAGCCCTCGAGCACCGCCACGGCGTCCTTGCCCAATTGCTTGCGCGGCAGTCCCGCCTCGGCGGCCCGATCGAGGAAATGGCGCGCGAGCAAAGGCACGTCCTGGCGGCGTTCGCGCAAGGCCGGCAGGCTCACCGGTACGACGTTGAGCCGGTAGAACAGATCCTCGCGGAACTGCCCGACCTGGACGAGCTGGCCGAGATCCTTGTTGGTCGCCGCGACGATGCGGACGTCGGCGCGGATCGTCCGCGCGCCGCCGACAGTGGTGAACTCGCCCGACTGGAGCACGCGCAGCAGCCGGGTCTGCGCGTCCATCGGCATGTCGCCGATCTCGTCGAGGAACAGGGTCCCTCCCGCGGCCTGCTCGAACTTGCCCGCGACGCGCGCCGCCGCGCCGGTAAAGGCGCCGCGCTCGTGCCCGAACAATTCGGCCTCGATCAGCTCGCGCGGGATCGCCGCCATGTTGAGCGCGACGAAAGGCGCGCGGCGGCGCGGGCCGAGCTCGTGGATCGCTTGCGCGACGAGCTCCTTGCCGGTTCCCGACTCGCCCGAGATCAGCACGGTCAGGTCGTTTGCGACGACGCGGGCGATCACGCGATACACTTCCTGCATCGCTGGCGAGCGGCCGATCAGCGACGGGCCGGCGCCGACTTCGATCTCGGCCAGCTCGGCGGGCTGGCGCTGCCGCCGCGCGATCGCGCCGCGCACCGCCTGGGCAAGCACGTCGAGGTCGAATGGCTTGGGCAGATAGTCGAACGCGCCCACCTCGGTCGCGCGTACGGCGGTCGCCAGAGTGTTCTGCGCCGAGAAGACGATGATCGGCAGCTCGGGATGCTCGCTCGCCAGCCCCGCCGCGACGTCGAGCCCGTTGCCGTCGGGCAGGACGACGTCGGTCACCAGGACGTCGGGCACGCCCGCGGCCAGCGCGCGGCGCAGTTCGGCGATGCTCGCCGCCGTGGTCACGCGGTGCCCCTCGCGCTTGAGCGCCGCAGCCACGACGGTGCGGATCGCGCTGTCGTCGTCGACGACCAGGACCGAGCCGCTCATGCCGCCCTCGGCAGCAGGATGCGGAAGACGGTGACCTCGGGCTCGCGCTCGCGGGCATATTGGACGATGCCGCCCATGTCGCGGACCAGCTTCTCGACCAGGGGCAGGCCGAGCCCCTTCCCTTCGGGCTTGCCCGAGACGAAGGGCTCGAACAGATGCTCGGCGATGTCGGCGGGGGCGCCGGGGCCGTTGTCGGTGACGAGGATCTCGATCGGCAGCGGCTGGCGCGGCCGGCCTGGGCCGGTGCTCACCGACATGCCGTGGCGATAGGCGGTCGCCAGCGCGATCCGCGGCTGCCCGACCCCGCCCAGTGCCTCTGCGGCATTCTTGAGCAGGTTGAGCAGCACCTGGAGGAAGGCGTCGGGATCGATCAGCACCGGCGGCAACGAGGGATCGAAATGCTCCTCGATCACCATGTCGCGCGCGAAACCGGCCAGCGCGACGCGCCGGGCATGATCGAGCAGGGGATAGACGTTGGTCGGTGCGAGCTTGAGCGGGCGCGTGTCGGTGAAGTCCTGCATCCGGTCGATCAGCGCCGCGATCCGATCGACCTCGGTGGTGATCAGCTGGGTCAGCTCGCAATCCCCGCCCCCGCCCTCGAGCAGTTGCGCGGCGCCGCGGATCCCGGAGAGCGGGTTCTTGATCTCGTGCCCGAGCATCGCCGCCGCCCCCACCGCCGCGCGGGCACCGGCAGTGCGGTCCGCGCCCTGCGCGACACGGCGCGACTGGGGCGCATGGTGGAGCGTCACGATCCGCCAGCCGGGCTGGTCCGCGATCAGCGTCTCGACGAAGTCGACGCGGATGCGCGGGCCGCGGATCGCCTCGATCTCGATGTCGAACGCAGCGAAGCCGTGCCCGTCGCGGCGATCGGCATAGTCCTCGGGCGGGAGCAGCACCGCGTCATAGGGCTGCCCGACCATCGTCGTCTCGCTATGGTTGAGCAGCAGCTCGCACGCCGAATTGGCATGGGCGATGCGGCCGTCGGGGTCGATCACCAGCACGGCCACGGGCAGCGCGGCGAAGAGCTCGCCGAAGCCGGGCCCCCGTATCGGTTCCGGCCTCGCGCGCCTCAGGCTGCCGCGCGCGAAGACCATGGCGCGTAGAATTCGGCGAGCATGTCGAGCACGCGCACCGGATCGGAGATCTTGTTGACGTTGTTGCGGAACTCGGCCGAGCCGTGGATGCCCTTGGTGTACCAGCCGATATGCTTGCGCATCATGTTGACGCCGACTTCGTTGCCATAATGGCTGAGCGTGTCGACATAATGCTCAGTGATCACGCGATATTGCTCGTCGAGCGAAGGCTCGGAACGCTCGGGCTGGCCGGTCAGCGCGTCCATCACCTGCCTGAGGACCCAGGGCTTGCCATAGGCGCCGCGGCCGATCATCACGCCGTCCGCTCCCGACTGCGCCAGGGCAGTGCGCGCATCCTCGACCGTGCAGATGTCGCCATTGGCGATCACCGGGATCGTCACGGCATCCTTCACCCTGCGGATGAAGCCCCAGTCGGCCGAGCCCTTGTACATCTGGTTGCGCGTGCGGCCGTGCACCGTGATCATCTTCGCGCCGAGATCCTCGGCGATATGCGCGAGCTCGGGCGCGTTGAGGCTGTCATGGCACCAGCCCATCCGCATCTTGACGGTGACGGGGACGCTGACTGCCTTGACGCACGCCTCGATCAGCGAGGCGGCCAGCTTGAGGTCGCGCATCAGCGCGGAGCCGGCGTCGCCGCTCGTCACCTTCCGGACGGGGCAGCCCATGTTGATGTCGACGATCGCGGCGCCGCGGTCTTCGCTGAGCTTGGCGGCCTCGGCCATCTCATAGGGCGTGCAGCCGACGAGCTGCATCGACACCGGGTCCTCGATCGGATCCCAGGCGAATTTCTGGACCGACTGGCGCGTCTCGCGGATCGCGGCCTGGCTGGCGACCATCTCAGTGACGTTGAGCCCCGAACCATAGCGCCGCACGAGGCGGCGGAACGGCCGGTCGGTCACGCCGGTCATCGGCGCGAGCAGCACCGGCGCTTCGACCCGGACGGGGCCGATCTGGATGGGGGCGAGTTCGCTCATGATCTGCCTGAAAAATAGGCAGATGCGCCTACAGGCACAAGGCCGGATTGGCAAGTCGGGGCTTCCCCGCTACCCGCGGCCCATGGGCAAGACCGCAGCGTTGATCGTCGCCGCCGGACAGGGAGTGCGGGCCGGCGGCACCGTGCCGAAGCAATATGCGCGCCTCGCCGGCAAGCCGATGCTCGCGCACAGCTATGCCGCGCTGTCGTCGCACCCGGCGATCGATCAGATCGTTGTGGTGATCGGCGAAGGGCAGGAGAAAGCGGTGGAGGAAGCGCTAGGCATGCAAGCCCCTCCCCTTCAGGGGAGGGGTTGGGGGTGGGGCCTGACCGTCTCATCGAGCCCTGCGCCCGAGGACAAACCCCACCCCAACCCCTCCCCTGAAGGGGAGGGGCTAAGATACGTCATCGGCGGCGCTACCCGGCGCGAGTCGGTCGCCAATGGTCTGGCCGCGATCGATGCGGAGCGCGTGCTGATCCACGACGCCGCGCGCCCCTTCCTATCGCATGCCGTGATCGACTCGCTGTTGGCGGCACTAGACGATCACGAGGGCGCCCTCCCCGCCCTCCCCGTCGCCGATACGCTGGCGCGCGGCGGCGAGGCGCTGGGCGAGACCGTGCCGCGCGAGGGGCTGGTGCGCGTCCAGACGCCGCAGGCCTTCCACACCGCCACGATCCGCGCGGCGCATGCTGCTTGGCCGGCAGATCGCGAAGCCACCGACGACGCGCAGATGGTCCGCGCGCTCGGCCACGAGGTCGCCCTGGTTCCCGGAGACGTTGCACTGGAAAAGATCACCCACCCCGCCGACTTCGCTGCCGCCGAAGCGCGCCATGCCGCCGCGATGCGCGTCCGTACTGCCCAGGGATACGACGTCCATCGCTTCGCCGCGGGCGAGGCGCTCTGGCTCGGCGGTGTCCTGGTGCCGCACGACAAGGGCCTGTCGGGGCATAGCGACGCCGATGTCGCGCTCCACGCGATCACCGATGCGCTGCTTGGGACGATCGGCGCGGGCGATATCGGCATGCATTTCCCGCCGAGCGACTCGCAATGGCGCGGTGCCGCGTCGGCGCGCTTCCTCGAACATGCCGCGGGCCTCCTCGCCGCCCAGGGCGGAGTCATCGACTTCATCGATCTGACGATCATCTGCGAGGCGCCCAAGATCGGTCCGCACCGCGCGGCGATCCGCGCGAGCATCGCCGCGATCCTGCAACTCCCCGAGTCACGGGTCAGCGTGAAGGCCACCACCACCGAGCGTCTCGGCTTTACGGGGCGCGGCGAAGGGATGGCCGCACAGGCGATCGCGACGGTTCGCGTGCCTGCGGACAACGCCTGACTCGCTATCGAAACATCTCGGTGGCAGAGGGCCTCGCCATGGACACGATTCTCCCGCCCACGCTCGTCGACGCCGCCCGAAGGGTGCTCGAGGCCAATCGCGCCGTCGGCCGCAAGGTTGCCGTAGCGGAAAGCTGCACCGGCGGCCTGGTCAGTGCCGCGCTCACCGAGATTCCGGGCTCCTCCGACGTGTTCGAGGCCGGATTCGTCACCTACTCGAACGAAGCCAAGACCGAAGTGCTCAAGGTCAGCACCGACGTGATCGAGACCTTCGGCTCGGTGTCGATCGCGGTCGCCTGGAGCATGGCGCAGGGTGCGCTCAAGCGCAGCAACGCCGACGTCGCGGTGGCGATTACTGGAATCGCCGGGCCCGACGGCGGCACCGAGAAGAAGCCGGTGGGCACCGTGGTATTCGCGCAGGCCGAGCGTGGCGCCGATCCGCAGCACATCGTCGCCGATGCGCGTCACTTCGAGGACAATGGCCGCGCCGGCGTGCGGCTTCAGGCGGCGCTCTGCGCGCTCGAGCTGCTGATGCCGGGCACACCCGCGGGCGCCGACGAATCGCCGTAGAGCCGCGCGGCGCGCTCCTCGAAGGCGTTGATCATCTTCCGGAGCGCACGATCGAACACCTGCCCGGCGAGCATCTCGAACACCCGGTTCTTGAAGGCGAAGTCGACGCAGAAGTCGACGAGGCAGCCACCCTGCCCGTCCGAGCGGAACTTCCAGTCGTTGTTGAGGTGCTTGAGCGGCCCCTCGAGATAGTCGACTCGGATATGGCCGGGGCGCTGCTTCTCGACCCGCGAAGTGAAGCTCTCGCGCAGTCCCTTGAAGCCGACGATCAGGTCCGCAACCATCTGGGTCTCGCTGTTCGAGCGCACCCGCACCGCCGAGACCCAGGGCAGGAACTCGCCATAGCGGCCGACATCGGCCACCAGATCGAACATCTGCTCCGGCGTATAGGGGAGATGGCGGGTCTCGGAGTGCTTGGGCATCAGGCCTGAGCCGTCACCTTCGCCAGCTTGGCCGCGCGCGCGTCGCGCATCTTCGCGAAATCGTCGCCGGCGTGGTAGCTCGACCGCGTCAGCGGCGACGACGCGACCAGCAGGAAGCCCTTGGCCCGCGCGATCGCGCCATAGGCGTTGAACGCCTGGGGCGTGACGAACTCCTGCACCTTGGCGTGCTTGGGCGTCGGCTGAAGATACTGGCCCATGGTCAGGAAATCGATGTCGGCGCTGCGCATGTCGTCCATCACCTGATGGACCTCGAGCCGCTCTTCCCCGAGCCCGAGCATGATGCCCGACTTGGTGAAGATCGAAGGATCGAGCTTCTTGACCGTCTCGAGCAGACGGATCGACGCGTAATAGCGCGCGCCCGGGCGGATCGTCGGATAGAGCCGCGGGACGGTCTCGAGATTGTGGTTATAGACGTCGGGCCGCGCCGCGACGATCATCTCGATCGCCGCCTCGTGCTTGTTGCGGAAATCCGGCGTCAGGATCTCGATCGTGGTGGTCGGGTTCGACTTGCGGATCGCCTCGATCACCTTGACGAACTGTTTGGCCCCGCCGTCGGGCAGGTCGTCGCGATCGACCGAGGTGACGACGATATGCTCGAGCCCCATCTGCGCCGCGGCATCGGCGACGTTCTGCGGCTCCATCGGGTCCACTGCGCGCGGCATGCCCGTCTTGACGTTGCAGAAGGCGCAGGCGCGCGTGCAGGTGTCGCCGAGGATCATCACCGTCGCGTGCTTCTTCGACCAGCACTCGCCGATGTTGGGGCAGGCGGCTTCCTCGCACACCGTGGTGAGGCTCTTCGCGCGCATCAGCGCCCGCGTCGCCGCGAAGCCGGCCGAGGTCGGCGCCTTCACACGGATCCAGTCGGGCTTGCGGACGCGTTCCGGGCGAGGCAGCGGGGACATCTCGTTCATGAGGCGCCAGATAGCGATGCCGGCTTGCAGGCACAACAACCCAGCGCGCATCCAGGCTTGCACGCCGCGAACGCGCATGGGCTTCGCAAACGCTACGGAAACGGTATGGAGCCGTCATGACCGATTTCAGCGACCTGCTCACCGGCTATCACCGCTTCCGCGGCAACGGCTATCAGGAGCAGCATGAGCGCTGGGCGGAGCTTTCCGAAGGCCAGAACCCCCGGGTGATGGTGATCGCCTGCTCGGACAGCCGAGTCGATCCCGCGCAGATCTTCGACACCTCGCCGGGCGAGATCTTCGTGGTGCGCAACATCGCCAACCTGGTTCCTCCCTTCGAGCTCGGCGGCGGGCGCCACGGCGTCTCGGCGGCGCTCGAATTCGCGGTGACCCAGCTCGAAGTGCCCGAGATCGTCGTGCTCGGCCATGGCGCATGCGGCGGCGTCCACGCCGCGCTCACGCGCCGCTTCGAAGGCAAGGCCCCCGGCGCCGGCGGGTTCATCGCGCATTGGGTCGACATGCTCGACGAAGCGCGCGACCGCGTCGTCGCCGAGCATGGCGAGGGCGAGGAAGCGATCCGCGCGCTAGAGCTGGAGACGGTGCGCGTCTCGATCGCGAACCTGCGCACCTTCCCCTACATCCCCGAGCGCGAGGCAGCCGGCACGCTCAAGATCCACGGCGCCTATTTCGCGATCCGCGACGGCGTGCTCCATGTGATGGATGAGAGCGGGGCGTTCGCACCGGCCTGATGCGCAGTTGACGCCAACGGAGGCAGCGCGCAGCCTTGCACTAGGGGGAAGGCGCGATGATCCGGTTCGTTGGCAGGCAGCTGCTCGAAGTCTATCGCCGAGGCTTCGCGATTTTCCTGCTGGCGCCGGTCATCATCGCGCTCGTAGCGATCCCTGAATTCGTGCAGCATGTGGTCGAGATCCGGATCGGCATGTTCGAGGGCATCGAACGCGCCCGGGCGTTGGCCAACGACCCCACGCGCTGGGCGTTCGGCAGTTTCAAGCTTGCCGGGCTACTCATCGCGATGCTTGCGGCGGCGCGCTTCTGGGGCGCGCGGACGCGGGGCGAGCGTTGGTGGAATCTTTGCGATGTCGCCTGGATACAATTGATCGTGGCGTCGGCGCTGTTCCTGTTCCAGCCCACATTCGTCGATGCCCTTCGCGGCCGAGGCCCCAAGGCGCTTTACTGGATCGTCTATATTCTGCTCAGCATCGCGGCGCTGCCGTTGCTCTTCCCGATCCTCGGCGCGTTATCAGGCGACCGGCGATACTCGCTGGTGCAAAGCTATCTGCGCGGTTGGCGCTGGCTTCCGTTGCTCGCGTTGCTGCTGGTCGCGGCCTGGCTGCCTGCAATGGCGGCGCATTACGGCCTGAACTATGCCGCGCGCGGCCTCCCGATGCCGCTGGTCTGGGCACTGATGGTGCTCGACTCGCTGGTCGTCGGCCTTCTCGCCGCGCTCGCCGGCGCCGCGTTCGCTGTCAGCTACGAGGCTGCCTTCCCGCCTGGCCTTCCAGCCTGAGCGCCTTCCTCGCCACCTTCGCAACCTCGGGATCGAGTGCCGGCGGTTCCATCGGGACATGCGCCTCGAGCGCATCGGCGATGGCGGTCAGCGCGGTGATGCGCGCCGCCTTCTTGTCGTTGCCGTCCACCACGATCCAGCGCGCATGCTTCGTATCGGTGCGCTCGAACATCTCGGTCATCGCCTCGAGATATTCCGCGCGCTTCGCTCGGTTGCGATAGTCGTCGAGCCCGGTCTTCCAGCGCTTCCACGGATGCTCGAGCCGGTCGCGCAGCCGTGCGTCCTGGGTTACCTGGGTCACGTGGACGAAGACTTTGATCAGCGTAGTGCCGGTCGCGACCTGCTGCGCCTCGAAGTCGTTGATCTCGTCATAGCCGCGCCGCCATTCGGCCTCGCTGGCAAAGCCCTCGACGCGCTCGACGAGGACGCGGCCGTACCAGCTGCGGTCGAAGATAGCGATATTGTGCTGCGCGGGCAGCCGCCGCCAGAAGCGCCAGAGAAAGTGATGCGCCAGCTCCTCGGGCGTCGGCGCCGAGATCGGCCAGACCTCATAATAGCGCGGGTCCCATTCGCCGGTGAGTCGCTGGATGATGCCGCCCTTCCCTGCCGCGTCCCAGCCTTCGAACAGGATGATCGCGCGGCGCTTGTGGACGATATGCGCATAGTGGATGTGGCTGAGGCGCTTCTGAAGCTTCTCCAGCGCCTTCTTATAGTCTCCGCCGAACGGTTTCCCGGCTTCGTAGTCGCTGAGATCGATTGATCCTGACATCCGTCACCCTGAACTTGTTTCAGGGTCCAACGTGCCACAGGCAACGGTGCCCGGGGAAGATTGGATGCTGAAACAAGTTCAGCATGACGGACTTCGAATTCAACCCTGCACGCCCGGCGCCAGGCGGATGCTCAGCTCCTTGAGCTGCTTGTCGCTCACGAATGCCGGTGCCTGCATCATCAGGTCCTCGGCCTTCTGCGTCATCGGGAAGACGATCACCTCGCGGATGTTGGGCTCGTCCGCCAGCAGCATCACGATGCGGTCGACACCCGGGGCCGAGCCGCCGTGCGGGGGCGCGCCGAACTTGAAGGCGTTGATCATGCCCGCGAAGTTGGTGTCGACCTCCGCCTGCGTGTAGCCGGCGATCTCGAACGCCTTGTACATGATCTCCGGGCGATGGTTCCGGATCGCGCCCGAGCTCAGCTCCACGCCGTTGCAGACGATGTCGTACTGATACGCCAGGATATCGAGCGGATCCTTGGTCTCCAGCGCCTCGAGCTCGCCCTGGGGCATGCTGAAGGGGTTGTGGCTGAAGTCGACCTTCTTCGCGTCCTCGTCATATTCGAACATGGGGAAGTCGACGATCCAGCAGAACTCGAAGCGGCTCTGGTCGATCAGCTCGAGCTGATCGGCGGCGCGGGTGCGCGCGAGGCCGGCGAGCTTGGCGGCCTGGGCCTCCTTGCCAGCAGCGAAGAAGATGCCGTCATTCGGGCCGAGGCCCATCGCCTCGGCGATCGCCTTCATGCCTTCCTGGCCATGGTTGTTGGCGATCGGGCCCCCGAACACGCCGTCCTTCTGCGTCGCATAGCCGAGGCCCGGAAAGCCTTCGGACTGTGCCCAGCTGTTCATGTCGTCGAAGAATTTCCGGGACTTCTCGTGCGTGCCCGGCGCCGGGATCGCGCGGACGACATCGCCGCCCTCGACGATCGAGGCGAAGCGGCCGAAGCCGGAGCCCCTGAAGAAGTCCGAGACGTCGGTGATCAGCAGCGGGTTGCGCAGGTCGGGCTTGTCGTTGCCGTATTTCAGCATCGATTCGCGATACGGGATGCGCTTGAACGGCAGCGACGAAACGCTCCGGCCCTTGCCTTCCCAGTCGGCGAACTCCTCGAACACGCCGTGGAGCACGGGCTCGATCGCCGCGAAGACATCGTCCTGGGTGACGAAGCTCATCTCGAAATCGAGCTGGTAGAACTCGCCCGGCGAGCGGTCGGCGCGCGCATCCTCGTCGCGGAAGCAGGGCGCGATCTGGAAATAGCGGTCGAAGCCGGCGACCATCAGCAGCTGCTTGAACATCTGCGGCGCCTGCGGGAGCGCGTAGAACTTGCCCGGATGGACGCGGCTGGGAACGAGATAGTCGCGCGCGCCCTCGGGGCTGCTCGCGGTCAGGATCGGCGTCTGGAACTCGGTGAAGCCCTGATCGATCATCCGGCGGCGCAGCGACGCGATGACGTTCGAGCGGAGCAGGATGTTCTTGTGGAGCCGCTCGCGGCGCAGGTCGAG
>NZ_JAPKNM010000043.1 GCF_026460985.1 Sphingomonas sp.
TCCTCCCCCGCCAGGGAGTGTTGGGTTGGATTGCCCCCGGCAATCCAAGCCCGTGCCGGGGGCACGGGCGACCCAACACTGTGGCGCCGAAGGCGTCGGAGGGGGAGGTAAGCAGTGGCCTCTCCAACTGAGCAGAGTGATTCCGCCCCCTCCGTCACGCTGCGCGTGCCACCTCCCCCTGGCGGGGGAGGATTGAAAACCCTCGATCACCTGCATGTCGATACGTCCTAGGCGATTGGCGACTCGGGCAAATCTCTGCTATCCGATCGGCCGCAACCGTCACGCAGGTGCGCGAGGGATTGCGGGACGCCGCGGCGGACGGCCGCGCGGGGGCATGCGCTATGATCATGAGCAGCACGCACGATCCGGTTCTCGTCTGCATCTCGATCCTGATCGCGGTCGCCGCATCCTATACCGCCCTGGACCTGGCCGGGCGCATCCGCGCCTCCCAAGGCTGGCTGCGCCGCGTCTGGCTCGCCACCGCCGCGGTCGCGATGGGCGGCGGGATCTGGGCGATGCATTTCGTCGCGATGCTGGCGTTCCGCATGCCGGGAATGCACCTCGACTATCATGTCGGGCTGACCCTGCTCTCGTTCCTGGTCGCGGTGGTCGTCACCGGCGCGGGCTTCGCGGTGATGAGCCGGGCGCGCGGCGCGCTCCCGCTGCTCGGCGCGGCGGGGGCGTTCATGGGCCTCGGCATCGTCGCGATGCACTATCTCGGCATGGCGGCGATGCAGATGGCGGCGGAGCTCAGCTATCATCCGCTCTGGCTCGGCATCTCGGTCGTGGTCGCGGTAGGCGCGGCCACCGCGGCGCTCTGGCTCGCGTCGCGCGACCAGCACCCCGCCGAGCGCATCGGCGCCGCGGTGCTGATGGGCATCGCGATCGCCGGCATGCATTTCGCGGGCATGCGCGCCGCGATCTTCACGATGTTGCCGGGCGCCCACATGATCGAGGCGCCGAGCGTGAGCCAGACGACGCTGGCGATCAGCGTGTCGATGGCGGCCTTCCTGATCCTGTTCCTCGCATTGGTCGCCGCGATGTTCGACCGGCGCTTCGCGCTGCTGGCACAGCGCGAGGCCGAGGCATTGCGCCGGAGCGAGGAGCAGTTTCGCGCGCTCTATCGCGGCACGCCGCTGCCGCTGCACGCGCTCGACCCGGACGGGCATATCGAGCATGTCAGCGACGCCTGGATCGAGCTTCTCGGCTATGCGCGCGAGGAAGTGGTCGGCCGCCCGCTGATCAACTTCCTGACCGAGGCCTCGGCGCGCCAGCTGATCCAGCGCGACTGGCCCGAGTTGCTCGCGGCGGGAGCGCTCGATCAGCGCGAATATCGCGTCGTCACCAAGAGCGGCGCGTTCCTCGACGTCGTGTCGGCGGCGCGGGTCGAGCGCGATGCCGCGGGGGGCTTCGTCCATGTCGTCGGCGGCCTGACCGACGTGACCGACCGCAAGCTCGCCGAGGAGGCGCTGCGCCAGGCGCAGAAGCTCGAGGCGATCGGCCAACTCACCGGCGGCATCGCGCACGACTTCAACAACCTGCTTACGGTGATCCTCGGCAATCTCGAGCTGCTGCGGAAACGGCTGCCGGACGATCCCAGGACGCGGCGGCTGGTCGAGAATGCCTTCGAGGGCGCGCAGCGCGGCGCCTCGCTCACCCAGCGACTGCTCGCCTTCGCGCGCCGGCAGGATCTCCGGCCCGAGCCGATCGCCGTCGCCGAGCTGGTCCGCGGCATGACCAGCCTGTTGCAGCACTCGCTGGGGCCGATGGTCCGCGTCGAGACGCATTTCCCGCTGGGCCTTCCCCCGGCGCAGGTCGACGCGAACCAGCTCGAAATGGCGTTGCTCAATCTCGCGATGAACGCGCGCGACGCGATGCCCGACGGCGGGATCATCGACATTTCCGCGACCGAGCGCGCCGTCGACGGTGAATTCGCGGACCTGGCCGCGGGGCGCTACGTCAAGCTCGTCCTCTCCGACACCGGCTTCGGCATGGACGAGGAGACGCTGGCGCGCGCCGTGGATCCCTTCTTCACCACCAAGGGCGTAGGCAAGGGAACCGGCCTGGGCCTGTCGATGGTGCAGGGCCTCGTCGCGCAATCCGGCGGGCGCCTGACGCTGCGCAGCGCCCTGGGCAGGGGCACGGTCGCCGAGCTCTATCTGCCCGTCGCCGAGGGCGCGGAGCAGGCGCTTCCCGCGCCGCCTCTCCCGGCGCCGATGCCGAGCAGGCGCCTGACGGTCCTGGCGGTGGACGACGATGCGCTGGTGCTCGCCAACACCGCGGCGATGCTCGAGGATCTCGGGCACCGGGTGATCCCCGCCGTCACGGCGAGCGAAGCGCTCGGCCTGCTGCGCGGCGGCCTGTCCGTCGATCTGGTGGTGACCGATCAGCTGATGCCGGAGATGACCGGCCTCGAACTGGCCACCGCGATCATCGAGGCATGGCCGCGGATCCCGGTGCTGCTCGTCACCGGTCTCGTCGATTTCGAGGTGAAGGCGGGGCAGAGCATTCGCATCCTCGGCAAGCCCTTCGCGCAGGACGACCTGGCGACGGCGATCCGGGACGTCGCCGCCTCCGCCTCGGTGATACGGCTGAAACAGCGCCGCGAAAGCTGACGCACGGCAATCCGGCACGGTGCCGAACCTAAAAAATATTTCTGAAATCTTTCTGGTATAACCACTTCATTTTCCTGTATTTTTACCGAGCACGCGCGTTCGCGCCCGAGAAGAGCCGCCTTGCCGGCGACCCATTGATGCGCGGCGTCTTTCTATAATGACGTCAGCGGCCGAGTTCCTGCGATTGCGACCGCCTGTACGAAGCCTCCCCGCGCATCGGGGGAGCATCGTCTCCGGCCAATGAAGGACTCGTTCGATATGCAATGGTTTGAAGCAACCGCGCCGATCCGCCTCAAGATGCTCGTGGCTTTCAGCTCGCTCGTCGGGCTGATGACGCTCGCCGTGCTGGTTTCGCTGTTCGGCCCCGGCTGGATCACGTTCGGCATCCAGGCCGCGCTGGTCGTGGCCGCGATGGTGCTCTCGCATCGCTTCCGCGAGGCGGTCTGCATTCCCTATGTGAACACCGTCGTCCGGATGGAGGGGCTGGCCGCGGGCGATCTCGCGACGCCCATCGCCTATACCGACTATAAGGACTGCGTGGGCCGCATGACCAAGGCGATGCACACCTTCCGCGACGCCGCGGTCGAGCAGCAGCGCCAGGCCGCCGAGCAGGCGGACGTGGTCCGCACGCTGGGCGAGAATCTCGCGCAGCTGACGCAGGGCGATCTCACCGCCGAGATCCGGACCGACTTTCCCGGTTCCTACGCCGCGCTCAAGGCCAATTTCAACGATGCGCTTGCGAGCCTTCGCGGCCTGATCGGCTCGGTGATGGAATCGACTACGGCGATCAGCAGCGGATCGAGCGAGATCGCCGAGGCGTCGGAAGCCCTCGCCCGCCGTACCGAAGCCAATGCTGCGAGCCTCGAGGAGACCTCGGCCGCGGTGACGCAGATGGACGGCCGCCTCAAGGCGACCGCCGCCTCGGCGGGCCGCACCGTCGAGCGTGCCGACGGCGCCATTGCCACCGTGTCGGGCGGGCGCAGCATCGCCGACGAGGCGGTGCAGGCGATGACCCGGGTCAGCGAGAGCGCCAAGGGCATCGACTCGGTCATCGAGGGCCTCGACAAGATCGCCTTCCAGACCCGCGTGCTCGCGATGAACGCCGCGGTCGAAGCAGGCCGCGCGGGTGAAGCCGGTCGCGGCTTTGCGGTCGTCGCCGACCTCGTCAGCGCGCTCGCGATGCGCGCCGAGGAGGAAGCCGGGCGTGCCCGCGACCAGCTGACCGCCACCCAGACCGACATCGTCGCGGCGGTGGAGATGGTCCAGAAGGTCGATCACGCGCTCGCCGACATCTCGGGCGACGTCGGCGAGGTGCACGCGCTGCTCGGCCAGATGGCTGCCGACAACCAGGCCCAGTCGACCGCGATCACGCAGATCTCGGTTACGATCGGGACGATGGACCAGTCGACCCAGCAGAATGCCGCGATGGTCGAGGAAACCTCTGCCGCCGCGCGCAATCTCAACGGCGAAGTCGCGGCGCTCAGCGAGCAGGCGTCGAA
>NZ_JAPKNM010000044.1 GCF_026460985.1 Sphingomonas sp.
GGAGGGGGCGGAAGCACTGCACTCCATTGGAGAGGGTGCTATTTACCTCCCCCTCCGACGCCTTCGGCGCCACCTCCCCCTGGCGGGGGAGGATTTTGAATGTCGATTCGTCCTAAAACGCTTCGGTTCGCATCCGGGCTTTGCTGCGAACAAGAACCGGGCTCGCGCCTAGGAACGTCACCCCGTTGCCGCACCAGCAGCGCTCTGCCGTCCCATCTCGCCTACTCCCCCTCCCCCTTCGGCACATCCGCGACATCCCTGAACAGCGCCTTCACCACAAACACCGCCAGCCCGATCACCTGCGCCAGGTTCTGCACCAGCAGCGCGGGGAGCAGCCAGGCATAGCGCGAGAAGTCCCATATCCCCGCGCCCACCAGGCCGAGCAGCACCGACTGGAAGATGACCATCCCGGCCATCACGAACATCAGGAAGTTCGACCAGCGCCCCTTGTGTCGATAATGGTCGCGCAGGCCTTGGAGATGGGCATATTCCCGCTGCGCGTTCGAGGACTGGCGCCGGAACCGGACCGAATAATGCTGCTCGGCGGCGACGGGAGCCTGGCGCTGGCCCTCCTGCGAAAGCGCAGCGGTGACCTCCGCCAATATGTCGCGCGGTCGGGGCAGCGGTCCCGCTGCGGGCGCCTCACCGGACATATTTGAGCCGATACTCCATCATCGTCCGGGAAACCGCGAAGGCGTCCGCCAGGCTCGAAACGGGGGCATGCTCGACCGGCTTCAGCAGGCGCTTGGGGACGAGCAGAGTGGCGGCGAACAGATTCGCCTCCTTCTCGAAGGCGTCGCTATGCTCGACCGCCTGGAAGCGCGGCAGGATGTCGTACTCCTCGGGATGCGCGTCGAAATAGCGCTTGTGCAGGATCCAATGGCCCAGCTCGTGCGCGATCGTGAAGGTCTGCCGCGTGGTGATGTCGTTGGCGTTCACGTAGAGCTTGGCCGCCGCGAAGTCGCAGAAACCCGCGACGCCCTCGTTCGACTTGCCGAAATCGGCGAACACCACGTCCACGCCGGACATCTCGGCGATCTCGAGCGCCGGTATGGGCGGCACCGAGTAGATCGAAGTCAGCTTGTTGGCCGTCTTCTCGACATGGGCCCAGCGCGGCGCCGAGAGATGTTCCAGCTTTTCGGACATGGTTTCTCCAGCGGAACATATAGGGAATCATTACGGGGCTGTCTAGGGCTTCGCCGATCGTCACCCCGGCGAAAGCCGGGGCCTCGGGCCGCGGGCCCGCCGCACGAGATCCCGGCCTGCGCCGGGATGACGGATGACCAACCCCCTCCCCGCAATTGCCTCGCCACGGGCCGCATGGCATGCGCCTTCCCGATGCGCCGCCTGCTCCGCCTCGCCTTCTGGGCCGCCGCCCTCTTCGCCTTCGTCATGGCGGTGCTGCCGCATCCGCCGCAGCTGCCGGGCGCGCCGACCGACAAGGTCCAGCATATCCTCGCCTTCGCCGTCCTCACCGCGCTCGCCGTCGCCGGCTGGCCGGAGGCGCCGCGGCTGCGTCTTCTCGTCGGTCTGTCGGGCTTCGGCATATTGATCGAGCTCGTCCAGATGATCCCCGCGCTCCACCGCAGCGCCGACTGGCGGGACTGGCTCGCCGATACCGGTGCGATCCTCCTTATACTTGCGCTCGCCGCCGCGATCCGTCCGCTGCTGAATCGACCTCGATACCGGGAAGATTCCGGGACGCGCACTGTCATTGATACTCACTTGCAATAAGCCCCACCCCGGGTTAGGCGCCGCCCCTCGTCACAAGGGGTAATCATGCGCATCCGGGTCCGTTCGCTTCTCGCCGTCTCTTCGCTCGCGCTGGCCATGCCCGCGCTGGCGCAGCAAGCGCCCGAGGATGCCGAAGCCGAGACGCAGGGCGAGATCGTCGTCACCGGCGCGCGCACCATCCTCCCCGCCAACGCGCTGCCGCTCACCATCGACGTGATCGATCGCGCGACGCTCGACCAGCAGGTCGCGATCAGCGGCTCGGTGGTCGACGCAGTCGCCAACCTCACTCCCAGCTTCTCGCCGACGCGGCAGAAGCTCTCGGGCGCGGGCGAGACCCTGCGCGGGCGCTCGCCGCTCTATGCGATCAACGGCATCCCCCAATCGACGCCGCTGCGCGACGGCGCGCGGGACGGGTTCACGATCGATCCCTTCTTCATCGACCGGGTCGAACTGATCTACGGCTCGAACGCGCTGCAGGGGATCGGCGGCACCGGCGGCATCGTCAACCAGGTCACCGTGGCGCCGCCGCGCGAAGAGGGGCTGAGCGGCCGCGCGCTCGTCCAGGGCAATGCCGACACCGGCTTCCACGGCGACGGGCTCGGCGGCAAGGTCGCGGCCCTGCTCGCCTGGCGCGCGGGCCGGTTCGATGCGATGGTCGGCGCGGCCTATGACAAGCGCGGCGCCTTCTATGACGGCCAGGGCCGCCGCGTCGGCACCGATCTCACCCAGGGCGAGACGCAGGATTCGCAGAGCTGGTCGCTGTTCGCGCGGCTCGGCTATGCGCTAGGCGAGACGATGCGGCTCGATCTCATCGCGAGCCGCTTCGAGCTGAAGGGCGACGGCGATTATGTCGCGGCGGGCGGCGATTACCGGATCGACCTCCCCACCAGCTCGGTGCGCGGCACCCCGCCGGGCGTGCCCGCGACCAACCGCACCGAAAGCGTCGCGCTGTCGCTCACCGATTCCGCGCTCTGGGGCGGAAACCTGGTGAGCCAGCTCTTCTACAATCGCTCGCGCGACACCTATGGCGGCGAAGTCGCGCCGATCGCGACCTTCCAGGACGCGCGGATCGCACCGGTGGGCACCTTGTTCGACCAGTCGCAGAACCGCTCGCGGAAATTCGGCGGCAAGTTGAGCTACGAGCGCGCCATCCCCGGCTTCGAGGCGCTCACCGCCACGATCGGCTTCGACGCGCTCTGGGACAAGACCGAGCAGCGCCTGATCGCCACCGACCGCGTCTGGGTGCCGCCCGCCGAGTTCCGCAGCCTCGCGCCCTTCGCCCAGGCCAATTTGGCCCTGTTCGACAAGGCGCTGCGCCTCGCCGGCGGCGTGCGGCACGAGAGCGTCAAGATCACGATCGACGATTACACCACATTGGCATCCTACAATCCCGCGCATCGCACGGCACCGGTGTCGGGGTACGCTGTTTCGGGCGGCAGCCCCGAGTTCAGCGACACCTTGTGGAACGGCGGCGTGATCGTCGAGCCGCTCGCCGGCATCCGTGCCTATGCCAGCTATGCCGAGGGCTATACCGTCCCCGATGTCGGCCGCATCGCCCGCGCGATCAATCGCGACGGCGTGGATCTGGACGACTATCTGGATCTCACTCCGATCGTCTCGAACAACCGCGAGATCGGCGTCGAAGTGAAGCGTGGCCCGCTCGATGCGAGCGCCAGCTATTTCTGGTCGAGCAGCGACCAGGGCTCGCTGCTCGTCCTGGTCGGCGGCTCGTACGAGGTCCAGCGCCAGCGCGTCGAGATCCAGGGGCTCGAGCTCAACCTGTCGGTGCGCACCCCGCTCCCCGGCCTCACCGTCTCGACCGGCTATGCGCATCTGCTCGGCCGCACCGATTCGAACGGCGATGGCGCGGTGGACCAGGACCTGGACGGCGCCAACATCTCGCCCGATCGCTTCAACCTCGCGGCGAGCTACGTCCACGGCCCGCTCTCGGCGCGGCTGCAGACCCAGTTCTTCCTGTCGCGTCGCTATGACGGACTCGCGCGAATCTACGATTTCGGCGGCTACAACGTCACCGACGCCAGCATCCGCTACCAGACCCGCTTCGGCGGCCTCACGCTGAGTGCGCAGAACCTGTTCGACGCCTTCTACATTGATTATTATTCGGACACCGTCCGTCCCACCGACAACGCCCATTATTTCGCCGGCCGCGGGCGCAATTTCACGCTCGGCTGGGACCTGCGATTCTAGGGTGTATCGACATTCGGGCGAGCGAGGCATTTCAATCCTCCCCCGCCAGGGGGAGGTGTCAGCCGCAGGCTGACGGAGGGGGCGGAATCACTATGCTCAGTTGGAGAGTGCGCTGCTTACCTCCCCCTCCGACGCCTTCGGCGCCACAGTGTTGGGTCGCCCGTGCCCCCGGCACGGGCTTGGATTGCCGGGGGCAATCCAACCCAACACTCCCTGGCGGGGGAGGA
>NZ_JAPKNM010000045.1 GCF_026460985.1 Sphingomonas sp.
CCTCCTCCATCGCCGCGATCACCGCGGGATGCTGGCCCATCGCCAGATAGTCGTTCGAGCACCACACCGTGATCGGCTTCGGCCCGTTATGCCCCGCGAAGCAGCGCGCGTTCGGATAGGCGCCCTTGTTGCGCAATATGTCGATGAACACGCGGTACCGACCCTCGGCGTGCAGCCGGTCGATCGCCTGGTTGAAGACCCGCGAATAGTCGACTGCGGCGGGCGACGGGCTGTCCTGAGTGCGCATGGGACCCTCCCCTAACTCCAAAGCCCGCCGATTTCCAGCCGTCCGGCCTAAGCAATTGTCCCACGCCATATGCGCGCCACGCATGGCGCCCCCCTAAGCTCTCCACAAATCCCGAGTCGCGCCATCACGCCGAAGCCGCAGAACTGCTATGGAAGAACTATCGTGGGCGACTCGGAGTCGCAAGCAAGTCCGCGACCGAGAGGAAGTTCGTGCCCCCGCTTGTGTGACGGAGCGACCAAGATGAGCGGCAACATGCATGGCCGGGATCTCGAATATTATGAACGACGCGAGCGGCAAGAACGCGAGCGTGCCGCGCGCACCGACGACATGATTGCAAAGCGTCTCCATCTCGAAATGGCGGAACGCTATTCGAACCTGCTGCAAAACCCCGCCGCCAACCCCCCGGCGGCACAGGCCTAGAGCGTCTCGACCTCGACCAACCCGAAGCGGGCCAGCGCCGGCGCGAGCCTTTCGGTGCGCGCATTTCGCGCGGTGAAGACCGCGCGGCCGGGCACCGGCGCCTCCGGCCACGCCTGCCCCTCGGTCAGATGCGCGACGCGGCGCGCGATTCCCGGGCCGCCGTCGACGAATCGGATCGCACCGCCGGTCGCAGCGACGAGCTCCTCCTCGAGCAGCGGGAAATGGGTGCAGGCGTTGACGATCACGTCGATGGCGTCGCCGCGCTCCTGACCGGTCAGCCCGCGCAGCGCCACGCGCACCGCTTCCACCGAGGGCCGATCGCCGGCCAGCGCGGCTTCGGCCATCTCGACCAGTTCGGCGGAGCCGTGGCGGAGCACGACGCAGTCCGCGGCGAAACGCGCGGCGAGATCGTCGACATAAGGCTGGCGCACCGTGGCCTCGGTGCCGAGCACGCCGATGACGCGCGTCCGGCTGAGCTCCGCGGCGGGCTTGATCGCGGGCACCGTGCCGACGATCGGCACGTCGAGCGCGGCGCGGACGTGCTGGAGCGCGATCGTCGAGGCGGTGTTGCACGCGATCACGATCAGCCGCGGATCGTAGCGCTCCGCCAGCCGCCCGAGCAAAGCCAGCACGCGCGCGGCGATCTCCGCCTCGCTGCGGGTGCCGTAGGGGAAACCGGCCGAATCGGCGACGTAGACGAGCGGCGCCTGCGGCAGCAGCCGCGCGGTCGGCGCGAGCACCGACAGGCCGCCGACGCCGGAATCGAAGAACAGGATCGGGCGGCGATCGGCCATCACGGCGCGAATGGCTCGCCGCCGGTGCCCCGTCAACCATTGCTCCAACCATTCCCCGGCCAGCCGCAGTTGCGCCGCGCCCGCCAGCGATTATGTTGGCGAAGTCAGGGGGAAGCCATTGCCAAGTGAAATCGTCTGGATGCCTCCCGCGGCCGCGATCCTGCTCGGCTATCTGCTGGGCTCGATCCCGTTCGGCGTGCTGCTGACGCGCTGGGCCGGGGCGGGCGACCTTCGCCAGATCGGCTCGGGCAATATCGGCGCGACCAACGTGCTGCGGACGGGACGCAAGGGCCTTGCCGCCGCCACCCTGCTGCTCGACCTCGCCAAGGGCGCGGCGGCGGTGCTGCTCGCCGGCTGGCTGCTGCCCGGAACGGCGGTGCTCGCCGGGATGGGCGCGTTCCTCGGCCATTGCTACCCGGTCTGGCTGCGCTTCAAGGGCGGCAAGGGCGTGGCGACGCTGATGGGGATCGTCGTCGCGCTGCACTGGCCGTCGGGCCTCGTCTATGCGGCCGTCTGGCTCGGCCTGCTCGGCGCGCTGCGCATCTCGTCGCTCGCCGGCATGACCGCGGCGATCAGCGCGCCGGTGAGCGCCGCCTTCTGGGGCCGCATCGACCTGGTCCTGCTGCTCCTCGCACTCGCGATGATCGTGCTGTGGAAGCATCGCGAGAATATCGAGCGCCTGCTGAACGGAACCGAGCCGCGCATCGGCAAGAAAAGTGACTGACCGGCGCGGGCCGCGAAACGCATGAAGGATCCGCGCGAGGCAAGGCTGCGGCTGCTGCGTTCGGCGAATATCGGCCCCGTCACCTATCGCCAGCTGACCGCGCGCTACGGCAATGCGGAGGCGGCGCTGGAGGCCCTCCCGATGCTCGCGGCGCGCGGCGGCGGACGCGCCCCGGCGATCGCCGATATCGGCGTGGTCCGGCGCGAGATCGCCCGGGTCGAGAAACTGGGCGCGCGCCACCTGTTCCTCGACGACCCCGATTACCCGCTTTTGCTCGCCGAACTGGAGAGCGCGCCGCCAGCGCTGATCCTGCGCGGGCGGCTCGAGCTCACCCGACGCACCTGCGTCGCGATGGTCGGCGCGCGCAACGCCTCCGCCGCCGCCTGCCGCTTCGCGCGCCAGCTGGCGCTGGGGCTCGCCGAGCGGGACGTGACGGTGGTTTCCGGCCTCGCCCGCGGCGTCGACACCGCGTCGCATGTCGGATCGCTCGCGGGCGGCACCGTCGGCGTGATCGCCAGCGGCATCGACATCGCCTTCCCGCCCGAGAATGCCGACCTCCAGGAACGGGTCGCCCGCGAAGGACTGCTCGTCGCCGAACAGCCGCCGGGCACCGAGCCGCTCGCGCGCTTCTTCCCCTCGCGCAACCGCATCATCGCGGGTCTCGCCATGGGGACCGTGGTGGTCGAGGCCGCGCCCAGGTCCGGATCGCTGATCACCGCGCGCATCGCCGCCGAGGCGGGCCGCGAGGTCATGGCCGTCCCCGGCTCGCCGCTCGATCCGCGCGCGCAGGGCTGCAACCTGCTGATCCGCGAAGGCGCGACCCTGGTCCAGTCGGTCGACGACATCCTCGAGGCGATCCGCCCGATCGATCCCCGTGCGGTACGCTCGCCCGTCCATCGCTTCGAAGGCCCGCCGCCGGAGGACGCGACCGATGCCGATCGGCGCGCAGTCGCCGCGCTGCTCGGCCCGGTACCCGTCGCCGTCGACGAACTCATCCGCCAGTCGGGCCTTGCTCCAGCGGTCGTCCAGACCGCGCTGCTCGAACTGGAACTCGCCGGGCGCCTCGAACGGCATGCGGGCGGGCGCGTGAGCCTGGCATGACGGGCGCGGCCATTGCGCCCGATCGCCAAGGGTGACGCCACTTCAAATCCTCCCCCGCCAGGGGGAGGTGTCAGCCGAAGGCTGACGGAGGGGGCGGAACCACTGCGCTCTATTGGAGAGTGCGCTGCTTACCTCCCCCTCCGACGCCTTCGGCGTCACCTCCCCCTGGCGGGGGAGGATTTAAATGTCGATGCGGCCTAGTACCATGTCCGTCGGGGACCCGCCGGCTTCCGCGCAAAACAGGGTTCCGGGGCTGGCAAGTCGCCGAACCGCTCCTACATGCCCGCAGCAACCAGCTTCCCCAGGGAGACTTCCGACATGGCCGACGCCCCCGACCCCGCAGGCAACCAGCCCGCCGGTTATGTTCCGCCCAGGGTATGGAAGTGGGAGCAGCCCAGCGGGGGCGCCTTCGCCAATATCAATCGGCCGATCTCGGGCGCGACGCACGACAAGGAACTGCCGATCGGCGCGCATCCGATCCAGCTCTATTCGCTCGGCACGCCCAACGGGCAGAAGGTGACGATCATGCTCGAGGAGCTGCTCGCCGCCGGCCATGCAGGCGCCGAATATGATGCCTGGAAGATAGACATCGGCACCGGCGACCAGTTCGGCAGCGGCTTCGTGAGCCTCAATCCCAATTCGAAGATCCCGGCGATGGTCGATCGCTCGGTCGATCCCGCGATCCCCGTGTTCGAGAGCGGTGCGATCCTCGTCTTTCTCGCCGAGAAGTTCGGCGCCTTCCTGCCCACCGATCCGGCGAAGCGCGCCAGGACGATGAGCTGGCTGATGTGGCAGATGGGCTCGGCGCCGTTCCTCGGCGGCGGCTTCGGCCATTTCTTCGCCTATGCGCCCTTCAAGATCGAATATGCGATCAACCGCTATGCGATGGAAGTGAAGCGCCAGCTCCACGTGCTCGACACGCACCTGGCAACCAACCGCTACGTGGCGGGCGACGACTATACGATCGCCGACATGGCGATCTGGCCCTGGTATGGCGGCGTGGCGCGCGGCGATGCCTATGCCGGCGCGGCCGAGTTCCTCGATACCGCCGGATATGCGCACTTCAATCGCTGGGTCGCCGAGGTCGGCGCGCGCGAGCCGGTGCAGCGCGGCCGGCTGGTCAATCGCGGCTCGGGGCCCGAGGAGTTCCGCCTCGCCGAGCGCCACGCCGCCGCCGACATCGATGAAGTGCGCGCGCGGATGAAGGCGTCGGGCGCCTAGACCGGGCCGCAGTCCCGGCACCGCGCAGCGCCGATCCCGTTCCCCCCGCTTGACGCGGCGGCGCGGCTGCCCATCCTCATACGCGTACGCGAAGGACAACGAACCCACATATGCAGCTCGTCATCGTCGAATCGCCCGCAAAGGCGAAGACCATCGAAAAATATCTCGGCAAGGATTACCGCGTCCTCGCTTCCTACGGCCATGTCCGCGACCTGCCCGCGCGCGACGGATCGGTGAACCCGGACGAAGGGTTCGCGATGGAGTGGGAGACCTATGCGGACAAGTCGAAGCAGCTGAAGGCGATCGCCGACGAGGCCAAGAAGGCCGACCGCCTGATCCTCGCGACCGACCCCGATCGCGAAGGCGAGGCGATCAGCTGGCACGTCCAGGAAGTGCTCAGGAACAAGAAGGCACTGCCGAAGGAAGTCGAGCGCGTCACGTTCAACGCGATCACCAAGCCCGCGATCCTCGAGGCGATGAAAGCGCCGCGCGAGCTCGATACCGACCTGATCGACGCGTACCGCGCTCGCCGCGCGCTCGATTATCTCGTCGGCTTCACGCTCTCGCCGGTACTGTGGCGCAAGCTGCCGGGCGCCAAGTCGGCGGGCCGTGTCCAGTCGGTCGCGCTGCGGCTGATCGTCGAGCGCGAGCGCGAGATCGAGGGCTTCCGGCCGCAGGAATATTGGTCGGTCACCGCCGACATGGAGCAGGACGGCACGCCCTTCCAGGCGCGGCTGGTCAAATATAAGGGCGACAAGCTCGACCGCCTCTCGATCGGCAACGAGGGCACCGCGCTCGCCGCGAAGAAGGCCGTCGAGGAGGGCCGCTTCTCGGTCGCCAGCGTCGAGACCAAGCCGGCGATGCGCAACCCGCCGCCGCCCTTCACCACTTCGACGCTCCAGCAGGAGGCCGCGCGGAAGCTCGGCTTCTCGGCGAGCCACACGATGCGGATCGCGCAGGGGCTCTACGAGGACGGCGCGATCACCTATATGCGTACCGACGGCGTCCAGATGGACGGCGGCGCGATTCAGGAAGCCCGGAAAGCGATCGCGACGCGCTATGACGGGTCCTACGTCCCCGACAAGCCGCGCCAGTACCAGACCAAGGCCAAGAACGCGCAGGAAGCGCACGAGGCGATCCGCCCGACCGATTTCTCGAAGGATCGCGTCGGCTCGGGCGACCATGGCCGGCTCTACGACCTGATCTGGAAGCGCGCGCTCGCCAGCCAGATGGCCAGCGCACGGATGGAGCGCACCACGATCGACCTCGAGGACGGTACCGGCCAGCATGGCCTGCGCGCCACCGGCCAGGTCGTACTCTTCCCCGGCTATCTCGCGCTCTACGAAGAGGGCCGCGACGACGAGGGTGACGAGGATTCGCGCCGCCTGCCGCGCATGTCGTCAGGCGACGCGCCCGCCAAGAAGGCGGTCAATGCCGAGCAGCATTTCACCCAGCCGCCGCCCCGCTTCTCCGAAGCCTCGCTGGTCAAGCGGCTCGAGGAATTGGGCATCGGCCGACCGTCGACCTATGCCTCGATCATCCAGACCTTGAAGGACCGCGCCTATGTGCGGATCGAGAAGAACCGCTTCTTCGCCGAGGAGAGCGGGCGGCTGGTGACGGCGTTCCTCGAACGCTTCTTCGAGAAATATGTCGGCTATGATTTCACCGCCGAGCTCGAGGAAGAGCTGGACGACGTCTCGGGTGGCCGCGCAGAATGGCAGGCGGTGCTCGAATCCTTCTGGAAGGACTTCAAGCCGCGCACGAGCGAAGTGATGGAGCAGAAGCCAAGCGAGGTGACCGCCGCGCTCGACCTGTTCCTCGAACCTTATCTCTTCCCGGCCAAGGCGGACGGCAGCGATCCGCGGCTGTGCCCGAACTGCGGCAACGGCCAGCTCGCGCTGCGCGGCGGCAAGTTCGGTGCGTTCGTGGCGTGCTCCAACTATCCCGAGTGCAAGTTCACCCGCCGCTTCGGCCAGCCGGGCGGCGAAGGCGCCGAATCGACCGGCCCGGAAGTGCTGGGCGTCGATCCGGAGAGCGGGCTCAATGTCGAGCGCAAGTCGGGCCGTTTCGGGCCATACATCCAGCTCGGCGAGGGCAAGGACGCGGCGCGCGCCTCGATCCCCAAGGATGTGGATCTCGATCTCGAATGGGCGCTGAAGCTGCTGAAGTTGCCGCGGACGATCGGCAACCATCCCGAGACCGGCAACCCGATCACCGCCTCGATCGGCCGCTACGGCCCCTATCTGGCGCATGACGGGAAATATGCCCGGCTCCAGTCGACCGCCGAAGTGTTCGAGACCGGCATGAACGCCGCGGTGGTCAAGCTCGCCGAGGCCGCGGCGGGCGGCGGACGCCCGGCACGCGGAGCCGCGCGCGAGCCGCTCAAAATGCTCGGCAAGCATCCGCGCACCGAGGCCGAGATCAGGCTGATGGAGGGCCGCTACGGCGCCTATGTCACCGACGGCGAGACCAATGCGACCTTGCCCAAGTCGATCGACAAGGACCAGCTGACGCTCGAGGAGGCCGCCCAGCTGATCGACGCGCGCGCCGCCGCGGGGCCGGCCAAGGGCAAGGGCAAGAAGAAGGCCGCGCCGAAGAAGAAGGCGGCGGCGCCGAAAAAGGCAGCGGCGAAGAAGTAGTGCTCAATCCTCCCCCGCCAGGGGGAGGTGGCGCCGAAGGCGACGGAGGGGGCGGAATCACGCCGGTAGTGAGTCGCCGTCCTCCCCCTCCGTCAGCCTGCGGCTGACACCTCCCCCTGGCGGGGGAGGATTTGGGGAGGGCCGCCCATCCTATTAAGTCAGGCCGCGCGCAGTTCCACCCCGCGCAGCCAGGCGCGTGCGGCTTTCTGCGCCTCGATGATCTCGCGCGCGCTCATGTCCTCGGCGATCTCGGCGCGGCACTCGGCGGCGCGCTCGCTGCCCGAGACGGCGGCGATGTTGAACCATTTGTGCGCCTCGACGAGATCGACATCGATCCCCTCCGCGCCGCTCGAATAGACGATGCCCAGATCGAAACAGGCCTTCGCGTCGCCCCGCGTCGCATCGCGCAGACGGCTCTCGACCAGGAAACGCGCGCTCTTGAGACTGTTGCCCATTGCCGCTCACCCAATTTGCTGATCCCTACGGCTGCAAGGATTGGCAGGTAAGCGGCAAACAAAAGGTTAACGCGGTTAACCGTAATCACTCGTAGTCACGGGAATATTGTCGATCAGCCGCGTGCCGCCGATCCGCGCCGCGGCGAGCAGCCGCATCGGGCGGCCCTCCATCGGCTCGCCCAGCGTCTCGGCATCGGCGAGCGCGACATAGTCGATCTCGAACCCCGCCGCGGTCAGCATCTCGCGCGCCTGGGCGAGCGCCGCCTCCGGGTCGCCGCCCTTGGCGATCGCGCGCTCCGCCACGCCGAGCGCACGCGGCAGCGCCACGGCACGCGCGCGATCCTCGGGGACCAGATAGACGTTGCGCGAGGAGAGGGCGAGCCCGTCATCCTCGCGCTGGGTCGGCACGCCCTGGATCTCGATGTCAAGGTTAAGGTCCGTCACCAGCCGGCGGATCACGGCGAGCTGCTGCCAGTCCTTCTCGCCGAACAAAGCGATGTCGGGCCGCACCTGGTGGAACAACTTGGCCACCACCGTGGCGACGCCGTCGAAATGGCCGGGCCGGTGCGCGCCGTCGAGCACCTCGCTGATCCCGCTCACCGAGATGTTGGTGGCGAAGCCCTCCGGATACATCACCTCGACCGGGGGCATCCATAGAAGGTCGACCCCCGCGGCAGCGAGCATGCGCGAGTCGGCGAGTTCCTTGCGCGGATATTTGGCGAGGTCCTCGTTCGGGCCGAACTGCTTCGGGTTGACGAAGATCGACACCACCACGCGCTCGGCCGCGCGCTTCGCCGCCTCGACCAATGCCATGTGCCCGTCGTGCAGCGCGCCCATGGTGGGCACCAGCGCTACCCGTTCGCCCGCCGCGCGCCAGGCGGCGACCGCCTCACGAAGAGGAGCAGGCTGACGGACGGTTTGCACGCTTGGACACTTTCGATAAGACAGGAGCGCGGCCTTCTATGGGCCGCGGGCGGCGGGATCAATAAAGGATGTTGTGGGCTTGACCGACGGAGCTAAGCGCTTGCACGTGCTCGTTTTTGCCAACGAGAAGGGCGGCACCGGCAAGTCGACCACGGCGGTCCATGCGGCGATCGCGCTCGCCGCGAAGGGCGCGCGGGTGGCGTGCTTCGACCTCGATCACCGCCAGCGCACGCTCGGCCGCTATCTCGACAATCGCACCGCCACGATCAAGCGCATGGGCCGCGATCTTCCCATGCCCGAATATGAGACGCACGACGGCGAGAGCATGGACTTCTTCTCCGAGACGCTCGAGCGGCTCGGCGCGAACGCGGATTTCCTCGTCATCGACACGCCCGGCCGCGACGACAAGTTCGCCCGGATCGCGGTGACCAACGCCGACACGCTCGTCACCCCGATGAACGACAGCTTCGTCGATTTCGACCTGATCGGCCATGTCGACCCCGAGACCTTCAAGGTCTCGCGCCCGAGCTTCTATTCGGAGCTGATCTGGGAATCACGCAAGCGCCGCGCCAAGGCCGATGGCGAGACGATCGACTGGGTGGTGCTCCGCAACCGCATGCAGCACATCGAGGCGCGCAACATGCGCCGCGTCTCCGAGGCGATCGACCAGCTCTCCAAGCGCGTCGGCTTCCGCGTGATCTCGGGGCTCAGCGAGCGCGTCATCTATCGCGAGCTCTTCCCGCAGGGACTGACGATGCTCGACAGCCGCGAGTTCGGCGAGATGGGCCTCAGCCACGTCGCCGCGCGGCAGGAGCTGCGCGAGATGATGGCGGGGCTCGCGCTCCCCGAAATCGCGATGCCGCTGTTCGCCTGATGACCAAGGCGATCCTTGCGGCGCTGATCCTCGCGGCGCTCTATTATCTGTTCCTGAAGCCGCGGCCCAAAAAGCCCCGCGCTCCGAAAATGCCGCAGGACGAGGCGCGCGCGATCCTGGGCGTGGGCGCCGATGCCGACGAGGAGGCGATCCGCAGCGCGCACCGCCGGCTGGTGAGCGCGGTGCACCCGGACAAGGGCGGATCGGAGGAATTGACGCGGCGCATCAACGCCGCGCGCGATACGTTGCTTCGCCGTAACGCATAGCGCACACAGATCGCCGCTTCGGCCTTGTTGCAGTGCGGCAATTGAACTTTCGCCGCCTTGGCGCTTTAGGCCGGCAACACCTTCCTGGGAGGTATCATGACGCACCGTTTCGACCCCACTTCACTCCGCGAATACGACATTCGCGGCATCGTGGGAGAAGCGCTTGGACCTGACGACGCGCGCGCGATCGGACGCGGCTTCGCGACTTTGCTCCGCCGCGCCGGCGGGCACCGCGTGGCGGTGGGCCGCGACGGCCGCATCTCGTCGCCCGAGCTCGAGGCGGCGCTGGTCGAGGGGCTCACCGCATCGGGCTGCGACGTGGTGCGCGTCGGGCTCGGCCCCACGCCGATGCTATATTATGCCGAGGCAGTGCTGGAGGTGGACGGCGGCATCCAGATAACCGGCAGCCACAATCCCGGCAATTACAACGGCTTCAAGATGGTGCTCCAGCACCGTCCCTTCTTCGGCGAGGACATCCAGACGCTCGGCCGCATGGCCGCCGAGGGCGACTGGGAATCGGTGGAGCCCGGCGAGGAAGGCAGCGTCAGCGACTATGACATCCTCGACGACTATGTCGGGCGGCTGATGGCGGGCTATGCCGGCGGCGCCTATCGCGTCGGATGGGATACGGGCAACGGCGCCGCCGGTCCGGTGATCGAGAAGCTGGTCAAGCTGCTGCCGGGTGAGCACCACACGCTGTTCACCGACGTGGACGGTCATTTCCCCAACCATCATCCCGATCCTACCGACGAGAAGAACCTTGCCGACCTGAAGCGGCTTGTCGCCGAGAAGCAGCTCGATTTCGGACTGGCCTTCGACGGCGACGGCGACCGGCTGGGCGCGATCGACGGCCAGGGCCGCGTGGTCTGGGGCGATCAGCTTCTCTCCATTTTGGCCGAACCCGTGCTGCGCGAAGTGCCCGGCGCGACGATCATCGCCGACGTCAAGGCGAGCCAGGCACTCTACGATCGCGTCGCCGAGCTCGGCGGAACGCCGCTGATGTGGAAGACCGGCCATAGCCTGATCAAGACCAAGATGAAGGAGACGGGCGCGCCGCTCGCGGGCGAGATGAGCGGCCACATCTTCTTCGCGCACAACTATTACGGCTTCGACGACGCCCAGTATGCCGCGGTGCGGCTGATCCAGGCGGTCCATGTGATCGGCAAGTCGCTGACCGCGATCAAGGACGCGATGCCGGCGATGGTCAACACGCCCGAGATGCGCTTCCAGGTCGACGAGAGCCGCAAGTTCGCTGTGATCGACGAAGTGCTCGACCGGCTCGAGGCCGAGGGCGCCGACGTCAACCGCACCGACGGCGCGCGGGTGAACACCCCCGACGGCTGGTGGCTGCTGCGCGCCTCGAACACGCAGGACGTGCTCGTCGCGCGCGCCGAGGCGAAGACCCAGGAAGGGCTCGACCGGCTGATGGCGCAGATCGACGCCCAGCTCGCCGCGAGCGGGCTGAAGCGCGGTCCGCAGGCCGGGCACTAAACGGGTCGAACCGCTCGGGCGGGTGGAACCCTGATCCTGGATCAAGGGTTCATCCGCTCGAGTGGGATCGGGCCGTGACTGACAAGATTTTCAGCGACATCGCAGAGATCGAAGACGCGCAGGCTGCGCTTCGCGAAAGCATCGAGGCGACCAAGGAATTGGCCGAGCGCGCCGAGGACCTGCTGCAGCAGTGCCGGGCGCGCGCCGAGCGCGAGAATGCCGGCAACTGTCGCTGATCCGGGACGGCCGATCCGCCGGCCGCGCGTTTTCGGCTGGCATTTCCCCGCGCCACGCCCCACCTAGGCGTCATGGCCTCACCCGCCCCTTCCATCATCCGCGTCATCGATCTCGAAACCACCGGCCAGGCGCCGCCGCAACATGGCGTGTGCGAGATCGGCTGGCAGGACGTCGCGCTCCAGCGTGACGGCCGTTGGGAGATCCAGGGCGAAGGCGGCAGCCGGATGGTCAATCCGGGGCGGCAGATCCCGCCGCTGACGATGGCCGTGCACCATATCCGCGACGAGGACGTCGCCGACGCGCCTTATTGGCACGATGTCGCGCGGCCGGTGCTCGATCCCTGGCCGCGGCGCGTGGCGCTCGCCGCGCACCGCGCCGATTTCGAGCAGCAATTCTGCACGGCCTCGCTCACCCGCGGTGCCGACTGGATCTGCACCTGGAAGTGCGCGATGCGGCTCTGGCCGAGCTCGCCGGGCTTCTCCAACCAGATGCTGCGCTATTGGCGCATGCCCGAGGGGCTGGTGCACGAACGCGGGCTGCCGGCGCACCGCGCCTTCCCCGATGCCTATGTGACCGCGCACCATCTGCGCGACATGCTCAACGAAGCGAGCGTCGCGCAGTTGATCGCATGGTCGAACGAGCCGGGGCTGCTGCCCCGCGTCCGCTACGGCCCCGATCGCGGCAAGGAATGGAGCGAGATCGACGACGAGTCGCTCGCCGTCTTCCTCAACGACCGCGACGTGGACGTGCGCCACACCGCGCAGCAGGAGCATATCCGCCGCACCGGCGGCGGTCCGGTCGGCCGCAATGCGGCGACCCAGCAGCTGCTGCTTTAGACGATCGGCATTCGGCTTTCGGCCTTCCCCTCCCTGCAAGGGAGGGGTCAGGGGTGGGTAGCGACGGACGAGGCTCGATGTCTCGTCCGTCGCTTTTCATCGGATCGGTAGTTGAGTCTTTTAGGCGCGCAGACGCGCGCACCCACCCCCAACCCCTCCCTGCAAGCAGGGAGGGGCGTGTTTGACGCCAAAAGTCGGTTTCCTAACGCCGCCCCGCGATCAGCGCGCGAACACCCTCCAGCACCCAGCCATAGACGAGGTGCGACGCCGCGCCATAGGCATGGACGGCGAGCGGCGTCTCGTCGGGCGCCGGGGCCAGCCCGGCCGCCGGAACCGCCGCCTCGTCGAGCAGAGCCGCCGTCGCGATGCCATAGGCGCTGCCGAAGCCCGAGCGCGCCTCGGGCCGATATTCGGTGAGCACGCCGTAGATGCCGCCGATCACCGCGCCGGCGACATAGTGCACCATCTGCCCCGCCGGCTCGCGATAGGGCTCGGGAACGGGATCGCCGATCGCCGCCTGGCTCGCCGCGTCGGCGGCCTTCACCGTCGCCGGATCATCGTCCTCCTGGTCCGGGAGCAGCTTCTGCGCCTGGGCCTGGAACGCCGCCATCGCCGCCGACGCGACCAGCCCCGCGGCCACGCCGGCGAGCAGCCCGAGAAAGGGGCGCGGTTGCCGTGCCATCAGTAGGCGACGCGCGTGGCGGCCAGCTTGTGCTTCGCCAGCTGCTCCTGGACGCTGCCGGGTCCCGCGAGATGCCCCGCGCCCACCGCAATGAAGACGGTGCCGGGCTTTTCCATCCGCTTCCCGATCCACTCGGCCCAGCGGGCATTGCGATCGGTGAGCAGCACCTTGGCGATCTCGGGCGTGTCGGAGAGTTCCTCGTTCATCGTCTTGCCCAGCGCCTCGGGATCGCCCGCGGACCAGCTGGCGACCATCTTGTCGAGCGTCGCCCCCATCCTGGGATAATCGTCCACCGTCGAGACGAGGTACTTGACCTGGAGCGCCTCGGGCAAGGTATCGAAATAGCCGAGCTGCTGCTCCGCCGTCTCGAGCCCGGCCACCGGCTTGTTGGCGGTCTTCGCCGCGGCGCTGAGCGTGCGTTCGGCGCCGCTTTCGGGATCATAGCCGAGCTTGGGCAGGCCGGCGACGGTGAGCGTCACCGCGGCGAACCAGGGATCGAAGCGGTCGAGCGCCGCGGCAGGCACGCCGATATCGGCCAGCGCCTTGCCAAAAGCGTCGCGCTTGTCGGCCGGGAGCTTCTCGGTGAGCGTCGGGCCCTCGGGGCTGATCGCGGTCTTCATGATCAGGCCCTGCATCGCCGCCGGTTCGGGCTCGACCATTTCGAGCATCAGTTCGTCGCTCTTGTCGAAGGCCGCCTTCACGCCCTCGTCGAACCAGCCAAGGCCGGGCTTGAGCACATGGACGGTGCCGAACAGGTAGATGGTGGTGTCGGCATCCTTGATCACCCACAGAGCCGGATCGGCGTCCTTGACCTCCTGCGCTTGGGCCGCCGGAGCGAAGAGCAGCGCCAGGGCAGTCATGGCGCACGGCAGGAAGTGACGCATTCCGTTCAATCTCCGGTGGGGCAAATATGTCCTCATTCTAGCATCCGGCGCCGGTCAGGCGAGGTCTTTCAGCAGCGTGGCGGCGTCGGCGAGCAATGCCGGATCGATCGACGCGCCTTCGAGCACCAGCTTGCGGCCCTGGACATAGTCCTTGGTCGCGTTGACGCAGTCGAGCGCGATCACCCGACCGTCGCGCAAATAGATCACCGAGAAGCTGCGACTCGCTGGATCGCCGCGGACGACGGTGGCGTCGTGCCCGGTCGAGATGCCGACGGTCTGGAGCCTGAGGTCGTACTGGTTCGACCAGAACCAGGGCACCGCGTCATAGGCCGCATCGATCCCGAGGATCGTCTTCGCCGCCACGGTCGCCTGGTCGTTGGCGTTCTGGACCGATTCGAGGCGAATGGAGCGATCCCCGGCGAAGCGATTGGCGTGCAGCGCGCAATCGCCGACCGCAAAGACGTCGGGCAGCGAGGTGCGGCATTGCGCGTCGACCAGCACGCCATTGCCGCCGGCCGCCCCCGCATCGAGCAAGGGGGCGACCGCGGGATCGATGCCGATGCCGACGATCGCCATCTCCGCCGGAAGGACCTCGCCATCGGCCAGCCGCACCCCGGTGACGCGATCCTCGCCTTCGATGATGTCGACCGCCACGCCGAGGCGTATCTCGACGCCGTGCGCGCGATGCTCTTCCTCGAAGAAACGCGACAGCGGCGCGCCGGCGACACGGGCGAGCACGCGGTCCTGCGCCTCGAGCACGGTGACCGCGCGCCCGAGCTTGGCGAGCACCGCCGCGGCCTCGAGCCCGATATAGCCGCCGCCGATCACCGCGACGCGGCGCACCTCGGGCAACTCGGCGATCATCCGGTCGACATCGGCGCGGGTGCGCACGGTGTGCACGCCGGTCAGGTCGCTACCCGCGCAGGCAAGCCGGCGCGGCTTGCCGCCGGTAGCCCAGATCAGCGTGCCGTAGCCGATCCCCTCCCCCTCAGCGGTGGTGATGCTGTGCGCGGTCGGATCGACGCGCACAACCGAACGGCCGGGCAGCAGCGCCACGTCCCGTTCTTCCCAGAAGGCGGCATTGCGGATCAGCAGCCGCTCGAACGGCTTGTCGCCCGCGAGATACTCCTTGGAGAGCGGCGGGCGCTCATAAGGAAGCTCGGGTTCGTCGCCGAGCAATGCGATCGATCCGGCGAACTTGTTCTGCCTGAGCGCGATCGCCGCCTGCGCCCCGGCATGGCCGGCGCCGACGATCAGGACGTCGTAGCGGCTCATGCGCGGAGCCTCGCCGCGTGCCAGGCGACATGGTCGGCCAGGAAGCTCGAGACGAAATAATAGCTGTGGTCATAGCCCGGCTGGAGCCGCAGCGTCAGCGGGATGCCCGCGGCGTCGCAGGCGGCACGCAGCAGTTCGGGGCGAAGCTGCTCGTGGAGGAACTGGTCGGCGCCGCCGACATCGACGAGCAGTTCGGGAATGCGCGCGCCGTCGAGGATCAGCGCGCAGGCATCATAGGGGCGCCACGAGTCGCGGTCCTCGCCGAGATAGCGGCCCAGCGCCTTCTCCCCCCAGGGCACGACGCTCGGCGCGACGATCGGCGCGAAGGCGGAGACGCTGCGGAAGCGTGCCGGGTTGCGCAGCGCGACCGTGAGCGCGCCATGCCCGCCCATCGAATGGCCGGTGATGCCTTGGGCGCCCATGTCGGCGGGGAATTCGGAACCGATCAGCCTGGGCAGCTCCTGCTCGACATAGGCACGCATGTGGAAATGCGAGGCCCAGGGCGCCTCGGTCGCGTCGACATAGAAGCCCGCGCCCTGGCCGAGATCATAAGCGGAATCGTCGGGAACCCCTTCCCCGCGCGGGCTGGTGTCGGGCGCGACGAAGATCAGGCCCTGCTCGGCGCAGGCGCGGCGATACTCGCCCTTCTCGGTGACGTTGGCATGGGTGCAGGTGAGGCCGGAGAGATACCAGAGCACCGGCAGCTTCGCGCCCGGATCGTGCGGGGGGACATAGACCGAGAAGGTCATGTCGGTGCCGGTCGCCAGCGAGGCGTGGCGGTACACGCCCTGCACGCCGCCATGGGATTTGTTGGTGGAGAGGGTTTCCATGCGCGTACCTTACCGGAAAACGATCGTGCGGATGCCATTGAGGAAGACGCGCCGCGCGCCGACCCATTGCACGGCGCGGGCGAGCACCTGCGCCTCGATGTCGCGGCCGATGCGGATCATGTCGTCGACCGAGGCGCGGTGATCGATGCGCTCGACCGCCTGCTCGATGATCGGCCCCTCGTCGAGGTCGCTGGTGACGAAATGCGCGGTCGCGCCGATCAGCTTCACGCCGCGCTCGTGCGCGCGGTGATAGGGGCGCGCACCCTTGAAGCTCGGCAGGAAGCTGTGGTGGATGTTGATGCAGCGCCCGGCCAGCCGCTCGGCGAGCCCAGGCGACAATATCTGCATGTAGCGCGCGAGGATGAGATAGTGGGCATCCAGCGTCTCGAATCGATCGAGCAATGCCGCCTCCTGCGCCTCCTTGCCCGCGGGCAGCAACGTGAAGGGCAGCCCATGCCATTCGGTCAGCGCGCGCAGCGTATCGTGGTTCGAGACCACGCCGACGATCTCGACGCCCAGCGAACGCGTCTGCCAGCGATGCAGCAGATCGTTGAGGCAATGCGACCCTTGCGACACCGTGATCAGCACGCGCGGCCGCTCGGCCGCGTCGGAGAGCTCCCAGTTGAGCGCAAGGCTGTCGGCGACCGGCGCGAAGGCCGTGCGGAGCGCATCGGTCTCGAACGGCGCACCTACCGCCTTGAACTCGACGCGCATGAAGAAGCGCCCGGCATCGAGATCGGCATATTGCTGGCTGTCGAGGATGAACCCGCCCCGCTCGGCCAGGAAGCCGCTCACCGCCGCGACGATGCCGGGCCGGTCGAGGCAATCGAGCGTGAGGATCCACGAAGGCGGCATCAGCCGTCGACCACCGGACACGGTGCCCAGTGACCGGAGAAGGCGGCGAACTTCTCGTCGAGATTGACGGCCTCGTTCACGCCGGCATGCGCCATACCGCGCAAAGCTTGTTGCCGTCGGGATCGCGGACATAGGCGAGATGCATCTGTCCCAGCAGGCCGCCGTCGCGCAGGCCGGGCGGATCCTCGATCGAAGTGCCGCCATGCGCGATGCCGGCGTCGTGGAATGCCTTTACTTGCTCGGGCGACGAGCATTTGAAGCCGATCGTGCCGCCATTGGCGCAGCTCGCAGGCTCGTCGTTGATCGGCTCGGAGATGCCGAGCGTCCCGCCCTCGTGGCGATAGAAGAGCCGCTTGTGCCCGCTGGCCGCGACGTGGCGAAGCGGCTCGCCCGAGAAGCCGAGCGTGCCGAGCACCGCGTCGTAGAACTGCTTCGATCGTTCGATATCGTTCGAGCCGATCACGATGTGATTGAACATGGGTTGCCCCTCAATAGACCACGACGCTGCGGATGCTCTCGCCGGCGTGCATCAGGTCGAAGCCCTTGTTGATCTCCTCGAGGGTGAGGACATGGGTGATCATCGGGTCGATCTGGATCTTGCCGTTCATGTACCAGTCGACGATCTTGGGCACGTCGGTGCGGCCCTTGGCGCCGCCGAATGCGGTGCCGCGCCAGTTGCGCCCGGTGACGAGCTGGAAGGGGCGCGTCGCGATCTCCTTGCCCGCCTCGGCCACGCCGATGACGATGCTGGTGCCCCAGCCGCGGTGGCACGCCTCCAGCGCGGTGCGCATCACTTCGGTGTTGCCCGTGCAGTCGAAGGTGAAGTCCGCCCCGCCGTCGGTGAGCGCCAGGATCTCAGCGATCGTCTCCTCGCGCGACTTGCCGCGGCCGTCGACGAAGTCGGTCATGCCGAACTTGCGGCCCCATTCCTCGCGCGCCGGGTTGATGTCGACGCCGATGATCCGGTTCGCGCCCGCCATCTTCGCGCCCTGGAGCACGTTGAGCCCGATGCCGCCCAGCCCGAACACCACGACATTGTCGCCCACCTGGACCTTGGCGGTGTTGACCACCGCGCCGACGCCGGTGGTGACGCCGCAGCCGATATAGCAGCTCGTCTGGAAGGGCGCGTCCTCGCGGATCCTGGCCACTGCGATCTCGGGCAATACGGTGAAGTTCGAGAAGGTCGAGCAGCCCATATAATGGAAGATGGTCTGGCCCTTGTACGAGAAGCGCGACGTGCCGTCGGGCATCAGCCCCTTGCCCTGGGTCGCGCGGATCGCGGTGCAGAGGTTGGTCTTGCCTGAGAGGCACGACTTACACTGGCGGCATTCCGGTGTGTAGAGCGGGATGACATGGTCGCCGGGCTTCACGCTGGTGACGCCCGGACCCACCTCGCGCACGATCCCCGCGCCCTCATGGCCGAGCACGCTCGGGAAGATGCCCTCCGAATCCAGGCCGTCGAGCGTATAGGCGTCGGTATGACAGATGCCGGTCGCCATGATCTCGACCAGCACCTCGCCGGCCTTGGGGCCTTCGAGATCGAGCTCGACGATCTCGAGCGGCTTCTTCGCCTCGAACGCGACGGCGGCCCTGGTCTTCATGATCGACTCCCGATTGGTTGTTACGGGTCTGATCAGGGAATGGGCGCCGCGTTGCAAGCGCCGAGGCGCCGCATGCTCAATGACGCAGCTTGTGGACGATCGCCGCGAGCGCCGCGCCGAGCGCGAGGCCGAACAGCCCCGAGGCGATCGCAGTGACCAGCCACGACAGGATCGCGCCGACGCCGCCCATGTGCGCCACCTGCTCGGCCAGATGATGGATCGCGCCCTCGGGCTGGTGGACGCCCAGGCTGTTGAGGCCGTGGATCAGGATCCCGCCGCCGACCCAGATCATCGCCGCGGTGCCGATCGCCGACAGCCACTGCATCACGAGCGGCATGCCCTTGACCAGCCCCCGCCCGATAGCGCGCACGCCGGCGGCGCGGCGTTCGGCGAGATGCAGGCCGATATCGTCCATCTTCACGATCAGCCCGACGACGCCATACACGCCGATGGTGATCCCGATACCGACGACCGCCAGCACCACCGCCTGGTTGAGGATCGGCGATCCGGCGACGTCGGCCAGCGCGATCGCCATGATCTCGGCCGACAGGATCAGATCGGTGCGGATCGCGCCGCCGACCTTGGACTGCTCGAGTTGGGCGGCGTCGAGGATGGTTTCCTCCTCCTCGCCATGTTCCTCGCCGCGCAGCACCTCGATCACCTTCTCGGCGCCCTCGAAACACAGATAGGCGCCGCCGAGCATCAGCAGCGGCGTGATCGCCCAGGGCGCGAAGGCGCTGAGGATCAGCGCGGCGGGAAGCAGGATGAGCAGCTTGTTGCGCAGCGATCCGACCGCGATCTTCGCGATGATCGGCAATTCGCGATCGGGCGACAGCCCCACCACGTAGCGCGGGGTGACCGCGGTGTCGTCGACCACCACGCCGACCGCCTTGCTCCCGGCCTTTCCCGCCGCCGCGCCGACATCGTCGAGCGAAGCGGCGGCGAGCTTGGTGATGCCCGCGACGTCGTCGAGCAATGCAACCAGTCCGGAGGGCATGAGAAGCGGTTCCCCTTTTCGAATGTCGATACGGCCCCGGCGGGGTGCGCCCCCGAAGGGTTCAATCGGTCATCAGGTCAAGAAGGAAAATGGTGCTGCCGGTGAGGATTGAACTCACGACCTCAGCCTTACCAAGGATGCGCTCTACCACTGAGCTACGGCAGCACTCGCCGGTCCGGGACCGGGCGGGAGGGGCCTATGTGCTTGGGGCCGACCGATTGTCAACCCGAAGCCGACCGGTTTATCGACTGTCCGCATGAACGATGCGGAGAAGAAGGCGCGACTCGCCGAGGCGCTGCGGGCGAATCTGCGGAAACGCAAGGCGCAGGCGCGCGAGCAACGCGCCGATGCCGAGCCTCAGAGCGCGTTCACCCAGGCGGCCGTCGATTCGCCGAGATGATAGGCCTTGTTCGCGATCGCATGCGGACCCATCAGGTACATCGCCATGGTGACGGCGCCCGCCAGAAACCACATCATGCGATTGGCGCGACCTTCGCTTCCAACCATTGCCGTTCTTCCTCGCTCAGATGCGGGCCGACCACTCCCATGACCCGCGCGTGATAGCTATTAACCCACTGAAGTTCCTGTGGGGTTAACAGCGCCGGATCGATCAGCCTGCGCTCGATCGGCGCGAAGGTGAGCGTCTCGAAGGCGAGCATCGGCTGCTCGGCTCCGGGAATCGCGGCCTCGATCACCAGCACGAGATTCTCGATGCGGATGCCGTATTCGCCGGCCTTGTAATAGCCGGGCTCGTTCGAGAGGAACATGCCCGCGCGCAGCGGCTCGAGGCTCTGGCCGCCGGGATAGAAAGGCTGGGCGATGCGCTGCGGCCCCTCGTGCACCGAGAGATAGGCGCCGACGCCGTGGCCGGTGCCATGGCCGTAATCGAGCCCCACTTCCCAGAGCGGCGCGCGCGCGAAGCTGTCGAGCTGCGCGCCGGTGGTGCCTGCGGGGAAGATCGCGGTGGCGATGCCGATATGGCCCTTGAGCACGCGGGTGAAGCGGTCCTTCATCTCGGGCGTCGGCTCCCCCACCGGCATCACGCGCGTCACATCGGTGGTGCCGTCGGCATATTGGCCGCCCGAATCGACGAGATAGAGCTGCCCCGATTCGATCGGCAGGCTCGATTCCTCGGTGACCTTGTAATGCGGGATCGCGCCGTTGGGACCGGTGGCGGAGATCGTGTCGAAGCTCAAATCCTTGAGCACGCCGGTCTCCTCGCGGAATTCCTGCAGCTTGGCGGCGGCGGACATCTCGGTGAGCCCACCGGCGGGCGCGGTCTCCTCGAACCATTTGAGGAAGCGGACGAGCGCTGCGCCGTCACGCGCCTGCGCGGCCTTTTGTCCCGCGATCTCGGCGGGGTTCTTGAGCGCCTTGGCGAGCACGACGGGATCGCGCAGGCTCAGCACCTTCGCGCCGCCCTTGTCGAGCGAATCGAAGATCGCGGCGACCGCGCGCTCGGGATCGGCGGCGACGCGCTTGCCGGCGAAACCCTTCAGCGCGGGCGCGAAGGTGGCGCGGTCATGGACGCGGATCGCATTGCCGAGATGCTGGCGCACCGCATCGGTGAGCTTCTCCGGCGCGACGAACAGGTCGGCGGTGCCGTCGGCGTTGACGATCGCATAAGCGAGCGCGACCGGGGTGTGCGCGACGTCCTGGCCGCGGATGTTGAACGCCCAGGCAATCGAATCGAGCGCCGAGAGCACGACCGCATCGGCCTTGCGCGCATGGAGCCACTCGGCGATCTCGGCGCGCTTGGCCGCCGAGCTGCGCCCCGCGGCGGCATCGTCCTGGACGGCGAGCGTCGCGTCCGACGGCGCGGGGCGATCGGGCCACACCGCATCGACCGGATTGGTATCGACCGCGACCAGCTCGGCGCCCTTCTCGGCGAGCGCCCTGCGCGCTTCCTCGACCCAGGCGCGGGTGTGCAGCCACGGATCATAGCCGATGCGACCGCCTTCGGGGGCGTGCTCGCCGAGCCAGCCGGCGATGCTCACCTGCGGCACCGGCACATATTGCCAATGATCGGCCGAGACCTGCTGGCGCACCTGGAGCGTGTAGCGCCCGTCGGTGAAGATCGCGGCCTCGCTCGAGAGCACCACCGCGCTGCCGGCGCTGCCCTGGAAGCCGGTGAGCCAGGCGAGGCGCTGGGCATAGGCGCCGACATATTCGGACATATGCTCGTCGGTGAGCGGCACGACGAAGCCGTCGAGCCTGTCGCGCCTCAATTGCTCTCGAAGGGCGTGGAGGCGATCGGCATAGGTGGACATTTCAGAACATCCCTGCCCGGCGCGGGCAAAAAGTTGACGAACAAGTTGACGAAGTTGACCAGTCCCTACGCGCGCGCGGCGGGCTCGACCCGGGCGAGGCGCGGCTGCGGGTGGCACGAACCAACATGCACTCCGAATCGCAGACGAAATCCTACTTTGAAAGGCCTAAGTCGCGCTATCGTGGCGGCATGGACGCTTTTCCCCTGCCCCGCCGCGACGTGCCCACGCCAGCGTTGATGCTCGACCGCGCGGCGCTGGAGCGCAACATCGCGGCGATGGCCGCCTTTGCCGAGGCGCAGGGGATCGCGCTCCGTCCGCACGCCAAGACGCACAAGAGCGGCGCGATCGCGTGTCGGCAGATCGCGGCGGGCGCCGTGGGCATCTGCTGCGCCAAGCTGGCCGAGGCAGAGGCGCTGGCCGGCGATGGCGTGCGTGACGTGCACCTCACTTCGCCGGTGGTCACCCCCGCGGTGATCGCGCGGCTGGCGGCGCTCAACCGGCGGATCGCATTGTCGGTGGTGGCGGACCATGTCGACAATGTGCGCATGCTCGGCGCGGGGGTGGATGCGCCGCTCCGCGTATTCGTCGACCTGGATCCGGGGAGCCATCGCACCGGCGTGACCTCGGCGGCGGCGGCGGTGGAACTGGCTCGCGCCATCGCCGCGACCGGCACGCTGCAACTGGCGGGGGTGCAATTCTATTGCGGCTCGCACCAGCACATCCAGGACCTCGCCGAGCGGCGCGCCGCGATCATGGAGCGGACCGGCTATCTGCGAAGCGTGCTCGACGCACTGCGCGGCGCCGGTTTCGAAGTCCCGGTGGTGACCGGCGGCGGCACGGGGACTTTCGCGATCGATGCCGAGCTGGGCGTGTTCACCGAGCTGCAGGTCGGATCCTATGTCTTCCTCGACCGCGAATATAGTGATTGCGAGCTCGCCGGGCCGCGCTTCGAGCCCGCCTTGTTCGTCGATGCGACGGTGGTCAGCGCGAACACCCCCGGCATGGTGACGATCGACGCGGGATTGAAGGCGTTCGCGACCGATGCCGGCGTGCCGGTGGTGCTCGGCGGCGCACCCGAGGGAAGCCGCTACGCCTTCACCGGCGACGAGCACGGCGCGCTGATCGGGGACGGCCTTCCCGGGCTCGGCGCGCGCGTGACGCTGATGCCGCCGCACTGCGATCCCACGGTCAACCTCTACGACCGCTATCACGTGCTCGACGGCGACATGGTCTCCGAAGCCTGGCCGGTGACCGCACGCGGTCGATCGACCTGAGCAGGACGGATCGACATCCAAATTCCCCTCCCTTCAAGGGAGGGGTTAGGGGTGGGTTGGCACCGGCCGGGGCTCGATGCCCCGGCCGGTGCCTTTTGCTGCACGATTGGCGAATCTTTTAGGCGCGCAGACGCGCGCA
>NZ_JAPKNM010000046.1 GCF_026460985.1 Sphingomonas sp.
GTGGAGGAGCGTTAGATCGTATCGACATTCAAATTCCCCCTCCCTGCAAGGGAGGGGTTAGGGGTGGGTTGGCACCGGCCGGGGCTCGATGCCCCGGCCGGTGCCTTTTGCGGCACGATTGGTGAGTCTTTTTTAGGCGCGCAGACGCGCGCACCCACCCCTGCCCCTCCCTGCAAGCAGGGAGGGGAGCCTTCAAACTGAATGTCGATACGACCTAAGCGCGCCGCGCCATGTTGCGGAGCGTGACGAGCGCGTCTTCGAGCCCGCGTTCCTTCGCGCGGCGCTCGACGCGAACCGGAGGCGACGCGACCGCCGCCTTGCGTACCACACCGCGCTCGAGCCGTTCGAGCAGCGCATGCACCGTGGCCTCGGTCTCGGGGCGGGTGATGGCTTCCTCGCTCCGGGTCACCAGCCGCGGCGTGGGCGCGGGTTCGCGGACCGGCGGGGTCAGCTCGAAGACCTCGAAGCGCTCGGTCTCGTCGAACACCGGCGGCCGCGGCGTGCGGGCGAGCGAAGGCAAAGCCACCGGCGCCGGCATCGGCACGTCGGGCACCGCATCGGGATCGAAGGCCGAGAGCGGCTGATCGAGATCGCGCGGAAGCGGTTGCTCGACGAGGACGACGTGCACCGGTTCGGCGATGAGGCTTTCGGCAACCAGGGGCTCGGGCTCGGCGGGGCTACGGATATCGAGGAACGGCATGCCCAGGTCGCGCGTGGCCAGCAGCGGCGGGCGCGGGGGCGCATCGGGATGCGCATCGGCGCGGCGCAGCACCGGTGTTGCGACAGTGTCGAAATCGGGCGCTTCGGCCTTGCCGATGGTCACGCCGCGCGCGCCGAGCAGCACGGACAAGGCGAACCAGCTGAACAACGCGACCGTCCCACCCCCCGCGAGCGCGATGCCGGCGCGCGCGGTGAAGCCGAGCGGCGGCTCGGCGGCGGCGAGCACCGCGGCAATGCCGCTGTCCATCACCAGCGCCTCGAGCACCGACGTCGGCACTACCAACGCGCACAGCGCGACGGCACCTCCGAGCACACCGGCAACCAGGGGTGCGATCGGCAGGTTCATGCGTTCACCGGAGATGCGTGCGACCGCGAATCCTTCATGGGGCGCGACTCTGCTAGATTTTGGTAAACAGACTCATACCGCGCGACATTTACCGCCCAGTTACGCTCGTTCTCGACAAAGGCTCGCGCCCGCGACCGCCGTGCGTCCCATTGGTCGCGGTCCGCCAGCAGCCCGGCCACCGACGCCGCCAGCGCCGCGGGATCGTCGGGCGCGAAGAGCGTACCCGTGTCGCCGTCGCGGATCAGCTCGCGGTGCCCGCCGACGTCCGACGCCGCCACCAGCCGGCGCTGCGCCATCGCCTCGAGCGGTTTGAGCGGCGTCACCAGGTCGGTCAGCCGCATGGCTTTCCTGGGGTACACCAGCACGTCGACCAGGCTGTAGTAACGCTCGACCTCCTGGTGCGGCACGCGACCGACGAAGCGGATGCGCTCCGCGGCCGGCGATGCCTCGGCCTGCGCGCGGAGCTGCGCCTCCATCGGCCCGCCCCCCACCAGGATCAGCTGCATCGACGGCCGCGCCGCGACCAGGGCCGGCATCGCCTCGATCAGCACGTCCAGGCCTTCGTAATCGTAGAAGCTGCCGATGAAGCCGATCGTCTCGGCACCCGTGACGCCCAGCTGCGCCGCCAGCGCGGCGTCATAAGGCAAGGGCTCGCCGAACAAGGTGAGGTCCACCCCGTTGGGGGAGACGAAGATCTTGCCCGGGTCGATCCCGCGCGCGGCGAGGTCGCGTTTCAGCCCCTCGCAGATCACCGCCACCGCATCCGCCTTGCGCACCGCCCGGGTCTCGAGCGCGCGGGTGGCGCGATATTTGAGGCTGCCTTCGCGGCCCGTTCCGTTGCCGACGGCGGCGTCCTCCCAGAAGGCGCGGATCTCGTAGACCAGGGGCAGGCCGAGCCGGTCGGCGACGCGCTGCGCCGCCATCGCATCGAGCACCGGCGAATGGGCATGGAGGATGTCCGGCCGCCATTTGCGCGCCACCGCCTCGATCCGCCGCGCGAACGCCGCGACCTCGCGCAGTTCGCCGATCACCGGCGGGCCCGAATTGACGCGCGGCGTGCGATGGAACGGGATACCGTCGATCGTCTCCTCGTCGGCGTCGAACTTGCCGTGCCGGCATCCGGTGACCGCCGCCACTTCCCAGCCCCGCGCCATCTGCGCCTTGAGGATCGCCCGCGTGCGGAAGGTATAGCCGCTGTGGAGCGGCAGGCCGTGATCGAGGATGTGGAGAATCCGCATGAGGCCGCGATGGCATGGGAGCGGTTAAGGGCGCGTCAACCGAAAGGGCCTGTCGCCTTCCACCACCGCTGGGCAACCGCTAAGGAACGACCGAACGGGAGATCAGTAATGTTGGTTCTCGCCATGGCGCTCGCGGCGCAGGACGTCACGGAAAAGGTCGAAGGCTGGACCATTTCCACGAAACTCGGGAAAGACGAGTGCACCCTGTCGGCCACGCTCGTGAGCGGCGGGGACGTCGCCTTCCACTGGAGGCCCCGCAAGCGCGCGGGCGTGATGCTCTATCGCTCCCCCGAGTTCAAATCGATCGAGCAGGACAAGGAATACAAGATCGAGGTCGGGTTCCAGAAGGGCGGGAAGCTCGACATGGGCTGGGGCAAAAGGGCCGCGACCGGCAATGTGAGCCCGGATGGAATGCGCGGGTTCATGATCGTCTTCAGCGGAAAGGAGATCCTCTCCGACATCGCCGCGAGCACGAAGCTCGGCTTCTGGTACAAGAACAAGCTCGTCGGCGCCGTTCCGTTGAAGGGTTCCGGGAAAGCCGTCGCGGCGATGCGGCGGTGCGAAAGCTCGGTCCTGAAGAGAGAGTCTCGCGACCCGTTCGACGAGTGAGGGCCTGGGTCGTATCGACATCCAGCCCTTTTAGATCAGGATGACTTGAGTTGGCCCCATTCTCCCTCCGTTCGTTTCGAGCGAAGTCGAGAAACGGGTCTCGAGCGCGCGTGAGGTTTCTCGACTTCGCTCGAAACGAACGGGGAAAGGTAAAATCATCAGACTCTAATCCTCCCCCGCCAGGGGGAGGTGGCGCGCGCAGCGCGACGGAGGGGGCGGAAGCACGCCAATAGTGAGTCGCCGTCCTCCCCCTCCGTCAGCCTGCGGCTGACACCTCCCCCTGGCGGGGGAGGATCAGAAGCGGCAAGACGCAGCTACGCGCGCCTTGAACCAGAGCCGAATCGATGCGACCGAGGGTCCCGCAACCGCCTTGCAGCCGCGATCGGCTGCGATACCGACGTCTTTCCGTCAGGATGCGTCGCCGTCCGCCAGGGCCTGGACCCGCAAGCGCGGAAAAACCTCTTCGATCGGCTTGGTGTCGGGCAGCACATAGACATATCCGCCCCGCTTCTGGAAAAGCGGGCGCACGCTCTTGCTGTAGAATGCGATGGGCACGTTGATGCAGCCGAAGGTTATGCGGTTGTCCTCCGAAGTCGGCGACAGCATCCGCTGGCGGCGGCGTTCCTCCTTGCTGGCACCCTTCGGGATCGGGTGGAGCGCCACGGAGGTCGCATAATCGACCCAGAGCACCTTTTCCTTCCCCGCCGCCAATCCGAATTTCGCGAGGAAGCGCCCGGCGGGCGTGGTCTTCTCGGCCGGTCCGATCTCGGCAAGGGCCTTGTTGCCGACGCCAGGAGTGGCGTCGTCCCCGACGGCGACGCCGATCAATACCGGAGCCACGCCGATCGGCTTCCCCTTCGCGTCGAACAGGAGGAGCGAGGCGTTTATCTTGTCGATGATGATGTACGGCCGGGAACCATTGTCTTTCGACGCCGCGATCCATTCGGCAACGCGCGCAGCGGCCTCCGAAGGGCCCGACGCGCGCCCGGTATCCACGGTCTCCGGCTGGACCTGCGCGGGGGTTTCCGACTGCCGGCCGCCCTCCCCCGCCGAACCCGCCAGCGCGAGTCCAGCGAGCCCCATAAGAACATTGATCATCGCTCGCGACGCTCGAAATAAGGCGGTCGCCGCATGCGGAAGCGACCGACGCGGGTAATCACGATCCGGTCAGCATTTGCTGCCCTTGGACATCAATTGCGCGGACGCTTCCGGGGCGCTTCAGCCTGCGCCTGCATCCGCTGCTCGATGGAATCCACCCGGCCATTGAGCTGATCGAGACGCTGGCTGTTGTTCTGAGCCTGCCCGGATGCGGACTGCGCCTCCGCCAATGCGGCCTTGGCCGTGCCGTCGGTCTCCTGCAGCTTCGCCTCGAGCGCATCGACGCGCTGGCTCACCGGAGCGATCTGCTCTCGCACATATTTCTCGGTGGCACAGCCGCCCAGGCCCAACGCTCCAGCCAGGATCACGACCGCAGGGGCGAGTTTCGTCAAAGATTGCGACATCCCATTTCTTCCAATGGTTAACCAAGTGCAACAACCTAGGTCCCGCGCCGAAGTTCCAACAAACCGATTCCGTTCGGTCGTGCCTCTGGCTGGGTGAGTGGAGAGGATGGGCGCCTTCACGTCCTGGGTCGGATCGACATTCAGGCGAGCGAGGCGTTTCAATCCTCCCCCGCCAGGGGGAGGTGGCACGCGCAGCGTGACGGAGGGGGCGGAACCACTGCGCTCAATTGGAGAGGGCATTGCTTACCTCCCCCTCCGACGCCTTCGGCGCCACCTCCCCCTGGCGGGGGAGGATTTTGAATGTCGATCCGTCCTAGTTTACGCCCCATCAACCGGACCGCGCTACATATCCGCCCGGAAGGAGCGCGCGAGCGGACATGATCGACAATCTATCGCTCGGGCTCTCGCATGGGCTGATGCTGCTCGCGGCGTTCCTGCTGCTGCGCCGCCCAGACCTCGATCACGAGCCCGGCCCGAACGATCAGGCGAGCAAGGCGAAGAAGAGCCGCTGGGGAAAGCCCGGTGCGTGACCTCGCCTTTGTCGGATTCCTCGCGGCCCTGCTGGCGTTCGGCTTTCGCCGGCCGTTCCTGTTCGTGCTGGCCTATGCCTATATCGACATCGTCTCGCCGCAGCGGCTGACCTATCTGCTTCTCAACTCGGTGCCGATCTCGATGATCGCGGTGGGGCTGGCCGTCGCCGGCTGGCTGGCGGTCGACGACAAGCGCGACGTCCGCGTCGCCCCGCGCCAGTTCCTGATCGTGCTGCTGCTCGGCTATTGCTTCTACACCACGCTCCACGCCGATTTCCCCCTGGAGGCCAAGGACAAATGGGAATGGGTGTGGAAGGCGCTCGCCTTCGCCGCCTTCCTGCCGCTCACGCTGCGCACCCGCCTGCGCATCGAATCGCTGTTGCTGTTCATGGTGCTCTCCGCCGCGTCGATCATCATCGTCGGCGGCATCAAGACGCTCGGCTCGGGCGGCGGTTATGGCGAGCTCAACCTGATGGTGACCAACAATTCGGGCCTTTACGAAGGCTCGACCATCTCGACCGTGGCGATCGCGATCATCCCGCTGATCGTCTGGTTCACGCGCCACGGCACGATCTTCGCGCCCGACTGGCGGGTGAAGGGCTTCTGCTATGCGCTGATCTTCGCCTGCCTGCTGATCCCCGTGGGCACCTCGACGCGCACCGGGTTGCTCTGCATCGGCCTGCTCGCATTGCTGATGATCCGCGATGCCAGGCGCAAGTTCGTCTATCTGGCGGCGCTCGGCTGCCTCGGGCTCGCGGCCATTCCCTTCCTCCCCTCCTCGTTCACCGAACGGATGGGGACGATCAAGACCTACCAGGCCGACGCCTCGGCCTCGACCCGCATCGCCGTGTGGCAGTGGACGATGGACTATGTGAAGACCCACCCGATGGGCGGCGGCTTCGAGGCCTATCGCCAGAACCGCATCCGCTACGAGAAGGTCGCGGTGCAGGGTGAAGGCGACGGCGTGGCCAAGGTCGATCGCAGCCTAGAGGTCGACAAGGCGCGCGCCTATCACAGCGCCTATTTCGAGATGCTCGGCGAGCAAGGCTATCCGGGCCTCGCGATCTGGCTGCTGATCAACCTGGCCGGGCTGTTCCGTATGGAAGTGCTGCGCCGGCGCTACCGCCAGCCCGATCCGGGGCAAGAATGGATCGCGCCACTCGCCTCGGCGTTGCAGAGCGCGCACGTGATCTACATGCTCGGCGCGACCTTCATCGCGATCGCCTTCCAGCCCTTCGTATACATGCTGATCGGCGCGCAGATCGGGCTCGACACCTATGCGGCGCGCAAGCGGGCCGAGAGCGCGTGGCGGCCGCTGCGCAAGGCCCGGGTCGCCACCGCGTGAAGACCGAGCTTCGGGCCCTGACCTCGGTCCGCGGGATCGCGGCTTGGCTTGTCGTGCTCTTCCACATCCGCCATTCGATCGCGGGACTGCCCGCGACTGCCCAAGCGGTGCTCGCCAAAGGCTATCTGGCGGTCGACTTCTTCTTCCTGCTCTCGGGCTTCGTGATCTGGATAAGCTGGTCGGATCGGTTGCGCGACGGCGGGGCGGGCAGGATAACCGAGTTCCTCCAGCGCCGCATCGCCCGTATCTTGCCGCTGCACCTGTTCATGCTCGCCGTCGGCCTCTGCCTGGCGCTTGCTCTGCGCATGACCGGGCGCGACACCCCGCAATTCCCGCTTGCCGAGCTGCCGCTCCATGCGATGCTGCTCCAGAACTGGGGGTTCACCGGCGCGCTCTCCTGGAACGACCCAGCCTGGTCGATCTCGTGCGAGCTCGGCGCCTATCTGCTCTTCCCATTGCTCGTCTTCGCGATCGACTGGCGTCGCGTCCCCGCCGCCGCGATCCTCGTCGCGATCGGCGCGCTGATGCTGCTGCTCCACATGGTGTTCGCACTACAAGGCGCCGCGACGCTCGGCGAGCAGATCCCGCGCCTCGGGCTGATCCGCTGCATCCTCGAATTCGCCTGCGGCACGGCGATCGGCGCATTGTGGCTGCGCTGGCGGGAGCGTTGGCATTGGCCCGCCTGTGCTTCGGCAGCCGTCGCACTGTTCCTGCTCGCGCTCTGGACATCGGGGATCTTGTCCGAGACGCTGGCGGTGCCTGCCGCCTTCGCCACTTTGCTGCTCGCGCTCGCGCTCAGTGCCGGCAGGCCGGGCAACCCGCTCGACGCCGCGCCGCTCCACTATCTCGGCGAGATCAGCTACGCGACCTATCTCGGCCATTTCCTGCTCTGGTTCGCGTTCAAGCTCGCCTTTGTCGGCGACGCGCACGCCGTCGGCTGGCCGATGATCGCGTTGTACGCCGCGCTCGTCCTCGCCAGCTCCGCGGCGCTCTATCACGGGATCGAGCGCCCGGCGCAGCGCCGGCTGAACGGCCTGTCACTCGGGCGGCCGCGACCGATTTCGGCTGCCGAGAGTCGCTGATCGCGCGGTCGAGCGCGGCAGCCAACGCCTCATAGCCGTCGGGCCCCGGTCCCCCGCAGGTTCCGGAACGAAGCGATGCTCCGCGCATTCAACGGGACAAGCGAGGAGGCCCGATGACGCTCGACGCCATCGTCTATGTCGATGATCTGGAACCGGGAATCACGCGGCGCAAGGTGCGTCACGGCTGGGGCTATTGGGATCCCGAAGGCAAGCGGATCACCGATCGCGGCGCGATCGAACGGCTGAACGGGATCGGTCTGCCCCCGGCCTATACCGACGCCTGGTTCTGCCCCGATCCCAACGGCCATATCCAGGCCACGGCCAAGGACGACAAAGGGCGCAAGCAATATCGCTACCATCCCGATTTCCGCGAGGCGCAGGAGGCGGCGAAATACGATCGCTGCGCCGGCTTCGCGCACCATTTGCCGAGGCTGCGCGAGCGCGTCGAGGCCGATCTCAAGCTACGCGGCATGTGCAAGGAAAAGGCCGTCGCCGCTGTGGTCCGCCTGCTCGATCTCGGTACGATCCGCGTCGGCAACGAAGCCTATGCGCAGGAGAATAAGAGCTTCGGCGCGACCACGCTCCGCAAACGCCACGCTCGGGTGAAGGGCCAGCGCCTCAAGCTCCAGTTCCGCGCCAAATCGGGCAGGCTGCGCGTGATGACGATCACCGACCGGACGCTCTCGGCCTTCGTCAAGCGCTGCCAGGACCTGCCCGGCCAGCATCTGTTCCGCTGGCTCGACGAGGCGGGCGAGGCGCATCCGGTGAGCTCGACCGACGTCAACGCCTATATCCGCGAGGCGATGGCGGAGGATTTCACCGCCAAGGATTTCCGCACCTGGGGTGCCAGCGTCATCGCCTTCGAGGCGCTCGCGACCGCGGATTCGACTCTCGGCCTCAAGGCGATGCTCGAGCCGGTCACCGAGGCGCTCGGCAACACGCCCGCGATCGCGCGCAAATCCTATGTCCATCCGCAGTTGATCGCGCTCGCCAGGGACAGGGAGGCGCAGGCCGCGTTCCGCGCCCGCTTGCGCCTGCCGCGCGCCACCCGCTACCTCAACCGTTACGAACGCGGTCTGATCGCCTTTCTCGAGGTCGCCGCTCCCCAAGCCAAGGCCGCATGACCGCTTCCATGACCAACAAGACCACTCCCCTCCTTCCCGACTACGACCTCCAGACGCAGACCGAGGTCCTCGTCCGGGATTCGTCGATCTGGGTCCAGTCGCACTGGCTCAACATCCTGATCGCCGCCGGCATCGCGACGGCGATCGTGCTGGCGCTCTATGCGGCGCGCTCCTGGGCGATGCGGCTGTGCCGCCGCGGCGGGGGTGTCGCCAACTGGTATTCGATCTTCGGCCGCGCGGTGGCCAAGACCACCAGCTTCTTCATCGTCATGGTCGCGATCCGGCTGGTGTCCAACTATGCCGGCGCGCCGGGCGTGGTCGCGTCGACCGTGCAGTTCCTCTTCACCATCGCCGCGGTGTTCCAGGGGGCGATCTGGATCCGCGAGATCATCTTCGGGCTGGTCGAGCACCGCACCGTGGGCGACGACGCCGCGGTGGGCCTGAGCAGCGCGCTCGGCATCATCCGGCTGCTCGTCTCTATCGTCGTGTTCGCGATCGCGCTGGTGATGGTGCTGAGCAATCTCGGGGTCAACGTCACCGGCCTGGTCGCGGGCCTCGGCGTCGGCGGCATCGCGATCGGCCTCGCCGCGCAGGGCATCTTCGGCGACCTGCTCGCGGCGCTGGCGATCATCTTCGACAAGCCCTTCCGGCTCGGCGACAACATCAAGTTCAACAACAGCGAAGGCGTGGTCGAGCAGATCGGCCTCAAGTCGACGCGGCTGCGCGGCCCCACCGGCGAGCAGCGCATCGTCTCCAACCGCAAGCTGCTCGACAACGAGATCCAGAACACCACACACCGGATCCGCAACCGCTTCAAATATGTCTTCAGCCTCGGCTACGATACCTCGCCCGAGCTGGTGCAAAAGCTCCCCGAGCTGCTGCGCGCGGCAGTGGAAGGCGAAGGGTACAAGCTGGTCCATGGCGGGCTGACCGGCTTCGGCGCGAGCGGGCTCGATTACGACGTCGAGTTCGAATCGCAGGGCATCGATTTCCCGCCCGAGGCACGCGACCATGTCGCCGCCGCGATCCTCACCCGCTTCCGCGAGAACGGCATAGCCTTCGCCTATCCGACCCAGGTCAATCTGATCGCCTCCGGAACCCATCTGGAGGCGCCGCCGAAGGAGGAGTGACATGCTGAAGGACTGGAGCTCGGCTGCGATCGTGCCGTGCAGCGACGTGTACGCCGCCAAGCGCTTCTACACCGGAACGCTCGGCCTGCCGCTCGCCGCCGATCATGGCGACGTCTTCACCCTCGCCACCGGCGCCAGCCGGCTCAACGTCTACAAGAGCGCCTATGCCGGCACCAACAAGGCCAATGCGGTGGTCTGGGATGCCGGCGGCGAAGTCGAGGCAATCGCCGCCGAGCTGCGCGCCAAGGGCGTCACCCTCGACGAATATCCCGAAGGGTTCGACGCCGTGCGCGACGGCGTCCATGTGAAGGGCGATTTCCGCGCGATCTGGTTCCAGGATCCCGACGGCAACATCCTCCACGTCAACGGCGGCGTCTGAGCCTTAGATCGTCTCCTCTTCGTCCTTGCGGCCGACCAGCTTGCGGAAGAGTCCGAAGGCCGCCGCGCCGAACGCCGCCAGGCCGACCAGGATCAACTTGCCGAACTTCAGGATGATCGCGAGCAGCCCCACCTTCTTGGCCACGCCGATCGCGGCGCCGCCCGCGACGAGCCCGGCAAGGCCATATTCGGCGGCCTTGTCGGTCGAGGCATTGAAATCGGCATAGCCCGCGCCGGGCTCGAAGCTCACCGACCGCCCGAAGCTCTGCGCCGCGGAACGAACGTCGCCGATGTCCTTCATCGACGCGAGCATGTTGAGGCTGAGCACCCCGGTGCGCCCGAGCAGCCGCACGTCATAGTTGAGTCCATTGACCGGATCGCCTTCGAGCGCCAGCTCGCGCGCCCAGATCAGCGCGTGGTTGCCCGCATCGTACGAAGGCGGCTGGGCCCAGCCGACGAGACGCATCGCCGGATAGCCGGCCTGCTTGCGCTCGGCATTCTGCTCCTCGGTGCCTTCCTGCATGCCCTTGAGCACCGCGGCATAGTCCTGGGTCTTCGCGTCGGTGTCGGCGACGTGGCCGGTATCCTCATAGGTGATCACCGCCCCCCAGACATTGTCGAAGACCGTCGTGTCCTTCTCGAGCACCATGCCTAGCACGCCCTCAGCGCTTTCGGGCGGATTGCGCCATGCCTCGACCAGGACGCGCCTGGCCTCGGCCGCGGGCAGGAAATAATAGCGGTCGCCGAGGTGCAGCACCGCCTTGGCCTCGGGAATGCGGACGTCGCCGGTTTGCGGATGGAGGCTCTTCTCCAGCGCGACCATCGCGGGCGGAAGGCTTGGCGCCTCCGCCTTGGACGAGTCCTTCGCCCCCGCCGGCACCGCCACGCACAACATCACCGCCAGCGCCGCCGCGCTGCTTCCCCAGCTTCGCATGCCATTCCCCCATGTCGGCCGAGAATTCGGCCCCAGGGGGATTTGGCCCGCTAGATCCCCCCTTCGTCAAGCGAAAGCAGCGTCGCGTTGCCGCCGGCGCTGGTGGTGTCGACCGAGACCGAGCGCTCGGCGCAGAAGCGCTGGAGGTAGTGCGGGCCGCCGGCCTTGGGGCCTGTGCCCGAAAGGCCCTCGCCGCCAAAGGGCTGCGAGCCCACCACCGCGCCGATCATCGAGCGGTTGACGTAGAGATTGCCCACGCGCGCGCGCGCCTCGGCCAGCTCGCCCGAGCGGGCGATGCGGCTGTGCAGCCCCATGGTCAGCCCGAAGCCCTTGGCGTTGACCCGGTCGATCGTCTCCTCGAGCTCGCCCGCCTTCCAGGTCGCGACGTGCAGGATCGGGCCGAACCATTCGCTTGTCAGCTGGTCCATCGACTCGAGCCGGATCATCGTCGGCGGCACGAACAGCCCGTTCGCCGGCACCGGCAGCGTCTTGAGCCAGCGCCCCTTCACGCCCTCGCGATAGCCCATGAGCTTCTCGTAAGAGGGGCGATCGATCACCGGGCCGACATCGGTGGCGGGGTCGCCGGGATCGCCGATCACCAACGTCTCCATCGCGCCGCGCAGCATCTCGATCACCGGATCGGCGATCTCCTCCTGGAGCAACAGCAGCCGCAGTGCCGAGCAGCGCTGGCCGGCCGAACGGAAGGACGAGGTCAGCACGTCGGCGACGACCTGCTCGGGCAAGGCGGTGGAATCGACGAGCATCACGTTGATCCCGCCGGTCTCGGCGATCAGCGGCACGATCTGGCGATCGTCCCCCTCCAGCAGCGCACGGGCGATCTTCTTCGCGGTCGGTGTCGAGCCGGTGAACGCCACGCCCGCGATGCGCGGATCGGCGGTGATCGCCGCGCCGACCTCGGGCCCGCCAGGAAGGAGGATCAGCGCGTCCTCGGGCACGCCGGCCGCGTGCGCCAGTCGCACCGCCGCGCGCGCGATCTCGGGAGTCTGCGGCGCCGGCTTGGCGACGACGGTGTTGCCCGTGACCAAGGCCGCAACGGTCTGGCCGAGGAAGATCGCCAGGGGGAAGTTCCACGGCGCGATCGTCGCCCAGACACCGCGGCCTTCCATCCGCAGCTCGTTGCGCTCGCCGGTCGGCCCGGGGAGCGTCACCGTCGCCAGATCGGCGCGGGCGCGGGCGGCATAATAGCGGCAGAAGTCGGCCGCCTCGCGCACTTCGCCCAGCGCGTCGGGGATCGTCTTGAACGCCTCCTTCACCGCGAGCGCCATCAGCTCGATGCGGTTTGCCTCGAGGCTATCGGCGAGGCGTTCTAGGATCGCGGCGCGGTGTTCGATCGAGGTGGCGGACCATAGGGGGAAGGCGGCGGCGGCACGGTCGATCGCCACCTTTACTAGCCCCTCCCCTTCAGGGGAGGGGTTGGGGTGGGGCCTGTCCGCAGGCGACAGAGTTTGAGGCACGGGCCCCCCCCCCACCCCACCCC
>NZ_JAPKNM010000047.1 GCF_026460985.1 Sphingomonas sp.
CACCCCTAACCCCTCCCTGAAAGGGAGGGGGAATTTGAATGTCGATCCGCCCTAGCTTCGCAATTTCCTCTCCTGAATCTGCGTTCCGGCGAAGGAGAAGGCGGAACGTCGATGCGTGCTACTCGGCTTCGACCTGGCCGCCGAGCACCGAGCGCACCACCGCGTGATAGGTCCGGCCGACCGGCAGCGTGTCGCCGGCGGCGGTGAGGATGCGATAGCCTCCCGCCGGCCGCCGCCGGATCGCGGCGATGCTTTCGAGGCTCACGATGTGCGAGCGGTGGATGCGCACGAAGCGGCAGTCGTCGAGATGCGGCAGGATCGCGGTGATCGAGCTGCGATGGAGATAGGTGCGATCGCCCTGGTAGAGCCGGACATACTCGCCCTCGGCGCTGATCCGGTCGAGCTTGTCGAGCGCGATGCTCACCATCTCGCCGCGGCGCGAGACCCATAGCCTCTTGCCTTCGCTGCGCCCGCTCTGCCGATCCGAGCGGAGCTGGTCGAGCTGCTGCGAGAGCTCGTCGAGTCGGCGCCGCGCGCTTCGGTCGTCGATCGCGCGCTGGAGCCGATCGATCGCCTTTTCGAGCCGGCCATAGCGTACCGGCTTGGTGAGGAAGTCTATCGCGCCGCTGTCGAACGCGTTGGTTGCGAATTGCGGATAGGCGGTGACGAAGATGATCAGCGGGGCCGCGCCATCGGCCTCGGCGGCCAGTGCCTCGACCACGTCGAATCCGTCGAGCACGGGCATCTCGACATCGATCAGCACGGCGTCCGGGTGCAACTCGTCGATCCGTTCGAGAGCCTCGGCACCGCTGCGCGCGACACCGACCAATTCGACATCCCCATGCCGATCGAGCAGTGCAGACAGGCGATGGGTGGCGAGTGGCTCGTCGTCACAGATTAGCAGCCGTACCGTCATGCGTCGGGGCTCCCGTGGGTATCACGAAGCTGGCCGCGAACCGCCCTTCCGCGTCGATGCCGCTCGTGAAGCCGCAATCCTGATCATAGCGTACCAGCAACCGGCGTGCGACATTGGCGAGCCCGATGCCATGCCCCGCCGTCGCTTCGCGCGCGGCATTGGCCACCGTGTTGCGCACCGTGAGCCGCACGCCGCCTTCCTCGCGCGCGGCGATGATCTCGATCTCCGTGGTGCGGTCGCTGCGCGCGACGCCGTGCTTGATCGCGTTCTCGACCAGCGGCTGGAGGATCAGGCTGGGCAACTCGATCTTGCGGAGCGCCTCGGGTACGTCGATCACCACGCGCAGCCGGTCCGAGAAGCGCAGTGCCTCGACCGAGAGATAGAGCGACTGGAGCTCGATCTCGCGCGCCAGCGGCATGTCGTCGCCCGGATCGATCACCAGCGCCGCGCGCAGGAAATCGGAGAGATTCTCCACCATCTGCTCGGCGAAGTCCGACTTGCCCGACGAGATCAGCGACGCGATCGAGTTCAGCGTGTTGAACATGAAATGCGGGTTGAGCTGGTACTGGAGCGCGCGCAGCTGCGCGCTATGGGCGAGTTGCCGGAGCTCGGCCATGCGCCGCTCGCCTTCGCGAAGTTCCGCGCCATAGGCGCCGCTCAGCAGCATCGCCGAAATCGCGCAATAGGCCCAGAACCATTGCATCACCGCGCTGAAATAGGAGGGCAGGGTCGCCTGGCGCCAATTCTCCTCGGGCATGAAGGCCTGGAAGACGGTGAAGTTGACGGCGCTGTGCAGCACCGCGCCGGCAAGCGCGAGGAGCAGCGCGGTGCTCAACCGGAGCGTCCAGCCATGCCCGGCCTGGCGTTCGAGCACCATGCCGATCCCCAGCGAGATCGCGACGCCGGCCATTCCCACGATCGCGCGTGGCACGAGGAAGCTGCTGTCGTCGCCTGCGTCCATCAGCGCGCGTTGCGCCGTCAATGCGCAGAACTGGCCGACCCAGAACAGAAGGACGAGATAGACTGAAGTCGGAACGCCTCCGCTGCGCGTGCGTGCCGGCTCCGGGAGATCGCGGTGCATGTGCAGGTGCTAGGATACCCCGCGCGCGGCGTAAATCGCGCGCACGGTGCAGTTCGCGCCGCCCGTCGCGCAGTTCGCGATTTGCGCGCGCCGCCGTTACGCGGAATCAGGCGCCGAACGGCCGATCTAGCTGTGCCGCTCCGCTCGCCGCGATCGCGCGCGCGGCTTCGGGCGTGAACGCGTCGATCGCATCCGTACGCGCGCCGATCCAGGTCGTGGTCGAACCGAAAAGGTCGCGTTCGACGCGAAGCCTCAGCCCCCATCCGCGCACCGTCTCGACCGGATCGGCGGCACCGATCGCGGCGAACTTGCTGCGGATGCGATGGATGAAGATCTCGCGGTTATGGGGATTTCCATGGAGCGCGGCGATCGCGCTGTCGACGTCTTCCCAACTCGCCCGTCCGCGCCGAACCAGCAGCGAAAGGATTTCGGTCTCGAGCGGCGAGAGCCGCAATGTTACCCCGTTCCAGCGAATTTCCGGCGGCTCCGGCAGGAAGGCGAGGGCTCCGCGCTTGATGACCAGCCGCGAAAGCTCGTTCTGGACGAGTTGTTGTGGGGCCGACAGGGTCATCACCTGCGTCATGGAGACCTAGTACACCAGCCGGACGCGGCGCCTGAGGCCCGCGCTGCGAAGCGCGCCTTGCGGGCTTTAAACGACGACCGCGCAGCCGGCGGCGGCCGAACTGCGCGGTCTGCGCCATGAACTGCCGCATCGGCGGCCATGGCGCGGCGGCGGGGCACGCAGGGGAATGTAGCGTGCCTCGCCTGGGGCCTTCTAGAACTTCGCGCGCAACCCGAAGCGGAACACGCGCCCGACAATGCCCGCCTGGGTATAGGTCGGGTTATAATTGGCCGGCGGGCCCGCATAGGCGGCCGGGTTCAGCGGCGCCTTCTCTCCGGTGACGTTGATCACCGTGAGGAAGGCGTTGATATTGTCGCTGAGCTGATAGTCCGCCTGGATATTGCCATAGATGAACTCGCCGGTGCGGCACTCGACGATCTCCCTGGCCGACGCCGACGGGTTCTGCGGATAGAGGCAGCCGCCGCTCGGATCCTGATCATAGCCGATCGAGTCATAGCCGCTGACATAATAGACCGTACCGGTGAGGGTCGCCGGCCCCCATTCGAGGCTGGTCTGCCAGTTGCCGCGCCATTTCGGCGTGCCCGCGCCCGACGAGAGCGTGTAGGGGCTCTGCGTGCCGACATATTCGAAGGTCTGGCCGCCCGTCGTGAACTTGTAGTGGAAGATGTTGGTGACGCTCACGGCGGTGGCCAGGTGGACGTCCGCGGCGAGGCGGAACCTCGCCTCGATCGAGGCATCGATACCTTCGGTGACCAGCGAGTCCGCATTGACATAGGGCGCACCGACGATCGTCGGGCGCAGCGGCGCGCTCGGGAAGGCCGGATCGGGCTGATCGAAGGTGAGCACATAGCCGGCAGGCAGCGGCCGGCCGTTGAAATAGGCATCGAGCGCCGGTCCTGGCTGGGCCTGGATGATCACGCCGTTCTTGCTGATGTGATAGTAATCGGCCGTGAGCGTGAGCCATGGCAGCGGCTGGATCAGCGCGCCGAGCGTGTAGCTCTCCGACGTCTCGGGCTCCACGTCGGGATTGCCGATCGTGTTCGCGCCGAGATTATAGGCCTGGACATAGGGATTGGTCGGCCCGCCATGTGCGGCGACGAAGGCCTGATAGCCAGGATCGGCGACCGCCGAGATGTCGAGCGTGGTGAAGCCGAGCTGAGCGCTCGATCCGTTCTCGGCGAATTGCGGGGCGCGGAAGCCCTTCGAATAAGTGCCGCGCAGGACAACTTGCGGGATGGGCGTGATCTTTACCCCCACCTTGGGCGAGAAGTGGCTGAAACCTTCCGAATAATGGTCATAGCGCCCCGAGACGTCGATCTCGAGCTGCTTGATGATAGGCGCCTGTAGCTCGAAGAATCCCGCCCAGACCGTGTGATTGCCGAAGGCGAAGGACGAACCGAGCCCGAGAACGTCCTGGTTGGCATTCTCGTTTGGATCGCTGACCGCTTCGTAGCGGAACGATCCGCCGACGCCGAGGTTGAGCGGACCGCCGGGCAGGTCGAACAGTTCCTTGGTGATCACCGCCTGCACCATGTCGAGATCGGTGGTCGACCGCTTGGTGATGACCGGCGACAATGCGTTGCGCACGGCGACGCTGTTCATCGCCGGATCGACGAAATTGTAGGAACCGGTGGCGATCGCGTTCTGGAGCGCGGGGATGTTGAGGAAGCCGTAGCGCCGGCTGTCGAGCCAGGTGTGCGCGGCGACGCCGGCTAGCTGATAGCGCCAGCCGCCGGCGAACTCGCCCTCGATGGCGAGCACGCCGCGCAGCACATGGTTGAGCGACTCGGCGCGTGCCGGAATGTCGCCGAACGCATAGTTGATCAACGCCACGGCCCCGCTGGCCGCGAACGGGTTGTTCGGGTTGAGCTGGCCGTTGGCGAGCAGCGCCGGCAGTGTGATGCCGTTGGTGTTGATCGGCACGGTCGAGCGGATCTGGCGCGGCGGGAGGTTCGCCGAGACCTTGTTGGCGAAATAGCTGACGCTGGCATAGGCCGTGCTGTTGTCGTTGATCTTCACCGTCACGCGGCCGGTGACGCCGGCGCGGATCTGCGCCGGCTGGAGATCGCCATAGACGATGAGATCCTGCTGGCAGAAAGTGCCGCTGGTGGCGGTGCTGGTGCCGGGAGCCACCACGGTGGTCGCGCGCGGGCCGCAACCCGCGGGATTGAGCACCTGCGCCACGCCGTCGGGGACGCCGCTCAGCGGATCGGTCGGATCGGCGAGATGGCCCGGACGTACCACCGCATAGATCGAGCCGTTGTTGGTGCCCGGCCGGCCCGGCGCGCGGTTGACGCCGCCGATCGAGCGCAGGTCCTGCGTATTGTAGGGGAAGCCGCGGTCGCGCAGCGAGATGTTGGTGTCGCGCTGATATTCGAAATTGAGATAGGCGTTCCAGCCATTGCCATCGAGGGTGCCGGTGCCGACCGTCAGATTGGCACGCTGCGAGATGCCGTCGCCCTTCTCGGTCGCGCCGAACTCGCCGGTGCCCGCGACGCCCTGGAACTCGCGCTTCATGATCAGGTTGACGACGCCGCCGATCGCGTCCGCGCCATAAGTGGAGGACGCGCCGTCGCGCAGCACCTCGACCCGGTCGACCAGGCTCTGCGGAATGGTGTTCAGGTCGACGAAGCTCTTCTGTCCGTCATCGGCCAGTGCGTAATTGGCGGTGCGCAGCCCGTCGATCAGCACCAGCGTCGAGTTGACCGAGAGCCCGCGCAGCGACACGCCGGCCGACCCGCGCGCGAAGCCGTTGCTGAACGAGGTCGGGATCGATCCCGAATTGTCCGAACTGACCGAACGGATCGCATCGGCGATCGTGGTCTGCCCCGAGCGCGCCATGTCCTGCGCGGTGAGCACGGTCACCGGCGAGGGCGTGGCGGTCGAGGCCTGGCGGAACAGCGTTCCGGTGACGACGATCTCCTCGCCCTGCTCGCCGGTGTCGGTTGCCTGCGGGGCGGGCTCTTCCTGCGCCGCCGGCTGTTCTTGCGCCGCGGCGGGCGATGCCAGCCCCAGCGTCAGGCCAAGGAACGACGCGCTCGCGGCCAGATCGATCCGACACTTCCTTGTCATTGCCCACTCTCCCTTTCCAAAGGCTGCGGGTTAGACCTGTCCATGCGGGAGAAGCCCGCATCGGTGCAGCCAGTGCTATAAATAGCTCACAAGGAAAGTTGGGTTCGATACAATAAACACCCTAGATATGATCAATGTCACACCTAGTTGCATGGACACAACATCGATGTCTTTGGTGTAAGACTTTAGAAGTATAAGTAATGTATATTTATTACACAGGTGGAACGGTTGCTACTTTCCTTCTGTGTGTCCGGAGTTATGTTGCAATAGTGCTGCAATATTCATGATTCTGGCCCGATAGTTGTCGTTGAAGATTTATGGAATATTGACGAACACCGCCCGGCCAATGCCTCCGATTACCGCCCGCGCAAGTTTACAATCCGGCAATCGGTTCCGATCGAGCGCCGCCGTTGCGCCTGTTCACGCGAACGCCAACCGCAGCTCGTAGCGGAACGGCGTGCGTCCCGTGATGTAGAGACGGGTGCCGGGCAACTGCAGCCGGCCGCCGACCCAGGCGTAGTTCTCGCCCGGCCCTGCCTTGACTTGGCCGGCTCCGTTGCCCGGCCCGATCGTAAGCCGGTCCCGGCCCAGCTGGTAGGTCGCATGACCTTCCACCAGCTGGAAACCGCCGTCCGGCAGCTGCCGCGCGCCCTCCAGGACGCCGCCGTCGCGCAGGGTGAGCTCGATCGTCATATCGACGTCCTGCTCACCGTCGGTCTCGAACAGGAGGTGGTAGCCTGTCGGTTCGGGGGTGGCGGCGATACGGATGCCGAGGCGGCGGAAGCTGGCGGGGCGATGGTCGAAATCGAGTGCGCTGTTGAAGCGCCGGTCGACCGACGCGGTCATCGGATAAGCGCCGTCGGCCCGCCGCCGGTCGCGCGGCAGCGGCAGATAGTAAGGCACCTGCATCTCGCCTGCCATCCGAACGGTTCCGTCCGGATCCATCGCGATGGTTGCGGGCCGGAAATGACCCATGTTGAAGAAATCCGGGATCAGCCGCACCGCGTCCAGGGCCAGGCCGCCCTTCCACAGGCGGGCGAGGGTTGGGTTGGTCGCCAGCCCCGATCCGATCCGATTGTAGAAGGGCGAAGGCTTGCCGTCCGCATACCAGTCGCTCCCGGCATAGAAGGAGGCGGTCATCGGACCGCGCCGTTGCCGAACCAGCCCTACCGGCGCGAAGAGACGCGAGACGTCGGTGAACGGATTCCTTTCGGGGGGCAGGGGCCGCATGAGCTCGGGCCGTTCGAGGAAGTCGCCGAGCGTCTCGCCGAGCGACGCGCCCTCGTGCCGCTCGATCCAGCGCGTCACGCCCGCGAACCGGCCATTGCCGTCCGCCAATGCGAGTTCGCGGAACTGCAGATAATAGGTGTGCAGGGTCTGCCGGCGCTGGTCCTGATCCTGGCGGCGCGACAGGATGGTTTCGACATCGCCGGAGCCAGGCTCCGCCAGCACGATCGTCGTCTCGAGGTTGCGCCGGACGAGATCCCGCAAACCCGATAGCCCGGGCAGGCGAGCCAGAGCCAGCAGCGAGGGGTTGCTCACCTCGCCGGCGTAATTGGGGCTGCGCTCGGAATAGTTTCCGTCGGAATCGATGTCGATTCCCTCGCCCAGCCAGTCGTCGATGCGGTCGCGATATGCCGGCCTGGGATCGACGCGGTCGATCCGGGCGAGGGCCGCGCACAACTCCCAGCGGTGATTGGGCGTGTGGATGCCGCCGGTCAGAAGCGCGGGGCCGGCCTTGCGCATCATCGCGGCCAGCCGCGAGGCGATGGGCGCGCTCGACGGATGCCGGTCGTTGCGCAGCACGGCGATCATCGCCGCCATGTCCGCGATCAGAAACGACGTGTCGGGCGGCGAGTGCCGGTTTCCCGAGCTGAACGTGCCGTCGTCATGCTGGGCCGCTTCGACCTTGGCGAGCAGTTGCTCGATCGGCCCGGCGAGCTCGGCCTTATGGTAATGCGCTGACCGCGGCCAGACGAAGGGCGTGAGGAGGAGCCGCATCTGCCGCAGCACCGCGCGGGCCCCGAAACCGGGCCGCGGGGACCCGGACAGGATCGCGGCCGCCTCCCGATCCGCGGCGTCGGTGACGACGGCCAGCGTCGCCTCGTCCTCGCCGCGGGGGCTGGCGGCCAGGGGTGTCGCCATCGCCGCGGCGGCGGCCCCGACCGTACCGGCGATGAAGTCGCGTCGATCCATGCTTCCTCTCCCTGGCCGAATCCCCGGGGCTGTTCCGTGCTGCTCGCAGGCCGCGCATCTTCGCCCCGAGGATCAGGTTGCCGGTTCCGACATGCATGCCGGCCGGCAACCTCGTCCAGCATCGATATCGGTCGCGCGCCCCTCAGAAGTTGGCGCGCAACGTCGCCGTATAGGTTCGGCCGTCATAGTCCGCACGGCGCGGCAGGTTGGGCTGGTTCTCATATTCGACGCGGATGGCGTTGGTCAGGTTGTACGCGTCGAACGACAGGGAAAGCGCGCTGTTGATATTGTAGGAGGCGGAAAGATCCAGCTGGCCGCGGGTCCGCACCTGGCGGGCAGCGCCGGTGAAGCTGGCCGTCGAGGCGAGATCATATTTGCTGCGCAGATTGTAGACCAGGCGCAGGCCGTAATCCTTGGTCTCGTAATAGCCGATGACGTTGAAATTGTGCTTGGACACGCCGGGCAGCGTCGCCCGGGCACCGGTCAGGGTCTTACCGCTGATGGTGGTGTAGGCGTAGTTGAATCCGCCGCCCAGGTTGCGCAGCGCGCCGGGCAGGAAATCCAGCGACTGCTGGACATTGAACTCGACGCCGCGCACCGTGATCGGATTGGTCTGGTTCATGAAGCCCGATGCGGCCACCAGATAGGGCTGGGTGATGCCGCCCTGGGTATAGGTGAGGCTGGACTCGCAGCGGTCGCCGTTCACCGTCAGCGTGCCCAGGCCCAAGGCGGTCGCGTCGGCGGGGCAGAGCTCTCGCGGATCGCTTATCGTGGCGATGAGCCCGGTGATGCGCTTCTGATAGGCGGCCAGCGCGATCAGGCTGTTCGGGCGATTATACCATTCCGCCGAGATGTCGAACGACGTGGAATCGTAAGGCTTCAGATCCGGGTTGCCCAGCGTGACCGTGTAGACGCCGTTCACCGGCGTGCTGACGAGGGTGCTCGGCGAGAACTGGCGCGGCTGCGGCCGGACATAGGTGCGGTATGCCGCGGCACGGACGACGAAATTGTCCGTGATGTCCGCGACCGCGATGAAGGACGGCAGCAGCTTGTCATAGTTCTGCTTGAAGGTCTGCGTCCTGAAGTCGGACGGGCTGCCGATGACGTTGGTCAGCGTCACGCGGGCGAGCGCGTCGATGGTGTTGGTGGCATGCTCGTATCGCAGGCCGGCATTGCCGCGGATCGTGACCCCGCCCAGCTCGATCTCGTACTTCAGCTGGCCATAAGCGATCTTGAGGTCGGTCTGGTTGGTGAAGTTTTCCAGCTGATAGGCGTTGTTGGCATAGTGGATGTTGTAGCCCGAGGGCGACAGAGTGGCGTTCGGGAAGGCGGTCACCGGACGCAGCGCCGATATCGCCCGCTCGAGGTCGATGATCTGCCAGTTCTCGGTCGGCGACCCGCCGTTGCCGCCGAAGAAGTTCGACGCGAACGGGGCCGGCATCAGGAAGTCGCTGGTCACGTTCTGGATCGGAATGCCGTAGGCCATGATGCGATAGCCTTCCGCGGTATATTTGTTGCTCTCGTAGCGGGCACCGATCTGGATGCCGCTCAGCGGCCCGTCGAACTTGCGCTCGAGATCGAATTGTCCGGCATAGAGCCGCGTGCGGGCGAAGGCCTGGGTCCCCTGGAAGTTGAACCGGTTGCGGCGCAGCGCGGGGTCGGCATTGTCGAAGAAGGCGGCCGGGGCCGCGGTTCCGCCCCACACGCCCGTGCTGATGCCGGTGACGGTGACGACGGGGGCAGGGGCCAGCGTCTGGCTATAGTCTTCGATATTGCCGCTGCCCGTCCGGATCGTTCCCGTCACGCCGTTGCCGGCGGCGGTCTGCAGCGTGTTGAAGTCGAGCCCGATTTCCACCGAGCTGTTCGACGCCCTGGAGATCGTGCCGATCGCGTCGAAGCGCCAGTCGTCATTCTCCCAGTTCAGGTTGGCGTTCACGCCCCATGTCTTCTGGTGCTGGCTGTAGGAACGGCTGGACGAGACGATGTCGGCGTTCGAGAAGTTGAAGTCGTCCACCACGTAGCGGCCATCGGAAAGCGCGATCGGATCGCTGTTCGCCTGCAGGACGCTGGACGCGTTGTTCGAGGTGATGAGCAGATACTGCGCGGTCTTCGGCAACTTGCGATCGGAGTAGAAGCCGGTGACGCCGAACTTGGCCCCTTCGCTGAACCGCCATTCCATTCCCGCGGCGCCAGTATAGAGGTCGCCCTTGTTGCGGCGCGAATATTGCCGGTGCTGCGCGTCGTACAGCACGCCGGCGGTCGAGATCGAGCCGGTGCAGGAAGGACAGGCGGCCGAAGGGGCATAATAGGCGCCGAGCCGGGAGGCGTTGGCCTGCGCCTGGGCGGGGCTGAACGCCGCGTAGCTGTTGAACAGCACGGAATCGCGGCGGAAATTCTCGCGCTTGTACGCGAGCACGCCGAACACCGCGAAGTCGTCGCTGAGGTGGTAGTTGTAGCCGATCGTCGCGGCCGGCGCCGCCAGCTTGCCCAACTCGTTATATTCGACGGCCGCCTTGGCGAAGCCGCCGTCCTTGCGGCCGAGCGCCGGGGCGATCTGCAAGTCGACATTGCCCGAAAGGCCGCCGCTCTGCGCATTGGCGAGCGGCGACTTGTTGACGACGATCCCGCTGAAGATGTCCGAGTTGAACGCGCCGAGCGGCGCCGCGTCCGTCAGGATCGGCTCGGCGAACGCGACCCCGTTCAGGGTCAGGCGCGAATATTCGCCGGGCAGGCCGCGCAGGTTGATCGTGGCGTTCCGGCCCTCGGCCTCGCGATTGATCTGCACGCCGGGCACGCGCTGCAGCGCTTCGCCGACATTGAGGTCGGGAAAGCGGCCGAGACCGTCGGACGAGATGCCGTCGGTGATGGCCACTTCGTTGCGCTTGGCCGCGATGGCGTTGGCATAGCTCTGGCGAAAGCCGGTGACGACGATCTCGTCGGAGGCGCTCGATCCTTCCCGCTGCGACGGAGCCTCGGTGGGATCGGCAGGCGTCGCGGCCGTTGGAGACGCGCTCTGGGACTCCTGCGCCCAGGCTGGAGTGCTCGCGAGTATCGTGGCGCTCAGCAAGGCGGATGCGAACGCACGTGCACGTGGACGATGGATCATGATTGGCTAACCCTCCCCTATGCCCTGTTCCGGGCCTTGTTTGAGCGACCGGTCTCTGCGGACCGTAGCGCTCGGCTGAAATGCAATGGCGGCAGTGCCGCGCATTCTCACCCGCCCGCGCGTCGTCGCACGCGGTTCTCCGGCGGGTTCATGACAGGTGGCGACACCTCCCGGCGTTCGGCCGGCCCGGGAGCGGAATCGCCCATGAGGCGGTCCGCAGGGACCGGGGCAGACCGCTTCTTCGAGGGCCGCTCCTCTTCATTTCCATGATTAGAACGAATTTTTCATATAGTGTCAATCATGCAGTTTAAATTTCATTTTGAGGGCGCGCATGGCCGCGTCGCCTCGCAAACCTCCACGCCAAGCGGCATCGAGATCACGCGGATACGTCTCGGAGAGGGCATTGGAAAAGCTGCTTCCGATGGAAGCGCAGGGGCGATTCGGGCGGCCCGGCCGGAAGTCGAATCGCCACGAAGTCGCGGGAAACGGAACCGGGCGATCCGGCTCCGTCCGCCCGTCAGAGCCGGACCACGACGCCTTCCGCGGCGGACCGGGCAGCGGCTTCGGCAAGGACCAGCGAGGCCACGCCGTCATGCTGGTCGATCAGCGGCGTCGCGCCGTCGATGACGTCGGCGAAGTGCGCGATCTCCCGCGCATAGGCACCCGCATAGCGGTCCAGGAAGAAGTTCTGGAAGCGGTCGGCCGCCGCGCCCGCCTCGCCCCAGGTCTCGACGGTGGTCTCGAGCTGGTTCTGGGCCCGGATCATGCCGTTGGAGCAGAAGGCCTCGATACGCTGGTCATAGCCATATCCGCTGCGCCGGCTGCTGGAGATCATGCAGATGCGGCCCGATGCGGTGCGCAGGATCGTCTTGGCGGTGTCGGCATCGCCGGCTTCGCCGATCGCGGGATCGATCAGCACGGCGCTGGTCGTGAACACTTCGGTCACCTCCTCGTTCAGCAACCAGCGCGCCATGTCGAAATCGTGGATCACCATGTCCTTGAAGATGCCGCCCGATACCTTGACGTAGTCGATCGGGGGCGGGGCGGGATCGTGGCTGATGATGTGCAGCGTCTCGATCTGCCCGGCTTCGCCGGCTGCGAGCTTCGCCTGGAGCGCGGCGAAGTTGACGTCGAAGCGGCGATTGAAGCCAAGGAACAGCTTGGCGCCGATCTCGTCCAGCGTCTTGGCGCTGGCGCGTGCGCGCGCGAGGTCCTGATCGAGCGGCTTTTCGCAGAAGACCGCCTTGCCGGCCCGGGCGGCGGCGAGGCTGTAGTCGAGATGGGTGTCGGTCGAGCTGGCGACGATCACGCCGCGGATCGCCGGATCGGCCAGCGCCTCCTCGATGCTCCGCACCTCGGCGTCATGCTGCTCCGCCAGCGCATTGGCCGCGCCCGCGACCGGATCGACGACGCAGGCGAGGCGCAGTCCCGGATGGGCGGCCGTATTGGCGGCGTGGATCTTGCCGATTCGCCCCGCACCGATCAGCGCTATGTCGTGCATGCCACTCTCCTGGAATATTATTTTCAAACGAATCAAATATGGAACAATGCGTGCATAGCTCGTAGCGTCGCGCCACGCGATAGTTGCGTTCGAAAATGGAATAGATATTTCATGCAAGGAGACGAGGGGGTGTCGATGCCCGAAGTGCCTGTTGCGCCCACCACCGCCGAAGAGCTGCGCGCTGAGATCGTGCTGCGATACGAGAGCCTGAGCAAGAGGCTGAAGCAGATCGCACGCTACGTCCTGGACGAGCCGAACGATATCGCGCTGGAAACACTGGCGGTGATCGCCGCGCGCTGTGACGTGCAGCCTTCGGCGATCATCCGGTTCGCGAAGACCTTCGGTTTCGAAGGCGCGAGCCAGATGCAGCGGCTGTTCCGGGATGGCCTGCTCAGCAACAATGTCGCGCTCGGCTATTCGGAGCGGGTTCGCCAGCTGAACGATGCGACCAGCGCAGACGGGGCGGAGCCTGCGGATCTCCTCGCCGAGTTCGTCGAGGGCAACATGCTGGCGTTGCAGAACCTCCTGCAGACCGTGGGCAAGGCCGACATGCGCGCCGCCGTCGACCTGATCGCCGACGCGCAGACCGTGCACGTCGTCGGCTTCCGGCGATCCTTCCCGGTCGCCTCCTATCTGGTCTATTCGCTGCTGCAGGCGGGCAAGCGGGCGGTCTTCATCGATGGGGTCGCGGGGCTCGCACTGGCGCAGGTCCAGGCGATGCAGCCGCAGGACCTGCTGATCGCCGTCAGCTACCATCCCTATGCCGAAGAGACGATCGCGGTCGTCGAGGCGGCGCGCGCGAGCGGCGGCAAGGTGCTGGCGATCAGCGACAGCCTGGTCAGCCCCGTCGCGAAGCCCGCGGACCTGGTGCTGCAGACCCGCGAATCGGAGGTGCGCAAGTTCCGGTCGCTCTCCGCGTCCATGTGCCTCGCGCAGGCGCTGGTCATCAACTTCGCCTTCGAAGCTTCGCGCGCGCCCGCCGGGCGGAGTCGCGGATCCAGGTCCTGAATCATGGCCCAGCCGCTTTCCTCGGCGAGGAAAGAAGTGAAACGCTTATTGCAAAATATAGAATCATGGAATAATCGTTTTAGACCAGAGAGGGACGGTCTGAAACAGATGGGCGAGGATGGTGCATCGGAAGCCGGTTACGGGCTGGACCTGGTCACGCTGGGGCGTGCCGCGATCGATCTCTACGGAGAGCAGGTGGGCGGGCGGCTCGAGGACATGGCGAGCTTCGCCAAATATATCGGCGGCAGCCCGACCAACACGGCGGTCGGGGCGTCGAGGCTCGGCCTGCGGACGGGGCTGCTGACGCGCGTCGGTGATGACCATTTCGGGCGCTTCCTCCTGGAGGAGCTCGCCCGCGAAGGCGTCTCGACCGAGGGGGTGCGGATCGATCCCGAGCGGCTGACCGCGCTGGCGGTCCTCGGCATCCGCGATCCGGATACCTTCCCGCTCATCTTCTATCGGGAGAATTGCGCCGACATGGCGCTGGCCGCCGAGGATATCGATCCCGCCTTCCTGGATCGCGCCGGAGCGCTGCTGATCAACGGCACCCATCTTTCGCAGCCCGGCGTCTTCGCGGCGAGCGTCAAGGCCGCCGAGCTGATGAAGGCCGGGGGCGGCCGGGTCGTCTTCGACATCGACTACCGGCCGGTCCTGTGGGGCCTGGCGGGAAAGGCGAACGGCGAGGACCGGTTCGTCGCCAGCGCGAAGGTCACCGCCGAGCTTCGGCGCGTGCTGCCGCTGTGCGACCTCATCGTCGGAACCGAGGAGGAGATGCATATCCTCGGCGGCGAGACCGATACCATGGCGGCGCTGCGTGCCATTCGCGCGGAGACCGGCGCGTTGCTGGTCTGCAAGCGGGGCGCGGAGGGCTGCGTCGCCTTCCCCGATGCCATTCCCCAGGACTTCGAGGGCGGCGTCGTCGGCCGCGGCTTCCCGATCGAGGTGTTCAACGTCCTCGGCGCGGGCGACGCCTTCATGGCGGGTTTTCTGCGCGGCTGGCTGCGCGGCATGCCGCTGGAGAAATGCTGCGAGCTCGCCAATGCCTGTGGCGCGCTGGTGGTCTCGCGGCACGGCTGCGCGCCCGCAATGGCCTCATGGGAAGAACTGCAGGCCTTTCTCGCGGGCGACTGGCCGTCCCGCCTGCGCGAGAGTGCCGCGCTCGAGCAACTGCATTGGTCGACCAACCGCAGGGGCGACCATGCCGATCTGACGGTGCTCGCGATCGATCACCGCAGCCAGTTCGACGATCTCATCGCCGACCTCGGCACCGGCGACGCCGATCGGATCGCGCGGTTCAAGAACCTCGCTTTGCACGCCGTGCACCGCCTCGCCCGCGGAGACGCGCGCTACGGCGTGCTGCTGGACGGACGGTTCGGGGCGAGGGCGCTCGAGGCCGCGGCCGAGCTCCCTTATTGGATCGGGCGGCCGATCGAGGTCCCGGGCTCGCGGCCGATCGCGTTCGAAGGCTCGCCGGACGTCGCGGTCACCTTGCGCGAGTGGCCGACCGGCCAGGTGGTCAAGTGCCTGGTCTTCTACCATCCCGACGACGATGCCGAGATGATGGCGCGCCAGGACCGGCAGATCCTGCGGCTGTTCGACGCGTGCCGGGCCACGCGCCACGAGTTCCTCCTCGAGGTGATCGCCAGCAAGCACGGGCCGGTGGACAGCGGCACCATCGCGCGCGTCATCGATCGCATCTATGGATTGGGCGTGTACCCCGATTGGTGGAAACTGGAGCCCGCGAGCGATGCCCCGACCTGGGCGGCAATCGAAGCCGCGATCCTGCGCCACGACCCGCTTTGCCGGGGCATCGTGCTGCTGGGGCTGTCGGCGCCGGTGGACGAACTGCTCGCCGCCATCGCCGCCGCCGCGCCGTTCCGGCTCGTGAAGGGCTTCGCGGTGGGCCGCACCATCTTCCACGACGTGGCGACGCGTTGGCTGGTGGGCGAGCTGGACGACGACGGCGCGATCGGCGCGCTGAGCGAGAATCTGCGCGTGCTCGCCGATGCCTGGCGCGCGGCCCGCAAGGAGCGGATTGCCGCATGAGCCGCACAATGCGCCTTACCGCGGCCCAGGCGGCGACCCGCTACCTCGCGGCCCAGATGGTGGAGATCGACGGGCGGAGCCTGCCCTATTTCGCCGGCGTCTGGGCGATCTTCGGTCACGGCAACGTGGCCGGCATGGGGGAGGCGCTCGCCGGAGTCGAAGAGGTACTCCCAACCTATCGCGCGCATAGCGAGCAGGGAATGGCGCATGCGGCGATCGCCTTCGCCAAGGCGTCGCGCCGGCGCCGGGCGATGGCCTGCACGACCTCGATCGGCCCCGGCGCGACCAACATGGTGACCGCGGCGGCGCTGGCGCACGTCAACCGCCTGCCGGTCCTGTTCCTGCCGGGCGACGTCTATGCCAGCCGCCGGCCCGATCCGGTGCTCCAGCAGGTCGAGGACTTTGCCGACGCGACGGTCTCCGCGAACGACTGCTTCCGGCCGGTCTCGCGCTATTTCGACCGGATCACGCGCGCGGATCAGCTGCTGGACGCGCTGCCGCGCGCGATGGCGGTCCTGACCGACCCGGCGACATGCGGGCCCGTGACCTTGTGCCTGTGCCAGGACGTGCAGGCCGAGGCGTTCGACTATCCCGAGAGCTTCTTCGCGCCGCGAACCTGGCGTTCCCGCCGGGTCCGGCCCGACGCGGACGAGCTGGAGACGCTGGCGGCGGCGATCCGCTCGGCCAAGGCGCCGCTGATCGTCGCGGGCGGCGGCGTCCTCTATTCCGAAGCCGAGGCGGTGCTGGCGGCCCTGGCGGAGCGGACCGGCATTCCCGTCGCCGAGACGCAGGCGGGGAAGGGGGCTTTGCCCTGGGACCATCCGCAGGCGCTCGGAAGCATCGGCGTCACCGGCACGAGCGCGGCCAACGAAGCCGCGGCCGCCGCGGACCTGGTGATCGGCATCGGCACCCGGCTTCAGGACTTCACCACCGGATCGCGCACGCTGTTCGCCGGCAAGCGGCTGTTCCAGGTCAATGTGGCGCAGAACGACGTTTGCAAGCATGCGGCCGAGCCTGTGCTGGGCGACGCGCGCGCCACGCTGGAACTGCTCGAGGCGGCGCTCGGGGACCATCGCGTCGCGCCGGGCTGGAGCGGCGCGTGCGCCGGGCGCGTGCAGGAATGGAATCGCGCCTGGGAAGCGGCAACGGCTCCCGGCAACGCGCTGCCTTCCGATGCGCAGGTGATCGGGGCCGTGTGGCGTCAGGCGCCGGCGGATGCGGTGGTGGTCTGCGCTGCCGGCGGTCTTCCGGGCGAGCTCCACAAGCTCTGGCGCAGCCGCCGCCCGGGCGGTTACCATGTCGAATACGGCTTCTCGTGCATGGGCTATGAGATCGCCGGCGGGCTGGGCGTGAAAATGGCCGATCCGTCGCGCGACGTGTTCGTGATGGTGGGCGACGGCAGCTATCTGATGCTCAATTCCGAGCTCGCCACCTCGGTGATGCTGGGCCGCAAGATCACCGTCGTGTTGCTCGACAACCGCGGTTACGGCTGCATCAACCGGCTGCAGCAGGGTACCGGCGGCCGCCCCTTCAACAACCTGCTCGCCGATGCGCGCCACGCGGCGCTGCCCGACATCGACTTCGCCGGCCATGCCCGCAGCCTCGGCGCCTCCGCCGAGAAGGTGAGCGGCATCGCCGGGCTCGAAGCCGCGCTCGGCCGCGCCGCGCAATCGGACAGGAGCTACGTGATCGTGATCGACACCGATCCCGTGATCACCACCGAGGCCGGCGGCCATTGGTGGGACGTGGCGGTGCCCGAAGTGTCCGGCCGGCCCGAAGTGCAGGCCGCGCGGCGCGACTATGAAGCCAGGATTTCCGGAGAGAGACGATGACGATCCGCTGGGGCGTGAGCCCGATCGCCTGGTGCAACGACGACATGCCGGAGCTGGGCGCAGACACCACCCTCGACATGCTCCTGACCGACGTGAAGGCGATCGGATTCGATGGCGTCGAACTGGGCAACAAGTTCCCGCGCGATCCCGCGGCGCTGAAGCCGATCATGGCCCGCCACGGTCTCGCGATCGTCGGCGGCTGGTATTCCTCGAACCTGCTGGTCCGCGACGCCGAAGCCGAGATCGAAGCGCTGGCCAGCCATCTCGCGCTGCTCGAGGCGATGGGATCGTCGGTCTTCATCCTCGCCGAGACCTCGAACGCCGTCCATGGCGACCGCGGCAGCCGGCTCGATAAGCACCCGTTGCTCGCACCCGAAGACTGGCAGGCCTTCGGCGAGCGGCTGAACGCCGTCGCGCGCTACGTGGGCGATCGCGGACTGCGCTTCGCCTACCACCATCACCTCGGCACGGTGGTGGAGACGCGCGACGAGCTCGAACGCTTCTTCGACGCGACCGGCGATCATGTCGGTCTCGTCCTCGACACGGGCCATGCGCTCTATGGCGGGATCGAGCCGCTCGACATCGTCCGGACGCGCCCCGAGCGCGTCGCCCATGTCCATTGCAAGGATGTCCGGGCCAGCCGCTACCAGGACTTCCGCGCGGATGGGACCAGCTTTCTGGACGGTGTGGTCGGCGGCATGTTCACCGTCCCCGGCGACGGCGACTATGACTATGCGCCGTTCCTGCGCGCGCTCGCCGACATCGACTATTCGGGCTGGATCGTGGTCGAGGCCGAGCAGGATCCTGCGGTGGCCGATCCGCGCCGGTACAGCCAGCTGGGGCTCGACACGCTGAAGGCGCTCGCCCGCCAGGCGGAGCTGGCCTGATGTCGTTGCGCCTGCGGTCCCATGCTCCGGACGGCGACGGTACGGTATTGGAAGTGACGCCGGAAAGCGCAGGCTGGCGCTATGTCGGCTTCCGCGTCGTCAAGCTCGCCACCGGACAAGGATATGCGCATCGCGAGGAAGGCCGCGAGGCTTGCCTGGTGGTGCTGACCGGCACCGTCGCGGTCGAAGCCGCGGGCGAGCGGTTCGAAACGCTGGGAGGCCGGGAGACGGTGTTCGACGGCGCGGCGACCTCGGTCTATCTGCCGGCCGGTACCGACTATGCCGTCACCGCCGCGAGCGACGCCGAAGTCGCGGTCTGCACCGCCCCGGGGACGGGTGCCGGCAAGGTCCGCTTGATCCGCTCCGATCAGGTCGAGATACGCGGCAAGGGGACGAATACGCGCCACGTGCGCAACATCCTCTCCGATGCCGATGAGGCCGAGAGCCTGCTCGTCGTCGAAGTGATCACGCCGGGCGGTCACTGGTCGAGCTATCCGCCGCACAAGCACGATCGGGATGCCTGGCCCGAGGAGACCTTCCTCGAGGAAACCTATTACCATCGGCTGTCGCCGCCCCAGGGCTTCGCTTTCCAGCGCGTCTACACCGACGAACGCGACATCGACGAGACGATCGCGGTCGAGGATGGCGACGTGGTGATGGTGCCGCGCGGCTATCATCCGGTCGGCGCGCCGCATGGCTACGACCTTTATTATCTCAACGTGATGGCGGGCCCCCGGCGCAACTGGGTGTTCCGCAACGATCCCGCGCACGACTGGATCGTGCGCCAATAAGGACAAGTGAATGAGGCAGGTGGATCACGTCATCGCCGGCGGCGCCGGTGGCAGCGCGCCCGCGCGTTTCGGCGAGGTGTTCAACCCGAGTACCGGCGCGGTCCAGGCCCGCGTTCGCCTGGGCACCCAGGCCGATCTCGACCGCGCGGTGGCGGCTGCGCAGGCCGCGCAGCCGGCCTGGGCCGCGACCAACCCGCAGCGCCGGGCGCGCGTGATGTTCCGCTTCAAGGAACTGGTCGAGGCGAATATGGACGCGCTCGCGCACCTGCTCTCGTCGGAGCACGGCAAGGTCATCGCCGATGCCAAGGGCGACATCCAGCGCGGGCTCGAGGTGATCGAGTTCGCCTGCGGCGTGCCCCACGCATTGAAGGGCGAGTACACCCAGGGCGCCGGCCCCGGCATCGACGTCTATTCGATGCGCTTGCCCGTAGGCATCGGCGCGGGGATCACCCCGTTCAACTTCCCCGCGATGATCCCCTTGTGGATGTCGGGCGTCGCGATCGCCTGCGGCAATGCCTTCCTCCTCAAGCCCAGCGAGCGCGACCCCAGCGTCCCCGTCC
>NZ_JAPKNM010000048.1 GCF_026460985.1 Sphingomonas sp.
CCCCCTCCACCACGCCACTGCGTGGCGCGGTCCCCCTCCCCGTTCCGGGGAGGAATATCATCAACCCCGCACTTCCTTCGCCACGGCGTCGAGAATCCCGTTGACGAACCCCTTCTCGCGCCGGTCGTAGAACGCGTCGGTCACGTCGAGATATTCGCTGATCACCGCGCCCACCGGCACGTCGGCGCGGGCGAGCAGCTCATAGGTGCCGGCGCGCAGGATCTGGCGCATCGGCTTGTCGAGCCGGTCGAGCGACCAGTCGGCGCTGAGCTTGGCGGAGATGATCCTGTCGATCTCCTCGCGCCGCGCATCGACGCCCTTCACCACGTCGTCGAAGAAGGTGACGTCGGCATCGGCATATTCGACGTCCTCGATCGTCGCGCCGAGCCGATGCTGGTGGAATTCGGTGAGCAGCACGGTCAGCTTCGTGCCCTCCATCTCCTGCTGGTACAGCGCCTGCACGGCGGCGAGCCGCGCGGCGGCGCGGGCCTTGGAACGGGTCTTGGCTTTGGGGCTGGGCATAACTCTAATCTTATCTCTCAACCCGTTCGTGCTGAGCTTGTCGCGCTGTTCTTCTCACTTGGTGCAAAGGAAGAACAGCCCTTCGACAAGCTCAGGGCGAACGGTGGGTTAGGTCTTCAATCGGATCGCGACCGATTTCGCATGCGCGGGCAGCCCTTCGGCATTGGCCAGCGCCACCGCGGCGGGCCCGATAGCAGCCAGCCCCGCTTCGTCCAAGGCCAGGAAGCTCGTCCGCTTCATGAAATCGAGCACCGACAGCCCCGAAGCGAAACGTGCGCGGCGGCCGGTCGGCAGCACATGGTTGGGGCCCGCGACATAGTCGCCGATCGCCTCGGGCGTGTGCCGGCCCAGGAACACCGAGCCCGCGTGCCGCACCTGCGCGAACAGCGCCTCGGCATCGTCGCAGGCAAGCTCGAGATGCTCGGGCGCCAGCCGGTCGCACAAGGGGACCGCCTCGGCGAGGCTCGGCACGACGACGATCGCCCCGTTCGCATCCCAGCTCGCCCGCGCCGTCCCGGCGGTCGCCAGCGTCTCGATCTGCGCGTCGACCGCGGCGGCGACTCGATCGGCGAAGCCGGCGTGGTCGGTGAACAGGATCGACTGGCTGGTGGGATCGTGCTCGGCCTGGCTGAGCAGGTCGGCGGCGATCCAATCTGGTTCGTTCTTGCCGTCCGCGATAACCACGATCTCGCTGGGGCCCGCGACCATGTCGATCCCGACCACGCCGTAGAGCTGGCGCTTGGCCTCGGCGACCCAGGCATTGCCCGGACCGGTGACCACGTCGATCGGCGCGATCCGATCCGTGCCGTACGCCAGCGCCGCCACCGCCTGCGCGCCGCCGACGCGCCACAGCTCATCGACGCCGGCGATATGCGCCGCGGCGAGCACGAGCGGGTTGACCTCGCCGTTCGGCGTCGGCGTCACCATCACCAGCCGGCGCACGCCCGCCGCCTTGGCGGGGATCGCGTTCATCAGCACCGAGGAGGGATAGGCCGCGCGCCCGCCGGGGACGTACACGCCCGCGGCATCGACCGCGCTCCAGCGCGCGCCCAGCCGGATGCCGTGGCCATCGACGCTCTCGCTGTCCTGCGGCACCTGCTTGATGTGATAGGCCGCGATCCGCTCCGCCGCGAGCTCGAGCGCGTCGCGCAGTTCGGGTGTCAACCCTTCCCAGGCGGCGAGGCAGTCGGCGCGGTCGATCTTCCAGCCGGTCTGGTCGAGATCGTGCTTGTCGAACAGCCGCGTCAGGTCCCTGAGCGCGGCATCGCCCTCGTCGCGCACGCGCTTGATGATGTGCGTGACGTTGCGCGCGACATCCTCGTCCGCCTCGCGGCGGGCGTTGACCAGCGCGGTGAACTTCGCGGCGAAGTCGGGGGTGGTGGCGTCGAGACGGATCACGCCACAGCCCTCCGGAACGCATCGACCAGCGGCACGACCTCGGTCGCACGCATCTTGAACGCCGCGCGGTTGACGATCAGCCGGCTCGTCACCTGCGCGATCACCTCGACCTCGACCAGCCCGTTCTCCTTCAGCGTCTTGCCCGAGGAGACCAGGTCGACGATCCGCGGCGCGAGGCCGAGCACCGGCGCCAGCTCCATCGCGCCGTTCAGCTTGACGCATTCGGCCTGCACCCCGCGCGCCTCGAAATGGGCGCGGGTGATGTGCGGGTACTTCGTCGCGATCCGCACATGGCTCCAGCCGCGCGGATCATCCTTCCTGGCCAGGTCGGCGGGCTCGGCGACCGAGATGCGGCAATGACCGATCCCCAGGTCGACCGGGGCGTAGAGCTCCGAATAGTCGAACTCGGCGAGCACGTCCGAACCGACGATGCCGAGCTGCGCCGCGCCGTGCGCGACGAAGGTCGCGACGTCGAACGCGCGCACGCGGATCAGGTCGATCGCGGGGCTGTTCGTCTTGAAGCGCAGCGCGCGGCTGCTCTCGTCGGCAAAGGCGGGCTCGGGCACGATGCCCACCGCCGCGAGCAGCGGCAGCGCCTCGTCGAGGATCCGGCCCTTGGGCACGGCAAGGATGAGCGGTTCTTGCATGGGTGCCGGGGCTTTACTTGGGGGGGCACCCGGGCGCAACACGCGCCTTGAGGGGGGATCATGGCCGACGAACAGACCAACCGCGACAGCTTCCGCATCCAGGCCGGCTATTGCGCGGCGATGGCGGCGCCGATCACCACGCGCATCGCCACTGCGCTCGGCCCCAGCCTAACCCGCGACAGCGAGACCGGCCGCCGCGTGCTCGACTGGCCGGGCGAACCGGTCGCCGACGCGCTGGTGCTCCGGCTGATCGGCGGGCTGCACGCGCTCCACCGCCGCGGCGTCCCCGAGATCGCGCCCGTCTTCACCGGCGCAGTCACCGACGAAGCCGAGGTCGCAGCGATCCTGCAGGACGTGTTCGTCGGGCACGATGCCGAGCTGCTGCCCTGGCTCGACGGCCCGCCCCAGACCAACGAGGCCGGGCGCTCGGCGGGGCTGATGACCGGCATCCTCCATCTCGCCCAGCGCTACGGCCCGAAATTCGAAGTACTGGAGATCGGCTCGAGCGCCGGGCTCAACCTGCTGATCGGCAAATATCGCTTCGACCTGGACGGAGTGAAGCTCGGCCCCACCGACTCTCCGGTCGAGATCAAGCCCGAATGGCGCGGTCCCCCGCCCCCGCACGCGCCGGTCGAGATCGTTCGGACAAGCGGCGTCGACATCCAGCCGCTCGACCTTTCGGGCGAACGCGACGCCGAACGGCTCCAGGCCTATTGCTGGGTCGAGAATGTCGAACGCCAGGCGCGGCTGGAGAAGACCATCGCGATGGTCCGCACCGAGGGCGTCGATTTGGAGCAGGGCGACGCCGCCGACTGGGTCGAGGCGCGCCTGGCCGAGCCGCAGGCGGAGGGCGTGACGCGGGTGCTGATGCACTCGGTCGTCTGGCAATATCTCCCCGACGCCAGCCAACGGCGGATCGCCGACGCGATGCTCGCCGCGGGCGAACGCGCCACGCCCGAGAGGCCGCTCGGCTGGGTGATGATGGAGCCCAATCGCGACCTCCACCGCCACGAGGTCCGCGTCCGCGGCTGGCCCGGCGAGACGCCGATGGAGCTGGTCGCCCTCACCCATGCGCACGGCGCCTGGGTCGAGGCACTCGCGCCGCCCTACGAAACGCGTCCCTATGTCATGCGAGCCTATTAGGATGCACACGACCAACTATCGCGACACGCTGATCACCGTCTCGGCCGACTGCCCGGTCTCGGTCGGCACGATCCCCGAGAAACCGGGCACGATCGCCACGGTCCAGCATGCGCTGCTGGCGCGGCCCTATGCGCTGACAAGCGACGACCTGCTCCACGAGACGCATCGCGCCCGCGGCGGGGAGAAGAGCCGGGAGGAGTTCTTCGCCAAGCCGCAGGCGTGCCTGCGCGCCTCGCCTTTGGTCAAGCAGTTCGGCTGGGGCCTGCATCACGATGGCGAGGGCCGGGTCGCCTTGGTCGACTCGCAGAGCGACGCCTATCGCCGGCTGTTCGATGATCCTTTGGTCAAGAAGACGCCGGGGATGCGCAGCAAGCGCTGATCCACCGTCATCCGGCGACCGGATGTGCCGCCAGCCAGTCGCGCATCGCCGCGGTCACCGCCTCGGGCTTCTCCCAGGGCACGAAATGGCCGCCATCCTCGACGGGAACGATCGTCAGGTCGGGAACGAGTTCGCCCAGGCCCTCCAGCTGCGCCGGCAGCAGCGCGAAGTCCTTCATGCCCCAGATCACCAGCGTCGGCTGGACGATCGGCGGGAACGGCGCGTCGAGCCAGGCCGGCCGCTCCGCCTCCTCGCCGGGCGCGGGCACGATGATGGCAGAGGCGCGGTACCAATTGAGCATCGCGGTCATCGCGCCGGGCTGGCCCCATTCGTCCAGATACGCGGCCTTGTCCTCGCCCGCGATCCCGCCGACCACGTGTTGCGCGAAGGTGGACGCGAAGAAGCGCTCGAGCCCCGCGCCGATCAGCCCCTGGTCGAGCGTCGTGTCGCGGAAGCGCGTGATATACTGGCTCGCCTCGCGCTGCGCGGGATCGTCGAACAGCGATTTCTGGAAAACCTTGGGATGCGGCGCGTTGACGATGATCAGCCGCTCGATCCGCTGCGGATTCTGCAGCGCCGCCATCCACGCGATCGCCCCACCCCAGTCATGCCCGACCAGCGTGAAGCGCCCGACGCCGAGATGATCGGCCAGCGCGAGCAGGTCGCCGACGGCCTTGCCGGGGCCGTAGCTCTCGACGCCCTCGGGCTTGGACGAATGCGCGAAGCCCCGCTGGTCGTGCGCGACGACATAGTGATCGCGCGCCAGCTCGGGGATCTGGTGCCGCCAGGTGCGATGCGATTCGGGGAAGCCATGGAGCAGGAAGATCGGCGGGTTCGCCGGATCGCCGGCGATGGCGACGTTCAGTTCGACGCCGGTGGGAAGGGATATGCGTTGGAGTTCGAGAGTCAAAGGCTTCCTCCTCTAAAGCCCCTCCCCTTCAGGGGAGGGGTTGGGGTGGGGCCTGTCCAC
>NZ_JAPKNM010000049.1 GCF_026460985.1 Sphingomonas sp.
CCGTCGCCGCCGTCGACCGGGCTCGTCACCGTGCCGTTGCCCTCGAGCGTCAGCCGGTTGTCGCCCCCGCCGAAGTTGACGCCGTTCGCCGAGGCGAGCGACGCGCCGTCGCCGATGCTGAGATTGCCTTCCACCTCGACCGATTCGAAGCGATAGGCCTCGCCGTCGAGCGCGAGCGTCCCCGCCCCGCCCGCGACCAGCTTCTCGAACGACGTGACCTGCCCCGCGACGATCGTGCGGCTGTGGGCCGCACCGGTGTTGATCTCGAGCGTGTCGGTGCCGTCCCCGCCATTGGCGCTGCCTTGGAAGACCGCGCCGGTATCGACGATGAAGCGATTGTCCGATCCGTCGAAGTTGATCCGCTGTCCGGCGCCCAAGGTGCCCATCAGCGTCAACGGCGAGACGCCAGCCACATCGACGATCTCGAAATTGAACAGGTCGTTGATCGACGAAGCGCCGGTCAGGTTGAGCTTGAGCGTGTCGGTGCCGTCGCCGCCGTCGAGCGCACCCGTGAGCCTGCCGTTCAGCTGGAGCCCGAGCGTATCGTCGCCCCCCGCCAGAGAGACGCCGCCCGCGAAATCGGCATCGCTGATCGTGACGGTCTGCGCACTGTCGTCGCCGGTGATGCGGCCGACCGTACCCGTGCCGTCCGCCAGCGTCAGATTGGCATTCTCGTACAGCTCGATCGTGTCGTAGCTCTGGTTGAGCGCGAGGCTCAGCGTGCCGGGGCCATAGGCGCCGAACGATTCGAAGTTGGTGAATCCTCCGGGGATCGAGCCGCTATTGCCGTTGAGGCGGAAAACGAAGGTGTCGGTGCCGTCGCCGCCGTCGATCGATCCGGTGACGATCCCGCCGCCCCGCGCCTCGTAGCGGTCGTTGCCGGCGCCGAGATCGACATCGCCGTTGACCGTGCCCGAATTGGTGACGGCGTCGTTGCCGAAGCCCAAGTTGACGTCGAAACCCACCGTGCCGCTATTGTTGAGCACATCGTCGCCAGCGCCGAGCGATACGCCGCCTTCGATCGTTCCCGCGTTGTTGACGATCTCTTGTGTCGAGATATCGATGTTGCCCGCCAAGGTATCGCCGGTCGCGCCCGAGGCGGAACGGACGGTGTCACCCTGATCGATATAGACGGTCAGGTTGTTCAACCGCATCCAGATGCGGTCGGTGTCGCCGAAAATGGAGACCCTTCCGGCGCCGGCGCTTCCCGCGAGCGTCGTAAGAGAGTCAAATTTCTTGAACTGGCTTAAATTTATCCTCTTGTCGTCTGAGCCAGTCAGGTCGACTTCAATCCGGCTGCGAAGAGCGCCGCCGTCGATGGTGCCGTTGATCACGCTGCCCGAACCGACAACGAAGGCATTCACTCCGCCGCCCATAAGGACGTCGCCGTCGAGACGGCCGTAGTTGCGGAAGATATCGTCATGATCGCCCAGATCGACGCTGCCGATGATGCTCCCGCGATTGGTGATCGAATCGACCGAGTTGTTGGTATGGATCGCGCCGGCGATCGTGCGCGCGCCGTCGGCGAGCAACTGCGCCGTGAGTAGATAGGCGTCGTCGACCAGCGTGTAGCCGGCACCGCCCCGGATCGTGCCCCGATTGACGAGCGTGAACGCCGAGGTCGTGTTCTGACCGCCATCGACGCCGACCGCCACGCCCTCGGCGCCGACCTCGATCGCGCCCTCGTTGACGAGCGAACCCTCACCGCCGTTGGCGGGACGCGCGAAGTCGAACAGCACGCCATAGCCGATGCGCAAGAATTCGCTGTCGCCGATTGCTCCCGAACCACCGCTGATCGTGCCCCGGTTCGTAAGCGTTGCCATGCCGCGCGGAGCAAGGCCGTCATTGCCCGCGGCGAGACGCACGCCGCCGCCCGCGGCATTGGTGCCGCGGATGATGCTCCCGTTCACCAGTTCGATGTTCGAACCGCGCATCTCCAGCCCCGAGAAGCCGCGCCCGGTCGCCTCGATCGTGCCGCTATTGACCGCATGCATCCGATAGTTCTTGCCGAGCTCGCGCTGGAGGCGCGTCTCCGCGGAGAAGGCATATTGCTCGTCGTCCTCGGTGCGCCGGATATCGCCGGTGTGACGGATCGTGCCCGAATTGACGATGTCGGCGAGGAGTTCCTCGGTCGCCTGGTTGTGGAACCACAGGACCGCGCCGGAATCACGGCGAGACGACGTTTCGATCAGTCCGGTGTTGGTGAATTTGAACGTCGGCCCGCGGGCCATGTCGCCGTTATCGATCTGGACTGCCACGCGTCCCTGCGAGCGGATATCACTTTCGTTCAGGAAACTGGAGAGATTCTTGCCCCACACGCCATAGTCGAGCCGCGAGGTGATGGCGCCGCGATTGATGAAATCCATGCCTTCGGCGATGCCGCGGATCTGCCGCGACCACACGCCATAGCCATCGGTCGTGATGTTGGCCGTGTTCACCACGCTGCCGTCGCCGACCAGCATCAGGCCCGCGTCGAGCGGATCCCCGGCCGCGGCCACGGTCACCATGGTGTTCGCGCCGCTCGCCTCGATGCCGTGCATCTCGAAGCCGCTGTTGTTGCCCTGGTTGAGGATGTTGTTGTTCAGATTGTGCGTCGCGCTGGCACTGAACGATTTGCCATAGCCGTCGACGCCGTCTTCGCCGCCGATCGCCCCGGTCACGCCATTATCTGCCTCGGTGTACAGGAACATCCCGTGCCCGCTTCCGAGCAAGACGTCTCCGGTGATCTTGCCCGAGTTCACCAGCACGTCGGTTCCGATGTGGAGGCTGCGATAGGCAATGCGGTCGCCCCCTTCCATCCCGCCCACGATCTCGCCGGTCTGGCTCCCCGACACCTTGAATTTCGTGATGACGTTCCGCGTCACCAGCGTCTCGCCGGTGTTGTAAATGGTCGGTCCGGTCGTTGCGCTCAGCAAGCCCGCATTTTCGATATAATTGACCTCGCCCTGCGCATGAACCGCGGCGCCGCTGCCATAGATCCTGCCGAGGCCGCCACTGACGATGTCGTTTCCGTCCTTGTTTTCCTCGAAGATGTTGTAGAGTTGGCCGTCCTGCAGCGTGACGCCAACCCCGCTGCTGAGCCCACCGCCGGACTGGCCGCCGATGCTCATCCGGGCCTTGTTGGTCACACGGCCGCTGCTCTCGATCAGCGTGGTAGCGCTCTCATCGTCCGAACCCACCCAACTATTGGCCTCGATGACAATGTGCGCGCCGCCGCCCTTGATGCCGACACCGCTCCCATAGCGTAGCTGCGTGCCCATCAGCCGCATCGAACTGGCGTTGCTGACATCGACCAGGCCGCCGGCCCCGACGGCGCCGCCACCAACGCTGCCCTGGATCTCAAGATCGAGCCTCGCATCGCCGCTTGCGGTAGAAGTCTCGCCTTCGACATAGATGGCTTGCTGGGCGCCATCCGGCTGGTCGCCCGCCCCCAACGAGAAGTCGATGACGATCTTGCCATCGCCGGCGAGCCGCAAGGGCCCGAAACGCAGGCTGGTATATTCGCTGGTAGGTGGCGTCCGCGTCGAGCGAGAGGTGTTCCGCAGCGTCAGGGCGGTGTCGTTACCGGACGCTTCGTAAACGGTGCCGCCGGAGAAGGGCGCCCCGTCGGCGGTCACATATTGCCGCGTGGCAGGGTTCGAACGCTGACCCTGATAGACCACGTCGTGCGCCGTCGTGCCGGTTGCACGCAACCAGGTCGTGTCGTTGCCGCCGGCGTTGGTGACCGGGCCAGTGACCAATCCGCTCAGGTCGAGCACCCCGGTGTCGCCATTGACGCGCGAGATATCGACGACAAGCCGATCATCGCCCGTGCCCAGCGCGACCGGGGTCGGCGTGCGCCCTTCCTCCAGCACCACGGTCTCGCCGGTCTGGGCATGCGCGGCCGAGGCCATCGCCATGGGCAGCAGCGCCGAACCGAGCATCAACGCGGTGCGCCCCGAGATACGGCGGCGAACATGGGAATGGGTGGAACGACTCTTACGAAGGAAGACGCTGGTCACTGGAAAAGCCCCTTTTCCTGATTTCGGTTCGGGACGTGCGGACGCACGTTCGATTCGGGGGCTAGTGCTGCGCTGCGGGAGGCTCCGGCTTTTTGCGACCGGCACGGACACGGGGTCGATGAAACTAAATAAAAAAGGTAACGAAATAAACAATCAACCCTAGAGTCAAAGAACATGTCGCATCAAAACGAAGTTGGGGCGGCCCTCGGGAGAAGGGCCGCCCCGCCGCATTCTAGAGCGAGGAAGAACTAGAAGCGGAAGCTTTGTCGGGTGCAGAAGGTTCGGAGCGTTATTCGGAATGCTTCATGCCTGACTTCGGTTGTTTGTGCATGATCCGGTGGATTGCCCAGTTCCTTTGCGTCGAACACGGCGGTTGCGTCGACGGAGATGCCCGGCGCCCGTTCAGGTCAACTGGTCGATGAGCAAGCGCCACCCGGCCGCCTCGCGGCGCCAGATTCGCACATAATGAGCACCGGGCCTGCCCGCGCCGCGCCTCAGCCGGCCATAGCTGGCGGCAAGGTCGCCCGCCGCCGATATGCGCATGCCGAGCCGCTCGGCCCCCACGAAACCCGTTAGGCCCGGCAGCAGTCGCGCCGCTTCCGCGCGCACCATCACGCCGTGGCGTGGGCGCAGCACATGCCCCTCCTCCGCAAGCGCGTCGACCAGCGCCCCCCAGTCGCCGCCGGCGATCGCCGCGTTGAGCCCGTCCTCGGCGGCGGCCAGTTCGGACCCCGCCGTCCCGTGCCGCGCCGCGGGCAATCCCGCGTCCAGTCGCCGGACCGTGACCGGAAATATCGTCGGCCGCGTCTCCGCGACCGGCGGCAGCCCGTGATCGAGATACCAACGCCATTTCCCGTCGCCGTCGCGCTGCCATACCGTCAGGAACTGGCCATGCAGCGCCGTCCCCGCGCGCGTCATGCGATAGGGCCCAGTCGTGAAGCCCAGGTCGTTCGAACGCGACACCGCGGCGATCGCCGGCTGCCATTCGAGCCGCAGCGTGGGATCGTCCACCTCCTGCGCGAGCTGGACCAGCGCCGGCCTCGGGTCGGGGCGCAACAGGATGCTGTCGGAAGCGGCATGCGCGCGAAACGCCGGGTTGATCCCGATGCGCGCGGCATCCGCCGCGAAGTCGCGCTCGGCGGCGACGAGGCTGGCCAACGGGTCGTCGGCGGGCTTGCCCTGTCCAACGGGCGACGCACCGAGCGCGAACATGGATGCGGCGAATCCCGTCAGGAGGCGCGCGGAACTGCGAAGGATCATCCGCTTATTGGGCGCAGGACATCGGGAGGGCGAACCAGGTTGCGACCGGAGCGGTCGCGCCTGCGACCAAGCCTATAGGCGCAGGGCGCGGACGACCTGGTCTTGGTAATTGGGGCCGACCTGGAGGTTGGCGCCGTCGCTGAGCACCAGCCGCAGGCTTCCCTTTCCGGGCCGCTCGATCCCGGTCACCGCGCCGATGCGGACCATGTGCGAGCGATGGATGCGAACCATCACGCGCGGGTCCAGCCGACGCTCGAGCTCGGTCATCTTGGCGCGCAGGATGTAGCTCTTGATCGGCGTGTTGAGCAGCACATAGTCGCGCGCCGCCTCGATCCGGTCGATCGAATCCACCGGCACGCGCACCGATCCCTGGCGGCACGGCACCCAGATGCCGTTGTCATAGGCCTGATCGTGCTCCGCCTCCGCTCCGTCGTCCTCGCGCAGCGCCGCGACCACCGCACCCAGTTCCGCGGCGCGCCCGTCGGCGTCGATCAGTTCGCGGCGGCGACGGACGCGCTCGATCGCGATGCGCAGCCGGTCGAAGCTCACCGGCTTGAGCAGATAATCCGCGGCCTCGACCTCGAACGCCTCGATCGCGAAACGGTTGAACGCGGTGATGAACACGATCTCGGGGCGGTTCGGCGCCTGGGCGAGCGACTGCGCCAGTTCCATGCCGGAAAGCCCCGGCATCTGCACGTCGAGGAAAACAAGCTCGGGCCCGAGAGCCGCAATCTTCTCGCCGGCCTCGATGCCGTCGGCGGCGGTACCGATTACCTCGACCGTTGGGATCGTCGCGAGGGCGACCCGCATCCGCTCGATGGCCAGCGGCTCGTCGTCCACGAGCAGGACGCGCATCATTCGGCTGCCTGCTCGACGCGCGCGTAGCGCAGCGGCAGCGCCAGGCTCACCACGAAGCCCTGGCCGCTCGCCCGCGCAGCCATGCTCCCCTGGGCTCCGTAGAAGGCGGCGAGGCGTCTGCGCACATTGTCGAGCCCGACCCCCGTTCCGGCGAACGGCGCGATGCCGGGGCCCTGGCGTCCACTATCCTCGACTACGAGCAGCAGCATGCCCTGCGCGGCGCTCGCACGCACCGACAACGTCACCGGCCGCCGCGAAGGCGCGACGGCATATTTGATCGAGTTCTCGACCAGGGGCTGCAGCAGGAAGCTCGGCACATAGGCATTGAGCAGTTCCGCCGGGCAATCGAACTCGGCCTGCAATCGATCCGAGAACCGCACCGCCTCGATCTCGAGATAGGATTGCGTGTTGGTCAATTCCTCGTCGAGCGTCACTTCGGCATCGGGGTCGGCCTCGAGCGAGAGGCGCAGGAATTCCGAGAGCTTCATTGTCATCCGTTCGGCCTCGTCGTTTCGGCGCGTGACGATCAGCGACGAGATCGCGTTGAGGGTGTTGAACAGGAAATGCGGGTTGAGCTGGAAGCGCAGCGCGGCGAGCTGCGCCTGCTGCGCGGCGTTGCGCGCCTCGGCGAGCCGCCGCTCGCTGTCGCGCACCGTCATCTCGCTCAGCATCAGCCCGAGCGCCATGGCATAGAGGCCGTAGATCAGCACGAAGGGCATCAGCCCGCGATAGAAGAGCTCGATCAACGGCGCAGGCCTGAGGTGCAGTTCCGCCCGAAACCCTCGCATCAGCTGTGCGTCGATGAAGCCGTGCAGCGTCGCGATGCCGATCGCAGCCGCCACTGTGGCCGCGATCATCCACGGCCGAGGAAGCCGGCGCGAAATGCCGATGGCCGCCGCCAGCGCCGCCGAGAAGAACACCCCGATGCCGAAGGTCTCGGCAAGCAGCCGCTTATAGGGAAAGGGAAACGCGACGCCCGACACGAGGTCCTGCGCAGACCACAGCACGAGCGCCGCCGCCCAGAGCAGGGCGGTGAGCAAAGCCGCGATCAGGAACTCGCGGCGCCGGAAGCGTTCGGGGATTGGGCTGCGCACGAAATCCGCCTAGCACAAGCGCCGACTCCCGCCGACCGTCTTCGTCGCGCCCATGTCGACTTTGGTCGATCAGTCGCATCCGAGCGATTGGTCAGGCCATTTCACCCGAGCCGGATCAGGCCGAGCCGATCTCGAGCCGGCGGGCCACGCTGTCGCGCCGCGCGTCGAGCTCGTCGCGCGTGCGTGCCATCGCCTCGAGCTCGGTCGCCTCGAGCAGGTCGTCGACCACGCCGCGCAGATGGCGCCGCATCGCGCTCCGTGCGGCATGCGGGTCGCGCGTCCTCAGCGCGGCGACGATCGGCCGATGCTCCTCGACGCGCGGGGTGATGCCGCCGCGCTTCGCCCGCGCGAACATATTGGCGGCCAAGGGCGAGCGGATGCGCAGGTCCCACAGATACTCGATCACGCTGCGGATCGCGGCATTGCCCGTGGCGCTCGCGATCGCGACGTGGAATCGATGATCGGCGTCCATCACCGAAGGCTCTCCCGAATCCTCGGCCGCCATCGCCGCCAGCAGTGCGTCGAGCTCGTCGAGCTGCTCGTCGGTGATCGAGACCGCCGCCAGCGCGGCCGCCTCCCCCTCGAACAGGATGCGGGCCTCGGTCAGGTCGAAGGCGCCGACATCGAAATTGAGCGCCTCCTCGCGTTGGCCGGTGCCATGGTCGCGCCGCGTGACATAGAGGCCCGAGCCGTGCCGGGCCTCGATCCATCCTTTCATCTCGAGCGCGATCATCGCTTCGCGGATCGTCGGCCGGCTGACCTTATACTCCTCGGCAAGGTCGCGCTCGCCGGGCAGCCGCGAACCGGGCGCCCAACGCCCAGCCTCGATCGCGCTCGTGATCGAAGCCGCCACGCGCTGGTACAGCTTGTTGCCCGTGATCTTCATAGCGTCCTCACTGCGATACCCTAGGTTGACAGGAGACCCGTCACAAGGGAATATTGGCCTGACCACTTCTAAGGAATGCTTACCTTTGGCTCGCATCACTTCCGCGCGCGTGATCGTCACGTGCCCCGGCCGCAATTTCGTGACGCTCAAGATCGAGACCGACGAAGGCGTGTACGGGATCGGCGACGCGACGCTCAACGGCCGCGAACTGGCGGTTGCCAGCTATCTCGAGGATCATGTCATTCCCTGCCTGATCGGCCGGGACGCGCACCGTATCGAGGATATCTGGCAGTATCTGTACAAGGGCGCGTACTGGCGCCGCGGCCCGGTGACGATGAGCGCGATCGCCGCGGTCGACATGGCCCTGTGGGACATCAAGGGCAAGCTCGCCGGCCTGCCGGTCTACCAGCTGCTCGGCGGCGCGGCGCGCGAGGGCTGCATGGTCTATGGTCATGCCAATGGTAGCGATATCGCCGAGACGATCGAGCGCGCGCACGAATATCTCGAGCAGGGCTACAAGGCCGTACGCCTCCAGTCGGGCGTGCCGGGTCTCGCCGCCACCTATGGCGTGTCGGGCGAGCGCTTCTATTACGAGCCCGCCAAGGGTTCGCTCCCCGACGAGACGCTCTGGTCGACCTCCAAGTATATGCGTCACGTGCCCGAGCTGTTCGCAAGGGGACGCGACGCGCTCGGCTGGGATATCCATCTGCTCCATGACGTCCATCACCGCCTGACCCCGATCGAGGCGGGCCGGCTCGGCAAGGATCTCGAGCCCTACCGGCTGTTCTGGCTCGAGGATGCGACGCCGGCCGAGAACCAGGCCGGCTTCCGCCTGATTCGCCAGCACACCACCACGCCGCTCGCGGTCGGCGAGATCTTCAGCTCGGTGTGGGACGCCAAGCAGCTCATCGAGGAGCAACTGATCGACTATATCCGCGCCACGGTGGTCCATGCCGGCGGCATCACCCATCTGCGCCGCATCGCCGCGCTCGCCGATCTCTATCAGGTGCGCACCGGCTGCCACGGCGCGACCGACCTGTCGCCGGTGAGCATGGCCGCCGCGCTCAACTTCGGCCTGTCGGTGCCCAATTTCGGCATCCAGGAATATATGCGCCACACCGCCGAGACCGACGAAGTCTTCCCGCACGCCTATTCGCTGTCGAACGGCCTGATGCATCCGGGCGACAAGCCGGGTCTCGGGGTCGATATCGACGAAGCGTTGGCCGCGAAATACGAGTATAAGCGCGCCTATCTTCCCGTGAACCGGCTCGAAGACGGGACGATGTGGAGCTGGTGAAATCTTCCGGGCTCCTGCAAAAGCAGTAGCCCGGAGCCGCGCAGTACTTCGCTGTCCTGGGCTACTGCTTGTACGGAAGCCCTGTCCTCCGAACGATCCACAACTCCCCACCAAAGAGTAAACTCGGCATCAACCACGTATTTACGTGCTTCGGTATAACCCTGAGTTGCATAGAGGGGCACCGGCATCGCCGGCATCTCAGCTTTGGGGGCTTATGCCGTTCGATACCGCACAGATCGCCCGTCTTGGTGGCACTTGGGGAGCGATGGGATCGCTCGTCGCTTCCGATGGCAGCGCGAACCACCCCTATCTCCAGCGTCTCGCCGAGAATCTGGAGCCGCTGCGCGACCTTGCGGACGCCGCCCATTTCATCTGCGTGCTCCACGGCCGCCATCCCGGCGTGATCGACTATGCGCTCGACCATGCCCGCGTCTCGTTGGAGCGTGACTGGCTCGAGGCTGCGGCGAGCGCCTTCGCCACCGAACGCGCCTATCTCGTCCGCATCGTCGCCGCCGCCGGCCCGCTGCCGAGCACGCCCGGCCATGCCGAATCCGAAGCCGCCGCGCACGCGCAGCACCACGCGCTCGACATGCTCGCCCAGTCCGACCGCGCGGGTTGCGCCGCCGGCGCCGCGCTTGCGCTGGCGATCGACTGGGCGACGATCCGCGAGGTCCTCGACGCCGTCGCCATCCGTCTGGGGCTGAGCGTACCGGCCTCGACGCTCCCGCTCGCCGAGGAGACCGTCAGCGTCGTCGATGCGCTCGCCCGCGAAGCCGCGATGGAGCGCGCGATGTTGTTCGGCGCGCAACAGGTCTTCGCCCAGCATCGCGGCCTCTGGGACCTGCTCGAAGCCCGCACGAGCGCCCGCAACCGCGCCTGAGCTTGCGTCCAGGGGCCCTGCCCCTTTACGACGCTATCCATGCGCTTCGAAGGTACCCAAAGCTATGTCGCGACGGAGGACCTCAAGGTCGCCGTCAATGCGGCCGTCACCCTCCGCCGTCCTTTGCTCGTCAAGGGCGAACCCGGCACCGGCAAGACCGTCCTCGCCTATGAGATCGCCAAGGCGGTGAACGCTCCGCTCATCGAGTGGAACGTCAAGTCGACCACCAAGGCGCAGCAGGGCCTCTACGAATATGATGCGGTGGCGCGTCTCCGCGACGGCCAGCTCGGCGACGAGCGCGTCCACGACATCGCCAATTACATCCGCAAGGGAAAGCTCTGGGAGGCGTTCACCGCGCCGCAGGTCCCCGTCCTGCTGATCGACGAGATCGACAAGGCCGACATCGAGTTCCCCAACGATCTCCTCCAGGAGCTCGATCGCATGGAATTCCATGTCTACGAGACCAAGGAGACGATCCGCGCCGCCGAGCGCCCGATCGTGGTGATCACCTCGAACAACGAGAAGGAACTGCCCGACGCCTTCCTGCGCCGCTGCTTCTTCCACTATATCAAGTTCCCCGATCGCGAGACGATGCAGGCCATCATCGACGTCCACTTCCCCGGCATCCAGAAGATCCTGGTCTCGAAGGCGATGGATATCTTCTACGACATCCGCGAAGTCCCCGGCCTCAAGAAGAAGCCCTCGACCAGCGAGTTGCTCGACTGGCTCAAGCTGCTGCTCCACGAGGAGATGCCGCTCGACGTGCTCCAGTCGAAGGATCCGAGCAAGGCGATCCCGCCGCTCCACGGCGCGCTGCTCAAGAACGAGCAGGACGTGATGCTGTTCGAACGCCTCGCCTTCATGAGCCGGAGGCAGAGCAAGTGAGCCGCTACACCGGGCGCTGCGCCTGCGGCGCGGTCACCGCCACGATCGAGGGTGAAGCGTTCGCCGTGCGCCAATGCTGGTGCCGCCAATGCCAGCAGATCGCCGCCGGCTCGCCGACCGCCAACGCGATGTTCGCCACCGACGCGGTCGCGCTGCAGGGGGAACTCGCCAGCACCAGCTACACCGCGGCGAGCGGCAACACGCTGACCCAGAGCTTCTGCGGCAAGTGCGGCACGCATGTGATGGGCCAGTCCTCGGCGCGCCCCCAGTTCCGCACGATCCGCCTCGGCTTCATCGACACACCCAACGACCTCGCCCCCCAGGTCGCGATCTGGACCGACGACGCCCCCGCCTGGGCCGTGATCGACCCCGCGCTCGAACGCTTCCCGCGCCAGCCCCCGCCCCCGCCCGCCGCCAAGGCCTGAGCTTGCACGAGCCGAGGACCCGCGGCGCCACCCGCTTCGCGCGCGTCCGGGCGCAGCTCGAGGCGTTCTCGCCGCGGCCCGGCTGGCGCGCCTGGACCTACGAATTCCTGCTGTTCGGCTTCAAGCAGGGCTGGGCCTGCCTGTTCGGGGCGCTGCTGCTCGTGCTGCTGCTCGGCACCCATTATCTCTATCCGGCGAACGCACCGCTCGCGCGCTACGATTTCCTCGTCCTCGGCGCGGTGCTGATCCAGATCGGCATGCTCGCCTTCCGGCTCGAGAATCTCGAAGAGGCGAAGGTAATCTTCGCCTTCCATGTCGTCGGCACGGTGATGGAGCTGTTCAAGACGGCGCACGGCTCGTGGCTCTATCCCGAGCCGAACCTGCTGCGGATCGGCGGCGTGCCGCTCTTCTCGGGCTTCATGTACGCCGCGGTCGGCAGCTATATCGCGCGCGTCTGGCGGATCTTTCGCTTCCGCTTCCCGGGCTATCCGCCGCGCTGGACGACATGGGCGCTGGCGGCGGCCATCTATGTCAACTTCTTCGCGCACCACTGGCTGCCCGACATCCGGCTCGGCCTGTTCGCGGCGACCGGCCTGCTCTTCTGGCGCACCCGCGTGTGCTTCACCGTCTGGCGCGCGGAGCGCTGGATGCCCCTGCTGCTCGGCTGGCTGCTCGTCGCGCTGTTCATCTGGCTCGCCGAGAATCTGGGCACCTTCTCGCGCGCCTGGATGTATCCGGGGCAGGAGGATGGCTGGGAACTGGTCTCGCCCGCCAAGCTCGGCGCCTGGTATCTGCTGATGATCATCTCGTTCGTGCTGGTCGAGGCGGTGCACGGACGCCGGAAACAGGGTTAACGCATTTTTAACCGGTTCCCGATACCTCGCGCTTGGGGGGTATCTGTATCGGTACCCGAGTATGCGTCGTTGCTTCGCGTTTCCGCTCCTGCTTGTGCTTGCCGCCGCTTTCACGGCCGTGCCCGCGCAGGCGCAATCCTTGCTCGAATATGTCGGCCAATGCGTGCCCTTCGCCCGCGCGGCGTCGGGGATCCAGATCTATGGTGACGCCTGGACCTGGTGGGACCAGGCCGACGGCCGCTACCAGCGCGGATCGAAGCCGCGCGTCGGCGCCGTCCTAGCCTTCGCCAGAAGTGACAGGCTCCGCCTCGGCCATGTCGCGGTGGTCAGCCGCATCGTCGACAAGCGCGTGCTGATGGTTACCCATGCCAATTGGTCGCGCTTCAACGGCGCGCGCGGCCATGCCGAGCAGGACGTCACCTTGTTCGACGTCTCGCCGCGCGGCGACTGGAGCCTGGTCAAGGTCTGGTACCGCGACACCAACGGTCTCGGCAGTTCGGTCTATCCGGCGCACGGCTTCATCTACGGCACCCCCGATCCCGCCGCGGGCAAAGCCGTCCGCCCCGCCCGCGCCTCGTCCGAGCTGAGCGGCGCTCAGCCCGATTATGTCGGCTCGCTGATCGACGCCTATGCCCGCTGACTTGTGCCGCACCCGGCGCTGAAGCATGAAGAGGCATGGCGGGGATCGGGCAGGCCGACAGGCGATTCTGGGGGTGGCTCGGGGCGATCGTCGCGCTCGGGCTGGGGCTGCGGATTGCCGGCGCGCAGGGAGGACTCTGGCTCGACGAGGCCTGGTCCGCGCTCCAGGCGCGTGACGCCGGTACTCCGCTCGGCGTTTTCCTCAACATCAACCACGACAACAACCACCATCTCAATTCACTGTGGCTCCAGTTCGTCGGGTTCGGCGCGCCGCCACCACTGGCCCGCGCGCTGTCGATCGCCAGCGGCACCGCGGCGGTGCTCGTCGCCGGGCTGCTCGGCGCGCGTCGCGCGCCTGGTCTCGGGCTGGTCACTGCACTGCTCTTCGCGGTCTCGCCCGCGATGGTGACGATGGGATCGGAGGCGCGCGGCTATGCGACCATGTCGCTCGCGCTGCTCCTCGCGATCCTCGTCGTCGATCGCTGGCTGGCCGGCGAGGCCTCCGAGCGCGCGCCTCGCCAGCTGGCCTGGTGCTTCTTTCTCGGTGCCTTCGCCCAGCTCACCATGTTCTTCGGCTTCTGCGCGGTCGCCGGCTGGGTGTTCTTCGCGCTGTGGCAGCGCGGTGCGCTGCGCACGGCGATCGTCGGCACGCTCCGGCTGCTCTGGCCCTCGGTGCTCGCGCTCGCACTGGTCGTCGCGGTCATCCTCGGCGCCGCTGCCGCGCGCACCGGCTTCAAGTTCGGCGCCTATGAGCCGTTCACGCTGCTGCAGTTCCTCCACGGCGTCTCGGAGATGTTCGAATATGCGATCGGCTTCCCGATCGTGTCGCTGTGGTGGTTCGCTCTGATCCCCGCGCTGGTCATCGTCGCGCGCGGCTGGGGAGTCCGCCGCATGGCGTTGCACCGACTTGCGATCATCGGCTTCCCGCTGACCCTCGCGCTGCTCCACGCGGGCAATGTCGGCCATCCGCGCTATTATCTGGTCGCGGGCATCGCGCTGCTGGTCCTCGCCGCCGAAATGCTGTGGCTGGGCTTTGTCGCCGGTGGCTGGAAGCGCTGGGCTGCGGGGGGCGCACTCGCGCTGATCCTCACCGGCAGCATTGTCCAGGACGTCGACCTCGCGATCAACCGCCGCGGCGACCCCGCCGCCGCGGTGCGCGCGATGCAGGCGCGCGCGCCGGCGGGCGCACGGATACTCCTCAACCGCGACACGGGCCTCGCGATGCTCGAGGTCGCCGCCGCGCATGCGCGCTATCCGCTCGCCATCACCCTCGACGAATGCCCGCCCGCGCGCTTCCTGCTCATCGATCGCTACAAGGGCGAACAGGAGCCACCGCGGCTCGAACGCTGCGGTGCGCATTATACCCCAATCGCCGAGCGCCGCGCGCACGGCATGTCGGGCACCCACTGGACGCTGTACGAGCGCCAGCCCTAGAAGGGGCGCATGTTCTTCTCCTTCCTCGACGAGCTACGCGCCGCGGGCATCCCGGCGAGCCTCAAGGAGCATCTGATCCTGTTGGAGGCGCTCGACCGCGACGTGATCGAGCGCACCCCCGAAGCCTTCTATTTTCTCGCCCGCGCGACCTTCGTGAAGGACGAGGGCATGCTCGACCGCTTCGATCAGGTCTTCGCCAAGGTCTTCAAGGGGATCGCCACGAGCTACGGCGTCGCTCCCGCCGAGATACCCGAGGAGTGGCTCAAGGCCATCGCCGAGAAATTCCTCACGCCCGAGGAAATGGCCGCGATCGAGTCGCTCGGCTCGTGGGACGAGATCATGGAGACGCTCAAGCAGCGCCTCGCCGAGCAGCATGAGCGCCACCAGGGCGGCAGCAAGTGGATCGGCACCGGCGGCACCTCGCCCTTCGGCAATTCGGGCTACAATCCCGAGGGCGTCCGCATCGGCGGCGAGAGCAGGCACGGCCGCGCGCTCAAGGTCTGGGACCAGCGCGCCTTCAAGAATCTCGACAACACGAAGGAGCTCGGCACCCGCAACATCAAGGTCGCGCTCCGCCGCCTGCGCCGCTTCGCCCGCGAAGGCGCCGCCGACGAGCTCGACATCGACGCGACGATCGAAGGCACCGCGAAGCAGGGCTGGCTCGACGTCCGCATGCGTCCCGAACGGCACAATGCGGTCAAGCTCCTCCTCTTCCTCGACGTCGGTGGCTCGATGGACCCGTTCGTCAAGCTCTGCGAGGAACTGTTCTCGGCCGCCACCAGCGAATTCAAGAACCTCGAATTCTTCTATTTCCACAACTGCCCCTATGAGGGCGTGTGGAAGGACAATCGCCGCCGCTTCACCGAGCGCACGCCGACCTGGGACATCCTCCACAAATACGGCCACGACTATAAACTGATCTTCGTCGGCGACGCCTCCA
>NZ_JAPKNM010000050.1 GCF_026460985.1 Sphingomonas sp.
TTTGGATTATCCTCCCCCGCCAGGGGGAGGTGGCAGGCGAAGCCTGACGGAGGGGGAGGTCAGCGACCAACTCACCATCGTGCTTCCTCCCCCTCCGACGCCCTCCGGGCGCCACCTCCCCCTGGCAGGGGAGGATGAATGAGCTTCACCGATTTCATCGCGATCGACTGGTCGGGCCAGGCGGTCGAGAGGCCGAAGGGGCTGGCGGTCGCCCATGCGCGGGCCGGGCAGGCCGCACCCGCGCTGGTCGATCGGGCCTGGTCGCGCGAGGACATTCTCGAATGGCTCGGATCGCTAGCCGAAAGCGGCACCCGCGCGCTGATCGGCCTCGACCTCTCCCCTGCCTTCCCCTTCGAGGATGAAGGCGCCTATTTCCCCGGCTGGGACGCCTCGCCGCCCGACGGCCCCGCGCTGTGGAAGCTGGTCGACGATCTCAGCGCCGGCGATCCCCACCTCGCCGCGACCAGCTTCGTTGGCCATCCCGATGCCCGACGCCATTTCCGCCAGCATGGCGATTGCGGCGATCTGTTTCCGCCCGGTCGCGGGCGTTTCCGGATCTGCGAGCATGGGCAGGAGGCGATGCGGCTCTCGCCCTATAGCTGCTTCAACCTCGTCGGCGCGTCGCAGGTCGGCAAGTCGAGCCTCACCGGCATGCGCGTGCTCCATCGACTGCGCGGCACGATCGGCCTCTGGCCCTTCGATCCGTTGCCGGAGACCGGGCCGGTGCTCGTCGAAATCTATACCGCCCTGCCCGCCCGTCTCGCCGGCATGCGCAAGGGCATCTCCAAGATCCGCGACGGCGCGACGCTCGACGCGCTGCTTGCGGCGTTCGGATCCGCACCGCACCGCCCTTTGCCGCGGTATGACGACCATGCCACCGACGCGATCCTCTCGGCCGCATGGCTGCGCGTCGCCGCGACCCGGCCCGAATTATGGTCGCCAGCCGGCCTCACGCCCGGTCTTGCACGAACCGAGGGCTGGACCTTCGGCGTTCCCTGACCTCTTTCTCAACGCAGCAGCAGCCAGAGCAGGAGGAGCAGCAATATGGCAAACAGCAGGCATCCCCAGGGATAGGCCAGCCGCCTGATGATTTCTTCCAGCGAGCCGCCGTCGCCGGGCGAACCGTCGTCCGGAACGCCGTCGCCGTCCGCATCGTCGCCGACCCAGGGTAATTGCGGAATCGCTCCGTCCGGGGTGGCCGGCACGTCCCAGGGATTGCCGCCCAGCGCCTGTACCTTGTCCGACAACAGTCCCACATAATATTGCATCGTCGCGTACCAGCGGCTCTGGCGCGGCATGTGCCCCAGGCGCCAGTGCATCAGCGAAAACAGGCGCATGTGATCGAGCAGCATCGCCTTTCGCGTGGACACCGGAATGCCCAGCTGGAACGCGCCGATCGTTTCCCGCCACATCCGCGCGTCGGCTTGTGCCTTTGCGACCAGCACGGGATCGGGATGCTCGATCAGCAGGGCATGATCGCCCGCGTCGTCGAAGACCGAAAGGTCGGTCACCAGCGCGCGGTTGTCGCCCAGATCGAAGACGCCGCGCGCGACGGCCGGAGTCGCGCCCGCGCCTTCCACCCCGCCGAGCAATCGGGCCGCTTCCTCCAGCGAGATCTCGGCCACCTTGGGCACCGGCCATTGGACATTGCGGCCGCGATTGGTGATCTGGCGCACCGAAACATCGAAGCGCTGGCCCTTCTTGATCCCCAAAGGCAGGTCGACCGTCAGCACGCCGGTCTGCCGGTAGAGGCTGCGGGGCAGCGGAACATAGCGCATCCCGCCGGCCGGAATCTCGATCGTGCGCTCATCCACCGCCCGGATTTCGTGGCGCGGATAGAAGCGATCGGCCAGCTCGACCACGTCCTGCGCTTTCCAGCCGGGAATGTGGATGCGCGCGAAGCTGTTGTCGGGAATGGCGCGCGACCAATCGAGCAGCAGCTCGTCCGGCGGCATGCTGTCGGTAATGGGCTGCGGCGTCGCCTCCAGCTCGAAGGTGTGGAACGCCGCGCGCGAGGCGGTCATGCCGGGGTTGGCGACTTCATTGATCGCGATGTTGCGCTGCGACAGCTTGTCCGAGGTCCAGGGCGTCGCGCCATCGGGTATCGGCGTCCCGGCGAATTCGATCTGCGCGATCAGGCATTGATGCTCGCCGGTCAGCAAGGTGCGCAGCGGTTTGTTCCCGCCCCCGCCGCCGGGCGTCAACGGCAGATAGTCCACGTCGAGATTGGTATCCAGCAGGACGCCGAAGAACTCCTCGCTCTCGCTGGTATCGATGGTCCGGACGTTCTGGTCGTCGTCCTGCGCATTCGGGTCGGGGTCGCGATTCTCCGAGAAGCACGGGAAGGACAGCCATTGGCCGCCGGACTGCGCGGGCAGCGCGATCGGAGCAGCACCGCCGGTCTTCGGATACCCGTCGCCGATGCCGCCATTGAAGGTCAGCGCCGCAGTGGTCTGCGACGTGAAGAGGCGGAAGAAGACCCGCACGTTGTCGGCCGACAGCATCGTCCCGTTGCGCCGCACGCGCGCGATCGCGAAGTTGTAGACATTCTCGCCGCTCACCGTGGTGGTCGGCATCGAACTCAGCGCCGATGCCTGCTGGTTGCCGGTCATCGACTCGAACTGCGCGACGGTGATGTTGTTCTTCAGCGTATTGATGAAGGTGAACGCCTGCGCGCGGTTGGCGTCGGTGGGCAGCGTGACGCCGTGCAACGTATCGCCGGCGACCACCCGGAACACCTTGAGGTCGGAGCTCAGCCAGGTCTTATCGTTCCCGCCATCGAGGTCGAGCATGAACGGATTCGCGGATACGACCAGTTGGAAGAACGCCGTGTCCGTCAGCGGGTTGGGCGCGGCGGGGGAGCTGAGCGACGCGTTGACCGGAACCGTCTGCGTGCCGAACGCGCTGTTGGCGAAGTCCACGTCGTAGATGAAGGTGAAGCGCTGCAGCCGCTCCGGCATGCCCGGATCGTCGCTGAATACATCGACGGGCGTGATCGTGATGAACGCGGCTCCATCCGGAGTGACCACCGGCGCCCAGGCGGGATTGAAGGGCCCCTCCGTCACCGATCCGCCCGGAAAGTCGCTCGGCTTCAATCCATCCACGACGACCCGGACCGCGCCGGGGAAATGCGGATTCCCGGTGACCTCGTCCTGGCCGAAGGTGCTGCGCTCGAGATAGAGCGTGATGGCCGGCCGAGGCCTTGCCAGCCAGTTGGTGATGTTGACGAAGACGGCCTTGATCTCGTCGAACAGGCCCGAATTCGCGTTGAAGCCCACGCCTTTCGCGGCATCGGGGCCGGTGCGGTTCTGCGGCGTTCCCGGAACGATATCGGTGTCGCCGGTCAGGTTGATGTCGACATAATGGTGGAAGGTCGAGCCTGTCACGACCCTGCCGACCCCGACGGCCCGGCCGTCGTAGACGCTCAGTGTGGGAATCGATTCCGCATTGGCGAGGGCGCCGCCCTCGACCAGGCTGCCGGAAACGGCGTTGCGCGACGCGAAAGGCTGGGTCGAACCGCTGGCAATGATTTCCGGACGTTCCTGCGGACTGTCGATCGTCGGGAATTCGACGAAGGAATCGCCGTCGAACGTCAGCGTCTGGCCGTAATCATAGCTCGCGAGATCACCGCCTAGGCATTTGCCCTCGTGCATGTGGTCCGGATAGAATTCGATGTCGTTCCCGTTCCGGCGCAGGATCGGATGCGCGGGCGAGGTTGCCGGGACGATCGGCTGCGGGATCGAATCGGACTGGTTCTCGAACCAGACATGGTCGGTGGCGCCGTTGGGATTGCTGGCGGCGTCATATTGGCCCGCCGGATTGCGCCGCGTCGTATCCGCCCGGGTGGGTCCGCTTCTGGGATTGTTCCGCGGCAAATTGGCGGGAATATCGGGGAAGCTGTCCCCTTCGCCATACCATGCGCGCATTGCCCGGACCCTGGGGATGCGACCGCACATATCGGCGCCGATGCTGTCATGGTCGCCGGTCGCGAAGACGCCGCCGCCCGCGTCCATATAGCGGGCGATTTCCTTCAATTGCGGCTCGTCCAGCGCGTTGGCGCCGCTGGCGGATGAATTGGGAAGCTGCACGTTCCGGCCTTGCAGGCCGATCAGCCAGATCGCGTCGAACTCGAGCAAGCTGTGCCCCGCCGGCACGGCATCGAACCGGAACGAAGTCCAACCTGCCGTTGCGGTGCTGTCGAGCTGGCGATGCGCCTTGGTCACCGCCATTCCGGCACCTTCAAGCGCGCCGACCAGGGTCGAATAGGTGAAATCGACATCGGAATCGCTTGGCGGTATCGCCCCGCTTCCAAAGCGGTAGCCGCCGTCGAGAACTATCAATACCGTGGTTGCCATCGCGCACCTTCTTCATGGGCCAAGCCAAGCTTGGCGGGTTAAAGGCGTGCGACCCGGCGTTCATGCGGGCTTTAGAATCGTTTAGGTTTTCATGTAAAACCCGTCCACATTCTACCAGAAGCAATGATAATGCGCAATATCATCGTCAGACATCATGCAGTATTCCCTATACGCCCTGGGATGAACCCTGAAGTACCGTCTGTTCTATATCATTTGATCCGTATCAAAGGATCTATTCGGAATTGCCGATCTTCTCGGATATCCACCGCAGGACGAGTCCGGCTGGGCCAACGGCACCGTCAGGGTGGTCCTCAAGCGCTATCCCGAGCCGGCCACCGCGGACGTGCGCCCGACGCGGTGAGAAACACGCCAGGCTGCGCTCTAACGGGGATCGTGGCGCGCGCCCCACGGGTTGTCCCCGAAAAATAGCGGCTCGCGAACCCCGCATTGTGCCCGGTTCCCGAGCCGATCGGGAGAGAGACATGCCCACGGAGCGCTTCAGCTTGCGAGCGGGGCTGCTGCTGAGCGCAGCGGTCCTTCCGGCCGCACCCGCGCTGGCGCAGAACAGGCCGGGCGAAACGCCCCCTCCCGCCGACCAGGCCGAGGCCGCGACGCCGCAGGCCACGCCCGCGCCGGACGACGAGGCCGATGGCAATCAGGAGATCGTGGTCACCGGCCAGACCAGCCGCGATCGCCCGCTGATCACCGCTTCGGCCGACATCACCTATGCGACCCGCGCGGATATCGACCGCAAGGCGCCGCGCTCGACCGCCGACATGCTCGAGCTCGTGCCCGGCATCTTCGTCGAGGGCACGGCAGGCGAACTTTCGAACAACTATTCGGTCCGCGGGCTGCAGGGCGGCGGGCAGCGCTTCGTCCAGCTCGAAGAGGACGGAATGCCCGTGCTCTACCAGGGCGGCGGCGCCGACTTCTTCTTCTCGCAGGACCTGACCATCGATCGGCTCGAGGCCGTGAAAGGCGGATCGTCGGGCGTGCTGACGGTCAACGGCGCGGGGGCGACGATCAACTTCATCTCGAAGAAGCCCAATTTCGAGCGGGCGGAGGGGATGGCCCGTGCCACCGCCTATAATTACGGCCTGAAGCGCGGCGACCTCTATTATTCGGCGCCGATCGCCAACAACCTGGCGTTCAGCGTCGGCGGCTTTTTCCAGAGCAGCCCCGGCGTGCGCAGGAACCCGTTCGACTATGAGGGCTATCGCGTGAAGGCGATGCTCGAATATCGCTTCGACAGCGGCGGCTATCTGCGGCTCACCGGCAAGATCGGCGATCTCAAAACGGCTTATTATGCCGGCATGCCCTATGCCTATAACAACGGCAGGCCGGGTGGCGTCCCCGGGCTCGACAGGCAGTGGGACAATATCGGCGGCGATGCCTTCGAGCGTATCTCGGTGCCGGTCTCGACCTTCGTCGAGGCCGACGGGCTCCGCGACTTCCGGCTGAGCGAAGGCGTGCGCGCCAAGACCAAGCAGCTGCGGCTCGACTTCGAGAAGCCGGTGACCGACGGGCTCGAGCTGTTCCTGCGGGCCCGCTATCTGGATTACAGCTACGATTTCAACGGGCTGTTCCCCGGATCGGGCACGGGCAATGCCGGGCTGACCAGCGCGGTCGACTATCTCACCCCGGGCGCGAACTCCCCCATCAACAACCTGCTCACCCTCGGCGCCGCAGCCTTCCCCGCCACCGTGCGCTACGGCATCAAGAATTTGCGCACCGGCACCGTGGTCGGATCGAACCAGACCGACATACTCAACGGGTTGAACGGCAACGGCTTCCTCCAGCAAACCGTGCTCAACCACGATTATCTGAAAGGCACCGATTTCGGCGCGAATGCCGGATTCCGCTGGGAGTTCGAGAGCGGCGCGTTCAAGAACTCGCTGACCGCGGGCGTGCTCTACTACGACGTCCGCCGCAAGCAGAACCAGTCGGCGGTCGCGCCCGTGGTCAATGACGTCCGCAACAATAGTGACATCTACGACATCGTCGCGCTCGACGCGAACAACAACGTCATCGGCACGCTCAGCGACAACGGCCTCATCTCCTATGGCGACTGGGGCGTCGGCATCCGCGAGCGCGACGACAAGTCGATGTCGGTCTATATCAACGACGAGCTGAAGATCGGCGACAGCCTGCACATCGACGCCGGCATCCGCTGGGAGAGCGACGAGGCGCGGTTCCGCGACGGCCGCGCCGCCGCGGTCAACCAGCCGGTGCCATCCGGCACGGCGGGCGTCATCCCGACCGTCGGGCCGACCTGGGACGGCACCTTCAACGTCACCCGGCGGACCCAATCGGCGACGGCCTGGACGGTCGGCGCCAGCTATCTGATCACGCCCAATCTTGCGATCTATGGGCGCTATGCCAAGGGCTTCCAGACCAACAACACCGATCCGGTGACCGGAATCGAGCTCTACGAAGCGGGCGTCCGCTACCAGCTCGGCCGCTTCCTCAGCGCCTCGGCGACGGTGTTCCGCACCAACTTCGACGACCAGTTCTACAATTTCATCGACCCCTCCGACCCGACCCAGCAGACGAGCTTCCTCGCCGACCTGCGGACAACGGGCGTCGAGATCGACGCGGTGGTGCGGCCGGTCGACTGGTTCTCGGTCGACTTCACCGGCGTGTTCCAGGATCCGACGCTGAGCAATTTGCGGCTGAACGGCGTGCAGCAGCCGACCTATGACGGCAACCGGCCCGAGCGCACGCCCGCGCAGCTCTACACGATCACGCCGGCGATCAAGCTGCCCAACGGGCTGGGCGAGGTCTTTGCGCGGTACAAATATGTCGGCAAGATCTTCGCGGATTCGGGGAACGGCGTGGCGCTTCCCGGCTATGGCGTGACCGGGGCGGGCGTCACGCTCAATCTGACGAGGAACTTGCAGGTGAGCTTCGACGCCGACAATATCTTCAACGTGACCGGTCTCACCGAAGGCAATCCCCGCCAGGGCCAGACGCAGAATGCCGCTTCCGGCTTCTTCTACGCGCGCGGGATCGTCGGCCCGACCTATGGCGGCACGGTGACGCTGAAATTCTGATGGCGGCGAGGTTCGCGCGAAGCCTGGCGGCGGGGATGTGCCTGATGGCCGCGGCATCTGGACCGGCGCAGCAGGCGCCCGAGCTCGCCTATCAGCTGACCGAGGGGCAGAATCTCAACGCCTTCGTCCGCGACGGCAAGGTCGCCGCGCATCTGCTGCTGCGCTCGGGCAATGATCCGCGCATCCTCGTCGCGTTCCCGGCGGGGAATAGCGGAGTGGGCTTGTGGTTCGACCGGACCGCAGCGCCGGTGGCGTGGCGGCTCGAAGGCACACCGCAGCCGGTGACGCTGGCCGATGGCCGCGGGCGACCGCTCCACGGCATCCGTGCGGTGGCGACTGTCGCCGCGCCCCGGCTCGCCATCAAGCAGGCGGTGCTGTCGAACGTGCGCTTCCTGCGCGACTATCAGGCGATCGGCAGATTCCCCGCCGAGGTCGCCGCGCCGATGCGGGTGGAGGGCGACCGGATCATCTATGTCCGCGACCGGGTGGACGGCGCGCCGGGCTATCGGCTCGAGCTGCGCGTGCTCGACGGACGAGCGGATAAGGGGGAGATCACCGCCGGCACGGGCGGCCACATCCGCCTGGAGATCGTCGCGGCGAGCGGGGACACGCCGCTGACCGGGCTGACGCTGCCCGAATTGCTCAACGACCGCGCCGCGGACGATCCGGCGGCGCGCAACGCCCTGCATTTCCTCAGCTATCGCGAGAAGTTCCTCGCCGGCTCCTGGCGGTTCAATACCTATTTCGGGCGCGACACGCTGATGTCGGTGCGCCTCCTGATGCCCGCGCTCCAGCCCGCGGCGATCGAGGCCGGGCTCGGCGCGGTGCTCGCGCGGCTCGATGAAGCCGGCGAAGTGGCGCACGAGGAGGGGCTGTCCGAATTCGCGATCCTCGATCGGCGCCAGCATGGCGGCAGCGGCGATGCGCCGACGCTCGACTATGCGATGATCGACGACGATTTCATGCTCGCCCCGGTCGCGGCGCATTACCTGCTCGATCAGGCCCCGCCGGACGTGGCGCGCGCCTTTCTCGGCCGCGACATTCCGAGCGAGACCAAACCGGGCAGCTCCGAACGCGCCGGCGCCGCGCTGGTGCGCAACCTGCGCTTCGTGCTCGAACAGGCACGACCTTTCGCCGAGGCGCCGGCCGTCGCGCGGCTCGTCTCGCTCAAGCCCGGGCGGACCGCGGGCCAGTGGCGCGACAGCGGCGACGGCATCGGCGGCGGGCGCTATCCCTATGACGTCAACGCGGTGTTCGTCCCCGCGGCGCTGGACGCAACCGCCCGCCTTTTCAGGGCCGGGCTGCTCGATCCCTATCTGACCGCCGGCGACCGGGCGGCGTTCGGCCGGGCCGGCGCGATGGCCGAGCTGTGGCGGAGCCGCGTGCCCGGGCTGTTCCGCGTCTCGGTTCCGGCCGCCAAGGCTGCGCCGATGATCCGCACTTATGCGACGGGGTTCGGCGTCCCTGCCCAGCCTGCCCTCGCCGCCTTGGGCAAGGGACCCCTCACCTTCCATGCGATCGCGCTCGACGCGGCGGGCGCGCCGGTGCCGATCCTCAACTCCGACGAGGGTTTCGCCTTGCTCTTCGGCGATCCCCCGCCCGCCGATCTCGACATCTTCGTCGGGGCGATCATGCGGCCCTTCCCCGCCGGGCTGATGACCGATATCGGTTTGCTGGTCGCCAACCCTGTGCTGGCGGAGCCGGCGATGCAGGCGCGCTTTACGCCTTCGGCCTATCACGGCACCGTGGTCTGGTCGTGGCAGCAGGCGCTGCTTGCCGCGGGGCTCGAGCGGCAGCTGGCGCGTCGCGACCTGCCGGCGGCGACGCGCGGCCGGCTCGGCCAGGTGCAGGCGCGGCTCTGGCGCGCCATCTCGGCGTCGCGCGAACTGCAGAGCTCCGAGCTCTGGTCCTGGGCCTATCAAGGCGGGAGCTATCGGCTGGTGCCGTTCGGCGCGGGCCGGCAGGACGTCGACGAATCCAACGCCGCGCAGCTGTGGAGCACCGTCTATCTCGCGGTGCGCCCGCCAGTCACCGGGCGGCGGTGATCGTCAGACCGGCTTGCCCTGGATCTCCGCCAGCGCGGCATCGTGCAGCGGCAGCGTCGCGGCGGCGCGCGCGACCAGATCGGCGATCTGCTCCAATTGGGCCCGGTTGGTGGCGGAATCGAGCGTATCGGCAAGGGGATTGTAGCCCTCGGCAAGCACACCCTGGCCGTTGAGCACAGCGAGCCAGCTCGCCTCGCGGAACAGCTCGTCGCTGCCCACAATCACCCGGCCCGAACGGCGATAATGCGCCTCGCGCTCCACGAGCGTCTCGGGCAGCGCCATGTGACGACATTGCTCCCAGAGGGGGTCCTGTCGGTCCTGGGCGTGGTAGTGGAGGATCAGGAAGTCCTTGATATTGTCCATGTCGGCGGCGAACAGCGCATCGAAGCGGCGTGCGAGCGCGGGATCGCAGTCGCGGTCCGGAAACAGCGCGAGCAGCTTGGCGATGCCGCTCTGGATCAGGTGGATGCTGGTCGATTCGAGCGGCTCGAGAAAGCCCGACGAGAGCCCGATCGCCACGACGTTGCCGATCCAGGTGCGCCGCCGCCGTCCGGCCGTGAAGCGGAGGAAGCGCGGCTCCGCCAAGGCCTCGCCGTCGAGATTGGCAAGCAGCGACGCGGCCGCCGCGTCGTCGCTGACGAACCGGCTGGCATAGACATAGCCATTGCCGGTGCGGTGCTGGAGCGGGATGCGCCACTGCCAGCCCGCGGGCCGGGCAGTGGCGCGGGTGTGCGGCGTCGTCGCCGCCACGCGCGCGCAAGGCACCGCGACGGCGCGATCGCAGGGCAGCCAGTGCGACCAGTCGTCATAGCCGGCCTGCATCGCTCCCTCGATCAGCAGCGCGCGGAAGCCCGAGCAGTCGATGAACAATTCGCCTTCCAGCCGGTCCCCGCACGCCGTGAAGAGCGCAGTGACGAAGCCGGTCTCGGGATGCCGCTCGACACGCTCGAGCTTGCCTTCGACCCGCGTCACCCCGCTCGCCTCGGCGAGCCCGCGCAGGTGGCGGGCATAGAGGCTGGCGTCGAAATGATAGGCATAGCCGAGGGTCGAGAGGATCGACCGGGCATCGTTCGCCGGCTTGGCGAAACGGCCCTCTCGCGCCAGCCGCGTGGCGAGCGAGAAAGCGGCGAGGGGCAGATCCAGCCCTTCGGCCCGGGCCTTGAGCCAGCGATGGTGGAAGGCGACGCCGGGAAGCGGGATGCCGTATTGGCCGAAGGGATGGAAGTAACGATGCCCAGGCCGCGCCCAGTCGACGAACTCTATGCCGAGCTTGAACGTCGCCCCGGTGGCGCGGAGGAAGGCGGCCTCATCCAGCCCGATCAGCTCGTTGAACCAGTGGATGGTCGGGATCGTCGCCTCGCCCACTCCAACGGTCCCGATCTCGTCCGATTCCAGCAGCGCGATCGAAAGCCGCGGGCCGAAGGTCCGCGCGAGCGCCGTCGCGGTCATCCAGCCGGCGGTGCCGCCGCCCAGGATGACCACTCGGCCGATCCGTCCCGTTCCAGCCTCGACGGTGTGCGTCACGTGATACCCTCTGCCAGCGAGGCCCGCTTATGCGGTGCCAGCATAGCCCGACGGGGCCGGGTTGGCGCCTGCAAAAACCGACGGCCGGCGCAGGCGAATCCATATCGGCTTTTGGCCCTGAAGTTGTCCCAAAAACGAGGGTTGACCAATCCTCACGAAGACATCAAAGGTCGAAAACCCGCAGATTTCTGCGGGTTTCAGGTGGTGCGCCGGGTTAGCTCAGCTGGTAGAGCAGCGGTTTTGTAAACCGAAGGTCGCGGGTTCGATCCCTGCACTCGGCACCATCCCCCTAAAGCCAGCCGTGGCGCGCGGCGAACGTCTTGAACAGCTCGAACCAGACATGCGGCTTGCCGTCCGCGCCGATCAGCGGGATCCCGTGCCCGCCCTTCTCGGCGATCATCAGCTCGGAGGGAATACCGGCCGCCTGCAGCGCCGTGAACATCGCCAGGCTGTTCGTCGCCTTGACGGTCCTGTCGTCGGCGGCGTGGCAGACGAAGGTCGGCGGCATCGATGCGGGCACGTTGCGCTCGAGCGACCAGGCCTGGGCGAGCGCGTCCGACGGATTGGCGCCGAGCAGCTCCCGGCGCGACTGGCCATGCGCGATCGGCGGCAGCATCGAGACCACCGGGAAGAACATCCCGAGCGCGACCGGACGGATCGGCTGGCCGTCGGCGGCGTCGAGGGGATCATAGGCCGCATTGTCGACATGCTCGCCGAGCTGTCCCGCCAGATGTCCCCCCGCCGAAAAGCCGATCGCGGCGACGCGGGCGGGGTCGATCCGCCATCTGGCGGCGCCGGCGCGGATCAGGCGCATCGCGCGCTGCGCGTCCTGCAGCGGCGCGGCGGGCCCGGCCTTCCATCCGTCGTGGGGCAAGCGATAGAGCAATTCGAATGCGGTGATCCCCTGCGCGGCGAACATCCGCGCGATCTTCGAGGGCGCGCGCCCGACCGCGACGCGCGTATAGCCGCCGCCGGGAATGAGCAGCACCGCGGCGCCGTTGGGGCTTGCCGCGCGGGCCACGGTCATCGCAGGGGTTCCGACATGCGGCCAGGCGATGTCGTCGGGCGGCCCCGAGGGCGAGCGTTGGACGGTTTCGTCGCGGACCGCTAGCCCCTCGCCGCCGGGCGGGACACCGGGCCAGAGGTGGACGCGCTCGGCAGCCGGCGCCGCCCGCGTCTCGGGAATCCCGGCGAGACCGAGCGCCAGCCCCGTCGCGAGGATCGCGCGGCGGTCCATGGCGATCGAACTCACCGCGCCACCTCGGTCATGAGCTGCCCAACCGTCTCCTCGATGCGATGCAGCGCCTTGCCCGCCTCGGCCGCCCTGTACCCGGCGTCCTGCGCCGCGGCGGACAGTTCGGAGATGCGTCCGCTGATCTGCGAGATCAGCACCGCGATCTCGCGCGAGGACATGGCGGTTTCGTCGATCGAGGCGAGGATCGCCCCGACCGTCGACACCTGCGCCTCCATCTCGGACGAGAGGCCGCGCACGCGTTCCATCAGCTCGGTCACGATCGCCAGGATCGCCTGGTTGGTCTGCGCCATGATCTCGCTGGCGCTCTGGGCCTCGCGGATGGTGGCGGTAACGCCGCCGGTGGCGTCGGCCGCCTGATCCGCGAGGCTGCGGACCTCCTGCGCGACCACCGCGAAGCCGTGCCCGCGCTCGCCCGCCCGCGCCGCCTCGATGCTTGCATTGAGCGCGAGCAGCTTGGTCTGCTGGGCGATGCCGGCGATCAGCGTCAGCACCGATTCGATCTGCGTCGTATGCGATGCGAGGCTCGCGGCGTTCTCGGCACCCTGCACCGCGATCGCATCGGCGCGACCGGCGACTTCGGACGCGGCCTGCGCCTCCTCGCGCGCGCGATCGAAGGCGGAGATCAGCACCGCGGCGCTCTCGGCCGACTGGCTCATCGCAGTCGCCGACTGATCCGCGGCGGTGGCGACTTCGGCGGCGGGCTTGCTGAGCGACTGCATCTCCGCCGCTGTGCGTTCGGTGAACTCCGCGACGTCGCGGCTGGCACGCGCGCTGCTCGTTATCGCTTCGCCCAGCTGCGTGCGGACCGCCGCCGTCTCCTCGCGCATCGCGGCCTGCGCGCGCACGCGGGCGATCGCGCGCAGCCGGCTCGCGATGATCTCGAACTCGATCCCGGCGAGCTTCTGGGTCGAACGGGTGAGTCGCTCCAGTTGGGCGGGATCCTGCGTCAGCTCGAAGAACAGCGCATGGATCCGCATCTGCGCGACGAGCATCGATGCCGCCACCACCGAGAAATCGAGATCGTGCTGCGCGATGCGATCGGCCTCGGCGACGACGGTATCCAGCCATAGCTGGTTGATCGGCCGCGCCAGCTTGGCGCGCGCATATTCGACACGTGACGCGACGAGATCGTCCGATACGGACCCGCCCGCACGCCGCTCGAGCAAGTCGCGCGCGATGCCCGCGATGCGCGGCTCGATGAACGTCCAGGCCTCGCGCAGCTCCGCCTCGAAGCCGTCGTCGATCGCGTAGCTATGCCGCAACGCCGCGGCATCGGGCCGCGGCAGCGCCGCTTCATCGGCGGCTGCGATCCTCTCCTTCAACATGCACCCTCCCCGGGAAGTCCTCGCATTTTCTCGTTATCGTCATCGCCGCACGTCCAGTCCGCCGCCCTCGAAGGCGGCGATATCCGCGCGCGTGAACAGGCTCGCATCGCCCGGCAGCGAATGCTTGAGCGCGGTCAGCGCCAGCCCCGCCTTCGCCGCGGCGCGCGCATCGCCATGGCTTTCGATCAGGCCGTGCAGCACGCCCGCCGCAAAGGCGTCGCCCGCGCCGATCCGATCGACGACGCCGGCGATCAGCACTTCGTCGGTCTGGTGTGCGCCGCCGCGCGTATCGACTCGCGCCGAGATGCGGTGGCTGTCGGCATCGTCGACATGCCGCGCGGTCGAGGCGATCGTCTGGAGCTTGGGGAAATGCGCGAAGGCCGCTTCCGCCGCCTCGCGCCGCCGGTCCGAGCCTTCGCCCGAAAAGGGCTTGCCGAGCAGCAGCGACACGTCGCGGTGATTGCCGAACAGCACGTCGGCATGCGCGACCAACCGGTTGAGCACCGCGCGCGGATCGCTGTCCCAGGCTTCCCACAGCTTCGCACGATAATTGCCGTCGAAGGAGACCGGGATGCCCTTGGCCGAGGCCGCCTCGGCTGCGCCGATCGCGGCCTCCGCCGTGTTGTGGCCGAGCGCCGGAGTGATGCCCGACAGGTGGAGCCGGGTGGCGCCTTCGAGCAGACGGTCCCAGTCCCAGCTGGCGGCCGGGCGGGTGGCGAACACCGAATGCGCCCGGTCATAGACGACTTCGGAAGCCCTGAGGCCCGCGCCGGGGGTCAGGAAGTACAGGCCGAGACGCCCCTCCTCGCTCGCCACGGTCGAGGTATCGACGCCGCGCCGGCGCAATTCGCCGAGTACCGCGCCGCCCAACGGATTGTCGGCGACCGCGCTGATCATGCGCGTGGCATGGCCGAGGCAGGCAAGGCCGATGGCGACGTTCGCCTCGGCGCCGCCGACATTCACTTCGAGCTTCGGGGTCTGCAGCAGCAGCTCGCGCCCGGGCGGCGAGAGCCGCAGCATCACCTCGCCGAAGAATGCGATGGTCATCGCGCGAGCCACCCGCCGTCGACCGCCAGGACATGGCCCTGAACGTAATCCGAAGCCGAGGACGCAAGGAATACCGCGGCGCCGCCGAGATCGCCGGGATCGCCCCAGCGGCCTGCCGGGATGCGCTCGACGATCTGGCGATTGCGGGTCTCGTCGGCCTGGAGGGCGGTGGTGTTGTTGGTGGCGATATAGCCGGGCGCGATCGCGTTGACGTTGATCCCCTTGGCCGCCCATTCGCAGGCGAGCAGCTTGGTGAGGCCAGCCACGCCCGACTTGGAGGCGGTGTAGCTGGGCACGCGGATTCCGCCCTGGAAGCTCAGCATCGAGGCGATGTTGATGATCTTGCCGCGACCCTGCGCGGCCATGTGGCGGCCGGCGGCCTGGCAGAGGAAGAACACCGATTTGAGGTTGGTGTCGATCACCGCGTCCCAGTCTTCCTCGGTGAAGTCGAGGCTGTCGTTGCGGCGGATGATCCCGGCATTGTTGACGAGGATGTCGAGCCCGCCGAGCTTTTCCACAGCTTCGTCCACAATTCTGCCCACAGGCTCGATGGTGGAGAGGTCGGCGGAGATGATCTCGGCCTTCACTCCGAGCGCACGGGCCTTCTCCACCGTCTCGGTCGCGGCCGAGCGGCCGACCGCGGCGATGCTGGCGCCCGCGCCGGCCAGCGCCAGCGCGATGCCCTGGCCGATACCGGTATTCGCACCGGTGACGATGGCGACACGGCCAGTAAGGTCGAAGGGGTTCATCTCTACTCCGTCATTCCCGCGAAAGCGGGAACCCAGCTCCCGCCGTCGCGCCAAGATCATCGCGTGGGAGCTGGGCCCCCGCTTTCGCGGGGGTGACGCCCAAAGTTACGCCAGCTGGCAGATGTCCAGCACGTTCATGTCGGTATAGTCCTGGTTCTCGCCGGCCATCGCCCAGATGAAGGCATAGGCCTTGGTGCCGCTCCCCATGTGGATCGACCAGGGCGGCGAGATCACCGCTTCCTCGTTGGCCATGACGATGTGCCGCATCGCCTCGCCTTCACCCATGTAATGGAAGACGCGGTCGTTGGGGCCGTCGAGCTCGAAGTAGAAATAGATCTCGCTGCGGCGCTCGTGGATGTGCGGGGGCATGGTGTTCCACACCGAGCCGGGCTTGAGCACGGTCAGGCCCATCACCAGCTGCGCGCTGTCGCACACGCCCGGGATGACGAGCTGGAAGATCGTCCGCTCGTTCGATTCCTCGAGGCTGCCGCGCTCGAGCGCATTGGCGTCGGCGATCGACAGTTTCCGCGTCTGGAAGCCCTTATGCGCCGGGCACGAGGCGAGGTAGAAGCGCGCACCGTTGCCGGAGAACTGCACGTCCTTGGCGCCCATGGTGACGTAGAGGCAGTCCTTGTTGCCCAGCGTGAAGGTCTCGCCATCGACGGTGACAGTGCCTTCGACCGAGCCCACATTGACCACCGCTAGCTCGCGGCGCTCGAGGAAGGGATGGCCCGCCGCCGACGCCGGTTCGGTCTGGTCGGGCAGCTTCACCGCGCTCGCGCCCACCGCGACGCCGCCGATCACGAAGCGGTCGGCATGGGTGTAGTTGAGCACGCACTCGCCCTCGCGGAACAGCCCGTCGATCAGATAGCGATCGCGCAGCTCCTCGTTCGAGACGCATTCCATCATGTCGGGATGCGTGGCGTAGTAGGTACGGTCGAACATGGGATACTCCGTTGGTTCTGTGTCTGGTTCAGGCCGCGGCGGCGACGGGCGCCGGCGCGGGTTGGTCGAGCTTGTAGGCTTTCCGCACGAGGCCGTTGGTGAGCTCGTGCGCGAGCTCCGCGGCCTCCCAGTCGAGCAGCCGCCCCTCGGCCACCAGCTGGGCGAGAAAGCCGCAATCCACACGGCGCGCGACGTCGTGGCGCGCAGGGATCGAGAGGAAGGCGCGGGTGTCGTCGTTGAAGCCGACGGTGTTGTAGAAGCCCGCGGTCTCGGTCACCTGCTCGCGGAAGCGGCGCATGCCCTCGGGGCTGTCGTGGAACCACCAGCTCGGGCCCAGCTTGAGGCATGGATAATGCCCAGCCAAAGGCGCGAGCTCGCGCGCATAGGTCGTCTCGTCGAGCGTGAAGAGGATGATCGAGAGCTCGGTCGAGGTGCCGAAGCGATCGAGCAGCGGCTTCAATGCATGGACGTAATCGGTGCGCATCGGGATGTCCGCACCCTTGTCGCGGCCATGGCTCTCGAACAGCCCGCCATTGTGGTTGCGGAAGGAGCCCGGATGGATCTGCATCACCATCCCGTCCTCGACCGACATCGCCGCCATCTCGGTGAGCATCTGCGCGCGGAACAGCTCGGCGTCCTGCGGGGTCCAGTTCTTCGACAGGATCGTGCGGAACAGCCGCTCGGCCTCGTCATAGGAAAGGTTGGCGGTCTGCGCGGTCGGATGGCCGTGATCGGTCGCGGTCGCCCCGGCGGCGCGGAAGTCGGCGCGGCGCTTGCGGTGCGCGGCGAGATAGCCGTCCCACGAATAGACGTCCTCGCCGGTCAGATCGGCGAAGGTACGCATCGCGCCGGCGAACTGCTCATGCTCGACATCGATCACCGCGTCGGGGCGATAGGTGGTGACCACCCTTCCCTTCCATCCCGATTTATGGATCGCGTGATGCGGCGAGAGATCGTCCTGCGGCCCCTCGGTGGTCGCGAGGAACGCGATCCCGAAGCGGTCGAACAGCGCGCGGGGCTTGAACGCGTCGCTCGCCAATTTCTCGTTGATGCGGTCGTAATAGAGATCGGCGGTCGAGTCATCGAGCGCGACGTCGAAGCCGAACACCTCGGCGAAGACATGGCCGAGCCACACGGAGGACGGCGTGCCGCGGAACAGGTGGACATTCTCGGCGAAGGTCCGCCACGCCGCGCGCGGATCGGTCGCCGGCATGCCGGCCTTGCTGGGCACGCAGAGATCGTCGAGCGCGACGCCCTGCGAATAGAGCATGCGGTAGATATAATGGTCGGGCGAGAGCAGCAGCTCGGTCGCGTTCGACCAGTTTTCGTCGGTCGCGAACCATTTCGGGTCGGTATGCCCGTGCGGGCTGATGATCGGCAGCCCGGCCACCTCGGCATAGAGCGACCGCGCGATGCTCCGCGTCCGCTCGTCGGCGGGGAACAACCGGTCGGGGTCAAGCTTGAGGGGCCGGGCCATCGATCTTCTCCGTTACGCTGCTGTCAGGCCCGCGAGGCCATATCGACTCGTTCGAGTCGGGGCGAGAGCAGATGGATGCAGAGCAAGGCGGTGAAATAGGCGCCTGCCGCGACCGCGAAGAGCGGCCAATAGGTCCCCAGCCGCTCGAGCACCTCGCCGGCGTAGAACGACATCAGCATGCCGCCGACCGCGCCCGCGGTGCCGCCGATGCCGATCACCGACCCCACCGCCGCGCGCGGGAAGATGTCCGCGGGCACGGCGTAGAGGTTCGCCGAGAAGGCCTGGTGCGCCGCAGTCGCTACGCCGATGACCAGCACCGCCACCCAGACGCTCGAGATCGATTCCGCGGCCACCACCGGCAGGACAAGGCAGGCGCAGAGGAACATGGTGAGCTTGCGTGCACGGTTCGCGGTCCATCCCGCTTTCATCAGCCGCGACGACAGCCAACCGCCCGCGACGCTGCCGAAGTCCGAGATCAGGTAGATCGCCGCGAGCGGGAGGCCGAAGGTCATCAGGTTGAGATCGTAGCGCTCGAACAGATAGCCGGGCAGCCAGAACAGGAAGAACCACCAGATCGGATCGATGAAGAACTTGCCGAGCGCGAAGGCCCAGGTCTCGCGGCGGGTGAACACCGCGCCATAGCCGAGCGGCACGGTGGGGTCGGCGGGATCCTGCTCGATCCAGGCGAGCTCGGCCTGGCCGACCTTGGGGTGCTGGCGCGGGCTGCGGTACATCATCCACCAGGCGACCAGCCAGACGAAGCTCACCACGCCGGTGATCACGAAGGCCGAGCGCCAGCCCCAGGCGATCACCATCAGCGGCACGATCAGCGGCGTGAGGATCGCGCCGATGTTCGAACCCGCGTTGAACACGCCGATCGCGAAGGCACGCTCCTTGGCCGGGAACCATTCGGTCACCGCCTTGATGCCCGCGGGGAAATTGCCCGATTCGCCGATGCCGAGCCCGAAACGCGCCATGGCGAACTGGGTCATGGTCGATGCGGCGCCATGCGCGATATGCGCGACCTGCCAGATCACGAAGGCGATCGCATAGCCGACGCGCGCGCCCGCGCTGTCGACGATCTTGCCGAAGGCGATGTAGCCGATCGCATAGGCGAACTGGAACCAGATGATGACGCCGGCGAAGTCCTTCTCGGTCCAGCCCAGGTCCTGCATCAGCGTCGGCTTGAGCACGCCGATCATCTGGCGATCGACATAGTTGATCACCGTCGCCGCAAACAGCAGCGCGACGATCATCCAGCGATAGCGCCCGGCGCGTTCCGCCGCGCCGGATAAAGTCGCTTCTCGCGTATCGCTCATTCAGCCTCTCCTGTTCGCCGCCTGGTTCCCGGCCCGCAGCTTGGTTGGTCGTTGGTTAGCCTGTCCCCTCCACAGAGGAAAGCCATGGTTTCGCATGTCATACCTCGCTCCCAATATTCGGGAGCAGGGACAGCGGCTTGCGGCCGCCGGCGAGGATCTGCTGGTTGATCCGCCGGAGCGCAACGCCTCGTCGGCCGCGCGCGCGATCGGCCAGCCCGAGCCAGACCAGGGCCTCGGCGGCGCGGACCGCGGGATCGCCGACGATGCGATCGAGATCCATGTCGAACGGCGCGAAATAGGCCGGAACGCCCTGGAGGCGGTCGAGCGCCGCGCGGGCCCTGGCGACGCTCCAGCGGCGGTGGTGGATACCGGTATCGACCAGCCCGCGGACGACGCGGAACAGCAGCCAGTGAATGTGGCCGAGCTCATCGAGCGGCTTGCCGCGCCAGGCGCCATGATCGGCCATCAGTTGCTCGGCATGGATCGCCCAGCCTTCGCTGAAGGCCGGCAGATAGGCGATGCGAAGCGGATGCGGGTTCGCCGCCGCCTCGATCGGAAGCTGGACCATATGGCCCGGCAGCAGCTCGTGATGGACGACGCTGCCGAGACTCCAGCGCGGGCGGCGGCGGATATGCTTCAGGTCGACGAAATAGGCGCCGGACTGGCCGGGCGAAGGCAGCTGCCGATAGCCCTGCTTCCCCGCCGCCTCGTCGGCGCGGCTTATGCGGCGGACGCTGACGTCGAGGCTGGCGCGGGGCACCAGGCCGATCAGCGCGGGCAGCGCCCAGCGCGCCGCGTCGAGGCACCGGTTCATGTCCGCGACCGCGGCGTCGCGTCCGGCATCGTCGTCGGCATAATGCCAGCGCGGATCGGCGAACATCGCAGTGAAGCGCGCGCCGACATCGCCCTTGGCGAACCCCGCCGCGCGCATCAGCCGGTCGGCACGCGCGCCGAGCCGGGCGGCTTCGCGTTCGAACCGGCGGTGCGCGGCCTCGGGATCGACGCGTTCGCCGACATGGCGTTCGAGCAGGAGTGCATAGGCCGCGGCGCCATTGGCTTGCTGCCAGATGCCCTCGGATGACCGCGGCAGGCGATAGGGCCCGTCCGCCTTACCGCCGGGAACCAGGCGCGCAAGTTGCGAATCTATCGCAAGAGCGCTGCGAATGGTTCGCAAATCGATGGCTGCCGAAGGTGACAGGGAGGCTAGGCCCACGCCTTCGAGCCCGGCCAGTCGCGTTTCATAGTCGGGAAGCGTGGCGAGCCCGTCGAGCGCCTCGCGCAGGCTTGCGTCGCCGCCGGACTGGCCCAAGGCGGGAAGCGCCGGCAACACCGTCGCGGCGGCCAGCCCGCCGAGCAGTTCGCGGCGGCGCAGCGCGATCATCGGCGCGCCTGCGCCGGCAGCGCAAACGTTCCGATCGTCATGCGAAACCGGGGGTGCGCAGCGACCTTCCATGCCGCCGCACTCGCCTCTCCCATGCGCTCTCCACTTCGCTCGCCCGCCTTCTTACGAGGCGCTGATCCTGCACGCCACTTCCATGCCCTCACCGAACCGGCATTCGACCAGATCGCCCGGCCTGACCGGATGGACACCGGTGACAGCGCCGCTCGACACCCATTGCCCCGCCTCGAGCGCGATCCCGCGCGCGGCCATCAGCTCAAGCAGGAAGCGCACTGCGCCGACGGGGCCGTCGAGCATCGTCTCGGCCGTCGCCGCGCCGATGCGCTCGCCGTTGATGTCCAACTCGACCGGCCATGCCTTGATGTCGGCCGAGCGCCAGTCCTTGATCTCGGCGCCGATCACCAGACCGTTATTGTTGCCGAAATCGGAGATGGTCACCGTCGGGCCGAGCGCGTTGATCCCCGGAAAGGGCGAGCTGGCGATCTCGATCCCGATATGGACCGCGTCGACCAGGTCGGCGGCCTCTTCCTCGGTGAAGCGGAGCTTGCCGGCGGGCGGCGCGGCACGCAGCCGCAGGAGGAACTCGGCCTCGGCGGCGCCGAAGCCTTCGCCGAAGATCGGCATCTCGAGCCCGTCACGCGCCGCGACGATGCGATCGGTGAAGATCGGACCCGCCAACCGGTCGACCCCGTCGCGCGGCGGATTGATGCGGCCGACCTTCCAGCCGCCGATCGCCCGGCCATCGAACGCGATGGCATGGTCCTGCACGACATAGGCGTCGTCGAGCGCTGGCGGCAACGCGCCTGGATATTCGGGAAGCGCACGCCCCTCGCGACGCGCCGCGACGAACGTCTCGGCAATCCGGCGCGCTTCCTCGGCAAATTGAACGGATCCCACCAGGCCCCTTCCTCTCGATCAGTTTCGCCGAGGATTAGGGGAAACCGGTGTCATTGGCAACGGGGGATGCGCGCCGGATGTGGATTTTGTCGCCACGTCGTCGTCCCGGCGAACGCCGGGACCTCAGGCCGCGGGCGAACCGCTCATCGCACGCGATCCCGGCTTCCGCCGGGATGACGGATCAGAGCGTAACCCCGCGCTTCCAGAACGCGATCTCGCGCTCGCCATTGCGCTCGGCCGCCGTCTCCGCGCCCGAAGCGATCGCGACGATGCGGTCGATCAACGCTTCTTCCGCGGCCTCGAAACCCTCGGTCAGCACCTGCCCCGCGTCGAAATCGATCCAGCCGGGTTTCCGGTTGGCGAGATCGCTGTTCGAGGCGATCTTGACCGTCGGCACCGGGAAGCCGAGCGGCGTGCCGCGCCCGGTGGTGAACAGGATCACGGTCGCCCCCGCCGCTGCGAGCGCGGTGGAGGAGACGGCGTCGTTGCCGGGCGCTTCGAGCAAAGTCAGCCCGGTGCGCTCGATACGCTCGCCATAGCGCTTGACATCGGTGAGCGTGGCGTGACCGGCCTTCTGGACGGCGCCGAGCGACTTCTCCTCCAGCGTCGTGATGCCGCCCGCGACATTGCCGGGCGACGGATTCTCCGAAACCGGCTCGCCATGGCTGAGGAAATAGGTCTTGAAGTCGTTGACCACACCGACGACGCCTTCGAACACCGCACGGCTCTCGGCGCGGTCCATCAGCATCTGCTCGGCGCCGAAAATCTCGGGAATCTCGGTGACGATCGCGCTGCCGCCCGCGGCGGTGACGACGTCGCTCATCCGCCCGACCAGGGGATTTGCGGTGAGGCCCGAGAAACCGTCCGAGCCGCCGCACTTCACGCCGAGCACCAGCCGGTCGAGCCCCACGGGCTCGCGCTTCGTCCTTGCGGCCTCGGCGGCGAGTTCGGCGACCGCGGCAAGGCCGTCCTCGAACTCGTCGGCCGAATTCTGCGCGATCACGGTACGGATACGCGCCCGATAGCTTTCGGGCACTTCCTCGAGCAGGCGCGCGAGTTGGTTCGATTCGCAGCCCAGCCCGATCAGCAGCACGCCGCCGGCATTGGGATGCGCGGCGAGCGCGGCGAGCATGCGGCGCGTGGCGCCGAGATCGTCGCCGAGCTGCGAGCAGCCATAGGGATGCGCGAAGGCGTGGACGCCGTCGACCTGATCCGCATGGCGGCGCCCGGCCTCGGCGGCGATCCGCTCGGCGGTGCGGCCGACGCAGCCGACGGTGGGCAGGATCCAGATTTCGTTGCGCGTACCCACGCGGCCGTCCGGCCGGACATAGCCGAGGAAGGTGCGCGCGCCGGGCGCGACGGCGCGCGGCTCGGGGTGCGGGTCGTAGCGATAGTCGAGCGTGCCCGAGAGACCGGTCGCAAGGTTATGGCTGTGGACATGGTCGCCGGCCACGATCGGTGCGGTGGCGCAACCGATTGGGAAACCGAACTTTCTGACTTCGGCACCCGCCTCGATATCGGCGAGGGCGATCTTGTGACCTTTGGGGATGTCGGCACGGGCGACGATCGCGGTTCCGCCGATGTCGACCGTCTCGCCCGCAGCAACGGCCTCGAGCAGGGTCGCGACATGGTCGTTCGAATGGATCTTGAGGGCAGTCGTCATGCGCGTTCCGGGGCGCCCGTGCGCCGCTGGCTATGTGGGTCGAAACGGCTCGCGACGCAATGCCGTTGCAAACCCATCTGACACCGGTTACCGGCTTAGGCAAGCATAGCAATGCGTTAGGGGAGTGAGCGATGATCGACCGCCGCGCGCTGCTGGGGGGCGCCGCCGCCTCCGCGACGCTGATCGCCGGGCGTGCCTGGGGCCAGTCGGCCGCGCCGGTCCGCACCGCCGCGGGCGCCTTCCAGGGCGTGATCGAGGGCGGCGTGCGCGTCTTTCGCGGCATCCGCTACGGCCGCGCCGAGCGCTTCCGCGCGCCGGTCCCCGTCCCCGCCCCTGCCGAAGTGCAGCCGGTGGACGGCTTCGGGCCGACCGCACCGCAATCGGGCAACCGCTACGGCGCGCAGTCCGAGGACTGCCTGTTCCTCAACATCTGGACCGCCGAGGCGAACCCGCGCGCGCTGAAGCCAGTGATGCTCTACATCCATGGCGGCGCCTATTCGGGCGGCAGCGTCACCGATCCGCTCAACGACGGACGGGCGCTAGCGGCGCGGGGCGACGTGGTGGCGGTGACGGTCAACCACCGGCTCAACGCCTTCGGCTATCTCTACCTCGCGCGGCTCGACCCGCGCTTCCCCGACAGCGGCAATCTAGGCCAGCTCGACCTGATCCTCGCGCTCCAATGGGTGCGCGACAACATCGTAGCGTTCGGCGGCGACCCGAGGCGCGTGATGGTGTTCGGCCAGTCGGGCGGCGGCGCCAAGATCGCGACGATGATGGGCATGCCCGCCGCCAAGGGCCTGTTCCACCGCGCCGCGACGATGAGCGGGCAGCAGGTCACCGCCTCGGGCCCGCTCAACGCCACGGCGCGGACCCGGGCGTATCTCGGCAAGCTCGGCGTCAAGGAGAACGACCTCGGCGCGCTGCTGGCGATGCCGCGGGAGAAATTGATCGAGGGCCTCGCCGCGACCGATCCGGTGCTCGGCGGCGGAGTCTATTTCGGGCCGGTGCTCGACATGAAATGGCTCACCCGCCACCCCTTCTGGCCCGACGCCAACCCGCAGTCGCTCGGCATTCCGATGATCCTCGGCAACACGCATGACGAGACGCGCGCCTTCATCGCGCCGGATTCGGCCAAGATGCGCGACCTCGGCTGGGGCAATATCGCCGAGCGGATCGCGCCCGAATTGCGCATCGACATCCTGCCCGAATGGGTCGTCTCCGAATATCGCACTCGCTATCCGGGCTGGACTCCCGAGCAGGTCTTCTACGACGCGACCACCTGCGGGCGGAGCTGGCGCGGCCAGGTGATCGAGGCCGAGGAGCGCGCAAAGGCCGGCGCACCCGGCTTTGTCTACCAGCTCGATTTCGGCTCGCGCACCGATCCGCGGCGCGGCGCCTTCCATACGATGGACATCCCGCTGGTATTCGGGACGCTCGCTGCCGAGGGTTCGCAGACCGGGACCGGTGCGGACGCCCATGCGGCTTCGAAGGCGATGCAGGACAGCTTCGTCGCCTTCGCGCGCGCCGGCGACCCCAACCATGCCGGCCTGCCGCGCTGGCCGCGCTACGGCCTCGACAAGCGCGCGACGATGGTCTTCGATGCGCGCAGCCATGTCGAGAACGACCCGCGCAAATGGCAGCGCGAGCTGTTCGCGCGCGTACCCTATATCCAGCCCGGCACCTGACCGCCGGGCGGCTTCCAGGAGGTTTGCCGGATGAAGTTCGATCGTCGTTCCGCCCTGCTCGCCGGGCTCGTCGCGCCCCTGGCCGCCAAGGCCCAGACCGCGCCGCCGCTCAGCGACAAGCCGCTGCCAGCGGGGCTGACCGATCCGACCGAGACGATCGACCTGTGGCCCAAAGGCGCACCGGGCAAGCCGGCGAAACTGCCGGTGGAGAAGGTGGCCGAGCGCAGCACCGACGCGGCGCTGACCGATCGCTCGGTGACCGGGGTCTCCAATCCGCGGATGGCGGTGTTCCGCCCGCGCGTCGCCAACGGCGCCTCGGTGCTGATCATGCCCGGCGGCGGCTATGTCCGGATCGTGCTCGATCATGAAGGCTATGTGCTGGGGCGCTGGCTCGCGGCGCAGGGGTTCACGGCCTATGTGCTCTTCTATCGCCTGCCCGGCGACGGCTGGGCCGCGGGCCCCGATGTCGCGCTGTCCGACGCGCAGCGCGCGATGCGGCTGATCCGCGCGCGGGCGATCCGCGACGGCCTGGATCCCGAGCGGGTCGCGGCGATCGGCTTCTCGGCGGGCGGGCATCTCTGCGCCGACCTGGCGACGCGCCATGCGGTCAAGACCTACGAGCCGGTGGACGCGGCCGACAAGCTCGGCGCGCGACCGTTCGTCGCGGCGCCGATCTATCCGGTGATCTCGATGACCGCGCCGATCGCGCATGCCGGATCGCGCGAGCAGTTGATCGGCAAGGATGCGAGCCCCGAGCGCGAAGCCGCCCATTCGCCGCACCTCAACGTGACCAAGGCCACCCCGCCCTGCTTCCTCTGCCATGCCGAGGACGATGGCGCGGTGCCGGTGGAGAACAGCCTGTTGCTGCGCGCCGCGCTCAAGGCGGCGGGCGTGCCGGTGGAGACGCATCTGTTCACGAGCGGCGGACACGGCTTCGGCATGACCAAGGCGATCGGCAAGCCGGCAGGAGTGTGGCCCGAGCTGTTCCTGACCTGGGCGCGGAGCCAGGGGCTGGGCTGACGCCCCCTCCGTTCGTGCTGAGCTTGTCGAAGCACCGTTCTTCTCTTCGAAGGAAGGATGGCCCTTCGACAAGCTCAGGGCGAACGGAGGGGTTGTTCCGTACAAAGGGAAACGGCGCGGAATTGCTCCCGCGCCATTCGTCACAATCACATCTTGAAGCGCGCGCCCACCAAGAAGGTGCGGCCGAAATGGTTGTACTCGTAGTTGCGCTGCGCATCCGTGTCGGTGAAGCGTTCGCGATAGGCGTCGGTGAGGTTGGTGCCCTCGACCGACAGCTCGACCCAGTCGGTCAACTTGTAGCGGATCGAGGCGTCGACATTGGTGATCGCGTCATAGCCCTCGAATACGTTGCCGGTGCCGCTGTTCTGATCGTTGTACGGCCCACGATAGCTGACCGAGGCACGCGCGCTGAAGCGGCTGTCCTCGTAATAGAGCGTCGCGTTGAACGCCTTCTTCGACAGGCCGAACAGCGTCGAGCTGCGCGTCGCGGCGACGTTGGGGCCGAAGGCGCACGCCGCGGTGGGCGTGGCGCCGGGCACGCACGGGTTCACCGTGGGGCCCGCCACCGTATAGGTCGCGTCGGAATCGACGAAGGTCGCGTTCACGATGCCGCCGAAGTTCGAGAGGAAGCCCGGCAGGAAGCGGAACGGCGCCTGGAGCGACAGCTCGATGCCGTTGAGCTCGGCGCCCGCGCCGTTGCCGATCGAGTTGATCGTCCAGAGCTGGCCCTCGGGATTGATCGCGGCGGGCGAGCTGGGCGGGATGATCGACAGCGGCAGGCCGGTCGAGGCGAAGGTGCCGCTGCGCGTCTCGGCCACCGGGAAGCTCTGGATCTCCTTGCGGAAGAACGCGACCGAAGCGATCGAGCCGGGCGCGAAATACCATTCCAGGCCGAGATCGTACGCCGTTGCGCGGAACGGCTCGAGGAACGGATTGCCGTAGTTGATGCGATAGTTGAACCCGTCGACCGAGCCGCCGGGCGTCAGATTGCCGAGCGTCGGGCGCGTCATCACCTTCGCGATCGCCGCGCGGATGATCACGTCGTGCACCGGCGTGATCGCTACGTTCACGGCCGGCAGCCAATCCTCATAGTCGCGGTTCACCGTCACCGGCGTGCCGCTGGTGAGGCCGCGCGACGCCTGATCGGTGCGGACATAGCGGATACCCGCATTGACCGCGACTTCGACGCCGCCCAGCTCGGTCTTCGCGTCGAACTGGAGATAGCCGCCCTTCACTTCCTCGGTCACGCCGCGCGTATTGCCCGCGTCGATCGCGGTCGGGCGGTTGTAGAGGTTGGTATAGGCCGCGGCGGCGTCGATGTTGGGAACCAGCCACTCGGTGGTGGTGCCGCTCGGCTGGCCGGCGTTACCCAGCTGGAACAGTTCGCTGATGCCCGAGGTCACGGGCAGGCCGTAGACCGCGGTCGGGCCGAACGCCGAGGAGGGCGAGCAGGTCACGGTGCCGAGCACGCGATCGAGCCCGCCATTGCCGCACACCACGGTGTCGCGGGTGAAGGCCTCGGAATCGAAGTCGAAGCGGCGGTAGAGCCCGCCCAATTTGACCTGGAAACCCTCGGCCACGTCCCATTCGGTGCGCAGCTGCACCGTGCGGAACTTGTTGGTAACGTTGGACGGCCGGTCGCGCAATTCGGCGAGCTGGAAATTGGCCGGATCGGTGACGCTGGTGCCGAAGGTCAGCACCGGGCTGTTCATGTCGCTATAGTCGTAGCGATAACCCTGCGCATCGCGATCGTCGAACACGAAGGTGGTCTCGACCGGCACGTCGGCATCGGACTTGGAGATGCCGCCGAGCAGCGTGAAGCGGAAATTGTCGCCGAGGTCCTGATCCCAGCTCCCGCCGATCTGGTAGAAGGTCGTCTTCGACTGCTTGAGGAAATGCTCGGTGCGCACCCAGGCGTCGTCGAGCGTGGCGCTGATCAGGTTGTTGTCGTCGTCGATCACATAGTTGCTGACGTTGATCGAGCGCTCGTTGGAGCGGAGCAGCACTTCGCCCCATTTCTCCTCGCGATTCTCGCTGAAGCGCGAGAACAGGCCGTCGATCGAGATCTTGGTGGCGTCGGTGGGCGCCCATTGGATGCTGCCGGTGATGCCCAGGCGCTCGCGATCGTGGCGAACCTCGCCATAGCGCGGGATGCGCGGGTGGAAGGCCAGCGCCACGGCATCGCAGGCGGCGCTCGGACGATAATTGCCGCCCGAATTGGCGACGGGCGTGCCGCCGGTGTTCGCCGAATAGAAGCAAGGCGTGCCGCCCACGGAGTCGAAGCGCGCCTGCGCCCAGCGGACGGTGTTGTTGCCGAGCTCGAGCGTGTCGGTGCTCTGATAGGCGGCGGAGATCGACGCGCCCAAGGTGCCGTCGGGCGACTTCCAGCCGATCAGCCCGGCGAAGCGCGGGCCCCAATTCTTGCTGAGATCGTTGTAGCTGCCCTGCGCCGAGCCGACGAGCGTGAAGCCCTCCTTGCCCGCCAGCGGATTGCCGGTGTTGAGGTCCACCACCGCGCCGAGCGAGCCTTCGTCAAGGCTCGCCTCCGCGGTCTTGTGGACGACGATCGACGTGAACAGCTCGGAGGCGAAGACGTTGAAGTCGAACGCGCGGTCGCGGTTCGAGGAGGCGCCGTCATGCGAGGTGGCGATCGTCTCGAGCCCGTTCACCCGCACGCGGGTGAATTGCGAGCCGAGCCCGCGGACGGTGATCGCGCGCCCCTCCCCGCCATCGCGCTGGATCGAGATGCCGGGAATGCGCTGGAGCGATTCGGCGAGGTTCTGGTCGGGGAACTTGGCAATGTCCTCGGCGACGATCGCGTCGACTGCGGACACCGAGTTGCGCTTCACGTTGAGCGCGGCCTCGAGCGACTGGCGGAAGCCGGTGACGACGATCTCGTCGGCCGGCGGCTCCTCGGCGGGGGCAGTCTGCGCGTCGGGAGTGGCGGGCGCCGGCTCGACAGTCTGCGCCGATGCGCTCGCGGCCGCGCCGAGGGCCAGGGCGACGACCGTCGCGGACACGCCGCAACGCCAATGGAATCGAGAAACGCGCACCTTCATGACAGCCTCCTTGCCTGTTCTTCCGGTCCGCTCTGCTGGCGGTTCCGGGATATGCGCGCCGCCCGAAGCCGGCACGCTTGTGTCCCTGCTGCTGCGCGCGATGTGCGACGCAGCTTCGGTATCGCGCCAGCTTCCGATGATTGGACACCGGTGTCAACCGACTGGATGACCCTCGCCTGCTTTTCCTCGGAGCACCTGTTGTAGTTCAGCAACAGCCGAAAATCGGCGGTGCGATCCCATTATTTGGAATATCGAGCATTATCTGATCAAAGGCGCCAGGTTACCGGTGTCACAAACCGGAAACATATGCGCTTGCGCTCAGCTCCCGGCCAGGTCGGCCAGCCATTCCTCGATATTGGTGTAGCCGTCGCGATCGCGGTCACCGTTCGCATCCGTGGTAACGGGATCGAGGCCGTGCCTGCGCTCCCAGGCGTCGGGCATGCCGTCGCCGTCGCCATCACGCGGGGCGGGTAGGCTCTTGAGTTCGGGCCATCCGCCGACCTCGCTCTGGCTGTCGATTTGCCTGCCCGTGCGATCGCGGACACCCGCCACGACGCGCGTATCGACGGCATCGCGGACCTTCGACGCGCCGGCCCCTGCGAGCACGCGCGCATAGGCAGAGGGCGCCGGATCGGGCGTCACGGGTGCCACATCGACGGGCGCGGCCAGCCGGTAGCCCTCGGGCTGGACGCCGGTCACGAGGCTCCACGGATCGGCGGGGATCGCCCCGTTCATGCTGTTGCCGGCGAAATAGGCCCTGGCGAGCGTATCGGACTCGTCGAACGCGATCGGCTTGAGCGATTGGGGGCCGGGGACATAGGCGTTGTCGACGAAATTGTAGCGCACGAGCGTCGCCTTGTTGGCATTGTAGCCGGCGCGGGTGCGGCCCCAATTGTAGAAGACGTTCGAGCGGAAATCGAAGAACGCGCCGACCGGGTCCACGTCGGGGCCGCTGTAATTGCCCGGGCGCGGCATGCGGGCCGAATGGTTCGCCCAGAGATTGTGGTGGAAGCTCGCCCGCGACCCGCGCCCGCCGCGGATCAGGCTGCCATAGCCGTGCTCGCCCTTGGCGTGGAGCGACCGGGTCAGCGATTCCGCGATGATCGACCATTGGACGGTGACGTCGTAGAAGCCCTGATCGGCGTTGGTGTAGTTGGCCGAGGCGGACAGCGTCTCGTCGACCGACCAGCTCGCCGAGACGTGGTCGAGGATGATCCGGCGTCCTTTGGTGATGGTCAGCGCATCGGACTCGGTCCTGGATTCGTCGCCGAGCCGCGTGCGGATGTAGCGCACGACCACGTCGTCGGCCGAGACCTGGAGCATGTGGTCGCGCAGCGTGATGCCGTCGCCGGGCGCCGACTGGCCGGCGATGGTCACGCGGCCCTCGCGGATCGCCAGCGGCTTGAGCAGCTTGATCGTGCCTGAGACGCGGAACAGGATCGTCCGCGGCCCCTTCGTCTCCACCGCCGCGCGCAGGCTGCCGGGGCCGCTGTCGTCGAGGTTGGTGACGAACAGCACCTGCCCGCCGCGCCCGCCCAGCGCGAAGCGCCCCGCCCCCTCGGCGCCGGGAAAGGCGAGTTGCTGCCCGGGATCGGGTGGGGTCAGAGCGAGCAGGACGAGTGCGAGCATGGGGTTCCTATGCGGGCTGAAGCTGGTCGAGCGCGTGGACGACCTTGCCGTTCACGCGGACATTGGCGAGCGTCACGCGCTCGGTATGGCGGATCACGCTGGGCTGGGTGACGCCATCGAAGCTGCAATCCTCGAGCGCGATGTCGGTCACCGGCGCGCCGGGCAGCCCCTGGCTGTCGAGCACCCGCGTCGCCCTGGTGGCGCGCAGCCGCTGGATGTTGATGTGGCGCAGGACCGGCTTGAAGCGGCCGTTCGTGCCTTCCTCATAGTTGAAGTCACAGGCTATCGCGGCGCGGCCCACCTGCCCCACATCGATGTCGCGATAGTGGAAGTTCTCGAGAAGACCGCCGCGCAAGGCGTTGTTCTTGAAGCGGATCGCGTACCATAGATCGGGGCTGTCGAGCCGGCATTTCTCGGCGAAGACCCAGCGCGCGCCGCCCGATATCTGCGAGCCGACGGTGATGCCGCCATGGCCTTCCTTCATCCGGCAGTTGCGGATCAGGATGTTCTGCGAGGGCACGCCCAGCCTGCGGCCGTCCTCGTTGCGCCCCGAATTGACCGCGATGCAATCGTCGCCGGTGTCGAAGCTGCAATCCTCGATCAACATCATGTCGACCGATTCGGGATCGGTGCCGTCGTTGTTGGGGCCGTGCCCCATGATATCGAGCCCGCGCAGGATGACGTTGCGAGAGAGCACCGGATGGACGTTCCAGAAGGGCGAGCGGCGGATCCTGACGCCTTCGATCAGGACGTTCTCGCAGAGATAGGGCTGGATGAAGGGCGGGCGCAGATAATGGCCGTCGCCGAACACGCGCTTCTCCACGGGCACGCGATCCTCGGCCATCTGGAACAGTATCGCGCGGCTCTTGCGCTGATCGGGCATCCCCTCGCGCCAGCCATATTCGACCGTGCCGCCCCAGGGGCCCTTCCACGACCACCAATGCCGCGCGCTGCCCTGCCCGTCGAGCGTGCCCGAACCGGTGATCCCGATGTTCTTCGCCTTATAGGCATAGACCAAAGGCGAATAGTTGATCAGCTCCACGCCCTCCCAGCGCGTGAAGACCATCGGATAATGCGCGGGATCCGTGCTGAAGAGCAGCGTCGCGCCGGCCGCGAGATGGAGCTCGACGTTGGACTTCAGATGGACCGCGCCGGTGAGGAAGGTGCCGGCGGGAACGACCACCCTGCCCCCGCCGGCCGCGAAACAGGCCGCGATCGCATCGGCGATGGCGGCGGTGTTGAGCATGGTCCCGTCGCCCTTTGCGCCGAAGTGGGTGATGTCGAAGGTCCGGGCCGGGAAGCGCGGCGCCCGGACGGTGCGCGCGATCTCGGCGGCGCGGCGCCAGGGGTCGGCGGCCGCCCCGGCACGCCCGGGCAGCAAGGCACCCGCGCCGCCGAGCGCGCCGTAGCGCAGCAGATCGCGCCGCGAAGGTTGAATCAGCATCGCATCCCTCTCGCCTGCATCGGCTCTCGCGGCCGCTCATGACACCGGTATCAAGTAATGGGTGGGATTGGCAACAACTGCCGGACGAGCGCGCGTGCACGCCTGCATTTGGCGCAATCGCCGGACCGGGTTATGCCTTCCGCAATGAAGCGCAGTTCGCAACCCACGATCAACGACGTCGCCCGCATCGCCGGCGTCTCGAAGAAGACCGTCAGCCGGGTGATCAACCAGTCGCCGCTGCTGAACGGCGATACGCGGCGGCGCGTCGAGGAAGTCATCGCCGAGCTCGGCTATGTCCCCAATCCGCAGGCGCGCGCGCTGGCGCTCCGCCGCAACTTCCTGATCGGGCTGATCCACGACAATCCCAACGCGCAGATGGTGCTCAACGTCCAGCAGGGCATGCTGGAGACGCTGCGCGACACCGAGTTCGAGCTGATCGTCCACCCGGTCAATCGCGGCTCGCCGACGATGCTCGAGGATATCGGCCAGTTCCTCGAGCGGCAGCGCCCGTTCGGGGTGATGATCTTGCCCCCGATCTCCGAGAACGACCAGCTGGCAGCGCTCTGCGCCGAGCTCGGCGTGCGCTATGTCCGCATGGGCTCGGCGCCGCTCGACGACGCGTCGAACATGGTGGTCTCGAACGATCGTGAGGCAGTGCGCGGCGCGGTCGACCATCTGATCGAATCCGGGCATCGCCGGATCGGGCTGGTCCTCGGGCCGCACGGCTTCCGCTCGGCGTTCGAGCGGCAGAAGGGCTATGAGGAGGCGTTGGAACGCGCCGGGCTGCCGATCCAGCGCACGCTGATCGTCCAGGGCGACTATCGCTTCGAATCGGGGATGCGCGCCGCCGAGCAGCTGCTCGACCTCGCTCCCCGCCCCACCGCAGTGTTCGCTTCGAACGACGAGATGGCGGCGGGCGTGCTCCACGTCGCCCGCCAGCGCGGGCTCAACGTGCCGCAGGACCTGTCGATCATCGGGTTCGACGACACCCCGATCGCCTCGCACCTCTGGCCCCCGCTCACCACGGTGCGCTGGCCGATCGCCACCATGGCCCGCGCCGCGGCGCTCAAGCTGGTCAGCGGCGAGGGCGGCGTGGCGAGCGAAGATGGCGAGGCGTCGCTGTTCGTATCGACGCTGATCCGCCGCGCTTCGGTGGCGCCGGCCTCGGGCTGACCCTCGCCGAAAGTCGTAAAACGCAGACCAGTGGTGCCGCCCGAACGTCGAGGCGAAATTGCCGCCATGCCGTCAGCCATCTATGCTGCATCGCAGCGAAGGAGGTGGCGTTTATGGCTCCAAGGCGTGTGCGTAAGGCAGTGTTTCCCGTGGGCGGGCTCGGTACCCGTTTTCTCCCGGCAACCAAGGCGATTCCCAAGGAGATGCTCCCGGTCGTCGATCGGCCGTTGATCCAATATGCGGTCGAAGAGGCGATCGAGGCGGGGATCGAGCAGATGATCTTCGTCACCGGCCGCGGCAAGGCGGCGATCGAGGACCATTTCGACATCGCGTTCGAACTCGAGACGACGATGAGCGGGCGCGGCAAGTCGCTCGACATCCTCGGCCGCACCCGGCTCAAGCCCGGCGCGGTGGCCTATGTCCGCCAGCAGGAGCCGATGGGGCTCGGCCACGCAGTGTGGTGCGCGCGCGACGTGGTGGGCGACGAGCCCTTCGCGGTGCTGCTCGCCGACGATTTCATGGTCGGCAAGCCAGGCTGCCTCAAGCAGATGATCGACGCGTACGAGCAGGTCGGCGGCAACGTCATCTGCGCCGAGACCGTGCCCGACGAGCATACGCATCGCTATGGCATCATCACGCCCGGCACGCGCGACGGTTCGCTTACGGAGGTGAAGGGACTGGTCGAGAAGCCCGCCCCCGGCACCGCGCCATCGAACCTCTCGGTGATCGGCCGCTACATCCTCCAGCCCGAAGTGATGGGCGTGCTGGCGAGCCAGGAGAAGGGCGCGGGCGGCGAGATCCAGCTCACCGACGCGATGTCGCGGATGATCGGCGAGCAGCCCTTCCACGGCGTGACCTTCGCCGGCACGCGCTACGATTGCGGCGACAAGGCGGGGTTCCTCCACGCCAACCTCGCCATGGCGCTCGCGCGCGAGGACCTCGCCGACGAAGTCGAATTGTTCGCGAGCCAACTGCTCGCCGCCCGCCAGCCGCGCCGCGCGGCGTGAACGCGTATCAGTAAAGGAGTATCGGCATGCGCATCGTGATGATCGGATCGGGATATGTGGGGCTCGTCTCGGGCGCCTGCTTCGCCGATTTCGGACACCAGGTAACTTGCGTCGACAAGGACGAGAGCAAGATCGCGCGGCTGAACGCCGGGCAGATCCCGATCTATGAGCCGGGCCTCGACGATCTCGTCGCGCGCAACGTCGCGGCGGGCCGCCTCGCCTTCTCGACCGAGCTTGCCGGGCCGGTCGAGCAGGCGGACGTGGTGTTCATCGCGGTCGGCACGCCGTCGCGCCGCGGCGACGGCCATGCCGACCTCTCTTATGTCCATGCCGCCGCCGCGGAGATGGCGCCGTGCCTCAAGGGCTTCACCGTCGTGGTCACCAAGTCGACCGTGCCGGTCGGCACCGGCGACGACGTCGAGCGGATCATCGGCGAGACCAACCCGGAGGCGCAGTTCGCCGTCGCATCCAACCCCGAATTCCTCCGCGAGGGCGCGGCGATCGAGGACTTCAAGCGCCCCGACCGCATCGTCATCGGCATCGAGGACGAGCGTGCGCGCCCGGTGATGGAGGAAGTCTATCGCCCGCTCTATCTCAACCAGGCGCCGATCCTGTTCACCGGCCGGCGGACGAGTGAGCTGATCAAATATGCCGCCAACGCGTTCCTCGCGGTCAAGATCACCTTCATCAACGAGATCGCCGATCTCTGCGAGGCGGTGGGCGGCGACGTCCAGCAGGTCGCGCGCGGGATCGGGCTCGACAACCGCATCGGCTCGAAGTTCCTCCATGCCGGCCCGGGCTATGGCGGATCGTGCTTCCCCAAGGACACGCTCGCTTTGGTCAAGACCGCCGAGGATTCGGGGACGCCGGTCCGCATCGTCGAGGCGACGGTGGCGGTCAACGACAGCCGCAAGCGCGCGATGGGGCGGAAGATCATCGCGGCATGCGGCGGATCGGTGCGCGGCAAGAAGATCGCGGTGCTCGGCCTGACCTTCAAGCCCAACACCGACGACATGCGCGACGCGCCGAGCCTGGCGATCATCCAGGCGCTCGAGGACGGCGGCGCGAGCGTCAGCGCGTTCGATCCCGAGGGCATGGCGGCGGCGCGGCCGCTACTGCCCAATGTCGAATTCGCGACTTCGCCCTATGAGGCGGCCGATGGCGCGACGGCGCTGGTGATCGTGACCGAATGGAACGCGTTCCGCGCGCTCGATCTCGAGGCGCTGCGTTCGCGCATGGACGGCGATGCGCTAGTCGACCTGCGCAACATCTACCGTCCCGACGCGGTGGAGGCCGCGGGCTTCACCTATACCGGCGTGGGACGCGGGCTGGCAGTTGCGTCCGAAACACTCGCGATTGCAGCGGAGTAACCTGGTTATCAATCGATAGCCTTTCGAACTCAACTCGACGCAAACAGGGCGCCCGGACTTGGTTCGGGCGCCCTTTCTCTTCTAAATACTCCTCAGGCGGCACAGTAGTTGGCCGTCGACACCGGGGGGTGTTTTCATGCGTATCCACTATCTGCGCCCGTTCGCGGGCGCCCTGTCGCTTTGCGCGCTCGCCGCATGTTCGGGCGATGACTCCAGCTCTTCACAGCAACAGTCCGGCACGATTGCCGTTTCTGCAACAGCAACGCCCGAGGCGACCACCGCAGTGGCGGCGCTCGCGCAGACCGAGACCACGGCGAGCACCAACAGCTTCGCGAGCTTCGACTTCGCCAACGGCACCAAGCTGCCTCCCAAGGCGACGCTCTCGATCGGCGCGGCGGTGTTCAAGCCTGACGCTTCGGTCGCCTATGTGCCGGTAACGTTGAACCAGGCGACGCCGAACACGGTCATCGCCCGCGTGATCACCGTCAACGGATCGGGCACCAACCGGGCGATCTCGGGCTATGACTATAAGGCGACCGAGGACGTCGTGATCTTCCGTCCCGGCGATCCGCTGACCAAGACGGTGTCGGTGCCGATCCTCGACGTCGTCGACGGGCAGCAATTCTCGCTCAAGCTGCGCGAGGCACCGTGGGGCGCGAATCAGGGTACCGCCTCGAATACCGTCACGGCCGACGCCGGCGCCACCGCGACGGCCCCGGCCACCTGGGGCTTCCGCAACCCGCGGACCTTCCGCTCCTATGGCACGCTCCAGTACCAGATGACCAAGGAGACGATGCGCTGGTCCGATGTCGGCTGGTCGGGCGCCTGGGCGACCCAGCTGTCGCACGGCCGCGCCCAGCCCGCGAACGGCGAGACCGGCCTCTATCTGGACGAAAGTCTCTACCCGTGGGTCGAGGCGCCGCTGCGCTACACCGACGAGGGGCTGGTGTTCCACACCCAGAATCTCTGGTCGCCGATCACCTATAATGGCACGGCCTACAGTTACGGGGCGGTCGTGCTGAGCGGGCACAACACCCCCGCCACCCAGATCGGCTATGGCCAGTACGAGTGGGTCGCCAAGATGCCCAACCGGCGCGGCGCCTGGCCGGCCTTCTGGCTGATCTCCACGTCCGGCTGGCCGCCCGAGATCGACGTGTATGAGGGCTTCGGATACCAGAGCTATTGGGACTTCGACCGGCACATCTCGGCGACGATCCATGGCGGCAACGGCGGCGGCTGGCGGACGTTCCAGCGCGGCTCCAACATCCAGGCCGAGCAGGCTTACGGGCTGTCGGGCTTCTCGCAGGGCTATCACAGCTATGCCGTGGACATCGGCCCCGAATACATCACCTGGTTCGTCGACGGGCTCGAAACCTACCAGAGCGTCAACCCGTTCCGGGGGCACCGCTGGTATCCGATCATGGACGTCGCGGTGAAGACCACCGGCAGCTACACTGACGGTTCGGGCGACATGATCGTCAAAAGCTTCCGCGCTTGGCAGAACTGACCGGAGCGGGGGCGGCGTAGATCGCGTCGCTCCCGCCCGCCAGCGCGTAGAGGCGGGCGACCGCCTTGACCCATTGCCCGGCGATGTCGAGCCGGCGGTCGCGCCGCCACGCCAGCGCGGGCAATGCGGCGGTGCGCAGGCCGAGCAAGGCCAGCGAGCGCAGGCCGAGGCCGATGCGGCCGAACAGCCCGCGCTGCTTGCGGGCGACCCGTGTGTCGGTGACGCCGATCCGCCACATCCGCCGGAGCACCCAGGCCTTGCGCGCGCGCTCGGCGCCGACCCATTCGGATACCCGCGCACCCGGCGCCCAGGCGAAGGTGAAGCCGAGCGCCTTGAGGCGGGTGAGGAAATCCAAGTCCTCGCCACCGCTGCGATTGAAGGCGGGATCGAACCACGGCGATCCCAGCGCCTCCAGCGCCGCACGGATCACCAGCAGGTTGTTGCTGGCGTAGAGCATCTCGGCCGGGCCCTCGGGGCGCCGTTCGGGGCGGAAGACGAGGGTCTGCTCGGCCCAGTCGGGCGCGCCTTCGGGGAAGACCGGGATCACCGGTCCGCCGACCACCGCCGCGCCGGTGCGCTGCTGGACGGTGAGCAACGCCGCGAGCCATTGCGGCTCGGGCCATTCGTCGTCGTCGATCATCACCAGCCGCTGCACCGTGGGGATGGCCAGCGCCTGCGCGACGATCGCGTTGCGGACATGGCATAGGCCCGGCGTCGGCACGCAGATGATCTCGACGGGGATCGGGAAGCCCTCCGCCACCGCCTTCGCCGCGGCGGCCGCGCCCTCGCCGGCGGTGTCGTTGTCGGCGACGAGCAGCGCCGTGCCCTCGAGCCGGTCCAGCCGCGCGATCGCCTCGATCAAATGCCGCAGCTGCTCCGGGCGCCGGAAGGTCGGCACCGCGATGAGCGTCGAGGCGCCCGTGCCGATCATCTATTCGGCGGCCTGCTGGAAGGGCAGCGGCGGCCGCGGGACGACGCGGCGCTCGAGCTTCTTAATCGCGCGGTGCCCCGGCACTTCGATCAGCAGATAGCTCGCCCAGCAGACCAGCCAGGTCGCCACCAGCGTGCCGGCGACGAAAACCCAGTCGAACCCGACAAGGCCATAGCGGTGGGAGATCCCCATCGCGCGCGCGAACACGTCGCGCACCAGCGGGTGCCAGAGATAGATCGAATAGCTGATCAGCCCGAGATGGAACGAGACCGGGTTGGCGAGCAGAGCGCGCGCCGTGCGGCCGTCATAATAGCAGGCGATCACCAGCAGCGGGAAGCACAAGGCCACCACCACGTCGCCGCCCGGGACCAGCAACGCCACGACGAGCAGCGCGCAGCTTGCGAGGAAGCCGTGCTCGCCGCCCAGCACGCGCTCGCACTTCGGATGCCGCGCGACGCGGAACGCCACGACCCCCAACGCGAAGCCGGCGAGGCAGCGCAGCACCGGCAGGAGCGTGTTGCCGTCGTTGACGTCGAGCGGCCCGCGCGAGCCGTGTCCGTACGTCGCCACGACGATCAGCAGCAGCACCGCGCTGGCGACCTCAAGCCAGACCAGCCGCGAGAAAGCGAGGATCGCGACCAGCGGGAAGAGCAGATAGGCGACCAGTTCGGTGCTCACCGACCAGCTGTTGCCGGCGAGCGCCTGCGTTCCCCAGCCCCAGCTCTCGATCATGAAGAAATTGGTGAAGAGGTTCGCGGGCGTCAGCGCCACCGGCTGGTCGCCCGACACGTTGACGAGGATGCGCGCGAGGAACACCATCGCGACGACGAAGTGGAGCGGCCAGACGCGCGCCATCCGGTTGAGCAGGAAATCGCCATAGCTCGCCGCGCTCGGCCGCTTCACCACGCGCTCGTAATATCCGACCGAGATGACGAAGCCGCTCAATACGAAGAACAAATCGACTGCGAGATAGGCGCGCGAGAACAGCCCCAGCGCGTAATCCTGGAAGGCAGGCGAATGCGGAATGTGGTAGAGCAGGACCGCCACTGCGGCGATGCCGCGCAGGCCGGTCAAGGACGCGATTCTCATGCCGGCACTCCCTGCCCTTTTACTTCCGCCTTGCGCATCGGCGCCGCGTCGAACGCCGCCGCCATCTCCGCCCATAACCGCTTGCGGTTGAGATCGGCGTCGAGCGGCAGCCCGCGCGACTTCTGCCCGTCGGGCCAGCGATATTCGGGATAGGTCGACAGCCACGAATAGCGGTCCGACAGCCCCCAGCTGAGCACCGACTCCATCACGGGGTTGTCGAGCGCCACGTCGAGGAAGGCGCGGCCGACCGCGGCCACCTGCGCGTCGCGCTGCGTGACGTCGGCAGGGCCGCCCCGATCGGCGATGTCGAACTCGGTGATCGCGATTCCCAGCCCCATGCCGCGAACCTCATCGAGGAACGACGCGAAGGTCCGCTCGTCAAAGGGCTCGCGGAAAGGCTTGAGATGGCCCTGGACGCCGAGCGCGTCGATCGGCACCCCGCGCGAAAGCGCGCCTTCGAGCAGCCGCAGGATCGCGTCGCGGCGTGCGGCGCAGCGGCGCGAGGCGTGCTCGAGCCCGAAATCGGTCAGGAACAATTTGGCCTTCGGATCGGCCTCGCGGGCGAGGTTGAAGGCCAGGTCGACATAGCGGTCGCCGAACGCCTGCTCCCAGATGTTCTTGACGCGCATCCCGTCGGGGCGGCCCTGGTTGGGCTCGACGGGCTCGTTGACCACGTCCCATTCGCTGATGCGGCCGGCATAGCGCCCCATGGCGGTGCGGATATAACCGCCGAGCAGGTCCTCGCGGCCGCGCGGGTCGGCCTGCGGCACGGTCGCTTCGAGCCAGGGCGGATTCGCCGCATACCAGACCAAAGTATGCCCGCGCATGGCGAGCCCGTGCTCCTGCGCGAAGTCGACCAGCTTGTCGGCGCCGCTGAAATCATATTTGCCGGGCTTGGCCTGGGTGACGTGGCGCTTGAGCTCGTATTCGGGGACGATCACCCCCGCCTCGCGCAGCACCGCCGCGGTGAACGGCGCGTCCTTGGCGAGCTGACTCGACTTGATCGCGCAGCCGAAATGCCGGCCGCTGCGCCGCGCCCGGGCGTCGAGGCCGGGCCCGCTGGTATCCGGGATCGGCGGCACGAAGGGCACCGCGCTGGAGGCGAGCGGAACGCTGCACGCCGCCGCGGCGCCGGCGATGAAGGTGCGGCGCTTCATATCCGCACGCCCCGCAACCGGCTGGTCAGTGCGATCCATCGATCGGCCGCCTTGCGATAGTGATTATCGGGAATAATGATTTGCAATAGCACGATAGCGGCGATGCGCGGGCGGAACGCGCCGTGGCGCAAGGCGTCGAAATAATAGCGCAGCGCGGTGCGCCGGCTGGTCGGCCAGACGCTCTTGGCGGCGTGCCAGCCCATATAGGCCGAATAGGCGCGCGCCGAGATGTGCGGGCGCAGGTCCTTGAGCCAGGCGAGGTTGCCGATGTTCGCCCGCACCTGCGACAACCGGTTCTCGGTCCGCCGATCGGCCCAGAGCACGGTCGCGCGCGCCGCCATCAGGAACCTGGCGCCCGCGAGCGACAGCCGCACCGCGAAATCGGTATCGTCGCCGAAGCCGACATCCTCGCGGTAGCGCACCGCATTGGCGAGCGTGCGGCGGAGCGCGAGGCTGCTCGTCTGGATGAAGCCGCGCTCGCACATCAGGTAGCGGTCGACGCTCTCGCCGCTCTGGATCTCGCGATAGGGCTTGAGGAAGTGCCGACCCGACCCGCGATCGACGACCACGCGGCAATAAGCGACGACGTCGTCGCCCTGCGCGAGCAGGGGCAGCAGGTCGGCGAGGTGATCGGGGAAGAAGCGGTCGTCGGAATCGAGGAAGGCGACGTAGCGGCCGCGCGCATAGTCGATCCCGCGGTTGCGCGCCGCGGCGGCGCCCGCATTGGGCTGGACGATGACATGAAGCCGCTCGTCGCCGACAGCGGCGACCGCGCTGGCGGTGCCGTCGGTCGAGCCGTCGTCGATCACGATCACCTCGAGATCGCGGACGCTCTGGTCGAGCGCGGAGCGCACCGCCTCGACCACCGCGTCGCGCCGGTTGAAGGTGGGGATGACCACCGTGAACAGCGGGGCCTCCCCAGTCGCCATGGGCTCAGGCTGAGCGCGCGCGTCCATTCACTTGCCCGCCTTGCCAGCCAGCGCCTCGGTCTTGCCGAAGCGATGGACGAACTGGTTGACGAGCGAGCGGTAGAGCGACTTGGGAAGGTAGGAGCGAAGCAATTGCCGCGCGAGGATGCGCGCCGGCACGCGCCCGTAGAACAGGCCGCGCACCAGCTCGGGCACGGTCGCGATCGGCCGGATCGGCGCCATGTGATAAGCGAGCACCGTCGCGCGATAGCCGTGCCGCGCCCGGTCGGTCAGCAGGTGGCCGCACCGCTCGAGCCAGTCGAGCGAAGTCTCGTAGCCGCGGACATAGGAGGTGCGTCCCGCCTCGCTCGCATCGAGCCAGATCGTCAGCGGCTGCTCGATCATCCGGAAACGCGCCCCGGCGACCTGCAGCCGGACGCTGAAATCCAGGTCCTGCCCCTTCTTGAGCGCCGGATCGAAGCGCACGCGCCTGGCGAGCGCGGTCGGCACGACCAGCGTCGAGGTCTGCATGAACTGGTTGGCGCAGAAGAGGTATTCGCCGACATCCTCGTCCTCGCGGATGCCGCGATCGGGGCGCACCCAGTAGCGATCGACGCCGCGATCGACCTTCATCTGCGAATAGAGGACCGTGTCGTTCTCGTCGGGCAGGGCCGCCGCCATGATCGAGAGCTTGCCCGGCAGGAACTGATCATCGGAATCCAGAAAGGCGATGTAGCGCCCACGCGCCTCCTCGATCCCGCGGTTGCGCGCCGCGCCACCGCCGGCATTGTCCTGGCGCACGTAGCGGATGCGCGGATCGCCGATCGCGGCGACCACGGGCTCGGGATCGTCCTTCGATCCGTCGTCGACGACGATGATCTCGAAGTCGGTGAAATCCTGCGCCAGCACCGAGCGGATCGTCGTCGTGACGATCTCCGCCCGGTTGTAGAGCGGGATCACCACCGAGAAGGTGGGCTGGCCGGTGTCGTTCCTCATGCGCCGTGCACCTTGCGATATTCCTCGTAGCGATGGCCGGTAAGCGCGGCGACCTTGCCCGCCGCGCGATAGAGCTTGCCGAGCCGGACGACCCTCTTGCCGGGATCGAACGTGAGCGCGCCGAGCGAGCCGAGCACGAAGCCGCCGACGATTCGGTGCGCCTCGGCGGTGGCGACCTTGAACGGGGTGCTGTGGGTCATCGCGGTGATCGTGTCGGTCATCCCGACCCGGTAGCCGCGCATCAGCAGCCATTTCGCCGTGATCCGGCTCGCCGGGATCAGCTCGGTGACGCGCGCATCCTCGGCCCAGGCGAAGCGACGCCCGCCGCGCTGCATCCGGGTGAAGAGCTCCTTGTCCGAGCCGCCGGTGAGCGCCATCGCCTCGTGGAAAGGCTTGTCACCGAGCACGCGGAGCGCCTCGGCGGCGATCAGCACATTGGCGGTGCTGTCGACCAGGTCGACTACGCCCGATGCGCCGCGCTGCTTGGGCCGGAGGATCGGATGCTCCAGCATCCACGAGGGCACATCCCCCTCCATCTCGCGCAGCACCGCGCCGCCGACCACGTCGGCGCGCGTCGCCGCCTGGCAGGCCAGCATCGCGTGCAGCCAGTGCGGATCGGCCGCCTCGTCATCGTCGAGCATCGCGACGAAGCGGATGTCGGGTAGCCGCAGCGCCGCCTCGACCAGCGCGTTGCGGACCTGCGGGATCCCCGGCTCGGCGACCGTCAGCAGCTTGAGCGGCCAGCGATAGCCCTCGGCCTGCAGCGCCTCCGCGGCGGCAATCCCCTCGCGCTTCACCGCGTCGTTGTCGGCGACGATCACCGTCACCGCGCGCTCGGTCACCAGATCGGCGAGCGAGCGCAAAGTCCGGGTGATGCCCTGGGGACGCTGTCGGGTGGCGATGCAGATGGCGATCTCGGTCATGCGGCACCTCCCGGGGCCAGTTCGGGGGTGCGTGATGCGCGGCGGTGCCAGCGGGGGCGCTCGACCGCCTTGAACGAGGCGTGGGCGATCGCGAGCGACGACAGGAAGATCACCCAGACCTGGCGGTCCTTGTCGAAGAACGAGGTCTCGAGCAGGTTCTGGTAGAGCACGAAGCTCCAGATCGCGAAGGCGCTCGCCATCAGCGTGGCGTTCTGGCGGGTGGTGCCGGTGAGGAACCAGTAAGCCGGCAGGACGACGAACGAGACGAGAAGCAGCACCAGCCCGACCGGGCCGGTGGTGACGAGGATCTCGAGATAGCCGTTGTGCGAATGCGCGGTGAGCAGCTGGAACTGCTGGTTGAGATAGTCGTGCGCGGGCGAAAGATCGCCCACCTGCCAGAAGCCGCCGAAGCCGGCGCCGAGATACGGATGGTCGGCGAGGTAATCGATCGCCACCTTCCAGATCGACACGCGGCCGGTGAAGGCGGTGGGATCGGCGAACCAGCGCTCGATCACCGGCTGGAAGGCGATGTAGAGCGCGAGGAAGAGCAGCATGCCGAGCCCGACGAGCAGCAGCAGCACCGCCCGCTTGGCGACCGACTGGCTGAGCAGCCGGTAGACCGAGCTCACCGCGAGGATCGCGAAACAGAGCGCGAGCGAGGTCTTGCTCTTCGTCCCGATCACGAAGACGAACGCCATCACCGAGAACAAGGCGAAATACCATTTGCGCGACGTGAAGAAGGCGTGCGCGGTCACCACGAAGGTGAGCGCCATCACCGCGCCGGCGATGTTCTTGTGGAAGAAGAAGCCGCGCCACGCGCCGATCAGCGCCTTGTCGCTCTCCGTCGGCGGGTGGACCGCGTTGGGAGTCAACGGCAGCGAAATCCAGCATATCAGCAGCGACGTCACCAGCGCTGCCACCAGCGTGCGGTAGATCCGCTCAGGCCCCAGCAAGGCGAGCGACAGGAAGGTGATGTAGATCACGATCACCTGTTGCATCGCGCGTTTGAACGACACGAACGGATCGACGCCCCAGGCGCAGCTGATCAGGAACCAGACCAGCATCAGCAGCAGCGGCCAATAGGTGAAGCGATATTGCAACCGATAGCGCCGGCTAAGCTCGAGCAAGGTCAGCAGCAGCGCGAAGCCGATGAAGAAGGCCTGCTTGAACGGGTCCGATCCGTCATTGTTCGCCGCCATCGCGACCAGCTGCTCCTGGTTGCGCGACGAGAAGGGCTGCTGGCCGATGAAGATCAGCATCAGGAAGACGAAATAGACGAACTGCGCGACCGGGATCAGCGCCTCGGCGCGGTTCGCGGCGACCAGGTTCCGCGCGGGCGCGGCGCCGGTCGCGCGCAGCGGCACGCGCCCGCGATGCCAGGGAAGCGCGAGGCTCACTCCGCCTCCGCCCGCTCGGCGCGCCAGCGGCGGTCGAGCCGCCAGATGCCGAGCATCATCACCAGCTGCGCCAGCACCACGCCCGCGATCGTATAGACCGAGGGCGCGAGCAAAGTAACCGCGACCACCGCCGCGACGCCGACGAAGCAGCTCCGCACGCTCGTCGCCGCGAGCGGCTTGAACGCGCCGCGCGCCTGGGTGAGCACGCTCATCGGCGCCTGGATGCACTGCACCAGCGACAAGGCGGCGCAGAGCGCGACGGCGATCATCACCGTCTCCACCGAGAGCGTCGGCTTGATGATGATGTGGGGGAAGACGAACAGGATGAGCGCCGCCGTGACCGCGGTCGCGACCCAGATAACCAGCAAAGCCGCCAGGAAGGCGCGGACCGATCCGCGCGCGGACCGCTCATTTCCCTGCCCCACCGCACGCGCCATGCGCGGCCGCTCGAGCTGGGTCAGCGCGGTGATGCAGACATTGACCGGCCGGAAGAACAGCATGCCGACGGCGATCGGCGCGAAAGCCGCGGGCCCGGCGAAAAGGGTGACGATGTAGCTGTGCGCGTTCGAGGTCGCCTCGGTGGTGATCACGCCGATCAGCGTCCAGGCCGATTGCCGCTTCCACACCGGGCGATAACTCGCAAAAGCGCGCCCGAGCCCGACGGGGCGGTGCCGCGCGAGGAAGCCCGCGCCGAAGGGGATCAGCGCGAGCAGCCCCGCACCCGCGAGCACCGCTCCGAACAGTTCGAGCCGCGCACCGACGGCCAGGGTCGCGCCCACGCCCGCGACGACCAGCACCGCATAGACCAGGTCCGAGACCGCCGCGCCGCCGGGCGTGTGGTGCGCATAGGCATTGGCGCGTCCGAACCAGCGAAGCAGCGAGAACAGTCCCGCCAGCCCGAACGCCGCGGCGGCCCAGGGCCCCGCCATGATCCAGCCGATCGCGGCGCAGAGCAGCCCCTGCGACAAAGCGAGCAGCAGGTTCACGGGGTAGAAGAAGTCGAAGCCCTGGTCCTCGCCGTCCTCGCGCTGGTTCACCGCGATCGCATAGGGCGTCGAGACCAGGGCATTCGACAGGCCGTAGCCGAACTGGATGATGACCAGCAGGAAGGCGAGCGTGCCGATCTCGCTCGCCTCCAGCCGCCGCACCGAGACGAGCTGGACGAGCAGATGGCTGACCGACACCGCGGCCGACGACATGCTCGCCAGCCCGAACCGTGCCAGCGTTGCGCGCATGGGTTTCTTCTCGACAGGGATGGCAGACGCCTCAGCCACGTCGGTGCTTCCAGATCAGCCAGAGCGCGTGCGGATTGGTGGTAAGGTAGCGCCACGCCAGATGTCGCGGATTGGTCGCCATCCGGTGGAGCCATTCGAGCCCGGCGCTCTGCATCCAGAGCGGCGCGCGCGGATAATCGCCGGTGATGTAGTTGAACAGCCCGCCGCAGGTGACGATCCAGCCGGCCTTGATCCGGCTGCGGTTGCGCACGCAGAAGGCCTGCTCGCGCGGCTTGCCGGTACCGACCCAGAGGACGTCGGGCGCGGCGGCGTTGATCGCGTCGATCACCGCATCTTCCTCGTCCGGCTTCCAGAAGCCGTTGCGGCGTCCCGCCAACTCGAGCCCGGGCGTCGAGCCGGTGATCCGCTCGGCGCAGTCGGCATTCACCTGCTCGGTGCCGCCGAGCAGGTAATAGCGCACCTTCCCCGCCGCGGCGCCGGGCAGGCTGTCGATGAACATGTCGGTGGTGCTCGAGCGGTCGGCGATCTGCGGCCCGCCGAGCCAGTGCGACGCCTTGACGATCACTTGCCCGTCGGCGTGGATCAGGTCGGCCTTGGCGAGATCGGCGGCAAAGACCTTGTCGGTCGCGTTGAGCGACAGGCCGTGGCCGTTGCAGTCGAACACCAGCAGCGGTGGCGCGCCCGCCGCGAGCCGCAGCGGCGCATCGCGCAGCATCTTCTCGATCAGCGCGCGGAGCGACAGCGTCGACACCGGCACGCCGCCGACGCGGACGCTCTCCGAATGGCCACTGTCGTCCGTCCCGCTCCCGCCGAGCCCCAGCTCGATCGTGGTTCCGTGCATCGCGCGCCCCTCAGCTCACCACCGAGCCGGCGATCGGAATATGATGCCGGTCGAGATCGTCGATGACGCGGCGAATCTCGCTGACGGGCGTCACGCCGCGCCGCGCGACCACCACCACCGCGTCGAACTTTTCGAGGATGTTGCCGAAGGCGGTTCCGCCACGCGGACGCTCGGCGAGGAAGGCCAGCAGATTGGCGTCGGGCAGGTTCCAGCCCTCCGCCGCCTCGGCGAGCGAGCCCTTCTCGACCAAAGTCGACGCGCCGCCCGCGGCCTGCCCGGCGGGCATCAGCCAGAGCCGGTCGATCGCGGTCTGGAGCACCGGCAGGCGCAGCGCCATCCCGCCCAGTTGCTCGGCGAGCCCGATGCGATTGGGCAGGCGCAGCAGCCGATCGAGCGAGGGCCGTTCGATATCGGCATCGACGAGGATCGTCGGGCCGTCCATCTGCGCCATCACCGCGGCGACGTTCGCGGCGAGGATCGACGCCTCGTCGCCCGCCTGGAGCGAAAGGATCGCGAGCCGGAACTTGCCGTCGGCGGCGCTGGCCTCGCGCGCGGTCGCCAGCAGCTTGGCGCGCACCTTGCGGACCTTGGCGACATAGGGATCGTCGGCATCGAAGGCCGCGGTCACCAGCGGATCGACGCGCGTGTCCCCGGCCTCGAGCAGCCCGAGCCCGCCCGGCACCGGCGTGTCGGCATCACCGCCCGCCGGGTGGAGCGTCGCGTCGGCGAAGAGCGGGTTGGCGCCCGCAGTGGAACGGAGCCTCATGCTGCCTCCTCTCGGGGAACGAACCAGCCGCCGACGGGCCGGGATTTGGGGGAAAGATCGGCGATCACCTCGACTTCGGTCGAGGCCGCGAGGCCGTTCGCGGTCCGCACGCGCGGCCGGAGGATCTCGCCCAGCACCACCGTGGCGATGCCCGCGAGCAGCCCGAGCGCGATCCCCGCGACGAACCACAAGGGCAGGTTCGGTCGGGCCGGGAACAATGGCACCGACGCCTCGTCGAGCGAGCTCGCATTGGGCTGCGAGATCTGGCTCTTGAGCGCGGCTTCGTTGAAGCGCTGGCGCACCGTGTCATAGGTCTGCCGCGCCGCCTCGACGTCGCGCTGCATCACCATCAATTGGTCCTGCACGCCCGACATGCGGATCATGCGATCCTCCTGCGCCGCCATCTCGCCGCGAAGCTCGGCCTCGCGCCGGCTCGCCGCGCTGCTGTTGGCGGTCATCGACGACGCCTGGTTGGCGCGAGCTCCCTGGAGGCTCCCCCGCAGCTCGCCCAGTTCGGCCTTGGCCGCGATCATCTGCGGATGGTTGGGACCCAGCGTCTTGGCGAGCTCAGCGACCTTGCCCGCCTGCGTCGCGACCGCCTCCTCGATATTCTGGACGACCAGCGAAGTAGCCACTTCCGGCACCGCCGCCGACCCGGACTTGGAATGCGCCGCGGCGGCATCGGCCTGCGCCTGGACGAGGTGCGCCGAGAGGTTCTTGAGCTTCTCGGCCTCGAGATCCATGCGGTTCATGCCGATGATGTCGTGCGCGCGCTGGAAGTCCGAGAGCTTCTTCTGCGCCACTTCGTAGCGGCGGCGGACGTCCGCCGTCCGCGCCTCGAACCATTGCGCCGAGCCCTGCGCCGCCGAGGCGCGCAGGCTGACTTGCTCGCGCATGTAGATGGCGGCGGCGAGGTTGGCGACGCGCGCCGCGACCGCGGGATCGGGATCGAGGAACTGGATCTGGAGCACGTTGCTCTGCCGCCCGGTCGTGACCGTCAGCCCCGCCCGCACCCGCGCCGCCGCCTGCTGAAGCCGCGCCTCGGGCGGAAGATCGGCCGGCGTCGCATCGACGAAGCCGGCGCGCTGCGCGACGAGGTTGATCACCTTGGCGCTGCGGATGAGATCCAGCTGCGTCGCGATGATCGAATCGGTCTCTATCCTTCCCTGCTGCTGCTGCGTACTGTCGGTCGGATCGGTCTGCGAGAGATCGAGGAGCAGCGACGACGTTGCCAGATATTGCCGCGGCTGCACCAATGCGATGCCCGCGATGAGCGCGAACAGCGCCCCCGCGATCGCCGCGACCAGCAGCCATCGCGCCTTCAGCGCCTCGACCAGGTCGGCCGCCTTGATCGTCATAGCCCGACTCCCTGCAGAAGCTCACGCGCGTCGAGCGTGTCGCGCGCCCTCGACGCATCCTCCCGCGCCCGCGCCGTCGCGCCATTGGCCATCAGCACGAGGAATTGCGGCGACAGCGAATCCACGAACTGGAGCTGGCCCGGTATCCCGTCCTCGCTCAGCGCCGGCGCGATCAGCCCGATCGTACGATCGACCGCGGCGGGACCGCCGAGCTCGTCGCCGAACAGGTCGGTGCCCGCAGCGGCCATGCGATCGAAGGTGAGCACCGGCGAATGCGCCGCGAGCACCCCGGTCAGCGCGATCATCCCGCGCAGCGAACCCGCCTGGGCGAGCGCACGCTCGAACACCGCGCAGACGTCGGGCGTCAGCTCGCTCCATTCGGCGATCGCCTCGGCGAGGCCGCGCTGCGCGTCGGCGAGTGTGACGCGCTCGCGCCCCTGCGCTTCGGCCGTCAGAGCCGCGTGCATCCCGAACAACCGCGCGTGATAAGGCGAGCCGATCGCGGCGGAGACGATCGTCTGCACCGCCTCCTCCTCGAACGAGAGCCCCGCTTGCTGCGCACAAAGCCGCAGCAAACCGGCGAGCTCATCGCGCTCGATCGGCGCGACCGGCTGGGCGAACAGATGCCGCCGGAGCGACGGATGCGCCGCGAGCAGCCCATCGACGTTCCCCGCGATCCCGACGAGCACGATCTGGACCGCCGAATGCATGTCGGTGAGCAGCTTGAGCAAGGTCGCGACCTCGTGCCGGGTGCGTTCGGCGGCGACGCGGTCGAACTCGTCGACGATCAGCAGCGTCCGCTGGTTCACCCCCTGCACGAACAGGTTGGCGAGCTGCTGGACGCTCGCCGGCCGGTCCGCCGGAAGCGTCGCGGCGACCCCGCGCTGGAGCGGCAGCTCGTCGAGGAACGGGCGGAACAGCCCGTCCACATCGGCACCTTCGCTTGCCGAGCCATAGAGCGCGACGCACCCCGCCTCGTCGGCGAGATCGCCGAACACGCGCGCCAGCGAGGTCTTGCCCGATCCGCGCGCGCCATAGATCAGCGCGTGCTTGCGCTGCTTGACCACCGCGTCGAGCAGCCGGCTGAGCTCCTTCTTGCGCCCGGCCAGCCCATGACGATCGGTGACCGGCACCGCGGTGTTGAACGCCGCGAACACCGCGTTGCGGCGAAAAGCGATGCTCGGTTGCGCCGTGGAGGCCCGCCCCGCCGAGATCGGCACGACGGACTCCTCCTCGACCTCAGGCAAATATTCGAGCCGCTCGGGAATGCGACGCCCGCCGGCACCGCCCCCCGTCAGCCCGCGCAGCCAATGCTGCAGTCGCTCGGTCCAGCTCATGCTGTGCCTCCAATCCTGGGTCGCGCTCAAAACAGCTTCTCGCGGATGACCAGCACGTCCTCGGGCTGGACGGCGTCGTCGAGCGTGAGGTTCTCGACCTCCTTGCCGCCGCGGCGCACCTTGATGCGCTTGGTCGAGCCGGCGAGCGTGGGTCCGCCGGCGAGCGCGAGCGCCTGGCGGAAGGTCTGTCCGGGGACGAAGTTGAACGCGCCGGGCCCCTGCACCTGCCCGTAGACGTAGATCTTCTCGGCCGGGGGCACGAACAGGATGTCGCCGGGCACCAGCCGGCGGCTCGCGCCCGCGTTCATCTCGGCGAGCGAGATGCGCACCGGGCCACTGCCGTCGGCGGGGGTGAGGATCACCGCATTGGCGCCCGTCGCATTCGCGCCGCCGGCCCGCGCCAGCATCGCCGCTACCGTATAAGGCCGGTCGAGCGGATAATTGCCCGCCTGCGGCACGTTGCCGAGCACGGTCACGAAGCGGCTGACGAACTGCGACACCTCGACATTGACCGAGGGCCGCTCGAGATAGCCGCCGTTCGAATAGCCCGCCGCGATCGCGTCGGCGAGTTCGGCCGTGGTCTTGCCGCGCACGTCGACCGCGCCGAGCATCGCCAACCGGATCGTGCCGTCCGCCTTCACCCGCGTGGTGACCGAGAGATCGGGCTGGCCGTAGACGGCGACCTTGACCTCGTCGTCGGGGCCCAGCCGATAGCCTTCGGGTGCGGCGGGGGCAGCGGCCTTGGCCGGCGCGGCGGCGGGGGCCGGCGGCGTCGATGCGAGGGTGACGCCCGCTCCGTTGGTCTGCGCCATCGCCGGCAAGGCGAGGACGGTGGATGCGGTGAGTGCGACGCTCAGGGATCGGGCTAGGATGATGTACCTCATAGGTTCAGAACCTCATGGTGGCGCCGAGCGACACGCGATTTGCCCGATAGTTCGAGACATCGCTGTTCGTGGCACGGTCGAGATGCGTGAGCGATAGATCGAGGGCGAGCGCCTCGGTGATCTTGCGACGCGCGATCAAACCGAATTGGTTCGTACGGTCGTGGGTGTAGTTGAAGGGACGGATCGCCGCGTCCTGACGGAAATCGCGCCGCACCAACTCGCCGAACGCGCCGATCGTGGTGAGTTCGCTCAGCGCCAGCTCGGCCGAGAGCCGATGCGCGGTCCGCACCGCGAAGCCCGACGCGATCAGGCTGTCGTTGACGATGGTCCGCTCGGTCGATCCGGTGATCTTCACGCGCGGGATCGCCATGGTCGAGACGCGCACCGTCCAGCCGGGGCCGTTATAGCTGCCGATCGCGTCGGCGGTGCTCGTTACGTGCATCCAGCGAATGTCGGCATCGATCGAGGTCAGCGGCGAGACCGATCGCGTGAACGACAGGCCATAGGCGTCGCTGCGATTCTCGAGCCCGAGCGCGGGCCGCTCGCTGGTGACGCGCTCGTAATAAGCGGTCAGCTTGCCCAAGCTCGGCCGCGCATAGCCGACGCCCGCGCGATAGAGGTTGCTCGTCTGGTCGGCATAATCGAAGCCGTCGCCGTTGCGCGTGGTATCGCGCCGCCACGCGACGACCGGATAGAGGCCCGCGGGTCGCTCGCAATCTGCCGAGACCCCGAGGGTCGAGAATTTCTGGAGATTCTCGGAGGCGCTGTTGATGTCGCCATAATCGGCGCGCTGCTGGCGATAGCTCGCAGTCGGCCGCACCCAGCATTGCCCGGCGATGACGTACTTGCCCGAACCCTCGAGTTCGAGGCGCGGCTTGCTCCGGTCGCCTTCGGAAATGAACCGGTCATAACCCGCGAGCGCGCGAAGGCTGAAGGCGGCGATGCCGATATCGCGGTCGAAGCCGACTTCGATCGCGGGCGTGATGATCACGTCGGCGACCGGATCCTCGGTTCGTGAGTCGACGCGATAGACGTTGTCGTCATAGACCGCGGTCAGCGACGGCTCGATCCGCAGGCCCTGCCGGGGCTCCGGCTTCTCCTTTTCCTGCGCATATGCCGATCCGATCGGCACCGCGCAGAGCAGCGCGCCGCCAAGCAGCAGAATCGGCGTTCGCCGCAATGCGGCAACGCGTCGCCGCACATTTCCACAGCCGTTCGCAGCTGCGGGAGAATTTTGACCGGTTACTCTTTCGCCAGAGCAAAGCACGCGCTCGTGACCTCGTTGCAGTGCAGCAATTTGGTCATGCTAGTGCGTTCGAGCGTCGGTGCCCACCGCAGCCAATGCGGTTGGTCGCGCCAACGGCACGTCTTGTTCGTTTTGGGCGGCGAGGCGAGCCGCCGATCGCTCAGGCCAGGCGCGTCAGCCGAGCAGCCAGAGCAGGACGGCGCCCAGCGCGACGACGAAGCTGGCGATTCCCGCCCAACGCGATCCGGCCTGGATCACGCGCTCCGACAACGGATCGCGGACCATATCCGCCGGCATCAGCCACATCGGCTCCACCTGCGCTTGATCGGCAGAGCGCGCATTGGCATCCCTCGCCACCACCAGATTTTCAGCCACGCCCGAGATCCTTTTTGCCCGGACGCAGCTCTGAACGAAAATCCTTTACGGACGCTTTCGCGCGACGATTAACGCGCGGTCACGCCTCTCTTTCTGTTCAATAGGCATTCTTGTGCACGAGCACCTGCGCGGTCTTCGCGAGGATGCCGATGTCGCGCAGCAGGCTCCAGCCCTGGAGATATTCCAGATCGGCCTCGAGCCGGTTGACGATGTCGCGACGATGCTCGGTCGCGCCGCGGAAGCCGCGGACCTGCGCCAGGCCGGTGATACCGGGCTTGAGCGCATGACGGTGCCAATATTGCCGGTCGACGCGCCAGAACAATTCGTCCCCCGCCAGCGATCCCAGCGCGTGCGGGCGCGGCCCGACCAGGCTCATCTCGCCGAGGAGCACGTTGATCAGCTGCGGCAGCTCGTCGATGCTGGTCCGGCGGATCAGGCGGCCGACGCGCGTGATGCGATCGTCGTCGCGGCTGGCGGACTGGGTCCCGCTCGAATCGCTCGATTCGACGCGCATGCTGCGGAACTTGAGGATGGGGAAGATGCGGTTGCCGCGGCCCATTCGCTCCTGCCGGAAGAAAATGGGGCCCGGCGAATCGAGGCGGATCGCGATCGCCACCGCCACCATCAGCGGCAGCAGCAGGATCAGCACGGGCACGGTGAGCGCGATATCGAGCGCGCGCTTCTTCGCGCGATTGGCGAGATTGAGCGGCCCGCGCGAGACGACGACCGTCGTCGTCCCGCTCAGCTGGTGCACCGCGAGCGGCCCCAACTCCCCGATCTCGGGGACGATGATCTCGCCCTGGATGTTGGCGCCCTTGAGCACCTGCGCCCATTCGACCTTGCGCTCGGGCGCACAGCTGATGACGACGCGGTCATAGTGCCGCAGCAATATGCCCAGGCGGTTGAGCATGTACGGATCGTCGAGGTCCGAGCGCAACGCGGCGACCCCGGCATCGACGATATCGCTGCCAAGGCACGCATCCGGTACATTTCCGCCATCCACGATCACCAATTCGGTGTGCAGCCGATTGCCGTAGGCGCGGCGGACCAGATGGCAGATCAGCAGCCGCTGGCTGAGGATCAGGACCACCGAGGAGACGATGCCGACCGACAGCGCGAGACGCGGCAGCCGGCCGGTCACCTTGAGCGAGAAGACCACCAGCAGGAAGATCAGCAGCGTCCCGGCAATCGACAGCAGGGCCTGGCGCGAGCTGACCAGCGAGCTGGTCAGGCATTTGGTGGCATAGGCCTGGTTCTGGAAGGAGATGCCGGCATGGACGAGGATCACGCCGACCAAAGAGGTCAGCACGTCGCCGGACAAGGTGCCGGGCTGCTCGACGCGGACGCCTATCGCGAAGCCGACGAGCAGCGCGAGCGCATCGGCGCCGATCAGGGCCAAACAGAGCCAGACCTTCGCGCTTCGCCTTGCCGCCGAGGCGAATGGCGTTCGGCTCGGAAAGCCATGGATCGCCAGGTCAATCTTTGACATGCGACACCCCGAAACTCCTTGACGCAACACACCCATGGCGGGCCAGCAGCTTCTGCGCGCAGGTTCGTCAGAAGCTTGCTGCAATGCAGCAGGGCACAGGCTCCGGGCGAAGGCAAGCGGGCGGCGGCGAACCAGGGGGCTTTTCGGGACGACCCGTGCCGGGAGAGAGATCATCGATACGTTCGCGTATCGGAAGACTTCGCCGTGGCTTGCGAACCGCTCTTCTCGTCGTTCAGGGCAGCTTCGGGCGAATGCCCGGCGGATTCGCTACTCGATCAGCCACCAGGCTATTCCGCCGAGCGCGAGGAAGAAGATCGTCGGTCCGGCGAATCGCGAGAGCATCTCGATACCGCGCTCGGCGCGCTCGGTCGGGAAAGCCGGCAGACGCCCCTCGCGCGGCTCGAACGACTCCACGAGGTCCGCCTCGCGCGGCGGCGCGGAGAGATGCGCTCCCGCCGAGGTCCACGGCCCGCCCGATCCTTCCGACATTGCATCCTCTCACTGCAGGAGGCCGCGAAGCACGGTCTTCATCCTGCCCGCCGACTGTACCGCATCGAATGCGATCTTTCGAGCGTAATCCGCCGGTCGGAACCGCGGCGGCTCATCGCGTTGCGCAGCCGCCCCAGTTCGGGGCGCGTAGGTCTAGTAAGGAATGGTGCCCCTGGCCGGACTCGAACCAGCATGCCTTGCGGCAACCGATTTTGAGTCGGTCGCGTCTACCAATTTCGCCACAGGGGCAGCGAGGGCAGAGCGCTAGACGAAGCGCCCCGCCCTCGCAAGGCCCGCATCAGTTCAGCGCCTGTCCGTCGGCGGGCGCGGCTTCCGAAGCCTTGGGGTCGGGCCCGTAGCGATTGGGGCCGCGCGTTCCCTCGAGGCAGAAGAACACGAGCAGCACGAGCGCGCAGAGAAAGCCGAGCGGCATCGCGAACATCACGATCCCGAACAGCCCGGCCATCGCGCCGGCACCCCCGAACATCGCCATCACCGCGGCGACGAGACCGACGAGGTAGAACGGCATCGGCAGCACGATCCACCAGCCGGAGCGCCCGGTATCGTGGAGCCGCCGCACGCCCACCGCGAGGTTGGGGATCAGGATGGCGAGCGCGAAGAGGTTCGTGAGCCATCCGCCGCTCGTCCAGGCGCTGGCGCTGTAGTTCAACCCGTCGGGCGTCACGGTCGTATCGACCGCCGAGCGACCGCCCAGTCCGAGCATCGTGTCGATCAGGCTGAGCACGATGGTCACGATGACTACGCCGAGCACCCACATCCAGAACTCCTTGCGACGCGAACGTCCCGCGAAGTCGAAATACCGCTTCAGCGGCAGCGTCATCCACTCCATGTCGTCTCTCCCCTGCTTCATTATCTTTGGCCGACCATGCGAGAGGAACATGAAAGCTGTTCCTCTGCAATTGGCTTTCGACTTGTCAGGCGCGCGGCGCCTGTCGCCGATAGCTGAGCGCCTCGGCGACATGGATGCGCCCCACGCCCTCCGCACCGGCAAGATCGGCGATCGTCCGCGCGACGCGCAGCACCCTGGTATAGCCGCGCGCCGACAGCCGCATCGCTTCGGCGGCCTGGGCAAGCAGCTTGCGGCCCGGCTCGTCGGGCGTCGCGAACGCGGTCAGCGTCTCGCCTTCGGCTTCGGCATTGGTTCGTGCCGCCGCGTCGCGATAGCGCTCCGTCTGGACCGCGCGCGCCTGCGCCACGCGCGCAGCGACTTCGTCCGATCCCTCGGCCGGCGGCGGCAGAACGAGATCCGCGGCAGTCACCGGTTGCACCTCGACATGCAGGTCGATGCGATCGAGCAGCGGGCCCGAGACCTTGGCCTGATAGTCCGCCGCGCATTTCGGCGCGCGGGCGCAGGCGAGCGCGGGATCGCCCAGATGCCCGCAACGGCACGGGTTCATCGCCGCGACCAGCTGGACCCGCGCCGGAAAGGTGACGTGCGCATTGGCCCGCGCGACGCTCACCACGCCCGCCTCGAGCGGCTGGCGCAGCGAATCGAGCACCGCGCGCTGGAATTCGGGAAGCTCGTCGAGGAACAGCACGCCCAGATGCGCTAGGCTCACCTCGCCCGGCTTGACCTTGAGCCCTCCCCCGGTGAGCGCCGCCATCGAGGCCGAGTGATGCGGCGAGCGGAACGGCCTTGTGCGCGTCAGCCGTCCGCCACTCAGCGTCCCCGCCACCGAGCCGACCATCGACACCTCTAGCGCCTCGGCGGCATCGAGCGGCGGCAGGATTCCGGGCAGGCACGAGGCGAGCAGCGACTTGCCCGCCCCGGGCGGCCCGACCATGATCATGTTGTGCCCGCCCGCCGCGGCGATCTCGAGCGCGCGCTTGGCGGTCTCCTGCCCCTTCACCTGGGCGAGATCGGGGCCATAGCCGGGCACCTCCATCTCGCCCGCGGGCGCCGCGGGCAGCAACTGGTTGCCCTTGAAGTGATTGAGCAGGGCGATCAGGTCGGGCGCCGCGACGACCTCCACCGATCCCGCCCATGCCGCCTCGGATCCCTGCGCTGCCGGGCAGACCAGCCCCTTGCCCTCCTCCGAGGCATGCAGCGCCGCGAGCAGCACCCCCGGCGATGGCGCGATCCGCCCGTCCAGGCCGAGCTCGCCGACAACGACATAGCCCGACAGCGTCTCCGCGTCGGCCACGCCCATCGCGGCGAGCAGAGCCAGCGCGATCGGCAGGTCGAAATGCGCCCCCTCCTTGGGCAAGTCCGCGGGCGAGAGGTTGAGGATGATCCGCTTGGGCGGCAGCGCCAGGCCGATCGAGGCGATCGCGGCGCGCACCCGCTCGCGGCTCTCGGCCACCGCCTTGTCGGGCAGCCCGACCACGATGAAGTTGGGCAGCCCCGCGACGAGGTTGCACTGGACCTCGACCGCGCGCGCCTCCAGCCCCAGATACGCCACCGTCGAAACGCTCGCGACCATGCGGCTTCCCCCTCGACGACATTCTTACCGCCTTTCCTCCGCGATGGAACAGAGCTCGTCCGAAACGGGGAGATCAAGGCGGGGTCGGCTGGAAGCTCTGCTTGACCGCGGCGAGCAGCGGGTTCGTGCCATCGGGCATATGGTCATAGTTGATGGCCCACAGGATCGTGCCGCCGACCCCCGTCTGGCGGACCCACGCCGCCTTGGCCGCGATCGACTGCGCGTCCTCGTAGGAGAGGAAGCCGGCGGGGCGGATGCCGCTGCCCGGCGGCGTGAATCCCCCGTTAGCATAGCTGCGATAGCCGACCTGCGAGATGGCGTCCCAATGATAGGTGCCGTTGCTCAGATAGCCGAGCCGGACGAGCTCCGAGTAGCGCAGCGGAACGTCCTGCACCTCGAAGATATCGTTATGCTCGGTATCCTGGCGCGGCCCGGTGATCGTGGGTCCGTAGAAGATGCCGTAGAAGCCGATGCCGATGCCGATCCGGCCGCGCGGCACCCCGCTCTTCTCGAAGGCAGCGACACTCGTGGCGAGATCGCGCGGCGTGGTGCCGCTCGCGCCGAAGATCGGGCTGCTGAACCAGGAGTACCAGCCCGCCTGGTTCCAGGCGGTGCCGATGCCGTAGCTCATCAGATTATACTGATCGACCAGGTTGGCGATGTCCGCCTGCCACTGCTCGACCATGCCGTCCGGGGGCAGATCGTTGATCGAGAGGGTATAGCCGGGGAAGGTGATCACCAGACCCCTGCCCGCGCCCTGATAGCGCGGCCGGGTCGCGGCCTCGGTGCGCAGCTCGCGAAGCAGCGCCATCACCCGGCGCCGTGCCTCGGCGGCGCTCACTGCCGGAGTGACCTCAGTGCTGCCCTCGAGCTTGTCCTCCCAGTCGACGTCGACACCGTCATAATCGTGCGCGACGAGGTAATCGACCAGGTTGCGCACGAAGGCCGGCCGCGTCGCATCGGTGGTCGAGCGGAGGAAGCCGTTGCCGTCGCCCTCGCCGCCCAGCATCACCAGCGCCTTGCGCCCCACGTCGTGCGCGCGCTTGACCAGATAGTCCTCGACGCTGCGCACCCCATCGGGCGAGAGGCCCGGATCGTGCGCCGTCCCCGCGCCCTTCACCACCGCGCCGGCGTTGCCGCCCAGCGTCCCGCTTCCCGGTGCGATGCGGCCGAACGCGAAGTGCGTCATCGCGGTCATGTCGACACGCTCGGGCGGGTACATCACGTCCCAGAAATAGCCGAGATAATAGCCAGTGACCCACGGGCTCGCGGCGGCAGCGATCGTCACCCGCACGGTCGCCGAAGCCGTCTTGCCGGTGTCGGCTGTGCTCGCGGCGACGACATGATAGGTGCCCGCCGCCATCGGCGCGGTGTAGCGCCCGTCGGCGGCAACCGTCCCGCCATTCGCCTCCTCGACTCGCCAGGTGCAGCGGGTGTCGGCCGCTCCGGTCACGGTGCAGGCGAATAACTGTGCCGCCCCGCCGGCGAGATCGACCGTCGCGGGGGTGATCGCGACCGTCACGACGGGCGCGGGAGTCGGCGTGGGAGACGGCGAAGGCGTCGGCGATCCGCCGCCCCCACCGCCGCACGCCGCAAGGAACAAGCTGGAGGCGAGCAAAACACGGTTCTTCATCCCTCCGGGGCTAGGCATTGGACTGTCGAGTCGCCGCCATCGCGCGACGAAGCCCCGAAACCATGCGACAAGGTCTTGGCAGCGCGCTGCGCCGTGCCCACATCAGGTGTCATGCCGAGCTCACACACTCGCAGCCACATGATCCGCACGGCCCTGGTGGTGCTGGGGTTCCTGATCATGGCGGCATCGCCGCTCGTCGGGGTCATACCGGGCCCGGGCGGGATCATCGTCTTCGCCGGCGGCCTGGTGCTCGTCCTCAAGAACGCGACCTGGGCGCGCCGCCACTTCGCACGGCTCAAGCGACGCTGGCCGCGCTTCGGCCATTACAGCGACCTCGCTTTGCGCCGCCGCAGCTTCCGTCGTCGCCAGCAACGTGCCAAGGACGCCGCGATGGCGAAGGCCGAAGCCGCGATGCTCGGTTTTCCCGCAGACCCGCGTTGACTTGGGCGACTCATCTGCGTATGGGCACCCGACACGCGGCCGCCCCTGTGGCGGCCCTTTTACGTTCTAGATTCTCGAGGATGAGCGATGAAGCGGACCTTTCAGCCGAGCAACCTGGTGCGTGCGCGCCGGCACGGCTTCCGCGCGCGGATGGCGACCGTCGGCGGCCGCAACGTGATCCGCGCCCGCCGCGCCCGCGGCCGCAAGAAGCTGTCGGCCTAACCGCCGTACCGCTCGCGCGGCTCACCGAGCGCAAGCACTATCTCGCGGCCAATGCGGGGAAGCGGGCACCCATGCTCGGCTTCGTCCTGCTCGTGCGCGCGCGCGACGATGCCGATTCGACGATGCGGATCGGCATTACCGTATCCAAGAAGGTCGGCAACGCGGTCGTGCGCAATCGCATGAAGCGCCGCTTCCGCGCGCTCGCCCGCGAAGTGCTGCCCGCGGCCGGCATCCCGGGCGCCGACCATGTCCTGATCGGCCGAAACGGCGGGATCGAGCGCGACTATGCCGATCTCAAGGCCGAACTGGCCAAGGCGCTGGCGAGGTTGCGCTAGTGAATGACTTCCGCCTCCGCACGCCCAACCTGCTCCCCTCCCTGCAAGGGAGGGGTTGGGGGTGGGTGCCGAGCGTAGCGAGGCTGCTGTGGCCAGCGAAGGAGCGCGTCCCTGCGGGCCGCGCACCCACCCCTAGCCCCTCCCTTGCAGGGAGGGGAATCAAGTGATCGCGCGCCTTCTCATCCTGATCGCCCGCTTCTGGCAGATCGGGCCATCGCGAATCCTGCCGCCCAGCTGCCGCTACGCGCCCAGCTGTTCGGCCTATGCAATCGAAGCGCTTCGCCGCTATGGAGCGCTCAAGGGCAGCTGGCTTGCCGCAAGGCGCATCCTGCGCTGCCACCCATGGGGCGGGCACGGCTACGATCCCGTACCATGACGGATCTTCCGGGGAATCATCGGTGAAAAAAGACGACCAAAAGAATTTCGTGATCTTCGCGCTGCTGGCCGCGCTCATCCTGTTCGGCTGGCCCCAGATCACGCACTGGATCTTCCCGCAGCAGCAGCCCGCATCGGTCAAGATCGAGGGCGGCAAGACCAAGCCGGTCGCCAACGCCGGCACCGATCCCGCGGCGGATTCGCCCAAGGCGCTGCGCGATCGCCAGATCGTCCTCGCCGAAACCCCGCGCGTCCAGATCGAGACCCCCCGCCTGCGCGGCTCGATCAATCTGAAGGGCGCGCGCATCGACGATCTCGTGCTCAGCCAATATGCCGAGACGGTCGCCAAGGATTCGCCGCCGATCCACCTCCTCTCGCCGAGCGGCACCAAGGGCGCCTATTTCGCGCAGTTCGGCTGGCAGGGCGCGGGCGTCGAAGCGCCCGGTCCCGACACGATCTGGCAGGCCAGCGGCACCAAGCTCACCCCGACCACCCCGGTCACGCTGACCTCGCAAAGCCCCACCGGCCAGCTGTTCCGCATCGAACTGTCGGTCGACGACAATTACATGTTCAGCATTCGCCAGACGGTGGCGAACAACGGCAGCGCGCCGGTCTCGGTCACCCCGTTCGCGCTCGTCTCGCGCGCCGATCGCTCGGCCGATCCCGATCAGTGGGCGGCGCATGTCGGCCCGATCGCGAGCGCCCAGGGCAAGGCAAACTACGTCAACTGGGGCGATGTCGAGAGCACGCCGCAGCGATTCGACACGACCGGCGGCTGGGTCGGCTACACCGATCACTATTGGCTGACCGCGCTCGTGCCCGATCAGCGCGTGCCCGTCGAGCTCCAGCAGCGCGGCAGCACCGGCAAGGCCTACCAGGCCGATTATCGCCTGGCCGACCCGCTCGAGCTCGCGCCGGGCAAGAAGGTCACCTACAACAGCCGTTTCTTCGCTGGCGCGAAGGAAGTGAAGCTGCTCGACAAATATCAGGACGAGCTCGGCATCGTGAAGTTCGGGCACGCGATCGACTGGGGCTGGTATGGCATCATCGAGCAGCCGATTTTCTACTATCTCGACTGGCTTTTCCGCATCGCCGGCAATTTCGGCGTCGCGATCATCCTGCTGACGATCACCATCCGCCTGCTGCTCTTCCCCATCGCCCAGCGCCAGTTCGCCTCGATGGCGGCGATGCGCGCGGTGCAGCCCAAGATGAAGGCGCTCCAGGAGCGCTACAAGGACGACAAGCAGCGCCAGCAGCAGGAGATCATGAAGCTGTACAAGGAGGAGAAGGTCAATCCGCTCGCGGGCTGCCTCCCCATCCTGATCCAGATCCCGATCATGTTCGCGCTCTACAAGGTGCTGCTGCTCACGATCGAAATGCGGCACCAGCCCTTCGTCGGCTGGATCCGCGACCTCTCGGCGCCCGATCCGCTGACCCCGCTCAACCTGTTCGGGCTGCTGGCGTTCACCCCGCCGACCTTCATCGCGATCGGCGTGATCCCGATCCTGCTGGGCATCTCGATGTACTTCCAGTTCAAGCTCAACCCGGCGCCGATGGACGACATGCAGAAGCAGATCTTCGGCATCATGCCGTGGATGATGATGTTCCTGATGGCGCCCTTCGCGGTGGGCCTCCAGGTCTACTGGATCACCTCGAACGTCCTGACGATCGCCCAGCAATGGCTGCTCTACCAGAAGCACCCGTCGCTCAAGGAGCCGATCAAGAAGGATCCGCCCAAGGAAGCGAAGGCGAAGTGAGCGGCTTCGACGACGACCAGATCGAGGCCGCGCGAAAGATCTTCGCCGGCCCGATCGTCTTCCTGAAGTCGGCGCCCGAGCTCCGGCACTTGCCCGCTCCGGTGGTGCCTGAGGTCGCGTTCGCCGGGCGCTCGAACGTCGGCAAGTCGTCGCTGCTCAACGCGCTCGCCAACCGCAACGGACTGGCGCGCACCTCGAACACACCGGGGCGCACGCAGGAGCTCAACTTCTTCGACGTCGGCGAGCCCTTGCGCTTCCGCCTCGTCGACATGCCCGGCTACGGCTTCGCCAAGGCGCCCAAGGACATGCAGCGCCAGTGGCGCTATCTGGTGAACGACTTCCTGCGCGGCCGAGACGTGCTCAAGCGCGCATTGGTGCTCATCGACTCGCGCCACGGCATCAAGGAAGTCGACAACGAGATCCTCGACATGCTCGACACTGCCGCGGTGAGCTACCGGATCGTCCTCACCAAGACCGACAAGATCAAGGCGACCGAACTCGCCGAGGTCCGCGCGCGCACCGAGGCCGAGGCACGCAAGCGCCCGGCCGCGCATCCTGACATCATCGCCACGTCGAGCGAGAAAGGCATGGGACTCCCCGAGCTGCGCGCCGCGGTGCTCGAGGCAGTGGGCTGACCAGCCCGTCGTCCCGGCGAAAGCCGGGATCTCGTGCGGCAGGCCGTTCGCTCGCGGCCTGAGATCCCGGCCTTCGCCGGGATGACGAGTATCCCACCAGTTGCCACCACTGCCCCCTCCCGCCATGCTGCGCGAAAATCGAGGGGGGACGATGCAACCACCACGGGCAGCCAGGCCGCGTCTCGCCGGCCTCGACATCTTCCGCGGGCTTGCCGTGGCCGGCATGATCCTCGTCAACACGCCCGGCAGCTGGTCGCATCTCTGGTGGCCGCTCGACCATGCCGAATGGCATGGCTGGACGCCGACCGACCTCGTCTTTCCGGCCTTCCTGTTCGCGGTCGGCGTGGCGCTCGCCCTCTCCTTCCCGCGCAAGGTGGACGGCGCCACCTGGGTGAAAATTGCCCGGCGCACGCTGCTGCTGATCGCGATCGGCTGGGGCTTGCAGCTCATCGCCCGCCCCGACCTGGCGAACTTCCGCATTCCCGGCGTGCTCCAGCGAATCGGCCTCTGTTATGCACTGGCGGCCAGCCTAGCGATTCTCACCGCGTCGACGCTCGCGGACGGACGGCGCGTCCTGCGTCCGGGTGCGATCCTCGCAGCGGCCGTGGTCGCATTTCTGGTCTATTGGGCGCTGCTGGTCCTGGTCCCCGTGCCCGGATACGGCCCGGGCCAATTGAGCCCCGAAGGCAATCTCGCCGGCTATATCGATCGCGCGCTCCTCACCACCGCACATATCTGGAGCGGCGGCACCGATGCGGCCGGCAACGTGGTCTATGATCCCGAGGGCCTGCTCTCGACGATCCCGGCGCTCGCCAACGTCCTGTTCGGCATGCTCGCCGCGATCGCGTGGCAGCGGGCGCCGGAGCGCGCGACGCTCCGCATCGCCCTCGCCGGCGCCGCGCTGGTCGCGATCGGGCTGCTCCTCCATCCGCTCCTGCCGATCAACAAGAAGCTGTGGACCAGCAGCTTCGCGCTCTTCACCTCGGGCAGTTCGGCACTGCTGCTCGCTTTGTGCATGCTGGCGACGCGCGGGGGCACGATCCCGCGCCTGCTCGCGCCGCTCCACATGCTGGGGATGAACGCGATCCTCGGCTACGTCCTGTCGGTGCTGATCGGCATCGCGGGCTTCCGCCTGTTCATCGGCACCGAGAGCGTGCAGGCCTGGGGCTTCGCACGGCTGAACGCAGTGATCCCCGATCCTTATGCCGCCTCCTTCACCTACGCGCTGATCGCGCTCGCGATCGTCCTGGCGGCGCTCGTCCCCTTCCATCGCCGCGGCATCCACCTCCGGCTCTGACCGTCGGCATATGCCGAGCCTGGGCTCAGGCCGGGTTATGCTTGGCCAGGAACGTCTCGAGCGCCTTGAGGAATTCGAGCCGGTCCTCGCCGCGACTGAAATGGTGGTCCGCCTCGGGCTGCTCGATATAGAGCACGTCCTTGCCCGCGGCCTTGAGCTTCTGCGCCATGACCCGCGAATGGACGGGCGGCACCACCCGGTCCTTCTTGCCGTGGACGAGCAGCAAGGGAATCGAGAACCCCTCCGCGAGATGGACCGGCGAGACGCCCTTCAGGTCGGGCGCCTGCATCTTGAGCCAATCCTTCCGGGCGCCGGCGCCCAGGAAGTTGCTGTCGTGCTTGATCATCCGGTTGAGGTCGGACACGCCGGCATAGGCCACGGCGCAGCGATAGAGGTTGCCGTCGCGCTGCGCCGCGCGCATCGCCGCATAGCCGCCATAGGAAGCGCCGACCATGCACACGCGCTTCGGATCGGCGATCCCGAGCTTCGCCAGCTCGGACACCGCGTCGTTCAGGTCGTCCTGCATCGCGAGGCCCCATTGGCCGGCGCCCTTCTCGGTGAACGGCGTGCCATAGCCCGAGGAGCCGCGATAATTGGGCTGCACCACGGCATAGCCGCGCTCGGCGAGGAACTGTGTCCACCAGTCCCATTCCTCGGTGTCGCGCGCGAAGGGGCCGCCATGCGGCATCACGATCAGCGGCAGCTTCGTCTTCTTGCCGAAGGGCAGGGTCAGCACCGCCGCGATCTCCAGCCCGTCGCGCGCCTTGTAGCGGATCGTGCGCACCGGATGGAGGCGCTTCAGCCCGATCGTGCCGTTGTTCATCTTGAGGAACTGCATCGAATCGTCAGCCGCGCGGTACAGAAAATAGGCGCCAGGCGCGTTCGCGCCGCCGACATGGACGATCGCCGCCGAACGATCGCGGCTGAGCGAGACGATCCTCGGCTCGCCGCCCTTGATCTTCTCCGCGACCGTCTTCTGCATCGCGTCGAGCGCCGGATCGGTCCAGCGGATGCCCGGCTTGTTCTCGTTCACGTACACGCCGAGATAGTTGAAGCCGCTCTCGTCGCGCACCAGCCCGCCGATATCGTAGCCCTTGGTGGCGAAGAGCTGCTTGCCGCGCTCGAGCGTCTCGAGATCGAGCTCGTAGAGCGCGGAGAAGCCCTGCTCGTCGTCGGCGATCATCACTGCCTTGCCCGGTTCCTTGAGGAACATCGCAGGGACGGTCAGCGTCTCCTTATGCGTGCGGGCGCGGTCGATCGTCTTGAAGCTGCCCTTGCCCTCGGGGCGGTAGACGATGCGGCGAGTACGGCCGTCGAGCGACATGCCGAATCCCATGCGGATCGCGCCGCTGCCGTCGGCATACCAGTCCCAGATGCCCTCGCGCCCCGTGAGCACCGACTTGCGCTTGCCGGTCGAGACGTCGATCTCGTCGACATGCGGCCAGAAGCCCGCCTCGCTGGTGTAGATCGAGGTCTGCGAGGCCATCAGGATCCGCGGCGTTCCGTCGGACGCGGTCCAGATCACGTCGTCGGCATCCTGCGCGGCCTCGCGGCTGGCGAGCCTGTTGATCTTGGTGCCGGTGGCGCTCACGCTCACTGCGCGGCTCACATAGATATCGTCGCCCTGGAACGGGACGAGCTGGCCGAGGCCGAGCACGAGCCAGTCGTCATTCACCCATTGCCACCAGTTGAGATCGCTTTCGCCGAGCCCCACCAGCCGGGCCTTACCGCCGTCGAGCGGGATGATCGCGAAATATTGCGTACCGTTGACCGCGATCTTGGCGGCGATCGCCTTGCCGTTGGGGGAGAGCTCCGGGCCTTCGAAGGAGGGCACCTCGGCGAATACCGCGGTCTCGAGCGGCGCGGGCTTCTCCGCGGGCTTCTCCTGAGTCCGGGCCCCGGCCCCCGCCCCGGCCACGACGAATGCACCCGTCAGCAGCAGGCGCCGACACCAACGCGACATTATTTCCCCCAAAATCAAACTGCCCCGTGCCGATGCTGGCGCGTTTTCCACCCGTCCGCAAGCTCGCGAGGTTGCTCCCGCGCGCCGCGCTGGCTATCTCCCCGCCATGCTCAAGCTCATCATCGGCAACAAGGCCTACAGCTCCTGGTCGCTCCGCGGCTGGCTCGCGTGCAAGCAGTCCGGGCTGCCGTTCGAGGAGGTCGTGGTGCCGCTCTACGATGCGGACTGGGACAAGCGTCGCCAAGGCGACGAATTCGCCCCTTCTTCGGGCAAGGTGCCGATCCTGTGGGACGACGACGCAGTGGTGTGGGACAGCCTCGCGATCGTCGAATATCTGAACGACAAGACCGGCGGCACCAAATTCTGGCCCGAAGACATGGCCGCGCGCGCAATGGCGCGTTCGATGGCCGCCGAGATGCATTCGGGCTTCGCGTCGCTCCGCCGCAAGCACGGCATGAACATCCGCCAGGTCTATCCGCCCGCCACGCCCGATCCCGATGTGATCGCCGAGCTCAGCCGCATCATGGAGCTCTGGGCGCAGGCGCGCGCCCGCTTCGGCGGCGACGGCGAGTTCCTGTTCGGGGAATTCGGCGCCGCGGACATCATGTTCGCACCGGTGGTGACGCGAATCGTGACCTATTCGCTTCCCGTCCCCCGCTTCGCGCAGAGCTACATGCTCGCGGTGCTCCAGCATCCCTTCATGCAGGACTGGATCGCCGGCGCGCAGGAGGAAGACTGGGTGATCGAGCAGTTCGAGATGCCCGCGCGCGACTGAATTCGCGCCGCATTCCAGCGGCTTGGACACGCCTGCCGCGGCGCGCGCCCCGAGGGTGCATGAAATCCTAAGATCGGGCCTCGCATATCCCCGGAGTGTCGCTGTTCGCAGACTTCTGATATTTTCGTGAGAATTCAGGAGTTTCACATGTTCGACCAGCTCTACGCGGATCACCGCCAGATCGTGCGCACGGTCAACAGGCTCATCCGGATGATCGACCCGGAGAATCCGACGCCGATGGCGGAGATAGCCGAAGTGCGCGGCGAGCTGGCGGCGATCTCGGACGCGCATCTCGCGCGCGAGCAGAAGCTGGTCGCCAAGATCCTCGGCGACAGCGACGATTATGTCGCCCGCACGATCGGCAAGCGCTATGCGAGCGGGCTGGTGGACCTGCAGCTCTCGCTCAACACGCACACCGGCAAATGGAACGCCGCGCATGTCCGGGCGGACCCCCAGGGATATCGCGTCGCGGTCCGCGAGCAGTTCGCGCTCGCCGTCAAGCGGATCGAGTGGGAGGAGCGCATCGTCTTCCCGCTGATGCAGCATGTGCGCGCGACCAAGCAGGACAAGGGCGTACCCGTCTTCACTCCTGCCTTCGTATAGGTGCCGGCCGGGTCAGAAGCCGGACCCGTCCTTCCGCCGGAACCCCTCGCCCGCCGGCAGGTGCATGTCGATGTCGGGATAATGGCAGTCGGTAGCGGTCGGTCGTCCGACCGCGACGAACACGCAGTCCATGTCGCCGCGATTCTGCAGGACATGGCCGTTGCCGTCGCCCTTGGGGAACGCCGCGACGTCGCCTGGCCGCATTATCGTCTCGCCCGAATCATCGACCAGCACCGCCTCGCCGCTCAGCATCACGACGAACTCGTCCTCGCCCTCGTGCCAGTGCCGCTGCGACGACCAGGCGCCGGGCTTCAGTGTGACATGGCTGAACCCGAAGTCGGTGATCCCGCTCGCAGGCGCCAGCCGCCGATACCAGCGCCCCTGCACCGCATCCGAATAAGGCGATGGATAGCCGGTGGCGTTGGTCTGCGGGATTGTATCGAGATCGAGCTTGGGCAATGCCGCCTCCGTCAATTGTGGAGAGCCTTTTGCCCGACGTCGTCGAACTCACCAAGGCGCTGATCGCCGCCGAGAGCGTAACCCCCGCGCGCGGGCCCGTCTTCGACGTGCTCGAAACCGCGCTGACTCCGCTGGGTTTCAAGGTCGAGCGCTTCGTCGAAGGCGAAGCTCCCGACGGCCCGGTCGAGAATCTGCTCGCCACCCGCGGCGGCACCGGGCGGCACTTCGCCTTTGCCGGGCATCTCGACGTCGTTCCCCCCGGCCCGGGTTGGACCGGCCATGCCTTCACCCCCGAGATCCGCGGCGACCTGCTCTACGGGCGCGGCGCGGTCGACATGAAGGGCGCGATCGCCGCTTTCGTCGCGGCAGCGGCGCGCGTGCCGGCGGAGGGCAAGCTCAGCCTGATCATCACCGGCGACGAGGAGGGACCCGCCACCTTCGGGACGCAGAAGCTGATCGAGCGCATGGCCGCGCGCGGCGTGAAGCCCGACCTCTGCCTCGTCGGCGAACCCACCTCGGCGCATCGGCTCGGCGACACGATCAAGATCGGCCGACGCGGCTCCACGGTCATCTGGATCGACGTGCCGGGCAGGCAGGGCCATGTCGCCTACCCGCACCTCGCCGACAATCCGATCCCGCGGCTGGTCGCCGCGCTCGCCGAGATCGACGCGATCACGCTCGATGCGGGCAATGACTGGTTCCAGGCGTCGAACATCGAAGTCACCGACATCCACACCGGCAACCCGGCGACCAACGTCATTCCCGGCAATGCCAGCGCGCGCCTCTCGGTCCGCTTCAACGACATGCAGCGAGGGCCCGACCTGATCGCGCGGATCGAGGCGATCGTGCAGCGCCACGCGCCCGGCGCGCAGGTGAAGGGCACCATCTATGGTGAGGCGTTCTTGACCCAGCCGGGCGAGCTCTCGAGCCTCGTCGCCGGCGCGATCGAGGCGAAGCTGGGCATCACGCCCGAGCTCTCGACCAGCGGCGGCACCTCGGACGCGCGCTATCTCGTCAAGCTCTGCCCGGTGGTCGAGTTCGGGCTGATCAACGCGACGATGCACAAACTAGACGAAGCGGTCGCGCTGGCAGACCTGACGGCGCTGGCGGATGTGTATGAGGAAGTATTGCGGCGGGTTCACGCCTAAATCCTCTCCCGGGGGGAGAGGGGGACCAGCGAAGCTGGTGGAGAGGTGATCTCCACGAGCGATGCGCCTCGTTTGCGGCGACTACCCCTCCACCGCCTTCGGCGGTCCCCCTCCCCCTCCGGGGGAGGATTGAGAGAATCAGCTCGCGATCCGCCGCGGCTCGACGTCGCGTGCCCAGGCCAGGAAAGCCTCCTCGGCCATCGGAGTCGCCACGGCATAGCCCTGCAGCACGTCGCAGCCGATGACGCGCAGCACCGCGGCCTGCGCCTCGCTCTCGATCCCCTCGGCCACCGCTTCGCAGCCGAGCCCATGGACCAGCCCGATCACCGCCTGCGCGATCGTCCGGGCCTCGGGCTGCTCGGCGACATGCTCGATCAGGCTGCGGTCGAGCTTGACCCGGTCGACCGGCAGGCGGCGGAGCCGCGCGAGATTCGAATAGCCCGTGCCGAAATCGTCGATCGCGACGCTGGCGCCGTCCGCCCGCAGCGCAGCGATCGCATCGAGCACCTCGCTCGAGCAATGCATCGCCAGCGTCTCGGTGATCTCGAGCTCGAGCAGGCTGGCGGGCGCCCGCGCCGCATGCATCGCCGCACGCAGCCGGCGGAAGAAGTTGGCATGGTCGATCTGGCGCTGGCTGATGTTGACCGCCAGCCGCTGCTGGATGCCCAATTTCCCCCAGCGCGAGATCGTCTCGGCGACATTGGTGACCACCCATTCGCCGATCTCGACGATGAGTCCGGTCTCCTCGGCGCGCTGGATGAAGGCGCCCGGCAGCTTGAGCCCGTCCGGATGGCGCCAGCGCAGCAGCGCCTCGGCGCCGACGATCCGCCCGTCCGCCGCGCTCACCTGCGGCTGGAAGACGAGCGTGAACTGGTCCTTGTCGACCGCGGTGCGCAGGTCGCTCTCGAGCTGCGCACGCTCGGCGATCTGCGCCGCGAGGAATTCGGTGAAATGCTCGGCGCGCCCGCGGCCCAGCGACTTGGCGTGGTACATCGCCGCGTCCGCCGCGCGCATCAGGTCGTGCAGGGTCGTCCCATGCTGCGGGCGCATCGCAATGCCGATCGAGGCGCCGATCGAGATTTCCTGATCGGCCAGGTCGAACGGCTCGCCGAGCGCGAACAGGACGCCGCGCGCGACCCGATCGGCATCGCGCAGGGCGCGGAGCTCGGGGAAGAACATCGTGAATTCGTCGCCCGCGAGGCGGCCGATCAACGGCGCGCGGATATCGCCCTCGGCCGCGAAACGGTCGCCCACCGCGCGCAGGCGGTTGGCCACCATCCCGAGCAGCACGTCGCCGGTCGCGTGCCCCATCGTGTCGTTGACCGCCTTGAAGCGATCGAGATCGATGAAGTAGAGCACCGCGGTCTCGCCCTGCGGCAGCTCGGCGAGCATCCGCTCGGCGGTGCGGCGGAAATTGGTGCGATTGGCGAGCGCCGTGACCGGGTCGAACATCGCCAGCCGCTGGACGCTCTCGAGATTCTCGTGGAGCTGGCGGAACAGCCCGTCCATCGCCTGGGCCAACGGGGGCACGCAGTGGCGCACCTCGTCCGGGATTTCGCTCTGGAGATCGCCGTTCGCGGCGCTGGCGAGGCGTTCGATCGCCGAGTCGATCGCGCCCGCGGTGGAGGCGATGCTGCGCTCCGCCGATGCCCAGCACATCACCCCGCAGATGATCGCGGCGATCAGCGCGCGTCCGGCCGACTCGACGGTGATGGCGCCCTCGGACGCAGCGGCGATGGCAAGGATGAACGCCACCGCCCCGGCGCACATCGCGAATGCAATGGCCCGGCTCTTTAGCGAAAATCCTTCCACTTCGGCCGCTCTACCCCCGCTTGAAACTCCCGGGACACAAGTTGGCAGACAGAAGTTAAGAATTTCGTGGCGACGGCGCCCTTGGGCGGCGGAGTATGATATAAAGGGCGCCGCTGCCGCCGTGGCGGGGATGCGCCGTACGCACCGCCGCGATCCGATCGGCATGCCGAGACGAGGCAAGCCAATCCCCCACCGCCGCGCGGATCGCTCCACGCGCATGCGGCCGCTCGGACTCGGGCCGCGGCGGCTTGCCGGTGATCAGCAGCAGCACCCGGTCGCCCCGCCGGATCGCGTGCTCCAGGCCATGGTCGAGCCGGTCATAGGCCGCGGCGAGGCTGTGGCCGTGCAGGTCGATGCTGGATTCGGGAGCGACCAGGCCGCGCGAGAGGCGGCGATCCCAGGAGCCGTCGAGTGTTCTATCAAGCCCCTCCCTTTTTAGGGAGGGGTTGGGGTGGGTGCGCGCGTCTGCGCGCCCAAGAGACTCTCGCGTCTTCCCCGGCTTCACACTCGAAGAAGCGGGCATCGAGCCCGCTCCTTCGATCAACCCACCCCCTGCCCCTCCCTTTCCAGGGAGGGGAGAAGATGGGGGTGCGGCCTTAGAGATCGGCGCCGACTTCAGCGGCGTCACCGTCGCGATCACGCGTTTCCACAGCGCCGCTTCCTCGGGCGCCAGCGTGCGTTTCACGGCGCGGGCGCCGCCGTCAGCCGCGCGAGCACGCCCTTGGGCAGCAGCAGCCATGCCGTCCCGCGCGCCGACATGCCGCCCGCGATCGCGCGCGCATCGTCGCCCGCGCCCCAGAAGGTGTCGAAGCGGTTGGCGCCCTTGATCGCGCCGCCGGTATCCTGCGCCACCCATAGCCCGGTCGCGTCGGTGCGATCCATCGACAGGAAGGCGGGCGCGCCAAGCGGCACGAACTTCGGGTCGACCGCGGCGCTGGTCCAGCCGGTGACCGGCAGCCCCATCGCTCCGAGCGGGCCCGGCCCGGTCAGTTCCTTGAAGAAGACGAAGCTCTTATTCTCGCGCATGATCGCGCGGCCTTCCTCGGGATGCTCGCGCAGATAGGCCATGATGCCCTGCATCGAGGCCTGACCGGGGCCGAGCAGCCCGCGATCGCGCATCAGCTTGCCGATGCCGGTATAGTCGCGGCCGTTCTGCCCGGCATAGCCGATCCGCATCACCCCGCCGTCGGGCAACCGCAGCCGCCCCGAGCCCTGCACCTGGAGGAAGAAGATCTCGACCGGATCGTTCGCATAGGCGATCACCGGCGCGCGGCCCTGGAGCCTGCCTTCCTCGATCGCGGTGCGATCGAAATAGGGCACGAAGTTCCTGCCCTCGACGCGGCCGCGGATCTTCTTGCCCTTGAGGTCGTCGGAGAACAGCCCGAGATCGACGTCGATCAGGTCGCTCGGCACGCCGTAGATCGGCACCTCGCAGCCCGGGCGGCGCTCACGGCAGCCATGGATCTCGGGCTCGTAATAGCCGGTGGCGAAGGCCTTGCCGTCGCCGATCTGCACCGTCTCGAAATAGCGGACGAAGAAGTTGCGTGCGTCGCGCGCCGGCCAACTCGCGGCGGCGCGACACGATTCGGCCCAATCGGCGCCCTGGGTCAGCCCGGTGCTGTCGGTCCGCCGCTGGAGCGACGAACAGCTCAGCCGATAGGCAGCCAGCGCGCGCTCGGCGCTTTCCTGGCCGATCGGCAGGGTATTCAGCGCGGGCCCCGCGACCACGCCCGAGGCCGCGGCATTGGTAGCACCCGTCGGCGCCGCGGACGCGGGCATCGCGGCGAGCGGCGTTGCGGGAGTCGGCTGCCGGGCGGGCAGATGGACGGGAGTCTCGGGAAGGCTGCTCGGCCGCGAGGGTTCACGCGCCGGCGTTGGCTCGCGCGCCGGTGCAGGAGCGGGCGCCCTGCCCGGTCCGGCCTCGGGCGGCACGATCCCGCCCGAACAGGCGCTCAACAGAGCCGCAAGCGCGACTGCCCCCCACAGACGCATATTTCGGCCCTCTTATGCTTCGTCGGTTTCGACGAGCTTCCAGTTGGGATCGTCGCTGCGCAGGTTGCGCGCGAAGGTCCAGACGTCGTGCGTCTCGACCGCGTCGGTGAGCGAGCCGGCGACGACATTGCCGTCCTGGTCGCGCGTCACCGCGGCGATGTCCGCGTCGAAACGCACCGTGATCCGCGCGATCCTGCCTTCGACCGAAGCGTCGGAGATCACCGCGCGCTCGATCGCGACGAGCCGGTTGTCGAGCACGTGGCCCGCGGCCTTGCGATCGGCGATCGCCTCGGCGAAACCGCCGCGCACCTCGTCCTCGACCAGCCAGCCGAGCGTCTCTTCGTCGCCCTTCCAGAAGGCTTCGAGGATCATCCGGTACGCCGACTTGGATCCTTCGAGGAACTGGCCGACGTCGAAGCCCGAATCGGCCGAGATCACGGCGCGCAGTCCGTTTTCGGCGCCCGCCTCGATCGGCCGCCCGGCGGTCTCGCGGATCTCGGGAGCGACGTCGATCGTGCGCGGCACCGGCTGCGCGCCGACGCGTTCCTCGGCGGGTTTGGTCAGCGCCTGCTCATGGCCGGTGCGCTTGCCCAGCACCGAATAGAGCCGGAGCGCCAGGAACCCGGCGATCATCGCGAACAGGATTACGTAAAAGAGTGACACTGGGCCTCCGACCTCATCACGACAGTACATAGGCCTTCGCGCCGCGGGTTACAAATGTCCTACGAACGCCGCCGATTGAACTGCCTCCGCGCCCCTGCTAGGCGCGCACGCTGAACAAACGCGTCACGTACGCGAAACTTTCCGGTAAACAGAGGAATCTTCGATGGCAGAGAACGACACGATCGCCGAATTCGGCGAGCCCGCAGCCAATGGGGCCGACACGGCGCCCGTCGCGGGCGTGCTGTCGCAATATGTGAAGGACCTGTCGTTCGAGAATCCGAACGCCCCGCAGGTCTATCAATCGCAGACGGCACCCGCCATCGACGTCCAGTTCAACATCGGCTCGGGCCAGGTCGGCGAGGACGTGTACGAAGTCGTGCTCAAGATCGACATCAAGGCACAGGCCGAGGATCAGACCGCGTTCGTGGTCGACCTTTCCTATGCCGGCCTGTTCGCGATCCGCAACGTGCCGCAGGAGCAGATGGAGCCTTTCCTGCTCGGCGAAGCGCCGCGCATCCTCTTCCCGTTCGCGCGCCGTGTGGTGGCCGACGCCGTCCGCGATGGCGGCTTCCCGCCCCTGATGCTCGAGCCGATCGACTTCACCGGCATCTACCTGCAGCAGCGCGCCCAGGCGGGCGAGCAGCCGCAGGGCGAGATCGCAGGCAACGCCTGACGTCATTTCCGGGGGATCGGGCACGGTGACCAAGGATCGTCACCCCCGCGAAAGCGGGGGCCCATCTCCCGGACGCTCGACAAGAGCCACGGCCGTTATCGCTCCCGACATCTACACGAGATGGGTCCCCGCTTTCGCGGGGATGACGAGCAGAGCGTGAAACTCGCCCGCAGCCTCGGCTCGATCGGCGGGCTGACCCTCGCCAGCCGCGTGCTCGCGCTGGTCCGCGATTCGCTCCAGGCGACCTTCGTCGGCGCGAGCTTCGCGTCGGACGCGTTCCTCGTCGCCTTCCGGCTGCCCAACATGTTCCGCGCCTTCTTCGCCGAGGGCGCGTTCAGCTCCGCCTTCATCCCGCTGTTCAACCGCAAGGTCGGCGAGAACCAGGGCGAGCTCGCCCCCGCTTTGGCCTTCGCCGAGCGCGCGCTGGCGGTGCTTTTCGTCTTCCTCGCCGCGATGACCGCGGTGATGCTCGCCGCCGCCTGGCCGCTCACCTGGGGCCTGGCCGGCGGCTTCTCGAAGCAGAGCCCCACGGCCGACCAGTTCGCCTTCGCGGTCGAATTGTCGCGGATCACCATCCCCTATCTGATGCTGATCAGCCTCGCCTCGCTGCTGGGCGGCATCCTCAACTCGCTCGACAAATTCTGGGTCAACGCCGCCGCGCCGATCCTGCTCAACATCGCGATGGTCGCGGCCCTGCTGTTCTTCCACGGCACGCCCGAGCAGACCGCCCGCGCCCAGGCGATCGCGGTTCCGGTCGGCGGGCTGCTCCAGCTCGGCTGGCTGTGGCTCGCCTGCCACCGCTCGGGCGTCTCGCTCAAGCTGCGCCGTCCGCGCCTTGATCCCGAGATCCGCCGGCTGATGAAGCTGATCCTGCCCGCCGCGGCGGGCGCGGGCGCGGTGCAGATCAACCTGATCGTCTCGACCGCGCTCGCCGGCGCGCTGCTCGCCGAAGGCTCGATCTCGTACATCTATTATGCCGATCGGCTGAACCAGCTGCCGCTCGGCATGATCGGCATCGGACTCGGCACGATCCTGCTCCCGACGATCTCCAAGCTGCTCGGCGCCAAGCGCGACACCGAGGCGATGGAGACGCAGAATCGCGGCATCGAGCTGGCGCTCTTCCTCACGCTCCCCGCCACCATCGCCTTCGTCGTCGCGGCCGAGCCGATCGTGCGCGGCCTGTTCCAGCACGGCCAGTTCACAGCAGAGGACACGCGGAACTGCGCGCTCGCGCTCGCGGCATTTTCGATCGGCCTGCCTTCCTATGTGCTGGTCAAGGTGCTCACCCCGGGCTTCTTCGCCCGTGAGGACACGCGCACCCCGATGCGTTTCGCCACCATCTCGGTCGGCGTGAACCTGGTCCTCAATCTCGCGCTGATCCCGCTCATCAAACATGTCGGGCCCCCGCTCGCCACCGCGATCGCCTCGACGGTCAACGTGTGGATGCTCTATCGCGCGCTCGGCAAGCGCGGCCATTTCGCCGCCGATGCGCAGCTCAAGCGCCGCATTCCCCGCCTCGCGCTCGCCGCGGTGCTGATGGGCGGCGCGCTGTTCGCCGGCGAGCAACTGCTCGATCCGTACCTCACCGGCACGATCCTCATGCGTTTCGCGAGCCTCTCGGTGCTGGTCGGCGCGGGCGCCGCGATCTATGTCGTCGCCTGCTTCGTCACGCGAGCCTATCGGCTGAGCGACATCAAGGCCCTGATCCGCCGCAAGGGCCAAGCGGCATCCAAGGAGTGAACATGCGCGTCGTTTCCGGCATCCAGACCACCGGCAATCTGCACCTCGGCAATTATCTGGGGGCGATCCGGCAGTGGGTGGACATGCAGGATCAGGGTGAATGCCTGTTCTTCCTCGCCGACCTCCATGCGCTGACCGGGAACGTGTCGCCGCAGGAGCTCGCCAATTCGACGATCGAGATGGCCGCGACCTTGATGGCCTCGGGTATCGACGATCGCGCGATCCTGTTCAACCAAGCCCGTGTCCCCGCGCATGCAGAACTCTGCTGGATCCTCCAGGGCACCGCCCGCATGGGCTGGCTCAACCGCATGACCCAGTGGAAGGACAAGGCCGGCAAGAACCGCGAGGGCGCCAGCGTCGGCCTGTTCACCTATCCGGTGCTCCAGGCCGCCGACGTGCTCGTCTACAAGGCGACGCACGTCCCCGTGGGCGAGGACCAGAAGCAGCATCTCGAGCTGGCGCGCGATGTCGCGACCAAGTTCAACACCGATTTCGGCGTCGAGCTGTTCCCCCTTCCCGAGCCGCTGATCTCGAAGGCCGCGCCGCGGATCATGAGCCTGCGCGACGGCAGCGCGAAGATGTCCAAGTCCGATCCTTCGGACATGAGCCGGATTAACCTGATCGACGACAACGACACCATCGCTGCGAAGATCCGCAAGTCGAAGTCCGACGCCGATCTGCTGCCCGACAGCTTCGACGGCCTGTCCGAGCGCCCCGAGGCGAGGAACCTCGTGACGATCTACGCCGCGCTCGCCGGGCGCGAGCCGCAGTCGGTGGTCGAGGAATTCGCGGGCCAGGGCTTCGGCGCGTTCAAGCCCGCGCTGGCCGATCTCGCGGTCTCCGTCCTCGCGCCCGTCCGCGACCGGCTCAAGCGACTGCTCGACGATCGCGCCGCAGTCGGCGCCCAGCTCGCCCGGGGCGCCGAACGCGCCAACGCGCTCGCCGCGCCGACGCTCAAGGCTGCGCAGCAGGCTGTGGGGTTGCAGGTCTAGCCATTCCACGTCATCCCGGCGGAAAAGGGGAGGCGAGAATGTTCGGCACGAGAATGCTCATTGCATGCGGCGCGCTGGCGCTAATGGGCCAAACGGCTCCGCCTCTCGATCCCTACCACCCCACGCCGACCTTCGACACCAAGGCCCCCGAGCTCCCGCCGCTCCGCCGCCCGGCGATCCTGATCTTCAGCAAGACCAACAGCTTCCGCCACGATTCGATTCCCGACGCCGTTCGCGCAATCGAGAAGCTCGTCCGCGCCCGGGGCTGGAGCGCCTATGCGACCGAGAATGCCGCGATCTTCAACCCGGCACAGCTCGCGAAGTTCGATGCGGTAGTGTTCGCCAGCGCCACGGGCGACATGTTCACCCCCGATCAGCGCGCAGCCTTCCAGAGCTATCTCGCCGGCGGCCGCGGCTTCGTCGCACTGCACGGCGCGGGCGACGGCAGCCATCCCGACTGGTACCAGCGGATCCTGGGCGTGGGCGGGTCCTATACCGGCCATCCCGGCGGTGCGGACCATTTCCAGACGAGCGACCTGATCGTCGATCGCAGCCATCCCGCGACGCGCCATTTGTCGCCGCGCTGGCGCTGGACCGAGGAATATTATGCGTGGGAAGCTCCGCCGCGCGCCGACGCGCACGTCCTCGCCCGGCTAGACGAGACCGGCATGCGGCTCGAGCCGAAGCATCGGATGGGCGAGCATCATGCGCTCGTCTGGTGGCGCTGCGAAGGCAAGGCGCGAGTCTTCTATTCGGCGCTCGGCCACAAGCCCGAGACCTGGACCGACCCTGCGCATCTGAAGCTGGTCGACGGCGCGATCGGCTGGGCGGCGCGCAAGACCGGCAAGGGCTGCGACTAACCGCTGGTCCCGCATCCGGGAAACGCACGCGATCATTTGGCGTTACGCCTTTCGCCCAGGATGCGCGCTCCGGCGCTCCTGGGCGAGGGCAAAAGATGCGTAGACGATCGTTGTTGCTGATTCCGCTGCTGGCGCTCGCTTCCTGCGGCGGAGGCGGCAGCGACGGGGGCGGCACGGTCGTCCCGCCGCCGGTCGCGACGCCGGCACCGACGCCCGCGCCGACCACCGGTCCCGTCCCCTTCCCCACGCCGACCCCGGTCCCGAGCGACTTCTTCGTCGCCGCCGCGGCGCTCTACGCGACGCCGGCGGATATCGCCGCATGCCAGCCCGGGGTGCTCAAGCCCGAAGTGACGCAGCAAGTGCTGCAGATCCTCAACGCGGTCCGCGCGCTCCACCGGCTGCCGCCCGCGACCTATTCGGCCGTCGACGAGCCCGGCGCGCAGCAATCGGCGCTGATGCAGGCCGCCAATGCCCAGCTCAGTCACACGCCGCCCACCAGCTGGCGCTGCTACACCGCCGCCGGCGCCGCCGCCTCGGGAGCGAGCAACCTCTATGGCGGCACCGGCCCGGGGCTAAGCCTCGCCACCGACGAGCAGATCATCGCGGGCTGGCTCACCGAGGTGCAGAACATCATCGCCGAGAATGTCGGCCATCGCCGCTGGCTGCTTGATCCGTTCCTCGGCTCGGTCGCCTATGGCCGCGTCGCGGGGCGCTACGAGACCAGCAGCCGTGCCGACGCCGCCGCGATCAAGGTGTTCGACACCGCAGGCCCGGCAGGCCCCACCGGACCGCTTCCTGATTACGTGGCCTATCCGTTCGAGGATTATCCGGTGCGCCTGTTCGACACCCGCGCTTTGCTCTCGTTCGGCGTGATCGCCAACAAGACCAGCAAATGGGCCAACGCCAATGTCGACTTCTCGAACGCCGCGATCACCGTCCGCCAGCGCGGCGGCGCGACGCTGACCGTCTCGCGCGTCGCATACGACACGCAGGGCTATGGCCTACCCAACAACCTCCAGTTCGCGGTGAGCGGGCTCCAGACCGGCACTTACTACGACGTGACGATCGATCGGGTGAACGTGGGCGGCGCCCAGCGCAATTACAGCTACTGGTTTAGGATCGTGCCGTGACTTTGTCTTCCCTCGCCCCCGACCGGGGGAGAGGGTTGCGCAGACTTAGGCTCGAAGAGCCTTAGTCTGAGCTGGGTGAGGGGGATGCGGCTGCGCAGCAGCCGCGGGGTGCTA
>NZ_JAPKNM010000051.1 GCF_026460985.1 Sphingomonas sp.
GTGATCACCACGAAGCCCTCGCCCTGGCTGAGGCCATAGCCGAGATAGGCCATCGCCTTGCGATGCGTCGCGGTGTCGAACCAGAAGCGCGGATCCGGCGTCAGCTGGAACGGCCTGCCGCTCAGTCCATAATGGTCGTCGTACATCTGCGTCGTCCCGGTCCTAGAATCCGTAGCGCAAGCCCACCAATGCCTGCGCCTGCGCAGACGCATTGGCGTCGCCTTCCCTGTCGAAACCGAACAGCCCGAGCGACGCGGTCGCGCCGAGCGGTCCGAACATGTGCGTGTAGGCCGTGTTCGCGCCCCAGCCGAGGATGCCCTCGGCCCCGGCGAGATCGCTGTCGTAATAGCTGCCGAACACGCTGGTGCTGATCGATCCGTTGCGGCCGACATCGCCCGACGCGAAGAGCTGCGCATAGATGCTCTCGTCCGAAGTGCCGTCGATGCTCACCCCGCCCACGCTCTGCGGCGTCAGGAAGGTGCGCCGCGCATAGCCGCCGCCCACACCGATCCGCGTGCCGCCGCGGTTGAGCACCGCAACGCCGGTCACGCCCCGCGCGCGATAGGCCGAGGTCACGGTCGACGCGAACACCTGGTTGAGGCATCCCCCCGCCGCGGCGCCGGTGGTGCCGAAGATGCAGCCGCTGAACTGGTTGCCGAACGGATCGGTGGTGCTGACGAAATTGGTCGGCAACCGCACGAGCGAGCCGTTGAGCTGCTGCCCGAAGGTCTCGACGCTGTCATAGACGCCGATCTGCACGCCGCTGCCCGGGCCGATCTGGTAGCTCGCCGAGCCGGTATAGCTCATCGAGCCGTAGCGACGGCCGACCCGTGCCTCGAGGAAGGTGCGGCGGCTCGGGCGCCAGATCACGCCGGCATCCCAGAAGGTGCCATCGAAATTATAGGCGAGCCGGCGCGGCGAGGAAGGATCCGTGACGAAGCGGCCATTGCCGTCGATCACCGGAAGGCCGCCGCTCATCAGCGCGTCGCGCTGGCTGACCTCGATCTTCTCATAGCCCACGCCCGCGGCGAGCGCGACGCCGCGCCCGACCGGGAGCACCACGTCGCCGCGCGCGAACTTGCCCTCGAAGCGCTGGTCGAGCTGCCCGGCATCCTCGCGGGTGAACGACCCGCTGGCGGTGACGCCGACTGGGAGAACGGTCCCCGATTTCACGCCGACGCTCGCGGTCGCGACATGGACCGTCGAATCGTCGTAGCGGTCGAGCGGCGGCAGGCCGGGCGCGACACCGGTGCCGCCATTGGGCGTCTCGACCTTGGTATAGCCGAAGCGATAGGCGGCATTGGCGAACATAGGCCCGACGCGGGTCGCGATGCTCGGCCCGGCATAGGCCGAATAGACCTGGCTGCTGTTGCGAACATTGCCCTGCGCGGTGCCCAACGCGTCGCCGCGGATGTCCGAGCGGCCGCGCGCCGCAATGGCGCCGCCCTCGATCGTCAGCTCGGGCGTGATCTTTGCGCGCGCCTGGACGAGGCCGCTGTGCATCGAATCGTCGGCGATGTCCTTGTCATAGGCGAAGCGGTGTTCGTACTTGTAGCTCACCTGCACTTCGACGCGGCGGCTGGTCACCTGCGCGTCGATCCCGGCGCCGACGGTCGAATAGGTCAGCAGGTCGCCATTATTGTCGAGGTCCGAGACCAGCACCTGGCTCGCCTCGATATAGGGCGACACCCGCGTGCGCTGGGCATGGGCCGGCGTAGCGGCGCAGACGAGCGCGGCGCAAGCGGCGATGACAAACCGGGTCACTCGCCCGCCTCCCCGTAATAGCTTCCGAACCGGCGGCCGCCGGGCTGGAAGGAAACCGAATTGAGCAGCAGTTGGACGTGCTCGCAGCCGTCGAGCACATTGACCGCCTCGCGCAGGTCGCTCTCGCTGGTGCGGTCGGCACGGACGACGAGCATCACCTGCCCGACCAGAGTCGCCAGCACCGATGCCGGCGAAGCCGCGAGCGCCGGCGGCGAATCGAAGATCACGATGCGGCGCGGATTGGCCTTGGCCAGCCCGTCTAGGATCGCCCGCGCGCGGTCGCTCGCCAGCAGCTCGGTGTCGCTGTTGGTCCGCGTCCCCGCCGGCAGGACGGAGAGCTGCGGTACGTCGGTATCTAGGATGCAGTCCTCGACGTTCGCAACGTCGCCCGCGAGCGCGTCGAGCAGGCCCGGCCCTTCGGGAAGGCCCAGCCGCCCCAGCACGTCGGGCTTGGCGAAATCGGCGTCGACGAGCAGGATCTCCATGTCCTTCTCGGCGGCGAGCGAGAGCGCGAGGTTGATCGCGCAGAAGGTCTTGCCCTCATTGGGCCGCGCCGAGCAGACGAGGATCATCCGTGCCCGGTCGGCCGCCTTGGCGCCGTCCTTCGCCGCCACCGCGCGGGCGGTGAGCAGCAGCTGGCGCTTCACCATGCGGAATTCCTCCGCCATCGCGGTGACCTGCCCGCCAGGAACCAGCATCCCGCCTTCGCGGAGCGCGATCCGGTCGATCGGCGCCTGACGACGCGCGGCGCGAGGCGCCGGCTGGGGCCTGGACGCAGGCTCGACCGACGGCAGCTCGGGCGCGAGCTCGGTCAGCGTGAGCGGATCTTCCTCGGGCACCACGATCGGCGCCGCCGGCGGAGTCGCGGGGCGCAGATAGCCATATTGCTCCGCCGCCCGTTCGAGCAGCGAGCCGCGATAGCGGCGCGGGGTTTCGTCGTTCATCTCAGGCCCCCATTCCGCGCTGGACCATCTCGAGCCCGAGCAGCCCGACGAACGCCACCGCCAGTCCGGCAAGCGCGCCCGCGAACAGCCGCAGCCGCTTGCGGCGCATCTCGATCTGCGCCGCGCTCAGCACCTCGGCGATGGATCCGATCACGGGCATCCCGCTCGCCTTTTCCAGCCGCGAGGCGGTCGAGAAGGTCGTGGTCAGCTTGTCGAGCCCGAACGCTCCAGCGACACCCGCGCCGAGCCCCGCGATCAGCACCGCGGCGAGCAGCAGTGGCCGGTTTGGCGCGGTGGGCGCGCGCGGCAGCGTCGGCGGATCGACGACGTCGAACTTGACCGCGTCGGTCTCGGTCTGCGCCTGGCTGCGGATACGCACCTGCTCGCGGTCCGAGAGGAGCTTGTCATACTGGTCCTTGAGGACCTGGTACTCGCGGTCGATCTGGCCCTGCTCGGCGGCGACGCCGGGCGCTTCCGCCATCTTGGCCTCGAACTGGGCGAGGTCGCCCTCGATCTGGCTCTTGCGCTGGGTGAGCGCGGCGACGGTCGCAGCTTTGTCGGCCTGCATCGATTTGAGGCTCAGATAGAGCGGATTGCTGGCCCCGGCCGCGCCGCTCACGGCGGGCTCGGCGCGTGCTGCAGCCTGCGCCTGTGCGAGCTGGTTGCGCAAAGCGACCATGTCGGGGTGGCTGTCGGTCCAGCCGCGGCTGCGTCCTTCGGCGAGTTGGCCCTGGATCGCCTGAAGCCGCGCGCGCGCCGGCCCGGTGACCGCGCCGCCCTGCCCCGCGACGTTCATCGGCGTACCCGCCATCTGGCCGTTGACCGCGCTCAGCCCGCTCTGTGCCGCCGCGAGGTCCGACTGGACCTGCGCCAGCTGCGTGCGCGCCGCGCCGATCCGGTCGTTGAGCGAGCCCGTACCCGGCAGCGAGCCGAGGTAGCGCGCGGCGAAGTCCGCCTTCTTGGCCTCGGCTTCCTGCAGCGCCTTCTGGCGCACGTCGAGCTGCTGGTCGAGGAAGCGCAGCGACTGCCCGCTCGCGTCGCGATTGTCCGCGAGATTCTCTTCGACGAAGATATCGATCAGCTTTTGCGCGATCTGCTGGGCCATCTTGCCGCTCGGCGCAGTGACGGTGATCTCGAACAGATTGTCCTGCTGTGCGACGAGCTTGATCGCCTTTTGCAGCCCCGCGATCCGGTCGGCGACGTCGCGGTCGGTCGAGACGGTGCGCGCGAGGTCGGTGCCGCGCACCACCTTTTCCAGGTTGACCGCCGAAGTCAGCGTCTGGCGCACCCGGTCGATGTCGCGTTGCTGCTGGGCGGCCGAGGCGGCGCCGTCGGTCGGCAGGATCTGGCGCAGCTGGACGAAGATCCGCGCGCGCGATTCATAGCTGTTGGGCATCTGCGACACGACCAGCCAGCCCGCGAGGCACAGCCCCCAGGCCACCGCCAGCGCAATCCAGCGCCGCATCCAGATCGCGTGCAGCGCCGCGCGGACTTCGTCGAAAAGGCTTCCCATGCTCGGCCCGCCCTCAGAACATGCTCTCGGGGATGATCAGCACATCACCCGGTTCGAGGCGGACGTTCGCCGAGATGTCGCCGTTCTTGAGCAGGTCGCCCAGCCGGATCTTGTACTCGCGCTGCTTCCCGGTCGCCTTGTCGTAGCGCACCAGCCGCGCGCGATTGCCCGCGGCGAATTCGCTCAGGCCGCCCACCGCAATCATCGCGTCGAGCGCGGTCATGTTGGCGCGATAGGGGATCGACGCCGGCTTCTCGGTAGCGCCGACGACGCGGACCTGCTGGCTGTAGGTGCCCGAGAAATTCTCGACGATCACCGATACGATCGGGTCCTTGATATATTCGCCGAGCGCGTATTTCAGGTCGTCCGCGAGCATCGCCGGGGTCTTGCCCACGGCGGGCATGTCGCTGATCAGCGGCGTGGTGATGCGGCCGTCGGGGCGCACCTGCACCTTGGCCGACAGCTCGGGATTGCGCCACACGAAGACGTTGAGCTGGTCCATCGGGCCGATGACATATTCCTCGCTCGGCGCCTCGCGCGCGGCGACGGCGCCGGCGGGCGGCAGCTCGGGACGGCTTCCTCCGGAACATCCCGACAGCAAAGCGGCGGTGACGCCAAGCCCCGCCAGAACCTTGCCAAACGACTTGAAAAACATGCTCGAGCTCCCTTCCCTGCGGGGTCGGGCGCGGCCAACGTCTCGGCCGCTCCCCCGCCTGGATCAGGGCAAGCTATGGTCTTCAGAGGTAAAGATAGCGTTAGGCGTGGTCCGTCCCGACCAGCAGCTCGCGCACCGGAGGGTGGCCGAGGAACGCCGAGGGGCTCGCGCTGGCGCCATAGGCCCCGGAGGCGAAGATCGCGATGACGTCACCCACGCGCGCCATCGGCAGCGCCACCCGGTCGGCGAGCCGGTCGAGCGGCGTGCAGAGCGGCCCGACGATCGTCACGACCTCCTCCGCCGGGTCCTGCATCCGGTGCGCGACAGCGACGGGATAGTTGCGCCGAACCACCGTGCCGAAATTGCCCGTCGCGGCGAGATGGTGGTTGAGCCCGCCGTCGACGATCAGGAAGGTCTCCCCCTGGCTCACCTTCCGGTCGACCACGCGCGCGAGATACACGCCGGCCTCCCCGACCAGCCAGCGCCCGAGCTCGATCGCATAGTGCGTGTGGAGCTTCCCGACTTCCTCCGCCAGCGCCGCGCCGACGGCCTCGACATCGAGCGCCACGTCGCCCGGGAAATAGGGAATCCCGAAGCCCCCGCCGAGGTTCACCAAGGGTGGCACGCGCCCCGCTTCCTCGGCGATCCGCGCCGCCAGCGCCACCGTCGCCGCCTGGGTCTCGATCACCGCCTGCGGGTCCAGCGCCTGCGATCCCGCGAAGATGTGCAGGCCGCGCCACTCCGCCCCTCCCGCGACCAACCGCCGTACCAGCCCCGCGACGTGCTGCGCCTCGACCCCGAAGGGCGACGCGCGCCCGCCCATCTTCATTCCCGATCCGCGCAACTCGAAGTCCGGGTTCACGCGCACCGCCAGCTTCGGCTGCATCCCCACCAACCCGCCGATCGCCAGCGCGCGCTGCGCCTCGCTCTCGGACTCGACGTTGATCGTCACTCCCGCGCGGATCGCCAGCTCGAGCTCGGCGTCGCGCTTGCCCGGCCCGGCAAAGCTGATCGCGCTCGCCGCCATGACGTCGAGCGCCCGGTCCATCTCGCCTGCCGAGGCGACGTCGAGCCCATCGACCAGCGGCGCGATCGCCTTGAGCAAGGCCGGCATGGGATTGGCCTTGATCGCATAATGCACCGCCACTCGCGTCGGCAGCGCCGCCCGCAACCGCGCGATCCGCGCCGCGACGATGCGGAAGTCGTAGACATAGGCCGGCGTCGGCTCGTCGAGCGAGGGCAACGCGTCGAGGCCCGCGAATTCGGGCGGGATCGGGCCGAAGGGTTTGGGTTGCACGGTCATCGCCCGACTTCCGCCTTCAGCGCCGCTCGATCCAGCTTCCCGTTCGCATTGCGCGGCAACTCCTCCCGCCAATCATAGCGCGCCGGCTGCATGAAGCTCGGCAGTTCGCGCCGCAGCCGCTCGCGCAGGTCGTGCTCGCGGCTGCCGTCGCCGCGCGCCACCACCAGGATCGCCTGCCCCAGCCGCTCGTCCGCCACTCCGAACGCCGCGGCCTCGCTCACCTCGCCGCCGCCGAGCACCGCGTCCTCGATCTCGGTGGGGCTGATCCGGTTGCCCGCGCTCTTGATCATCTCGTCGTCGCGCCCGACGAAGCGGAGTAGCCCCGCGGCGTCCTCGACAACCGTATCTCCCGACCATACCGCCATGCCCTCGCTTGTGGCGAATTCGGGCGCCGGACGGAAGCGCTGCGCGGTGCGCTCGGCATCCCGCCAATAGCCCTGCGCCACCAGGGGGCCGGCATGGACCAGTTCGCCCGGCTCGCCCGGCGCGGCGCGGCTGCCGTCGGGACGCACGACCATGATCTCGGCAAAGGGGATCGCGCGCCCGATCGACTCGGGATGCGCATCGACCAGGGCTGGGTCCAGATAGGTCGAGCGGAACGCCTCGGTGAGCCCGTACATCGGATAGAGATCGGCGCCCGGAAAGCGCGCGCGCAGGCCCCGCACCAGTCGCGGCGTCAATGCCCCGCCCGAATTGGTCAGCCGCGTGAGCCGCACCGCGGTCTCGGCCGGCCATTCCGCCTCGAGCAATTGCACCCAGAGCGGCGGCACTCCGGCGAGGCTGGTGACGTCATGGCGCTCGACCGCCTTCACCACGTCGCGCGCGGTCAGATAATCGAGCGGGATCACCCGCCCGCCCGCGGTCCAGGTCGAGAAGAGCTGGTTCTGCCCATAGTCGAAGCTCAGCGGCAGCACCCCGAGCACGCGATCCTCAGAATTAATCTGAAGATAATGCGCTACACTGATGGCTCCGAGCCATAAATTGGCATGGCTCAGCATCACGCCCTTGGGCCGTCCGGTCGAGCCCGAGGTATAGAGGATCGCCGCCAGCGCATCGGGCGCCGCAGCGGACGGAGGCAGCATGTCGCTCGACTCCAGTTCCTCCTCGGTGACGATCCGGCAGCCGGCCGGAATGTCCCCCGGTTCCAGCGAGGCGATCCGCGCCGCCTGCGTCACCAGCACCCGCGCCCCGCTGTCGGCAAGGATATGCGCCACCTGGGCGCGCTTGAGCACCGGGTTGATCGGCACGTGCACCAGCCCCGCGCGCGGCGCCGCCAGCGGCATCAGGCACGCCGTCCGCGTCTTGGGCAACCAGGTCGCAACGCGCGCGCCCTCGCCCAGCCCCAGTCCGGCCAGCCAATGCGCAAGGCCGCCCACCCGAGTCTCGAGCTCGGCATAGCTGAGCGTTCCCGCCCGGTCCTCGAGCGCCACGGCGTCCGCCATGCCTCGGAGCGGCAGCGTATCGATCGGCTTCGGGACGGGATCCAGTTCGGTCATCGCCGCCGACCTTAGCCTTGGCAGCGCACCCGCCAACCCTTACGGAGGCGAAAAAACCGCTTGCAGGGGATTGGCATTGCAGCGCGAAGGGTTCGCAGAGGTTGAAGGCACGGTGCGCGGCGTGTTGCGCGACGTGCTCGGATTGAGCGCAGAGCGCGTCGCGGCGTTCCGCGAGGACACGCCGCTGTTCGGCGCGCTTCCCGAGCTCGATTCGCTCGCGGTGGCGGGCGTGCTCACCGAGATCGAGGATCGGCTCGGCATCCTGATCGAGGATGACGAGGTCGACGGCGAGATGCTCGAGAGCTTCGGCGCCCTCACCCGTTTCGCCGCCGACAAGGCGCTCGGTTGATCGACCATTACGACTGGGCCGGCGGGCGCGAGGCGATGCTTCGCTTCGGCCCCGATACCGGTCCGGTCGTCGTCGCGGCGCTTCCTTTGTTCGAGGAAGCCAATCGCACGCGCGCATTCGTGGTGACGATCCTGCGCCAGCTTGCCGAACGCGGCATCGCGAGCGCCCTTCCCGACTTGCCTGGCCAGGGCGAAAGCCTCGTGCCGCTCGAAACCGTCAGGATCATGCAGATGCGCGATGCCTATCAGGCTGCGGTCGATAGCTTCGAGCGTCCGGCATATGCGCTCGGCATCCGCAGCGGCGTGCTCCTCGATACACTCGCGCTGATCAATGGGCGATGGCATTTCGCGCCGCAGGATGGCGCCGAGCTACTGCGCGAACTGAAGCGTATCCGACAGACCGCAACGCGCGAAGCGTTGGGCGATTCCTGGTGGGCCGCTGAGGACGTGACCGAAATCGGGGGCAACAGGCTGTCGATCGATCTGCTGTCTGGACTCACTTGCATTTCTCCGTTCGAGGAAACCGATCAGGTGGTTTTGCGAACGGTTCGACTGGACAGCGATCCAAGACCTGCCGACCTGAAACTCCCCGGCGCCCCGCTCTGGCGCCGCGCCGAGCCCGACAACGACCCAGCACTCGCTGCCTTGCTCGCCGACGACATCGCCGCCTGGGTGCGCGCATGCGAAAGCTGATCGCCTTCCCCTGCGCGGGCGAGACGCTGCTAGGAACGCTCGATGACGCGCCCGGCGCCACCGGCCTGCTGATCGTCTCGGGCGGCAACGAGATCCGCATCGGCGCGCATCGCGGCATGGCGCTGCTCGCACAGCGCGTCGCCGAGGCCGGCCATCCAGTCTTCCGCTTCGATCGCCGCGGCATCGGCGACTCGACCGGCGAGAATCGCGGCTTCGAGAGCAGCGCCGACGACATCTCCGCCGCAGCCGCAACCTTCCGCGCCGAAACCGGCGTCACCCGCATCGTCGCCCATGGCAATTGCGACGCGGCGACCGCGCTCGCCTTCTTCCATGCCCAAGCGGGCATCGACGCGCTGATCCTCGCCAATCCCTGGGTGATCGAGGCGACCGATGATCTTCCCCCCGCCGCCGCGATCCGTGCGCGCTATGCCGAGCGGCTGCGCGATCCGCGTGAATGGCTGCGACTGCTGCGCGGTGGCGTGAATATTCGCAAGGTGGCCAGCGGCCTGCTGAAAGCTTCTCGCAAGCAATATGAACAACCCGACGGCCTGCCCGCCCGGCTGGCAGCTGCGCTCACAGATAGCCGCACGCCGGTCACGATCCTGCTCGCCAAGGGCGACAATACCGCCATCGCCTTCGCCGACGCCTTTGCCGGGCCCGCTTTCGCTGAAGCCCGGGACAAGGTCACGATCGAGCAGCTCGACAGCGCCAACCACAGCTTCGCCTCGGCCGCGGACAAAGACTGGCTGTTCGAACGGGTGCACGCTGCGCTGAACAATCCTCTCCCGGAGGGAGAGGGGGACCGCGAAGCGGTGGAGAGGTAGTCTCCACACGCAACCGGTTCGCCAGCGGCTACTACCTCTCCACCATGCTTCGCATGGTCCCCCTCTCCCTCCGGGAGAGGATCAGGCAAATCACTCCGCTGCTTCGGCGATCTGCTCGAAATCCGCTTCGGCTAGGAAGCGCTCGGCGTCGAGCGCAGCCATGCAGCCCGTCCCCGCCGCGGTGATCGCCTGGCGGTAATGCTTGTCCATCACGTCGCCACAGGCGAACACGCCCGGCACGTTGGTCCGCGTGGTGCCCTTCTCGACCGCGATATAGCCGTCGTCGTCGAGCGCGATGTGGCCGCGGAACAACTCGGTCGCCGGGTGATGGCCGATCGCGACGAAGCCGCCGTCGACGTCGATCGTCGAAACCTCGCCGGTGACCATGTCCTTGAGCTCGATGCCCACCAGACCCTCCGGCTGGCCGCCGCCGATGAAGCGCTCGACCTTCTTGTTCCACAGCGTGGTGATCTTGTCGTTCGCGAACAGCCGCTGCTGGAGGATCTTCTCGGCGCGCAAGGAATCGCGGCGGTGGATCAGCGTGACGTCATGGCTGTGGTTGGTGAGGTAGAGCGCCTCCTCGACCGCGGTGTTGCCGCCGCCGATCACCGCCACCTTCTTGCCCCGGAAGAAGAAGCCGTCGCAGGTCGCGCAGGCGCTGACGCCCTTGCCCTGGAGCAATTTCTCCGAATCGAGCCCCAGCCATTTGGCCTGCGCGCCCGTCGCGATCACCAGCGTGTCGCCCAGATACACGGTGCCGCTGTCCCCCACCATGCGGAACGGCCGCTGCGACACGTCGACCTCGACGATCGTGTCCCACAGCATCTGCGCGCCGACATGCTCGGCCTGGGCCTGCATCTCCTGCATCAGCCAGGGGCCCTGGATGACCTCGCGGAAGCCGGGATAATTCTCTACGTCGGTGGTGGTCATCAACTGCCCGCCGGGCTGAATGCCCTGCACCACGATCGGCGCGAGCCCCGCGCGCGCGCCGTAGATGGCGGCGGAGAGGCCGGCAGGGCCGGAGCCGAGGATGAGCATGCGAGTCGAATGGGTGGCGGTCATGGTGCGTCCGATATCTCTGGGATACCGCATCTAGGGGTTCGGCATCGCCGAGCGCAACATGGGTTGCCGCCTCGTCCGCGCCGACAAAGCAAATTTATGTGGGCGGATAGCCTGTCGCTCAGCGCGCCACGGGCAGATAGGCCTTGGGAATCGGATCCTTCTCCGATTCCTGCATCCAATAGACGTTGACGATCCACCAGCGCTTGCCGTCGTTGAACAGCTGGATGCTGTTGATTCCGCGGATGGCCGGCATCTCGCCGCTCTTCGACTTGCCGTCATAGGTCGAGAAGACCTGCGCGACATGGCCGAATCGGTCGGTCCTGCGAGCGATCTCGATTTCGTGGAAGCCGATCCGCTCGAGCAGGGGCCCGCTGCGCGCAATATAGTCCTCGGGGGTCAGCATGCGCGCGCGGGCGACATCGCTGTCCTTGGGGGTGCCTGTAGGGATGAGCCTGGCACCCGGGTAGAAAAGCGAGCGGAAGCGGTCCCAGTCGCGCTTCTGTCCCACATCGCCTGAGATCGTGCCGTAGAGCGCCGCCAGGATCGCGTCGATCGAGGCGACGTCCTCCGCCTTCGCCGCCGGGATGCCGGCAAAAGGATCGGCAGGCGCCGCCGCGGGCGCCTGCTGCTGTTGCTGCGCCGAAGCGGGAAGCGCGGAGAGGACCAGAAGCGACGCTCCGGCGAGCGAACGAAGCGCGAGGGATTTGAGCATGCAGGACCATCCTGTTCGTGCGTGATGCGAAGAAGCTTAGGAGGCCCGCCGGACGAAGGACAGGCCGCGCTTGCGCACGATCGCAGCAAAGTGTTCCCCGTGGCGGTTCGAGGCGTTCGCTCACCCGGGAACCCACGCCGTCGGCAACTCATGCAGGCGGGGCAGCGCGATACAGCGCGATCACCGCCGCGGCACGGCGCACGATCTCCTCCCTGAGCGCCGGCGGATCGATGACTTCGATCTCATTGGCGAAGCCGAGCAGCAAGCCCGCCGCATGGCCGATACTTTCGATCGGCACGATGGCTTCCCGTCGCCCGCGATCGTCGGGGTCGGCCGCGCGGATCGGATCGGCGATGGCGTCGCCGAGGCGGTAGAGCCGGTCGAGCGCGGACGGAGCTACGTGCAGACGGGCGGTCGCGCGACGCAGATCCGCCTCGAATCGCTCCACGTTCGCCCGCCACGCCGCGGCGAGATCGAAATTGGCAGGTCTGGTGAAGCTTCGCTCGGCCGGGACGGCGTCGAGGACCTTGTCGAGACGATAGATCAGCTCGCGCTTGCCCCGTGCGGCGACAAGATACCAGCGACCGGCCTTCAGCACGAGGCCGAGGGGATCGATCAGCGATCGAGCGGTTCGGCTCCAGCTTTCGTAGAGGATCTCGAGCTGTCGGTTCTCCCAGACGCAACGCGCGACGGTGCGCAAATGCTCGGGTGGCCGGGGCCGCAGGTACCAATCGACAGGATCGAGGTGGAACCGGTCCGCGACTCGGTTCGCGCCGTCACGCGCCTGCGGCGCCATCGAGGCCAGCAGCTTGACGCGCGCGGCGGATGCGGCGCCGGCAAGGCCGAGATCCGCTGCTGCCGCCGGGATGCCCGCCAGGAGCAGCGCGTCGCTCTCCTCGGCAGTGAGGCCCGTCAGCTCGGTGCGAAACCCTTCGAGCAAGGCGAAGCCGCCCGAAGGGCCGCGATCGGCATAGATCGGTACGCCGGCCGCGCTGAGCTCGTCGACATCGCGGTAGATGGTGCGCTTCGAGACCTCGAGCTGCTCGGCCAGCGCCTGTGCGGTCACGCGGCCGCGCAACTGCAGGGTCGTCAGGATCGTGAGAAGACGGGACGCGCGCATAAAATCTCTTCGATGCTCGAATTGCTGACATTCGGTGTCAGCTATGATCGCCTAGATGCCTTCTGTCGAACGGACCGGGAATGGGCGCATATGACGAAACAAGGCACATCGCGTCGGAGCATGATGATCGGAGCAGCGGGCACGCTGGTCGCATCCCCGCTCGAAGGGGCGCTGGCGCGCGGTGCGCCGGCGGCTGCGGGCGACTTCGACTTCCTGCATGGCCGCTGGACCGTGCACCACCGCAAGCTCGTCAGGCGGCTTGCCGGCAGCAACGACTGGATCGGCTTCCCCGGCACCCTGGAGGTTCGGCCCATTCTGGGCGGCCACGGCAATATCGACGAGAATGTGCTCGAGGATCCGGGGGGCACCTATCTGGCGACGTCGATCCGCATCTTCGACGCCGGGGCGGGAACATGGTCGATCTATTGGGCCGACGCGCGCTTCGGCGGCCTCGATGCGCCCGTCACCGGCCGGTTCGAGGGCCGCATCGGGCGCTTCTACGGCAACGACGTCTTCGAAGGCCGGCCGATCCGCGTCCGGACCACGTACGAGAATCTCGGCACGACCCACGCGCAATGGACCCAGGCCTTCTCGCCGGATGGCGGCAAGAACTGGGAGACCAACTGGATCATGGATTTTCGGCGGGAGGCGAGCAGGTGATCGACTGGACCGAAACCGGCGCGAGCGCCTTCGCCTTCCAGACGGGCTCATGGCGCGTGCGTCATCGCAAGCGCAAGGGACGGCTGGTCGGTTCGACGGACTGGGTGGAGTTCGACGGCACCTGCACCGCGTGGGAACTGCTGGGCGGCCACGGCAATGTCGACGACCATTTTCTGGACGATCCCGCCGGTGCCTATCGCGCGGCGACTTTCCGACGCCGGGACCCGAGCAGCGGACTATGGTCGATCTGGTGGTTCGATCCGCGCTTCCCCAGGCTCGATCCTCCCGTGCATGGCGGCTTCAGCAATGGCGTCGGCACCTTCCTCGCCGAGGACCGACTGGATGGAAGACCGATCAAGGTCCGCTTCATCTGGTCCGGGATCACGGACACTGCGGCCCGTTGGGAGCAGGCCTTCTCGCCGGATGGGGGCACCACCTGGGAAACGAACTGGCTGATGGCTTTCAGCAGGACGGCATGAGCCTCGATCGAAGAGGCCTCATGGCCAGCCTGCTCGCGATCGCCCTGGCCGATCTTCGCGAGGCACCCGCATCACCTTCCGGGACAAATGCAATGAAGAGGTTCGGCGTCGTGGAACTGCGCCAGTACACGCTGCTCGAGGGCCAGCGGGATCGGCTGATCGAGCTCTTCGAGCACGCCTTCATCGAGCCCCAGGCTGCCGTCGGGGCGCATGTATTGGGCAGCTTCAGGGACCTCGACGACGGCGATCGGTTCGTGTGGCTGCGCGGGTTCGAGGGCATGGCGTCGCGCGGACAAGCGCTGTCGGCCTTTTACGGCGGGCCGGTCTGGCAATCCAACCGGACGGCGGCCAATGCGACGATGCGCGATTCCGACAACGTCCTGCTGCTCCGACCGATCGGCGGCACCCTGACTCCGCCTTCGACGGCGACCCGCGACGTCTATTCGGCCACGATCCATTATCTCGGTGATGCCGAGCCGGAGAGATTCGCCGATTTCTTCGAGGCATCGCTGCGGCCACTGCTGCGGGACGCGGGCGCGGATCCCTTCGTCACGCTCGTGACCGAGGATACCGCGAACAATTTCCCGCGCTTGCCCGTCCGTGAAGGCGAGAAGGTTTTTGTCTCGATGGCACGTCACGCGTCGATCGAGGAGCTCGACCGCAGCGACGCGTTGCTCGCGCGCGCATCCGGGTGGCGCGACGCCGCGCCGGAACAACTGCTCCCCAGCCTGATGCGCAAACCCGAGCGCCTCCGGCTGTCGCCGACCGCACGATCGGCGCTTCGCTGATGCCCGGCACATTGCTCGACAGACTGAACCGGCTCGATCTGGGAATCCGCCTGCTGGGAGCGGCCACGATCTGCTACGGGATCGCCTGTTTCCTGCAGCGCGATTTCGCCATCTACTGGCAGCCGGTGCCTGACGGCGTTCCGTTCCGTCAGCCGCTGGCATTCGCCTCGGCCGGACTCCTTGTGCTGTCGGGAGTCGGCCTCTTCCTTTCCGCGACGCGACGCCTTGCGGCGATCGTGCAGATCGCGCTCTTCCTCGCCTATTTCGCTGCCTATTGCTCCGTTCCATTCAAACCCGATGGGGTCCAGCCCTGGCTGGGGATGGCGGAGCAGCTCGCCATCGTCGTCGGCGCGGCCACGATCTGGGCGCGCATGTCCCCCGAGACGGCGAGACGCCTGCGCTTCGGGCCCGCACCAGCGCGCGTCGCCTATGGCATCTTCTCGATCGCCTTCGCGCTCGCGCATGCCCTCGCCCTCGAGGGAACGGCACGATTGGTGCCTGGCTGGTTCCCCGGAGATCCGGTGTTCTGGGCGCTCTTCACCGGTGCGGGGCATTTCGCGGTGGGGCTTGCCCTCATCGCCGGGCGCCTCGCCATCCCCGCCGCGCGGATCGGCGGGTTCATGTACTTGTGTTTCGCTGCGGTCATCTGGCTGCCGGGAGCGGTCACCCACCCCACGCAATGGCTGCGCTGGGCCGGTCTTGGAATCACGCTGGCGATGATGGGAGCGCTCTGGCTGGTAGGCGACTATCTCGCCGCGCGTGCCGGAGAGAAGCGTGGCGACGGGACTCGTGCGCCTGCCGGCTAGAGTGCAACGCCGGCACATGTCTTTCCGCGCCGATCGACTGCGGATTGACGTTCAGGACTCTCAGCGGCCAAGCAATGGCTGGTGACGACTAGCCTCTCCATAAAGGACGCGCGGCGGATCGCGCTCGCGGCGCAGGGTTTCGGCATCCGTCACCCAGACCGGCCGTCCGCCACGCATCTCGGAAAAACGCTCGACCGGCTTGGCCTTTTCCAGATCGACAGCGTCAACGTCCTGACCCGGGCGCACTATCTCCCCGCTTTCTCGCGGCTCGGCTGCTATGACCACAAACTGCTCGACCGCGCCGCCTGGGGAGCCAGGCGCCACCGGCGCCTGTTCGAATATTGGGCGCATGAAGCCTCCCTGCTTCCGCTCGATCTCCACCCGCTCCTGCGCTGGCGGATGGCGCGCGCCGAGCGCGGCGAGATCGGCTATCAGGCTCTGAAGCGTTTCGCGGCCGAGCGCCGGCCCGAGGCACAGGCGGTGCTCGACCGGATCACTGCCGAGGGTCCGATGGCGGCCGCCGATTTCGAGAACGGGTCGAGCAGGAGCGGCTGGTGGGAATGGAGCCACACCAAGCATGCGCTCGAATGGCTGTTCTGGTCCGGCAGGATCACGACCGCCACGCGCCGCGGAAGCTTCGCGCGGATCTATGACCTACCCGACCGGGTGCTGCCCAAGGCTGTCCTCGATCTACCCACCCCCGATGCGGCAAGCGCGCAGCGCGCATTGATCGAACGGAGCGCCCGGGCGCTCGGCGTTGCGACCGCCGCGGACCTGCGCGACTATTATCGGCTCAAGCCCGAAGAAGCGGATCATGCCATCGCCGCCCAGGCGGAAGCAGGCATGCTCGTTCCCGTCCGCGTCGAGGGCTGGAGCCAGAAGGCCTGGATGCACCGCGACGCCCGCCTGCCCCGCCGCATGCGTGGTGCCGCGCTGCTGGCCCCGTTCGATCCGCTGATCTGGGAGCGCAGCCGCGCCGAACGCCTGTTCGGATTCCGCTATCGCATCGAGATCTATGTGCCGCGGGAGAAGCGCACCCACGGCTATTATGTCCTGCCCTTCCTGATGGACGAGTCGTTGGTGGGGCGCGTCGATCTCAAGGCCGACCGCCAGGCCGGCGCCCTCCTCGCGCATCGCATCGCCCTCGAACCCGGCGCGCCCGTCGGAACCATGGAGCGCCTCGCGATCGAGCTCGATCGGATGGCCGCCTGGCTCGGGCTCGATATCGTCCGGATCGGCGAGACGGTTCAGCGGCCTTGAACCGCGCGAGCGGATGGCAGCTTTGAGCATGGCCAGCGAGAATGGTAGCGGAGGAGGGATTCACACGCCCGACATAAGCGTATGATTTATCTATTTTTTTACTCAACTCAGCCTGCATCGGGCATAGAAATACCCCCAAAGAGGTCCCAATACGACGAAGTGGTGCGGATGTAAGACTAAGCGTGTTCACTCTTCGTTCGCCCATAGTGACGTGCCTGCAGCGCCCGTCACGAGCAGGTGCGCCAGGAACGAGCGATTTTCCGGAAAGAGCATCGTGGCTTTGACAAAAGCGGCCACGGGCGGCTCTAACGGAGGGCATGGCCGACGCCCCCTCCGATGCACTTCCCGAACTCGCCGGGCGCCTCGTCCAGCTTGAGATTCCTGCGCAATGCACCGCCACGGTCGCAGCCGCGTTCGCGCTGCTGCGCGAGCATGCGGAGCGCGTGGAGTCGTTTTTCGTCGAAAACCCCGACGCCGCGTGCGCGGTGTGAAGTCCGTTCGCGCGATCGCCGAGGAGGTCAGGGCCGGCAGACGCCGCGCCGTGGACGTGGTGCACTCCACGCTGGCCGATATCGAGCGCCTCGATGCGCCCATCCAGGCAGTAACGCGGCTGCTCGCCGATACCGCGCTCGCGGACGCCGCCGCGATCGACGCAGCGATCAGCCGTGGCCTCGATCCGGGTCCGCTCGCGGGTGTCCCGTTCGGCGTCAAGGACCTGTTCGACGTAGCTGGTTTGCCGACCACCGCCGGCGCCGGGATGCGTCGCGACGCCGCTCCGGCGACAAGCGATGCGGAAGCCGTCCGGCGGCTCAAGGCCGCGGGGGCGATCCTCGTGGCGACGCTCAACATGGACGAATTCGCCTACGGCTTCGCGACCGTCAACGCGGCTTTCGGAACGACCCGCAACCCGCATGACCCGGCGCGGCTCGCCGGCGGCTCCTCGGGTGGATCGGCGGCGGCGGTGGCAGCGGGAATGCTGCCGCTGACGCTCGGGTCGGACACCAACGGATCGATCCGCGTGCCGGCGGCACTCTGCGGTGTCTATGGCCTCAAGCCGACGCATGGCACGCTGCCGATGGACGGGGTCTTCCCGTTCGTCGACAGCTTCGACGATATCGGGCCGTTCGCCGCCTCTGCCGCCGACCTCGCGCTGGCGTGGGGCCTGCTCGGCGGAACCGCGGCGCCGGTGCCGGCGGATATTCGCGTGGCGCGGCTCGGCGGTTGGTTCACGCGCAACGCATGTGACGCGCTTGAGCGGGGAATCGACGCGATCGGCGCGCATTTCGGGGGCATCCCGACGGTGAAGCTGCCCGAGGTCGACCGGGCGCGTTCGGCGGCGTTCGTGATGACCGCGGCCGAAGGCGGCGCACGGCACCTGCCCGAGCTCCGCACCCGCGCGCTCGAATTCGATCCGGCCACACGGGACCGGCTGCTGGCGGGCGCGATACTGCCGGCCGCGACGTATCTGACCGCGCAGCGCTTCCAGTCATGGTTCCGCGCGCAGGCGGCACGGATGTTCGCCGATCACGATGTGCTGATCGCTCCCGCAGTGGGCGACGTCGCGCCGCGGATCGACGACCCGCTGATCGAGGTCGATGGCGTGCGCGTTCCCGCCCGGGCCCATCTCGGCATCTTCACCCAACCGCTTAGCTTCATCGGACTGCCGGTGGTGACGGTGCCGCTGCTGCGACCAGGCGAGTTGCCGCTGGGGCTCCAGCTGGTCGGGAAGCCCGGCGCGGAGGCCGCGCTGTTCGCGATCGCCGGGCAACTGGAAGTGGCGGGTTTGACGGGAGTTTCGGCACCCGCAGCGTGACTCTTCCGTTACGGGCAAGCCGCGCTATGGTGCGGTGCGAAAAACGGGGGCGCCAATGACGACTGAAGCTGCAGAGACACTGCCGGATACGGCCAGCCCGCTCGATCGCCGCTTCGAACTCAGCTCGCGCGGAACCAATATTCGCACCGAAGTGCTCGCGGGAGTCACCACCTTCCTCACGATGGCGTACATCATCCTGGTGAACCCCGCGATCCTCGGCCAGGCCGGGATGCCAATCGCCGCGGTGGCGGCGGCGACCTGCCTCGCAGCCGGGCTCGCCAGCATCATGATGGGTTTCTTCGCCAATACCCCTCTGGCGCTCGCGCCGGGCATGGGGCTCAACGCCTATTTCAGCTTCACTGTAGTGCAGACCATGGGCGTGCCGTGGCAGGTTGCGCTGGGCTGCGTGTTCATCTCCGGCGTCGCCTTCCTTCTGCTCACCTTTGCGGGCATCCGCCAGATGATCATCGCGGCGATCCCGCGGCATCTGTTCGCGGCAGTGGCGGGCGGGATCGGGCTGTTCATCGCCTTTATCGGTCTCAAGAACGCGGGCATCGTCGTATCGAACCCTGCCACCTCGGTCGGGCTCGGCGACCTGCGCACGCCCGACGCGGCACTCGCCCTGTTCGGGCTGCTGGTGGTGGCGGCGCTCTCTGTGTGGAAGGTCCGCGGGGCGATCCTGATCGGCATCCTCGTCACGACGCTTGCCGGCTGGGCCTGGGGCGTCGTCCAGTTCAAGCCCGAACCCTATGACCTTGGCGCGATCACGCAAACTGCGTTCCAGCTCGACCTCGCCGGCGTGTTCGGCCTGTCCGGAAGCCACGGCCTGGGCCTGTTCGAGATCCTGTTCGTCTTCCTGTTCGTCGACCTGTTCGACAATATCGGCACGCTGGTGGGTGTCACCCGCCGCGCCGGGCTGATCGACGCCGACGGCCGCATCCCGAAGCTCAACCGCATCCTCTTCACCGATTCCATCGCCACCGTGATCGGCTCGTTGGCGGGGACCAGCACGGTCACATCCTATGTCGAGAGCGCGGCGGGCGTGCAGGCCGGCGGGCGCACCGGCCTCACCGCCATCGTTACCGGGGCACTTTTCCTGCTCGCGATGTTCGTGGCGCCCTATGCGCAGCTCGTGCCGCTCGCGGCGACCGCGCCGGCGCTGATCCTCGTCGGCGGGCTGATGATGGCGCCGCTGGTGGATGTGCCGTGGGACGAGCCCGAATCCGCGCTCCCTGCCTTTTTGACGGTGGCGATGATCCCGCTCACCTTCTCGATCGCCAACGGTCTCGCCTTCGGCATCACTGCGCATGCGCTGCTCAAACTGCTCCGCGGCAAGATAACGACGACCGACTGGCTGTTGCTGGTGCTCGCGGGATTGTTCGTCGTGCGCTTCGCCTGGCTCTCGGCAGGCTGATGCTGCACAGCGTCCGCACACGGCGGGGCATGGTCACGGCGCCCCATCATCTCGCCGCGCAGGCCGGGCTGGGCGTGCTGCAAGATGGCGGCAACGCGATCGAGGCGACGATAGCAACCGCTGCGTGCCTGGCGGTGGTCTATCCGCACATGACCGGGATAGGCGGCGACGGTTTCTGGCTGGTCGCGGAGCCCGATGGCGCCATTTGGGCAATCGATGCGTGCGGGGCTGCCGCAGCGGCGGCGGATCTTGCGCTCTATGCCGGGGTCGAGGCAGTGCCCAATCGCGGCCCGCTGGCGGCGAACACCGTGGCGGGAACCGTATCCGGCTGGCGCGCGGCGCTGGAGAAGAGCGGCAGCACGCTTCCCCTTTCCCGCCTGCTGCGCGACGCGATCCATTATGCCGAACATGGTGTCGCGGTAACAAAGGGCGGCGCGGAAATCATTGCCGCCAAGGGGGCGGAACTTCGCAGCCAACCGGGCGCCTGGGCCGGAACCTACGATGGCTATAGGGAGGGTGAGCTGCTCCGGCAGCCCAGGCTCGGCACGACGCTCCGACGGCTGGCCGATGAAGGGCTCGACAGCTTCTACCGCGGCAGTCTCGCCGCCGACATCGCCGGGGAACTGGACGAGCTCGGCAGCCCGGTCGCGCTTTCGGACCTCCAGCGCCACCGTGCCTCGATGCCCGATCCGCTCCACCTCCGCATCCGCGGCGTCGAGTTGTTCAACACCGCGCCGCCGACGCAGGGCATCGCCTCGCTGCTCATCCTCGCGCTGGCGCACCGACTTCCGGCCGGCCGCGACGATGGCTTCCAGCATGTTCACGGGCTGATCGAAGCGACCAAGCAGGCATTCCTCTATCGCGACGCCCATGTCGGCGATCCCGCCTACATGCACGCCGATCCGCAGGCGCTGCTCGACGATTGCGCAACACTCGACGCGATGGCCGCGCGGATCGACATGGAACAGGCCCTGCCCTGGCCTAATCCGTCGCAACCCGGCGACACCTGCTGGTTTGGCGCAGCAGATGCCGAAGGCCGGGTCGTCAGCTGTATCCAGTCGACCTATTTCGAGTTCGGCTCGGGCCTCGTCCTGCCGGACACGGGCATCACCTGGCAAAACCGCGGCAGCAGCTTCCGCCTGACACACGATGGCTGGAACGCACTCAAGCCTGGACGGAAGCCTTTCCACACGCTCAACCCCGCGATGGCACGCTTCGAGGATGGGCGCGTCATGGCCTATGGCACGATGGGCGGCGAGGGCCAGCCGCAGACCCAGGCGGCGATCTTCAGCCGTTATGCCCGCTTCAACGTGCCACTGCAGGAAGCCATCACGCGCCCACGCTGGCTGCTCGGCCGCACCTGGGGCGAAGAGAGCGTCACGCTCAAGCTGGAGGGACGGTTCGCACCCGAATTGTGCGACCAGCTCCGCGCGGCGGGACATCAGGTCGAATTGGTCGATGCCTTCACCTCGACGATGGGCCATGCTGGCGCGATCGTCCGTCATCCTTCGGGTTTGCTCGAAGGCGCAGCCGATCCGCGGAGCGACGGTCAGGTGGCGGCATGGTGAGCGGGGCGCGTGCCGTCGCGCGCTGCGACGAGCTGGGTGTCGCGCCCTATAGCGACGCACCCGACATGCTGTTTCGCGCCTATCTCGGCCCTGCCTTTGCAGCCGCCCAGCGCGCCATCGCGGAGTGGATGCAGCAAGCCGGGATGACGACCCGCATCGACGATGCGGCCAATCTGATCGGCCGCTATGAAGGAACGCGAGCCGACGCGCCCGCGCTGATCATCGGAAGCCATATCGACAGCGTGCGCGATGCCGGCCGCTATGACGGGCCGCTGGGCGTGATGCTGGGGATCGAGGCGGTCGCCGCGCTCCATGCGGCGGGTCGTCGCCTGCCCTTCCCGATCGAGGTCTATGCATTCGGCGATGAGGAAGGATCACGCTTTCCGACGGCGATGCTCACCAGCCGCGCGGTCGCCGGTTCGCTCGATCCGGCGATGCTCGACACCGAAGACAGCACCGGACTTTCGCTCGACGAGGCGCTCGCCCCGTTCGAGCTTTCGACGCTGACCTTCGCCAGGGCCGCGCACATCCCTGCCCTCGCCTATTTCGAAGCGCATATCGAGCAGGGACCGGCATTGGAGGCCGAGGGGCTGGCGGTCGGGGTGGTCACGGGCATCGCCGCGCAATTGCGCTACATCGTCACGGTCACGGGCATCGCGGGCCATGCCGGCACCACCTCGATGCGCCTCCGGCGCGACGCGCTCGCCGCCGCCGCGGAGATGGTGCTCGCGATCGAGGGTGTGGCGCGCGAGAGCGGGTCCGATCTCGTCGCGACGGTGGGCAAGCTCGCAGCCACGCCCGGCGCACCAAATGTCATTCCGGGCCGCGTGACCTTCACGCTCGACATCCGCTCGGGCGACGAGGAACGGCGCAACGCCGCCGCCGAGACGATCCTGGATCGAATCCACGCGATTGCCGACGCGCGCGGCGTGGACTTTGACGTCCAACGTACCAACGACCTGCCCGCGTCACCCTGCGACGAAGGCCTATCCGCGCTGCTTTCGGACGCGATCGCAGCGCAGGGCATCGCGCCTTTCCGCCTCGTCAGCGGCGCGGGGCACGACGCGATGATCATGGCCGCCTTGTGCCCCACCGCGATGCTCTTCATCCGCTGCCGCGACGGCATCAGCCACAACCCCGCCGAACATGTCGACTCCGCCGACGCCGAAATCGCGCTACAGGTGATGCTCGGCTTCCTCGATCGCCTTGGAGAGCAAATTGGCGCCTGACCTTTTCGGCGAGATCGATCCGCCTCACCGTCTGCTGATGGGCCCCGGCCCGGTGAACGCCCACCCCCGCGTGCTGCGCGCGATGTCCGCCGACCTGCTCGGCCAGTTCGATCCCGAGATGACGGGCTATATGGAGCAGGTCATGGCGCTCTACCGGCCGGTCTTCGGCACGGAGAACCGCTGGACGTTCCTGATCGACGGCACTGCGCGCGCCGGCATCGAGGCGGCGTTGGTCTCGCTGCTTTCGCCCGGCGACACGCTGCTGGTGATCGACTTCGGCCGGTTCGGACTTCTGCTGCGCGAGATCGGCGAGCGGATCGGCGCGAGGATCGAGATGCTCTCGGTCCCCTGGGGCGAGACCGTGCCGATGGATCAGATCGCCGCGGCGATCGAGAGCGTGGGGCCGAAAGTCGTCGCCTGCGTGCATGGCGACACTTCCACAACCATGGCGCAGCCGCTCGACGGCCTCGGCGATCTTTGTCGCGCCGCGGGCGCCTATTCCTATGTCGACGCCACCGCGACGATCGGAGGCATGGCGATCGCCACCGACAAATGGGGCGTCGATGTCGTCACCGGCGGATTGCAGAAATGTCTCGGTGGGCCTTCGGGCTCGGCGCCGATCACCCTCTCGGACCGCGCTGCCGAACTGATCCTCTCGCGGCGGCATGTCGAGAAGGGCATCGCCCGCGCCGATCTCGCCGACGGCCGGGGAATTCGCATTGCTTCCAACTATTTCGATCTCGCAATGGTGATGGACTATTGGTCCGAAAAGCGGCTTAATCACCATACCGAGGCGACGACGATGCTTTACGGCGCACGCGAATGTGCGCGGGTCGCGCTCGGAGAGGGTCTGGAGGCGCGCTTCGCGCGTCACGCGGCAGCCGGCCGCGCGGTCGTCGCAGGCGCACGCGCACTGGGGCTGACCGTGTTCGGCGACGATCGCTATCGCATGACCAATGTGACCGGCATCCTTGTTCCCAACGGCGTGGACGGCGAAGCCGTGCGCCGCCGCATGCGCGAGGATTTCGAGATCGAGATCGGATCCGCCTTCGGTCCGCTCGCGGGAACGATGTGGCGGATCGGCGCGATGGGATACAATGCCATGAAGCACAAGGTGCTGATCACGCTGGGCGCGCTAGAGGTCGTGTTGCGCGCTGAGGGGTTCGCCGCACCCGCCGGCGCGGGCGTCGACGCGGCTCTGGAGGCATGGAACGCGTGACGCGCGACCTGATCGGCTATGGCGCCACGCCCCCCGATCCCCGATGGCCGGACGGCGCGCGCATCGCGGTCAATTTCGTGATCAACTATGAGGAAGGCGCCGAAAACTGCATCCTGAACGGCGACAAGGGCAGCGAGGCGTTCCTCTCCGAGATGGTCGGTGCCGCCAGCCACCCGGCACGCGCGATGGCGATGGAGAGCCTCTACGAATACGGCTCTCGCGCCGGTTTCTGGCGGCTCCACCGGCTGTTTGCGCAACGCGGCGTGCCGGTGACGGTGTTCGGCGTCGCTGCCGCGATGGCGCAGAACCCGGCCGCCGTCGAGGCGATGCTGACCGCCGATTGGGAGGTCGCCAGCCACGGTTATCGCTGGATCGACTATCAAAGCATCCCCGAAGAGGTCGAACGCGAACACATCGCCAGGGCGATCGAAATCCATACCCATCTCACCGGCACGCGCCCGCTGGGATGGTACCAAGGCCGCACCTCTCCCAACACCGCGCGCCTCGTCGCCGAGGAAGGCGGCTTCGTTTACGATGCCGACAGCTATGCCGACGACCTGCCTTATTATGCGGGCGGCCAGCTGATTGTCCCCTACAGTCTCGACGCGAACGACATGAAGATGGTGGCTTTGAACGGTTTCACCGAAGGGACCCAGTTCTTCCGTTACCTTGTCGACACCTTCGAGCAGCTGCGCGAGGAGGGCGGACGGATGATGTCGGTGGGGCTGCACGGCCGCGTCGCCGGCCGGCCGGGGCGGACCATCGCGGTCGCCCAATTCCTCGACCACGTTCTTCAGAGCGGCGACGCGTGGATCGCCCGCCGCATCGATATCGCCCGCCACTGGCTGGAGTTCCACCCGGCATGATCATCGATGATCCCGCCACCCTCGCCGAGGTCATCGCGGCCTTCCACGAATATGAGCGCGCGCTGATGGCTGACGACATTCCCGCGATGGACCGGCTGTTCCACGCCGCGCCCACGACAGTGCGTTACGGCGTCGGCGAGGTGCTGTACGGCATCGACGCGATCCGCGCGTTCCGCAAGGGCCGAGGGGGATCGCCCCGGCGCAGACTGGGGCAGGTCGTGATCACCGCCTATGGCCGCGACATGGCCACCGCAAACGCCGAGTTCCTTCGCGAGGGATCGGATCGCCGCGGTCGCCAGAGCCAGACCTGGGTCCGCTTCCCGGACGGCTGGAAGGTCGTCGCCGCGCATGTTTCGCTCGAAGGGACCGGCTCGTGACCGGGATCGATCCGCGCGACGCCTTCATCGACCGATACGGCGCGCTGTTCGAGCACAGCCCCTGGGTCGTCGAGCGCGCCGCCGAACGGTTGCCGCTTCCCGATCTCCAGCGCGGGCTGATGCAGGTCGTCCATGACGCCAGTCGCGAGGAGCAACTGTCGCTGATCCGTGCGCACCCCGAGCTCGCCGGCAAGGCTGCGGTCGACGGCACTCTCACCGATGCGTCGGCCGCCGAGCAGGCGAGCGCCGGGCTGGACCGCCTGACACAGGAAGAGTTCGATCGCTTCCACGCGCGCAACGCCGCTTATGCGCGCAAATTCGGCTTTCCCTTCATCATCTGCGTGCGCCGCACGGACAAGGCAGGCATCCTAGCGGCGATGGAGCGGCGTCTCGGCAACGAGCGTGAAGCCGAGATCACCACTGCAATCGAGGAGATCGGCGAGATCGTGCGGCTGCGACTGGAGGACTTCCCATGAGCACGCTTTCCACCCATGTGCTCGATACGATGCATGGGCGGCCAGCCGCGGGCATGACGCTCGTGCTGACGGGCGCGCGCGGCGAGATGGCGCGCGGCGTCACCAATGCCGATGGCCGTTGCCCCGATCTCGCGCGGGAAGCGCTTGTCCCCGGTCGCTATGCGATCCGCTTTGCAGTGGCCGACTATTTCCGCGCCTGCGACGTGCTGCTGCCCGAGCCGCCTTTCCTCGACGAGGTTACGATCGATTTCGGTATCTCGGCCGGTGGCGGACACTATCATGTGCCGCTGCTCGTCTCGCCTTACGGCTATTCCACCTATCGGGGCAGCTGAACGATGGCCTTCGATCTTGCCGAATGGCTCAACCTCGCGCTCAGGTGGCTGCACCTGACGGCGGGCATCGCGTGGATCGGCTCGTCCTTCTATTTCGTATGGCTCGACAATCACCTGACGCCGCCAGCCGCCGGCGATGCGTCGGGTGAGGCCTGGTCGGTGCATGGCGGCGGCTTCTATCACAACCAGAAATATCAGGTTGCCCCTAGTCAGATGCCGGACCGGCTGCACTGGTTCAAATGGGAAGCCTATTTCACCTGGTTGAGTGGCTTCTCGCTGCTGGTGCTGGTCTATTATGTCGGTGCGCAAAGCTTTCTGATCGATCCGGCGAAGGCGCCGCTAAGCCCGGCCGCGGGGATCGCGATCGGCCTGACGTCGCTGGCGGTCAGCTGGCTGGCCTACGACCTGATGTGCCGATCGTCGCTGGGATCGAACAATCAGGTTCTCGGCATCGTCTGGTTCATCTACCTGCTGCTCGCCGCCTATGGACTCGACACCGTGTTCAGCGCGCGCGCCGCCTATCTACACATCGGCGCGATCGTCGGCACCGTCATGGTCGCCAATGTTTTCTTCGTGATCATTCCGAACCAGCGCAAGGTCGTCGCCGATCTGGTCGCCGGACGTGCGCCCGATCCCGCTTTGGGCAAGGCGGCCAAGCAACGGTCGCTACACAACAACTATATGACGCTGCCGGTGCTGTTCATCATGATCAGCCACCATTATCCGATGACCTATGGCGCCGAGCGGCCATGGCTGGTGCTCGCGCTGCTCGGCGTGACCGGCGTGGCCGTCCGCCATGTGTTCAACCTGCGCCATCGGGATCAGCCGACGGCGCGAGCCATGGTCCTGGCGGCGATACTCGCGCTTGCGAGCGTGACCTATGTCACGGTGGAAAAGGGCAGCGGCGCGCCTGTAGCAACAGCGCGTGCCGAAAGCCCGCCAAACCTCACCTACGCCGACATCGCGCCGATATTGGTCGCCCGTTGTTCCAGCTGTCACAGCGCGACGCCGACCAATCCGGCATTCAAATCCCCGCCGCTCGGAGTGAGGCTGGACTCGTACCAGCATGTCAGCGCGGTGTCCGACCGGATCAAGCGCGTGACGATCGATACGCAAATCATGCCGCTGGCCAATGCGACGGGCATGACGAGCGATGAACGCCGCGCGCTCGGCCAGTGGATCGCCAGGGGGATGCCGCGATGATCCGCTTCCTGCTCGATGGCGAGGTCGTGACGCTCGAGGCGCCCGATCCCACCGGCACGCTGCTCGACCTGCTCCGTTATCGTCTGCGCCGCACCGGCACCAAGGAGGGCTGCGCCGAGGGCGATTGTGGCGCCTGCACCGTGGTGCTGGGCGAACTCGACGGCGACGATCGCGTGCGTTGGCGCGCGGTCAATGCCTGTATCCTGTTCCTCCCCATGCTCGACGGAAAGGCGTTGATGACCGTCGAGAGCCTGTCGCAAGGCGGGAGGCGCCATCCCGTCCAGCAGGCGCTCGCGGACGGCTTCGGCTCGCAATGCGGCTTCTGCACCCCGGGCTTCGTCATGTCGCTCTATGCGCGCGCCATCGGCGCCGAAGGGACCGAGGACATGCCCGTCGGTGACGTGCTCGCCGGCAATCTCTGCCGCTGCACCGGCTATGGCCCGATCCTCGCCGCGGGCGAGGCCAACCCACCCCGGCCCACGCCGGCCGATCCCGATCTGGTAGCCGCGCTTCGGGCACTCCGTCGCACCGATGCCCTGTCGCTTCGCTGCGAAGCTCCGGCGCGCGAAGCCTTCGTACCGCGCACGTCCGACGAACTCGCCGCTTTCGTGGCGGCCAACCCCGACGCGCGCATCGTCGCGGGAGCGACCGATGTCGGGCTGTGGGTGACCAAACAGCTTCGCGAGATCGAAAAGCTCGTCTTCGTCGCCGACGTCGCCGATCTCCGGACGATCGAGGAGACGCCCGCGGGCGTCACGCTCGGCGCGAACGTTCGTTATTCGGAGGCGCGTCAGGCGCTCGCACGACTGCATCCCGATCTCGGCGAGCTCATCCGCCGAATTGGCGGCCCCCAGGTTCGCAATGCCGGCACGATCGGCGGGAACATCGCCAACGGCTCCCCCATCGGCGACATGCCGCCCGCGCTGATCGCGCTCGGCGCGACCCTGACGCTGCGCCATGGCGATGCACGCCGCGTGCTCGCCCTCGAGGAATTTTTCCTCGCTTATGGGAAGCAGGATCGCGCGCCCGGCGAATGGGTCGAACGCGTCCACATCCCGCGTCCCGCGCCGGCCACGCTGGTGCGTATCATCAAGCTTTCCAAGCGCTTCGACAGTGACATTTCCAGCTTGTGCGCCGCGTTCGTGCTGCCGATCGCCGACGGTGTGATCGGCAAGGCGCGCGTCGCGTTCGGAGGCATGGCGGGAATTCCCGCGCGCGCGCCGGCCTGCGAAGCCGCCCTCAGCGGCCGGCCATGGAACGCCGCCACGCTCGAGGACGCGGCACAGGCGCTCCGACAGGACTTCACGCCACTCGACGATTTGCGCGGCTCATCCGACTATCGCCTTGCCGCCGCGGGCAATTTGCTACGCCGGCTGTGGCACGAGCAGGCCGACGCCCCGGAGCTCGCGCATGTCTGAGGCCGACCGACCTCTCGCCGGTGCGGTTCACCAGCCGCTGCGCCACGATAGCGCCGATCTGCATGTCGCGGGCACGGCGATCTATGTCGACGACCTGCCCGAGCCGCCGGGCATGCTCCATTGCGCCTTCGGGCTTGCCGCAGACGGCCATGCAAGGCTCGTGGCGCTGGAGCTCGAAGCGGTCCGCGCCGCGCCGGGCGTGATCGCGGTCTACACCGCCGCCGACATCCCCGGGGTCAATGACGTCAGCCCCGTCGCGGGCGATGACAGGCTGCTCGCGGAGGGCGAAATCCTCTTTCCCGGCCAGCCGATCTTCATCGTCGCCGCGACGAGCAATCGCGCCGCCCGCATCGCCGCGCGGCTCGGCAAGGCCGTTGTCGAGATGCTGCCCGCATTCATCTCTATCTCCGACGCCGCCGAGGCCGGATCGTACATCGAGGACACCCAGTACATGCGCCGGGGCGATGCCGATGCCGCGCTCGCCGCTGCGCCGCACCGCATTTCAGGCAGTGTCCAAATGGGCGGCCAGGAACATTTTTATCTCGAAGGTCAGGCGGCGCTCGCCACTCCCGGCGAAAATGGCGAGATCCACCTGCTCAGCTCGACCCAGCATCCCAGCGAGATCCAGCACCTTGTCGCCAGGCTGCTCGGGCTGAATCATGCCGAGGTCACTGTCGAAGTGCGCCGCATGGGCGGTGCGTTCGGCGGCAAGGAGACCCAGGCGGCGGCCTTTGCCGCCGCGGCAGCGCTCGTCGCCGCGAAAACCCGCCGCCCGGCCAAGTTTCGCGCGGACCGCGACGACGACATGGCCATCACCGGCAAGCGCCACGACTTCGCGATCGGCTATGACGTCGGCTTCGACGGCGACGGGCGGATCGAAGGCATCCGGCTCGAGCTCGCCTCGCGCTGCGGCGCCACCGCCGATCTCTCGCCCGCGATCAACGACCGCGCGATGTTCCATGCGGACAATGCCTATTTCCTTCCCGCGGTCGAGATCGTCAGCCATCGGCTGAAGACCCACACCGTCTCCAATACCGCATTCCGCGGCTTCGGCGGCCCGCAGGGGATGATGGGGATCGAGCGGGTGATGGACGCCATCGCCGCCCATCTCGGCAGCGATCCGCTCGCGGTGCGCCAGGCCAATCTCTATGGTCCCGGTCGCGACGTCACCCCCTATCACATGCGGGTCGAGGACAATATCGCACCCGATCTCGTCACGGAGCTTGCCGGGCGCGCCGGCTATGCCGCCAGAAGCGCGGCCCTCGCTGCGTTCAACGCCGCCAGTCCGGTGATCAAGAAGGGGCTGGCGCTGACCCCGGTAAAGTTCGGCATCAGCTTCACCACCACGCATCTCAACCAGGCCGGCGCGCTGGTGCTGGTCTATGCCGACGGTTCGATCCATCTGAACCATGGCGGCACGGAGATGGGCCAGGGGCTCCACACCAAGATCGCGCAGATCGTCGCGGACGTATTCGCGGTGTCGATCGACGCGGTCAAAATCTCCGCCACCCGCACCGACAAGGTCCCCAACACGTCGGCCACGGCAGCTTCGTCGGGCGCCGACCTCAACGGCATGGCCGCATACAACGCCGCCGCCACGATCCGCGAACGCCTCGCCGCCTTCGCAGCGGAGAAATATGGCGTCCCGCGCGATCGGATCCGCTTCACGCGAGAGGGTGTGGTCGCGGGCAGCGCGTTGGTGCCGTTCACCACGCTGTGCCGCATGGCGCATCTCGGCCGGATCTCGCTTTCTTCGACCGGCTTCTACGCGACGCCCAACATCCACTACGACCGCGCCAGCCACAGTGGTCGCCCATTCCTGTACTTCGCTTATGGTGCGGCGTTGAGCGAAGTTGCGATCGACACACTCACCGGCGAGCACCGCGTGCTGGCGGTCGACATCCTCCATGATGTCGGCCGATCGCTCAATCCGGCGATCGACCTTGGCCAGATCGAGGGCGGCTTCATCCAGGGCATGGGCTGGCTGACCACGGAGGAGCTGGTCTACGACGATCGTGGGCGGCTGCTCACCCACGCGCCCTCGGCCTACAAGATCCCCACCGCCAATGATCGTCCGAAGCGCATGGACATCACGCTTTGGGACGGCGCGAACGCCGAAGCGACGATCCACCGCTCCAAGGCCGTCGGCGAGCCCCCGCTCATGCTCGCCATCTCGGTGTTCTCGGCGCTGACCCAGGCAGTCGCGGCAGCCGCGCCCGGCAAGGGCCTCCCCTTCCTCGATGCGCCCGCCACGCCCGAGCGCGTCCTCACCGCTATCGCCGAGCTGCGCGCACGATGATCCCGGACTGGCTGGAGGCACTGCGCGCAGCGCGCGGCAAGGAGCCCCTCGCGCTCGTCACGGTCCTGTCGACCGAGGGCTCGGCGCCGCGTCGCGCGGGCACGCGCATGACCGTCACCACCGGCGACAGCGTCGGCACGATCGGCGGCGGTGCGCTGGAGCATAATGCGATCGATCAGGCCCGGCGCATTCTCGCCGAACCACCCGGCAGCTGGCGCGTGCAGGATTGGCCGCTCGGGCCGTTGCTCGGCCAGTGCTGCGGCGGCCAGGTCAGGCTGATGATCGAGCATATGGATTTCGATCCGCTCGGCTGGGATTGGACCGACTATGTCGAGCGCCGCAAGGCCATCGCGACGTTCTTCGCTGAAGACGAAGGACCCGTGACGCGCTTCCCCGCCGAACATGTCGAATCCGGGGTCGGCCCACCCCTGCCGCCGCGCGCACCCAGGCCGGGCAAAAACACGATCTTCATCGAGCCCGACGATCGCCGGATGCACCGCCCGTTGCTGATGTTCGGCGCCGGCCATGTCGGGGTCGCCATCGCGCAGCGTCTCCCGCGCCTTCCGTTCGAGCTGTCCTGGTTCGATCCGCGACCGAACCGCGCCGTTCCCGGCGTCTCATTGCAGGACGAGGACGCGATGGTCGTGTGCGCGGAAGCTGCCGGAGAAGATGCCGCGGTGCTGATCTTCACCCACGATCATGCGCTCGATTATCGCCTCACCGCTGCCGCGCTGCGCTCCCCCGCCCGTTTCGTCGGCCTGATCGGCTCGGATACCAAGCGCGCACGCTTCCTGTCGCGGCTGCGGGAAGACGGCGTGGATGCACGCCGCCTCACCTGCCCCATCGGCATCGCCGGCATCGCCGACAAGCAGCCCGACGTGATCGCGATCGCGGTGATCGCGCAATTGCTCACTCTGGACACGGCTGCATGAAGGCCTTTCGCGGCGAAATCCTCAGCGTCCCGGACGACCCCGCAATCGCGGGACCCGAGGCGATCCGTCACTTCGACGACGGGCTGCTGATTGTCGAGGACGGCATCGTCACCGCCTGCGGACCGCATGCCGATCTGGCCGGGAAATTCGCGGACATATCCGTGGAGGCGCTGCCCGGCCTGATCGTTCCCGGCTTCGTCGATGCGCATGTCCATTATCCGCAGACCGAGCGTATCGCCTCGCACGGCGAACAGCTGCTCGAATGGCTCGATCGCCATATCTTCCCCGCCGAACAGGCCTTTGCGGACCGCGCGCATGCCGAGGACGTCGCCGCCTTCTTCCTCGACGAGCTGCTGCGCAACGGCACCACCAGCGCACTGGTGTTCGCCACCGTCCATTCCGTTTCGGTCGATGCGCTGTTCGAGGCCGCGCTTTCGCGCGACATGCGGATCATCTCGGGAAAGGTGTTGATGGACCTGGGGCCACCTGGCCTGTCCGACACCGTCGAGCAGGGCCGCGCGGAGACCGAGGCCTTGATAGCCAGGTGGCGCGGCCGCGGCCGACTCGGCTATGCCGTCACACCGCGCTTCTCGCTCACCTCCTCCGACGGACAGCTCGCCGATGCCGGCGCGATGGTCGCGGCGCATCCCGACGTGTTGATGCACACCCATCTCTCGGAGAGTCTCGGTGAAATCGCCGCGGTCGGCGGACGCTTCACCGACACGCAGGATTATCTCGACGTCTACGATCGCTTCGGGCTCGTCGGCCCGCGCTCGGTGTTCGCGCACTGCGTCCATATGAGCGATCGCGCGATGGGCCGCCTGGCCGAGGCGGGATCCGGCATCGCCTTCTGCCCGACGAGCAACCTCTTCCTCGGATCGGGCCTGTTCGACCTCGCCCAGGCCGATCGTCACGGCGTCCAGCTCGGCATCGGCACCGATATCGGTGCGGGAACGAGCTTCAGCGTGCTCCACACGCTCGGCGAAGCGTACAAGATCTGCCAGCTACGCGGGTGCAGTCTCGATCCATTCCGCGCGCTGCACCTTGCCACCGCCGGCGGGGCCCGGGTGATGGGGATCGCGAACCGGGTGGGTGGGCTGCTGCCAGGGCAGGAGGCGGACTTCGTCGTGCTCGATCCGGCCGCGACACCACTGCTCGCGCGCCGTACCGCCGGTGCCGACCTGCACGCCAAACTATTCGCGCTGCAGGTGCTGGGCGACGACCGCGCCATATCCGCCACCTATTTGCGCGGCCGGCTTGCGCACCGCAGGAGCTGAACGATGTTGCGCCGTGTCCTCGCCGTGTTCGAGCCCTTCATCCTGACCTTGGTCGCGACGGTCTTGCTCGCCTCGTTCCTGCCGCCGCGCGGGATATGGGCGCAGATCTTCGGTATCACGGCCGATGCCGGCATCGTGCTGCTGTTCTTTCTCCATGGCGCCAGGCTTTCACGCGAGGCAATCCTGCAGGGCGCACGCAACTGGCGGCTCCACTTCGCGGTATTCGTCGCGACCTATGCGCTGTTTCCGGTTCTCGGCCTTGCATTCACGGCGCTGCCGATTCTCGACGGATCGATCGCCGCAGGGCTATTGTTTCTCACGCTGCTGCCGTCCACCGTCCAGTCGTCGATCGCCTTCACCTCGATCGCGCGCGGCAATGTCGCCGCAGCGGTGTGCAGCGCATCCTTCTCCAACCTGATCGGGATCGTGCTCACCCCCGCTTTGGTGGCGCTGCTGATGCACTCGGCAAGTGGCGGGCCGCAAGCGGGTGTGTCGCTCGCCTCGATCGAGGCGATCCTGCTCCAGCTCCTCCTCCCGTTCGTCGTCGGCCACCTGCTGCGCCCGGTGATCGGTGGCTGGGTCGCCAGGCACAAGAAGCTCGTCACGACGGTGGATCGCGGGTCGATCCTCCTCGTCGTCTATGCCGCGTTCGGTGCGGCGGTCGTCGAGGGGTTGTGGCACCGTGTCTCGGCACCCGATCTGCTGGTGCTGCTGCTCGCTTGCATCGTCCTGCTCGCGATCGTTCTTGCCGCGACCTGGGGTGCGGCCAAAGCGCTCAAACTGTCGCGCGAGGACGCGATCGTCCTGCTGTTCTGCGGCTCGAAGAAGAGCCTTGCCTCGGGCGTGCCGATGGCGGGGGTGTTGTTTCCCGCTGCGCAGGTCGGGCTGGTGATCCTGCCGGTGATGCTGTTCCACCAGATCCAGCTCATCGCCTGCGCGGTGATCGCACGGAGGCTGGGCGAGCAGCCCGAAGGCTAGCGCGGCATCTCCAACACGCCGATAAACGCCACCACCACCCTGGCGCTGTTGTCCGCGGCTATGCGGTAGAAGGCCGGCGCCTGGTTCTCGCCCGGATCGCCACCGGCAAGGTCGGATAGGCTGCGAAAGGCGATGTACGGCACCCCATTGGCATAGGCGACCTGGCCCACCGCGGCGGTCTCCATGTCGGTCACCTGCGCCTGGAACGTGGCGAAGGCGTATTTGCGGAATTCGGCATTGTCCATGAACACCGGACCCGAAATGCCGTTGCCGCCCACCACCACCTTGGGCGTGGCGCGAAAGCAGAGCTGGCCTGAGCATTTGGCGAGCGTCACCTGCGGCGCCATCTTGCGCGCGGTGGCGAGCAGGCCCGGGTCGACCTCGAACCAGAAGCGCCGCGTCGCGCCCTGCTCATCCCCCGTGCGCCGGACGCGGACGCCATTGGGGAAGATCATTCCGTAATTGGCGAAATCCTCTCCGGCGGCGCGGCGCGACGGGGGCGCGAAGCCATTGCCCTCGGCACGCGCGAAGGCCGATTCGAGATACTGGCCCCAGCGATCGGGCACCACGACATCCCCGACGTCGAGCGCGGGATCGAGTCCCCCGGCGACGCCCGAGAAGACGATCGAGCGGATCTGGAACTTGTCGAGCGCAAGCTGGGTGGTCATCGCCGCATTGACCATCGATACGCCGCTCAGGAACAACAATACCGGGCGCCCGCTGATCGTGCCGCCGACGAATTTCACGCCGTTGACGGTCCATTCGCGCCGATCGACGATCGCTGCATTCAGGGTGATCCATTCGGGCTCGAACGCGGAGATGATCGCGATCCGCGGCTGGACGTCAAGCTTGCCGCTGGTCTCGTCGGCATGCGCGACAACGGGCATCGCCAGCAAAGCCAAAATCAGCAGCAGATAGCGCATCGAGCCCCTCGCATTGTTGCATCGCAGCAGCGACAGGATTGCGCATTGCGTATTGCGTCGTCCAGTGAAAATCGGCGCTTTCCGAGAAGAATCGTGCATGCGCAACATGTCCCTTGCGGCAGTGCAACAATGTGTTACCGTTTCGCGTCAGCCTTGCGGGGAAGAGGGGGCGACGGGGAGAGGCCAGGTCCAGTCCGGAGCCGGCCATTGGGGATTTTTCGACGTTTCCTGCTGATCTGCGCGATCGGTCTGTCGGTCGTAGCGCCCGCTGCGCGCGCGGCGCAGGCGGCCCCCATCGAGGTTCGCCTCGTGATAGTGACGGCGTTCGAGATCGGCGCGGACACTGGCGATCGCGCAGGCGAATTCCAGGCTTGGGCCGAGACGATGCCGGAAGTGCTGCCCTTCCCCGCCGGCTTCCGCGACCTGCGCTATGATGCGAAGCGCGAGGTATTGCTTCTCCATACCGGCATCGGCACCAGCCGCGCCGCCGCCTCGGTGACTGCGCTCGGGATGGATCCGCGCTTCGACCTGAGCCATGCCTATTGGCTCGTCGCGGCGATCGCGGGCGTGGACCCCGCCACTGCGTCGGTCGGGTCCGCCGCATGGATCGGCGACATCGTCGACACCGATTATGGATATGCGGTCGACCCCCGCGAGGCGCCGGCGGGCTGGAGCACCGGCATGTTCCCGCGCGATCGTGCCGAACCCTATCTCGGCCCGCGTGGCGATCCGCAATACAATCTGTTCGCACTCAATAAGCCGCTGCGCGACTGGGCCTATGCGCTGACCCGCGACATTCCGCTCGCCGACAGCGAGGCTCTGCAAAGCATCCGCGCGCCCTATTCGCAATACTCCGCGGCGCGGCGCCCGCCGCATGTGCTCAAGGGCGCAGAGGCGAGCGGCCAGACCTTCTGGCACGGCACGCTGCTCAACGATCATGTCCGCCGCTGGGTGCGCTATTGGACCGATGGCGGCGAGCCCTTTGTGATGACCGGCATGGAGGACACCGGCGTCGCCGGGGCGCTGCACATGCTGGGCCGCACCGGCCGCGTTGATCCCGCCCGGCTGCTCGTGCTGCGCACTGGCAGCAACTATTCTGTGCCGCCGCCCGGCGTCGGCGCGGCGCAGAGTCTGACCGCCGAGGCCAAGGGCCTGTCGGCGCTCCAGCCTTCGCTCGACGCCGCCTTCCTGGTCGGGGGACGGGTCGTCGACGAGATCACCGTTCATTGGTCGCGCTACCGCGACCGGCTGCCCGGCGCCGTAACGGAGGCGCCCGCCGAATAACCAGACGCGCGGATGATAGCAAAACGGCCGCTGGGGGGCGGACCGTCAACGACAAGATTGAACCAGGGAGCACACCAACTATGCGCAGTCTTTTCCATGCCAGCACGATCGCCGTCGCTGCCTGCATCGCCGCACCGGCCTATGCGCAGGAAACCACCTCGTCGATCCGCGGTACCGTTACAAGCGAGGCTGGCCCGGTTGCGAATGCCGAGGTCGTGATCACGCATGTTCCCTCGGGCACCGTCTCGACCACCTCGAGCGGCGCCGATGGCAGCTTCAGCGCCTCCGGCCTTCGCGTGGGCGGCCCCTTCTCGGTCCATGTCGTTGCGCAAGGCTATGCAGAAACCACCGTCACCGGCATCGAGCTGACCGCCGGGCAACCGCTCCGCCTTCCTGTCGAACTCGCCACCACCGGCGGGGACATCGTCGTCACCGCACGGCGTTCAGGCGCGGTCGAGTTGTCGCCCGGCCCGATCACCTCGCTCAATCGCAGCGATATCGAAGGCGTTGCCAGCGTCAGTCGCGACATTCGCGACATCGTCCGGCGCGATCCGTTCGCGACGATCGATCCCGGCCAGAGCCGTGGCGTCATGATCGCCGGACAGAATGCGCGCCTCAACAAATTCTCGGTCGACGGCCTGCGCTTCTCCGACAATTTCGGCCTCAATGTCGGCGGCTTGCCGACAGCGCGCGGTCCAGTGCCGATCGACGCGATCGAGCAGCTCTCGGTCAAGATCGCGCCCTATGACATCTCCGAGGGCGACTTCCAGGGCGGCGCGATCAACCTCGTGCTCCGCTCGGGCACCAACGACTTCCATGGCTCGGCCTTCTACACCTATTCGAGCGACAAGCTTACCGGTGACCAGACCCGCCCGGGAATCGCCAATACCACCGGCAAGATCAATCTCGACTTCACGAGCAAGAACTGGGGGGCGTTCCTCTCGGGCCCGATCATCAAGGACAAGCTGTTCCTTGCGCTCTCGTACGAGCGGCTGGAGGAGGGATCGCCGATTTCGATCGGCCTGGCCGGCTTCCCGAACGTGGTGCCCAATCTGAGCCAGGCGCAGATCGACCAGATCAATTCGATCGCGCAGTCGGTCTATACCTACGCCGCGGGCGGCGCGCAGAGCTCGACGCTCGAGACCGACACCAAATACACGGTCAAGCTCGACTGGAACGTCACTGACGGCCAGCGCCTGTCGCTCACCTACATCAACAACGACAGCGCCAACGCCTCGACCGCGGGCTTCTCCTCGACCACGGCGGCGTCGCCTGCGCTCGGACTGGAATCGAACAATTACCGCCGGCCCGAAAAGGTCGAGTCGGTCGTCGCACAGCTCAATTCGGACTGGTCGGACAAATTCCACACTGAAATCCGCGCGAACTATCGCAACTACGACCTGACTCCGGTGCCGTTCGGTGAGTTCGGCTTCGGCCAGTTCCAGGTCTGCCTCGACCCGACGGCAACCACACAGCAGAACGGCGCGGCCAATGCGAGTGCGATCGCCTGCTCGCAGGGCAGCACCGCGGCCCCGGGCGCGGCACGCCTCTATTTCGGGCCCGACCGCTTCCGCCATTTCAACTTCGTCCGGACCAAGCAATATGGCGCCGATGTCGCGTTGCGCTGGGAATATGGCGACTTCTCGAACAAGCTGACCGCGGCGTGGAGCCATCTCGACGTTGCCAACGCCTTCGCCTCGGATGCGCTCGGCACCTATTATTTCGACAGCGTCGCCGACCTGCAGAATCGCCGCGCGAGCACCGTGACGCTCGCCGGCTCGATCACCGGCGACCTCAACAACGTGCTGGCGAGCTTCCAATATGATCAATACACCTTCGGCCTGCAGACCGCCTGGGACCCCAGCCCGACCTTCAACCTCACCGTCGGCGGCCGCATCGACCTCTATGGCGGTATCACTCCACCGCCGCTCAATCAGGCGTTCCTCGGCCGCTATGGGTTCTCCAACAACCATGTGATCAACGGCAAGTCGGTCGCGCAGCCACGATTGTCGGCGACATGGTCGCCCACCGAGGAACTCCGCATCCGTGGCGGCATCGGCCTGTTCGCGGGCGGATCGCCGGACGTGTTTCTGGGCAACAGCTACTCGGTGGCGGGCGTCTACGGCAATTCGATCTCGATCAACCGCAACGCCAACGGCACCTGCACCTTGCCCACGCCGACAATCTGCTCGGCCGCGCTCGACAACGTCAACGGCCGGACCTTCTCCAGCGTCATCACCGACTATCTGAGAAACAATACCGGCTCGCTGAGCCTGGCCAACGTCAATGCGATGGATCCCGACTACGCGCTGGAGTCCACCTGGAAGGCAACGGTCTCGGTCGACTACAGCCCCGACCTAGGCTTCCTTGGCACCGGCTGGAATTTCGGCACCGACCTCTATTACGGCTGGGTCAACAACGCGCCGATCTACTACGACCTGCGCCTCCGTCAGATCGGCACCACGCCCGACGGTCGCCCGCGCTATGCGTCGACCACCACCGGCGGCAATACCGATCTGTTCCTGACCAATACCCATCGCGGTCATTCGCTGGTCGCGGTGGCGCGGGTGGACAAGAGCTTCGATTGGGGCCTGTCGCTCGGCGCGAGCTACAGTTTCCAGGACGTGACCGACGTCAGCTCGATGAACGGGACCACAGCCTCGGGGACCTATGGCCAGAACGCGATGGTCGATCCCAACATTGCCGCCTACGGCAGGTCGATCTACGAGATCCGCAACAGCTGGAAGTTCAACGTCGACTTCGACCACGCCTTCTTCGGCGACTACAAGACGCGTTTCGCGCTGTTCGGTGAACTCCGCTCGGGCATCCCGTACAGCCTGACGATGAACGACCCCAACCTGCCGAACAGCCACTCCTCGGTGTTCGGCACAGCGGGCTCATCGAACCGCTATCTGCTCTACGTACCGCAGGCGGGCACCGACCCGATCGTCACCTACGACAGCGCGGCAACGCAGACCGCGCTCGAGAATTTCATCGCCGCCAATGGGCTCGAGGGATATCGGGGGCGCATCCTGCCCAAGAATACCCAGCGCGCTCCCAACTGGTTCAAGGTCGATCTGCACGCCGAGCAGGAGCTGCCGCTCCCGGGAATCGACAGCCTCTTCAGCGGGGCGCGCTTCAAGCTGTTCGCCGATGTCGAGAACTTCCTGAACCTGATCAACAAGGACTGGGGCTCGCTGCGCCAGGTGGCCTTCCCCTATCTCACATCGGTGGTGAACGTCGCCTGCGTCTCGGCAACGGTGAACGGCGTAACCAATCCCTGCGCGCAATATCGCTACTCGAACGTCTCGAACCCCGCGGTGGATGTGCAAGGCCGACCGTCGCTCTGGGCGCTGCGTATCGGTGCCAAGGTGCAATTCTGATGCAGGTCGGGCGCGGGCGCAAGTCGCCCGTGCCCACTTGCGATAGCCGGCCCAGGTCCAGAATGCAGGATGGCTCGGAAGCAAACGCGACGAAGGTGCCTGAGAGTCTCAGCCGGAAGTTGTTGGATCTGGCGAAAGGCCGGTGAGCGCCACACCAGCGGCACCAGGACACCATCGATCGGACCTGAGGGACATGCTAGATCGGCACATAGCCGCGCTCCCGGTAGAGCGGCACGCCAAGCTGGCGCGGCCACTCAAACCCGCCGAGCCCTCCGAGCCTGCCGGTTGCAATCACTGCGCTGCAGCAGAAAATCGTCCGAGTTGCAGCACTGTTCCCGAATTCTATCGCAAAAACGTCGATTCTGTGTCAGTTCCTTGACTAGCGGGAGTCGTTGCATTGCAGCGCAACCAACTCGGCGGGCCCGCGGCAAACAGGGGGTTTCAGATGCACCAGAACCGCTCGACCGTTCGCTCTCGCACCCGCTGGCTCGTCACCGTAGCGGTAGCGCTTCCTCTCGCGGCCGCAGCGGGCGCCGCCCAAGCCCAAGAGGTAGAGAGCGAACAGGCCGGCGGTATTCCGGACATCGTCGTAACCGCGCAGCGTCGTGCCGAGAACATTCAGGACGTGCCGGTGTCGGTCGCGACACTCGACGGCGAGCAACTCCAGACGATCTTCGATTCGGGCAACGACATCACCGCGCTCGCGACCCGCGTGCCCGGGCTCTATGCGGAGAGCTCGAACGGCCGCGTCGCGCCGCGCTTCTACATTCGCGGCCTCGGCAACACCGATTTCGATCTCGCCGCCTCGCAGCCCGTTTCCGTCATCATGGACGATGTCGTGCTGGAGAATGTCGCGCTGAAGAGCACGCCGGTGTTCGACATCGAACGTGTCGAGGTGCTGCGCGGACCGCAGGGCACTCTGTTCGGCCGCAACACGCCCGCCGGCATCATCAAATTCGACACGGTCAAGCCGTCCGACACGTTCAGCGCGCAGGCCTCGGTCTCGGCGGGCACCTACGGCACGATCAGCGCCGATGCCGGCGTCGGTGGCCCGATCGTCCCCGAAAGGCTCGCGGCGCGCGTTTCGGTGCTCTTCCAGCACCGCGACAACTGGATCGACAATGGCTTCACCGGCCAGGAAAATGCCTATGGCCAATATGACGAGGTCGCGGCGCGTGGGCAGCTTCTGTTCACGCCGACTGACGCGTTCAGCGCACTCGCCAACATTCATTACCGCCGCTTCGAGGGCGAAGGCGCCGCGGCGGTCTTCCGCGCGAACATCCTCGGCCCTGGCAACAACCAACTCAACAGCAATTTCCAGCGCGACACGGTGTTCCTCGACGCGGGTGGCGACAATCGCGCGCAGTATCGCGGCTGGGGCAGCTCGCTGAAGCTCGACTATGATTTCGGGGGCGCGACGCTCACTTCGATCACTGCCTATGAGACCACGCAGGGCAGCAGCCGCGCCGATGTCGATGGCGGCACCGCCGCGAATGGCCCGGGTTTCATTCCCTTCCAGTCCGATACGCAGGACTCGCTCGATCTCGACCAGTGGACGCAGGAAGTTCGCCTCGCCAGCACCGGCGGCGGGCCGTTCGGGTGGCAGGTCGGCGCCTTCTATTTCGACAGCGACTTTACCGTGCTGACCGAAGGCTTCAGCTTCCCCCCGCCCACCACTGTGCGCCACCAGAATCAGAGCTGGGCGGCGTTCGGCCAGGCCAGCTACAAGCTGACGGACGCGTTCAAGCTCACCGGCGGCCTGCGCTATACCGAGGACGACAAGCAATTCGAGGTGATCGGCGGATCGGCCGCCGACGACCGCTCGGTCTCGGACGCGCGCGTCAGCTGGGACGTCAGCGCGATGTACGATTTCACGCCCGGCCTGAGCATCTACGCCCGCGTCGCCAGCGGCTTCCGCGCACCTTCGATCCAGGGTCGCGACGTCGCTTTCTTCAACCCGCCCTCGGTCGCGACGTCGGAGAAGATCCTGTCGTGGGAAGCCGGCATCAAGAGCGAGCTGTTCGACCGCCGGGTGCGCATCAACGCCACTGCCTTCACCTACACGGTCGACGACCCGCAGTTCACCGCGGTCGGCGGGAGCGGCAACCTCGTCCAGCTGCTCAACGCCAACAAGGGCAAGGCCTGGGGCTTCGAGCTCGACTCCGAATTCCGCCCGACGTCGTCGCTCACCTTCACCGCGGGCGTGAGCTACAACAATACCGAGATCGACGATCCTAACCTCGCAGTCGGAATCTGCGCGCAATGCACCGTCACCGATCCGCTGGTCACGATCGCGGGCGCTCAGCGCGCGCTGGTCGACGGCAATCCCTTCCCGCAGGCTCCGGAATGGATCGCGGACGTCACGGCGCGCTATGCGATTCCCGTGGGCGGCGGCGGCGAGATCTTCGCCTTCACCGACTGGGCCTATCAAGGCTACACCAACTTCTTCCTCTACCAGTCGCGCGAATTCTACAGCGACGGCCAGTTCGAAGGCGGCCTGCGCATCGGCTACGCGAAGCGCGACGGCAGCTTCGAGCTCGCGGCGTTCGTCCGCAACATCACCGACGAGGAGAACGTCAAGGGCGGCATCGACTTCAACAACAACACCGGCTTCGTGAACGAGCCGCGGATCTTCGGCCTCTCGTTTAGAACCCGGATGCGCTGACGACCTTCCTGTTTAATCGGCCGCAAATAGGGCCGCTCATTCGACGAATGTCATCAATCTCACCTGGTGGACAATCTCAGAAGTGGTGCCAGAGCCCGCGGGAACGGCCGTCGGTGAAGGCGAATTGATCCATCCCACGATGAGGACTGATCTCAGGCGCCTCAGTTCCCGATACGGGCAGGCCTCTTCCACCAGGACAGCGTGTGAACGTCATGCGACGTCGTCCACACGCCCTTCCGCGTATATCGCAGGGCGCCGCTGCCAGTTGCCTTTCCGACCCGCGCGCGAATGGCAAGCGTTACCGGATCGATCACGACGAACGTCTGGCCGGCTGTCGTGCGCAGCCAGACCTTGCCGCCGCCCGCGTCGATGTCCCCATATTTCAACGTCTCGTCGATCTTCACGCGGCCAGAGACGTCTCCAGTCCCGGGGTCGATCCGGGCCAATGTCCCGTCTCCCTGCTCCTGAACCCAGACCGCGCCCTCGCCGGCGACGAGGAAGCCGGGCTCCCGGCCCAACGCCGTTCGCTTGACGATTGCGTTGGTCTGCGGGTCGATCCTCTGAAGGCTCTGATGCTCGGAACTGACGGCCCACAGCGATCCGAGACCGAATGACAGATAGTAGGTGCCAGGATCGACCTGGATCGAGTTCGTCACGCTGTTGCTGGCCGGGTCGACGCGGGCGATGACGCCCTTGTCGTCGCTCGCTACCCAGACCGATCCGGCTCCGGCCACGACATTCAGTTCACCTTTGGGATTGGCGATACCGGTCGCGATCACGGCCGTTTTCTGCGCCGTCTTGAGATCGATCCGGTTGAGGGTCCCGTCCTTGCAGTCGGCGACCCACAAGGAGCCGAACGCGACCGCCATTGCGCCGCAGGGGTGCGACATCGCGACTTCCGCGAGCTTGTGCTTGTTCGACCAGCGCTCGACCCGTCCGCTGTTGGTGGTCCAGACCGACGATCCGTCCACGGCGAGGAAATCGGCGAATCCCGGAACGGTGAGCACTCGCTCTTCCTGGGCGGAGGCGGCGGAAGGAGATGCCAACGCAAGGCCTCCCGCTATCGCCGTGACGATCCGGCCCCTTTTGAAACATCCATGTGCGATCACGAAAACGCCTCCCGCTCGATATCAGCAGCCGAGATTATGTGACGACGGCCTCGAAAATCACCGGCATCGGCCGGATCGGCTGCAGCTTATGCATAGCTCCGCCCCGCCTTGATCTTCTCGATCAGGGGCCGGAACGGGAAGATCATCTGCTCTCGGATCGACAGGCGCCGACGGTCGTCCTGGCCCACCAGCTCGGCCTCTCCATCGCGATAGGTGCCGAAGATGCGATCGAGCAGAATCAGCGAGTTCGCATAGTTGCAGCGCGTTTCTTCATACCCCACCGAATGGTGCAGGCTGTGGTTCTGGATGGTCGTGAAGAAGAACGCGTACCACCGGGGCGGATCGCACCGCGTATTCGCGTGCGCGAACGTCGATACCACGGAGAGGATGTGGAAGGCGCAGAATATGGCGGCGAGCGGCAGATCGAACAGCGCGACCACGCTGAGGCTGATCAGGAAGAGTTCGATCGGATTGCCGACCGCGCCCTTCATCGCATTCAACTGGGTGATGTGATGGTGCGGCGCGTGCGTCAGCCAGAAAGGCATGTAGTTGTGCATCAGCCGATGCATCCAATATTGCCCGAACTCGACCAGGAAGACGACCAGCGCGACCTGCACGACGAAGGGCAGATGCATGGCCCATTCCGTGGTGATGCCCAGCGAGTGCTTTGCCGCCGTCAACGGCTCTTCGGCCAATCGGGCGGTGACCCACGCGATCGCGGTCATGCTCAGGACCATGTAGAAGAGGTCGGTGAAGAATTCCTTCTTCGTCAGGCGCCAGCTGGCATGCCGCTCGTTGAGCCATTCGAGCCCCAGAATGAACAGCGTCGTGAGCGATGTGGCTATGGTGAGTGCCCAGGCGTTTTCGATCCACGCTTTGGGAACAAATGCCCAGAAGAACAGGATCGCCACGACCATCGCGGGCTGCACGTAGCTGAACAGGATCTTCTTCATAGCACTTGCTCCGGTCACGGCAGCGAAAGGAGGGCTCCCGGGATCACGGATACCGTGAGCCGACTGCCTGCAAGGTGTTCACGATCAGCCATACGTGCCCCATGCGATCCCTTTAGGATGGCGTCCCGGGAGGCGCAGGTGGCCGAATAACGTAGTCTCGCGCGCCCGGCGGGGCGCCAGCCCGTCCTTCGATCGCAAGCGGATTGCTGTCGACAGGCACTGGCCGGCCCCCTGGTGGCTCAATAGTGGAAGCGGAAGTCGATACCCACGCGACGCGGCGTCAGCACGCCGTGTGCGTAATAGCGCTCGACCACATCGGTGCGGACCTGATTGTAGGACGAGACGTCGTTGCTGATCGCAGTCACCGCATATTTGTCGAAGAGATTGTCTGCGAACAGCCCAATCTCGAAGCGCTCGCTGATATAGTTCAGCGATACGCCGTGCGTGACGTAGCCCGGAATTTTCTCGCCATTGCCGCGAAGCCCCACGCGCGAATAGATGTCGCCGCGATAAATGGTGGCCCAGGTCGCCTCGATCTTGCGTCCGTCGCCCAGCGGATAGGTGTAGATGAGCTGGCCGCTGGCCGAATTCTTGGCCGATCCGGGCAGCCTGTCGCCTGCGGAGGCATCGTAGCGAACGCCCTGGCTGACCACCAGTCCCGCCACGTCCTCGGTCAAGTGCGCATCGACATAGGAATAGGTGCCGAGCAGGCTGAGGTTCGGCGTGATCTTGAGCGCACCCTGGAAATCGAAACCCTTGGAGACGGCGTTGGCGCCGTTCACCGTGATGCCGATCGCGCCGTTCACCGTCTGGCTTGGCACCTGCACGCCGTTCCAGGCGATATGATAGCCATTGAGCGTCAGCTGGAGCCGCTTGTCGAACAGGCTGGCGCGCACGCCCAGCTCGATGTTGCGTGTCTTGTCCGGCCCATAGACCAGCTCGTTGGGCAGCGCGCAGAGATTCTGGCCGGGCGGCAGCGGCAGGATACAGGGCACCACCCGGTTGACCCCGCCCACGCGATAGCCGGTCGAGTACGTGAAATAGGCCAGCAGATCGTCGCTGAACTTGTAGGAGGTGTTCGCCTTCCAGACGACGCCGTCCTTGCCGGTCGATCCGGTTCGGATCCGGTTCGGGAGGATCGTCGTCGATGGGTAGGGGCCGACGCCGCTCCCCAGAAGCGGCAGCGCGGACCCACCGGCGACATCCGCGTCATATTTGAAGTAGCGAATGCCGCCCGTCACCTGCCACTCCTTGGTCAGGTGCAGCGTGCCCTCGCCATAAACCGCCTTCTCGACGTTCTTGCTGTCGACCATGGAGATATATTCGAGATTGTCCGGACGATTGACGCCCCAATAGACGGAAGATTGCGCAAATCCGGGCGTGTATTCGTGCCGGTCGGAAGTAAATTCCAGACGGTTGTAGAACCCGCCGATGACCCAGTTGAATGGACCGCCATGAGTCGAAACGAGCCGCACCTCCTGATTGAGCTGCTTATACTCCCGCTCGTTGTTCGCGTAGGAGGAAAACTCAGGAAATGCTTCATAGCCATAGTTCAAATCGAGAAGCAAATCGGTATTGTCGTCCGTATTTAGGATGCTCTGCTTCGTGTAAGCCGTCGTGCTGACAAACTGCGCGACGTTGAAGAGATTGACGTAAATCTCGGCCGAGAAGAGATCCGACTTGCGATCGAACGGCTCGAGATAGCGCCAGGGTCCTTCATATTTCCCGGTGCCGAGCACGCCGGCGCCATTGGCCTGGCGCCCGCCGCTTTTGGTGCTTTGGTGGGCGTAGGTGAGATACGCCCTGATGTTGGGATTATATTCGAGCAGCAGCTGGTTGCGCGTGGTGAACGTATGCTCATAGTTCACGTCTTCGGCGCGCTTGAAATTGGCAAGGTAATCGGCCGGTCCACCAAGGGAACCGGTCGATCCACCCGACGCGCGGACCGGCTGGGGATCGGAGACGCCAGGCTGCTTCAGCAGATAATTGTAATCGATGAAGCCGGCGTTGCTGTAATAGCCCGTCGCGGTCCGGAACGCGATATGATCCTTCCAGATCGGCACGTTGACGGCGATATCGCCGATGCCGCCGAAATCATCCGAATGCGACTGCGCGTAACCGCGGCCATGCACGTCGACCGAGAAGCGGTTCGTATCGGGCCGGTTGGGGATATAGCGCACCGCGCCCGCGAGCGTGCCGAGGCCATAGAGTGTGCCTTGCGGCCCTTGCAGCACTTCCACGCGGCTGATGTCGATCAGCTTGAAATCCAGATAGAGCGGAACCTCGCCGAGATAGACGCCGACCGCATCGTTGGAATTGGCGCCATTGACGCTGGTGTCGCCCGACGAAATGCCGCGCAGGATGATCTCGCCCGTCGATGCCGGGCCGGTATCCGCAATCGTGACGCCCGGCGTGAAGTTGCCGAGCGCGCGGATGTCGTCGAGCCGCTGGCTCTCGATCATCTGGCCGGATACCGCGCTGATGTTGATCGGGGCGTCCTGGAGCGTGGTCCGCCGGCGGCTGCCCGTCACCACGATTTCGTTCGCGGTATCAGGGGCGGAGCCGGAAGATGCCTCCCGCTCCGGAGCGGCCGCTTCCTGCGCCAGAGCCGGTGTACCCACAATGCTCACGAGCGCCGTCGCGCAAAGCAGACCTGCGCGAGAAAGTCGTCCTGCCATCTTTACGCCCCCATAGGCTTTTTGTGATCCCGAGCGCCTCCCCCCAGCATCCCTTTCCTGTGCGTCAGCTTCCTCCGAGCCTTCGCGTATTACGAATACGCTAAACGATAATAACAACCCTGTGACATGGGGCGTTTGACGTAAGCCGATCCGCAAGCTGCGCGCCCTACGTCAAACTGCCCATTCCGCCGCGCGGCAAGGATCCGTATCCGGCGGCGATGGTTGCTCCTGCCCGGACCCGGCCCGCATCAAGAACCGCTTGCTTCCTGCTGGGCCTCGCAATGGCTGCGACTCCGAGCAGTGCGGCCGCCGCACCAAAGGCACGCCTGATCCATTGCGGCGATGCGACCTGCCTCCGTATCTCCGGCCGTCGTCCTCATGCCGCGGTAACGGTGCGGGTCGCGGGCCATCCCCTCATAGTCGAGGGCAACCGCTCCTGGCGCGCAACAGTGCCCCTCGCCACGGCGCGCGACTGGGCACGCGCCCATGGCGGCACGCTGACGGTGACCCTGGCCGACGCGCGGACCGGGGACGAGAGCATCGAAATCGTCACGCTGCCGCCGGGCGCGCTCGGCAATCGTATCGAACTCGCTACTTTGACAGTAAGCGCATACTGATCTTCTATTTGGTAATACTCGTCATTATACTTGCAATGACTGGCGACCAGTACTAATTGGCCGTCACCTGATCGCCGAAGAGCGACGGGCAGAACAGACGCAGGAGATGATGATGAAGATCGGCATAGTGGCGCTCGCCGCGCTCATGGCGGCGGCGCCGGCCTTCGCGGCACCCCGTGACAATCCCTTTTCGGCGGACAGTGCAGTGCTCGACTTGCGCGGGCTCGATCTCGCCAGCGTCGAGGGCCAGCAGCGTCTCGCGATCCGGATGGATCGGGTAGCAAATACCGTCTGTGGCGAGGGAATGACCTCCATCCACCTCGCACTCGGCGCCCAGGCGCGTGCCTGCCATGCGGACGTGATCGCCGACATTCGCACGCGTATCACGGCCGCGACGGCCAACGCCAACAACGCCAAGGCAAACCAGCTGGCATTGCGCTGAGGCGCCTGCCAGGGTTCGGGTGCGGCTCCTGATCAAAGGCGCCGGCCCGATCGCCAGTGAGCGGCTCAGTCGACGGCGATACCTTGCGCCTCCAGCCACGTGTGCACGGGCGCCAGTGCGGCAGCATGCTTCCGCCAGCGCGCGACGGAATCCCGATAGATCGGACGGCGGACCTGCGCGGCGCTCGGTGTCGACACGGCACCCGAATGGGCGTGAAAATTCAGGCATTCGTCGGACCATTCGAGCCCGCAATGGGCCAATAGCCGGCGGGTCTCCCCCTCCTGATCCGCGACCAGCGCCTCGTAGCTGAGCTCGAGGATGCGGCCGGGCAGCGCCTCGCGCCAGAAGGCCATCAGCCGATCGAACCGCGCGTAATAGGCCGCGATATCGAGAAGATCGTAACTATAGTCATAGTAACGCGATCCGATCGCGAACAAATTGCGAAAGTTGGCGAGAACCGTGTCCATCGGGTTCCGCCGCAGGCAGACGATCGCCGCGTTCGGCAGCGCGCGCGCCGCGATCCCCGCATAGAAGAAGTTGCCCGGGAACTTGTCGACGAAGCGCAGCCCCGGGGTCCGCCGATGATGGGCCGCGCGGGCCAGATAGTCGCGGCCGATCGCGCCCGCGTCGCGGCCGCCGGCCGCCAGGACCGTCTCGGGATCGAGGACGGTGCGGCTGCGCGTTTGCGCCGCCGCCTTGAACGCGAGCGGCAGGGCCTGAAGCTCGCCGACACTCTCGACCCCCGGGTGCGATGCCAGGATGCGGTCGACCAGCGTCGTACCGGTACGCGGCATGCCGATCACAAGGATCGGTGCCTCGGTTGCGCCCTCCCCGACCGGCGCCCGCACGAGAGGCCACGCCGCTTCGACAGCATCGAAGATCGCGGCATCACGCGCGAAATCATAGGCGAGCGCGGCACGGTGCACGCTGTTGATCGCGACAAGGCGCTCGAACGCCTCCGCCGAATCACCGATATCCTCGAGCTCCTTCACCAGCGCATAGCCCGTCAGCAGACGATCACGCCCCGGCGAAGAGCGGTCATGCACGGCGCGGAGCCGTTCCACATGGTTGCGTGCGGGGGTCTGCTTCCGCAGCCCGGCCAACAGATGATGGGCCCTGGCGTCGTTCGGAGCGCGATCGAGGATCACCTCGAGCACCGCTTCGGCTTCCTCGGTCCGGCCAAGGAAACTCAGCGTGGCTGCGTGATTGTAGCGGAATTGATCATTTTCCGGCGCGAGATCGACCGCGGCGACGAAATGCGGAAGGGCAGCGTCGTGATCGCCCAGCCGCGCATAGACGCATCCCATCGTGTCGCGCCCGAGTGCATCGGCGGGCGGCGCGGCCTCGGCCGCGTGGAGTGTGGCCGCGGCATCGCCGTCGCGGCGGACGAGCGCATAGAGGCGCGCGAGCTGCGCGCGATATTCGCCGTGCGGCGCGAGCGCGACCGCCTGTTCGATCTGGCGGATCCCGTCCTGCACCCTGCCGGCCTCGGCATCTGCGATACCGAGCAGGAAATATGCTTCCGCCTTGCCGGATGGATCGGCCATGCGGACCGCCGCCAGGCGACGTGCCCCGGCGAAATCGCCTCCCTCCAGCGCGGCTCGTCCCGCCGCGCTCAGGGGTTCTCCCATGCTCTGCGGCGCTCCTGTCATGATCATTGCGAGAGCGTGCTGACCGCGATCGCGGTGGCAGAAGCACGATTCTCGACACCCATCTTCTCGAAGACCTGCTCCAGGTGCTTGTTCACGGTACGAGGGCTGATGTGCAGGATTTCGCTGATCTCGCGATTCTGCTTGCCGCGGCTGATCCAGACCAGAACCTCGGCCTCGCGCGACGTCAGGCCATGACGCTCGGCAAGTAAGCGTTCGGCGTCCCCCTCGCGTCTCTCGGTCAGCCTGAACAGCCACTCATCGGCGCTGCTCTGGCGCAGGAAAGTGCATTCCACCGCACTCTGACCGATCTTGAACGAAGCCTGGGCTCCCGGCGGCACGCCTGGTTGCTGCAGGGGCCTGACCGTCGCGGCAAGCTGTTCGGGCAACCGGCCGTCGCGCGGCGCCCAGCCTGGGAACACCCGCTCGATCGTGGCTGTCGCCAAGGGCGTCAACCAGATGGTCGCGCCGCCAGCGTCGATCGCGAAGGACGGTCGGCCGGCGGTGTCGAGCGCGAGTTGGCTACCGTGCGCGACTCGGGCATTGGCAAGGTGCACCGACACACGCGCCAGCAATTCGTCGACCACGATCGGCTTGTGGACATAATCGACCCCGCCTGCCTCGAGCCCGTGCACGACATGCTCGGTCTCGGTCAGCCCGGTCATGAAGATCACCGGCAGGTGGTGGAAGCGGCTGTCCGACTTGATCCGGCGCGTGGTCTTGAAGCCGTCCAGACCAGGCATCACGGCATCCATCAGTACCAGATCGGGCGTGACATGTTCGAGCAGCTCGAGCGCGGCGAGCCCATCGACCGCAATCAAGACCGTCATGCCGGCATGCTCGAGCGTGCTGGTCAGAAAGCGCAGCGATTCAGGCGTATCGTCGACGACAAGGATCGTCGCCCGCGTTCCGCTTCCCGGACTAGTCGCCATTGCCGAGCCTCCGGGCAAGCCCACGCAGATCGAAATCGTCCAGATGTCGTCGCATCTCGGCGACTGCCCCGGCGCTGTCCGGCACGTCAGCCTCGAGGTCGGTCAGGAGTGTTTCGATCGCACGAACATGGCCCGTTTTGACATGGTGCCGCAGGCTCGCGAGATAGGGCTCGGCCGCCGGGGGAAGCGCGCCGGAAGACTGGCTCGCCTCGCGCCCGACCTGGCCATCACCGGACGCGATCCAATCGACGCCGAGCTGGCGGCCGACCGTATCCAGCAGCGCATCGAGATCGACCGGTTTGGACAGGAAGGCGCCATGGTGGCTCTGGCCGTCGCCGCCCGCGCGATACTCATGGGCATTGGCGGAGACCATGACGATCCGCAGCGACTGCCCGAAGGTCGTGCGCAATTGCGCAGCGACCTCCCATCCGCTGCAGCCCGGCATCTGGATGTCGAGCAAGACCAGATCCGGAGCGCAACTCTCGGCCAGCGCAAGCCCCTCGGCGCCGCTCGCCGCCGCGAAAACGACGAAGTCCAGCGGCCGCAGCAAGCGCTGCACGACGATCAGCTGTGAGGGATCGTCGTCGATGACCAGGATCGTCTTGCGATCTCCGCTATAGCCGGTCACGCGATCATAGCCCGGCGGGCCCGTTGGGGCGGCCATCGGCTCGGGCAAGAGTAGCTGGAGCCGAAAGCTGCTGCCGCGGCCGACCTCACTTGACACCGTCACTTCCCCGCCGAGTATCCGCGCGAGCACACGGGTAATGGCGAGGCCGAGGCCGATCCCCGGCTGCATTGCTGAATCGGGCGAGCTGCCGCGCTCGAACGGCTCGAAGATCCTTTCCAGATCCTCGGGTGCGATTCCGATGCCGGTGTCGGTGACATCGACCTGGGCCATCTGGCTGCGATACCGGATCGTCAGCGTCGCACCGCCCTTGTCGGTATATTTGATGGCGTTGGACAGCAGATTGATGAGGATCTGCCGCAGCCGCTTCTCATCGGTGCGGACGAACGGGGGCAGCCTGCCTTCGACTTTATAGTCGAGCGAAAGCCCCTTGGCCGCCGCCTGCATCCGGAACATGTCGACGACATGATCGAGCAGCGCGGGCAGGCGGACGACATCCTGCCTGAGCTTGAGCAGGCCGCTCTCGATCCGCGATATATCCAGTAGACCTTCGACGAGGTTGGTGAGATGCTCCGCGGAGCGTCGGATCACGCTGCCTGCTTCGACCGGCGGGATAGCGTCTTCGCGCTCGAGCAGCTGGGCATAGCCATAGATGGCATTGAGCGGCGAACGGATTTCGTGACTCACCGCGACGAGATAGCGGGTTTTAGCGGCATTGGCAGCCTCGGCCACTTCCTTCGCACGCGCCAGTTCCGCATGGGTCAGCCGGTGGGCGGCGATCTCATCCTGCAGGATTTGCGTCTGCTGCAGACGTTCCTGCCGCGCTTTCCGGCGCGCGCCGCGTGCCATGATGAACAGCGTCCCGATCAGCCCGACGACGACCGCCGCACCTGACAATATCCATCGGGACGCATGTGCCATCGCGCAGCCTATCCTCCGCGCCGCCGGAGATCGAGAGCCGACCGAGCCCCCGAACCATCTCGGATAGTGCGCAAATGACGCATTGCAGCATCATAAAATGAGGTGACACGTCCCATGGACTCGATATATATTTTATTACCGGATTGCGCAAACGTAATATCGGTCGCAGTGTAGACCTACGGTTTCCGGGCGTTTCAGGGCGCACCGCGCGAAGCAAGGGGAAGAACATGGCAAACTGGATGTCAAAAACGGGTTTGGCGATTGCAGCCGCAGCCATGCTTCTCACCACCTCATGCGGTGGCGGCGCACAACAGAATGCTGCACCGCGAAATGACTTCTCGATCGGATGGTCGATCTACGCCGGCTGGATGCCGTGGCCCTATGCCCAGAAAGCCGGCATCGTGAAGAAATGGGCCGACAAATACGGCGTCAAAATCAACTTCGTGCAGGTCAACGACTATGTCGAGTCGGTGAACCAGTTCAACGCCGGAAAGCTCGACGGCGTCACCGTCACCAATATGGACGCGCTCACCATCCCAGCTGCCGGCGGCAAGGACACGAGTGCCATCATCCTGGGCGACTATTCGGACGGCAATGACGGAATCGTCCTCAAGAACGCATCGAGCCTTGCCGACATCAAGGGTCGCACCGTTTATCTCGTCGAGCTGTCGGTTTCGCACTATCTGCTGGCACGCGCGCTCTCCACGGCCGGGCTTCAGCTTTCCGACGTGAAGACCGTGAACACCTCCGACGCGGACATCGTCGGGGCTTTTGCAAATCCCGCCGCAACCGCCGCAGTAACCTGGAACCCGCAGCTCACCGAGATGGCCAAGGCACCAAACGCGAAGCTGGTCTTCGATTCGCATCAGGTGCCCGCCGAAATCCTCGACCTGCTCGCGGTCGACACTGCCACGCTCAAGGCCAACCCCAATCTCGGCAAGGCACTGGCCGGCATCTGGTACGAGACGATCACGCTCCTGCAGCGGAAGGATGCTGCGGGCGCCGCGGCCCGCGCCGAGATGGCGAAGATGGCCGGATCGACCCCGCAGGCGTTCGATGCGCAGCTCACCACCACCCACTTCTACGGTACGCCGCAGGATGCCGTGGCCGCTCTCAAATCGCCTGCGCTCGCCACTACGATGATCAAGGTGCGCGACTTCAGCTTTTCGAAGGGCCTGTTCGGCTCGGGCGCGAAATCGGCCGACGCGGTCGGCATCAGCCTGCCGGGCGGAAAGACGCTTGGCGACCCGAACAATGTGAAGCTGCGCTTCGACCCGAGCTTCATGGAACAGGCCGCGGCGGGCAAGCTCTGAGGAGATCGCCCCGATGCGTTGGGTGAATGTCAGGCCAAATCGTCGCAGCGCAGTCCTGCTCGGAACAGTGCCGCTGCTGGTGGCACTGATCGGGTATTTGATCGCTTCGGCGACCCGCCACGCAGCCAATGCCTCGGACAAGGTTCTGCCCACGCCCGCGGCGATGGCGGATGCGATGCGCGGCCTGCTCTTCGATGCCGATCCGCTGAGCGGTCGGATCATCTTCTGGGCGGACACGGTCGCGAGCCTCGAGCGGCTCTTTCTCGGGCTCGGCATCTGCGCGCTCTCGGCGCTGCTCGTCGGCATGGTTCTGGGCGTCCTGCCGGCGGTACGCGCGACCTTCGGCGCATTCGTCACGACCATCGCGGTGATTCCGCCGATCGCGCTCCTGCCGGTCCTCTTCATCGCCTTCGGGCTTGGCGAGACGGCGAAAGTCGCGCTGATCGTTGTCGGCGTCGCTCCCTTTCTGATCCGCGATCTCGCAGAGCATGTTGCGGCACTCCCACAGGAGCAGCTGGTCAAGGCACAGACCCTCGGCGCGAGCAGCTGGCAGCTCGCGCTGCGTGTCGCCCTCCCACAGGCGCTCCCGCGCCTGATCGCGGGACTTCGCCTGTCGCTGGGGCCGGCCTGGGTCTACCTCATCTCGGCCGAGGCGATCGCGTCCGACGTCGGGCTTGGATACCGGATCTTCCTCGTCCGCCGCTATCTCTCGATGGATATCATCATTCCCTATGTCGCCTGGATTTCGCTGCTCGCGATCGTAACGGATGTGCTGCTCATGCAGCTGAGCCGTCGCGCCTTCGCATGGGCACATCAGGGCCAGCGATGAGCGACCTCCTCGTCTTCGACAATGTCTGGCTCGAATATGGCGAGAAGATCGTGCTCGAGCGCGTGAATCTCGGCATCGCCGAGCGCAGCTTCGTCTCCATCGTCGGGCCGTCCGGCTCGGGCAAGAGCAGTTTCCTGCGCCTTGCGCTGGGTCAGGAAACCCCCAGCCGAGGCCATATCCTGCTCGACGGCAAGATCCTCACCCCCGAATGCGGGCCCGATCGCGGCGTGGTCTTCCAGCGCTATTCGGTGTTCCCGCACCTGACCGCGCTGCGCAACGTGATGTTTGGACGGGAATGCGCGAAGGCGCCCTTCACTGCGCGTCTCTTCGGTGCCGCCCGGCGCCGCGCGGCCGAGGAAGCCGAGGCGATGCTGATCGAAGTGGGTCTCGGCGATTCGCTCGATTTGTATCCATCCCAACTCTCGGGCGGCATGCAGCAACGCCTCGCGATCGCCCAGGCACTGATGGCGCGGCCGCGCGCGCTGCTGCTCGACGAGCCGTTCGGCGCGCTCGATCCCGGCATCCGACAGGACATGCATCGGCTCATCCTGCGGCTGTGGGAGGAACATGGGCTCACCATCCTGATGGTGACGCACGACATCGTCGAAGCCTTCAAACTCGGCACGCGCGTGCTGGCATTCGACAAGCGTCGCATCGATCCGCACGCGCCGCACCGCTTCGGCGCCACCGCGGTCTACGATCTGCCGCTCAAGAACAAACTGCCGCTGGATACGCCCGAGGTATCCGTGTCAATTATTACGATTGACAGAATCAGTAATAACTTTGAGGGTTAGATCCGTGAACGACACCCCACCCTCCAGTCTCGCCCGGCTCAGCATGAGCCTGCCTGCCGAGCTCTCCCGTCAGCTCGATCTGATGGTGGAGGAGCGCGGCCTGCCTTCGCGTTCCCAGCTGATCGCGGAACTGATCCGCAACGAACTTGCCCAGCACGGCGCCACCATGCGGCCGGAGGACATGCTCGCCGGCACGATCACTTTGGTCTATCGCGGCGACATGGGGCGCGTACGCCACCAGCTCGCGCAGACCCAGGCCGAATATCTCAAGGAAGTGATCTCCTCGCAGCATGTCTTCCTCGAGGACGACCAGTCGCTCGAGGTGCTGCTGGTGCAGGGCCCGGCGATCCGGCTGCGCGATCTGTGCGATGCGCTGCGCAAGGTTCGCGGTGTGCAGCAGCTCCGGCTCTTCACCACCACCGCACTCTTGCCGCCGCTCCATGAGCAGGAACGTGGCGCGCCACAGACGGGGGCCAAGCCGGCATGAGCGCAACACTTGCCGATCCGGGCGCCGCGCGCGCGCATGCCCGTGCCATGGAGGGCACCGTCGTCGAGGCGATGCCGATCCTGCCACCCCGCGCCGACGATCTACCGGCGGGCATCGCGTCCGACGACCTGCTCTGGGAAGAGACGATCGCGGGAGGCGGCTATGCCTCCCGGACCCTCGCACGGGGCACGCGATTGCGGCTGATCGATCTCGAGGGCGATGCCTGCGCGTCGTTGCTGCTGTTCAACGCGGCCACGCCGACCGAGCGGCTCAACATCGCCGATACCGTCAAGGTGCAATGGGACGCCTATCCTTCGGCGGGCAGCCTGCTGCTGTCGGACATGGGGCGCGTCCTTGCCAGTATCGAACAGGACAATGCCGGCACCCATGATGCCTTTTGCGGCGCTTCCAGCGAAGCGTCGAACTGGCGCCATTATGGCGACGGCCGCAATTCGGGCGCCCATCCCAATGCGCGCGACCGGCTGCTGCTCGGTGCCGCCAAGCACGGGTTGGGTCGGCGCGACGTCCATCCCTGCATCAATCTGTTCAAGGGGGTGCGAATTGCCGCCGACGGCGCCATCGTACCGGAACTCGGTCCCTTCGCACCAGGCCGCTCGCTCGTCCTGCGCGCCGAGATGGACCTGATCCTGGTCATCGCCAACTGCCCGCATGTTCTCGACGGCCGCCCGTGGCGCATCACGCCGCTGCGCGCCACCGCCTGGCGCGGGGCGGTCACCGAGGCGGACGACCCGATCCGCAACGCGACGCCCGAGCGCCGCCGTGCCTTTCTCAACACCGAAGATCTGTATCGCCGCTGATGAAAAACGATCCGCATTTCGCCGGCCTTGCCGGTCAGGTGATCCACGACGAGATCGTGGCTGCCCGCGCCCCCTGGATGCACCGCGTGCGCGCCGGGGAAACGCTCCGCATCATCGACCTCGAAGGCAATCAGGCGGTCGATTTCCTGCTCTACGCCACCGACGACGATGCCGAGCGCTACAGCGCGCAGGACACGGTCGCGGCGCAGGCCAACATCTTCCTGCGCACCGGCAGCGTGCTGCTGTCGAGCGAGGGCCGGCCGATGATGACGATCACGGGCACGTCGGTCGAGTATCACGACACGATCGGCGGCGCCTGCTCGTGCGAGTCCAACAGCCTGCGCTACGGTCATCACACCAGGGCGCAGCACAGCTGCGTCGACAACTTCCTCGAGGCCAATCTGCGCGACGGCCGCGGCAAGCGCGACATGGTTTCGAACGTCAACTTCTTCATGAACGTGCCCGTCGAGGCGGACGGTGCGCTCGGCATCGTCGACGGCATTTCGGCACCGGGCCTTTCCGTCGATCTTCGCGCCGAGATGGATGTGACCGTGGTCGTCTCGAACTGCCCGCAGATCAACAATCCCTGCAATGGCTTCAATCCCACGCCCGTCCGCATGATCGTGACGGCATGAGCTTCGGCACGGTCCTGGTCGCCAATCGCGGGGCGATCGCCTGCCGGATCATCCGCACGCTGCGCCGCATGGGCATTCGCTCGGTCGCCGTCTTCTCCGATGCCGACGAGGCTTCCCGCCACGTCGCCGAAGCCGATGTGGCGGTGCGGATCGGCCCGGGCCCGGCCGCGGAAAGCTATCTCGACGCCGCGCGGATTCTCGCCGCCGCGCGCGAGACGGGCGCCGACGCGATCCATCCCGGCTACGGCTTCCTTTCGGAGAATGCCGATTTTGCCGAGGCCTGCGCCGAGGCCGGCATCGTCTTCATCGGGCCGAAGCCGGACAATATCCGCGACTTCGGGCTGAAGCACAGCGCCCGGGCGCTCGCCAAGGCCGAAGACGTGCCGCTGGCGCCGGGCACCGGACTCCTGGCGGATGCGGAGGCTGCGATCGAAGCGGCGGCGCGGATCGGCTATCCCGTGATGCTCAAGGCGACCGCCGGCGGCGGCGGCATCGGTATGCGCGTATGCGCAGATCCCGCAGCGGTGCGCGATGGCTATGCCGCGGTGGCGCGGCTCGGCGCGGGCAATTTCGGCGACGCCGGCCTCTTCCTCGAACGCTTCGTGCCGCGCGCCCGGCATGTCGAAGTGCAGATCTTCGGCGACGGCACGGGGCGCGTCGTCGCGCTCGGCGAGCGCGACTGCTCGCTTCAGCGCCGCAACCAGAAGGTGATCGAGGAGGCTCCTGCCCCCAATCTTCCCGAGCATGTCCGCGTCGCGCTGACCGACGCGGCAGTACGGCTGGGGACGGCCGCCCGCTATCGCTCGGCCGGGACGGTCGAATTCCTCTACGACGCGGAGCGGCAGGACTGGTTTTTCCTCGAGGTCAACACGCGGCTCCAGGTCGAGCATGGCGTGACCGAGGAAGTGACCGGCATCGACCTGGTCGAGTGGATGGTGCGCGGCGCGGCCGGCGACTACGCCTTTCTCGACGCCCCCGTCCCAGCCCCGCGCGGCTGGTCGATCCAGGCCCGGCTCTATGCCGAGGACCCTGCGGTCGATTTCCGGCCTGCCGCGGGCATGCTCACCGAAGTCGCCGTCCCGGGCGACGCGCGGATCGAGACCTGGGTCGAGAGCGGTACGAAGGTCTCGCCCTTTTACGACCCGATGATCGCCAAGCTGATCGTGCGCGGAGAGGATCGGGCCATGGCGGTGACCGCGATGCAGGCGGCGCTCGACGCGACGCGGCTGGCCGGCATCGAGACCAACCTGCGCTGGTTGCGCGACGTGGCGCGCGCCGACGATTTCACTTCGGGCGACGTCTCCACGCGCTCGCTCGAGCGGGTGGAACATCATCCGCGCAGCATCTCGGTGCGCTCGGCCGGCACGCTCACCACCGTACAGGATTTTCCGGGACGGATCGGGCTGTGGGATGTCGGCGTGCCGCCATCCGGACCGATGGACGCCCGCGCCTTCCGGCTGGGCAACGCGCTGCTCGGAAACGACGCGGCGGCCGCCGGGCTCGAAGTCACCGTGACCGGCCCGACGCTCCAGTTCAACACGGCGACGCGCATCTGCCTGACCGGCGCCGATTTCGACGCGACGCTCGACGGCAAGCCGGTGCCGCACAACCAGGCCTTCGCAGTCGACAAGGGGCAGCTTCTGGCGCTCGGCCGCATCCGCGGGGGCGGCATGCGCGGCTATGTCCTGTTCGCGGGGGGCCTCGACGTCCCCGCCTATCTCGGCAGCGGCAGCACCTTCGATCTGGGCGAGTTCGGCGGGCATGGCGGCCGCAAGCTGCTCGCGGGCGACACGCTGCATCTGGCGCCGCACCCGCCCGCAGTGATCCCCGGAGCGCGGGTGATCGAGCAGCCGGCATTCGGTCCGGACTGGACGATCCGCGTGCTCTACGGACCGCACGGAGCGCCCGATTTCTTCGCTCCCGAGGATATCGAGACGATCCTGACGGCCGACTGGCGCGTACATTATAACAGCAACCGCACCGGCGTCCGGCTGGTCGGGCCGAAGCCGCACTGGGCACGCCGGGACGGTGGCGAGGCGGGGCTCCATCCCTCCAACATCCACGACAATCCCTACGCCATCGGCGCGCTCGACTTCACGGGCGATATGCCAATCATTCTCGGCCCGGACGGCCCCTCGCTCGGAGGTTTCGTCTGCCCATTCGTGGTGATCGCGGCCGATCTCTGGAAGGTCGGCCAGCTCGCGCCGGGCGACCGCATCCGGTTCGAGGAAGTGAGCCTCGGCGATGCGGATGCGGCGAGTGCGGTCGAAGAGGAATGGGTCGAGGGCCGCCCCCCTCACCCCTCCGCGAAGACCGCCGGCGGCGGGTCGGATGCGATCCTGGCGGAGCTCGCGCCGCAGGGTCACCGCCCGCGGGTCCTGTATCGCCGGCAGGGCGACCGCAACCTGCTCGTCGAATATGGCCCGATCACGCTCGATCTCGAACTGCGCTTGCGGGTCCATGCTGCCACGACCGCGCTCGCCGCGCTGGACCTGCCCGGCATCCTCGACATCGTACCCGGCATCCGCTCCTTCCAGGTGCATATCGATGGCGTCCGCATCAGGGAGGCCGAACTTCTCGAACGGCTGATGGACATCGAGGAACAGCTCGGCGAGCTCGACGATTTCGCGATCCCGTCGCGCATCGTGCACCTTCCGCTGAGCTGGGACGATCCCGCCATTCACCAGACGATCGAGCGCTACATGGCCGTGGTGCGCGACGATGCGCCATGGTGCCCGGACAATATCGAGTTCATCCGTCGCGCAAACGGACTGGAGAGCGCGGACGACGTCTATCGCACGGTCTTCGACGCCAGCTACCTCGTCTACGGACTTGGCGACGTCTATCTGGGCGCGCCGGTGGCGACGCCGATCGATCCGCGGCATCGGCTGGTCACGACCAAGTACAACCCGGCGCGAACCTGGACGCCGCCCAATGTCGTCGGCATCGGCGGCGCCTATATGTGCATCTATGGGATGGAGGGCCCGGGCGGCTATCAGCTGTTCGGCCGCACCATCCAGGTGTGGAACACCTGGCGGCAGGACGGCGCCTTCACTGAAGGCAAGCCTTGGCTGCTGCGCTTCTTCGACCAGATCCGGTTCTTCCCCGTCAGCCACGAGGAACTCACCGAGTGGCGTCGCGACTTCCCGCTCGGCCGCCGCACGATCGAGATCGAGGAGACGGAATTCCGCCTCGCCGACTATCGCGCCTTCCTCGCCGAGAATGCCGAGTCGATCACGGCATTCGAAACGCGCCGCAACGCCGCCTTCGCCGCCGAGCGCGCCGAATGGGAGCGGCGCGGCGAATTCGATCGCGTCGCGAGCCTGACCGAAGAGGTCGACGACAAACCCGCTGACCTTATCGTGCTTCCCGAAGGGGCTGAGCTGGTGGAGTCACCCTTCGGGGGCAGCGTCTGGAAGCTGTTGAAAGCGCCCGGCGATTTTGTCGCTGCAGGCGAAACCATCGCGGTGATGGAAGCGATGAAGATGGAGTTTCCGCTCGAGAGCCCTGCCGCCGGGACGGTGGCAGCGCTGTATGTCGCCGAGCGGCAGAGCGTCACGCCTGGCGCGCCGATGCTGGCGCTGATCCGCGCATGACGGCGCTCGATCGCCTGCCCGTCGAAACCATCGCCGCCGATATACGGTCGCGTCGCCGCACCGCCGTCGACGTGATGGAAGAGGTCATCCGGCGTCTCGACCTCTATGACGCCGTCCAGCCTGCCGTCTGGATATCCCGCTTCGATGCCGCCGCGCTTCGCGCCGCCGCCGCGGCGGTCGACGAACGGGTCGCCGGCGGCGAAGCGCTGCCGCTCGCCGGCGTGCCGTTCGCGGTGAAGGACAATATCGACGTCGCCAGCCTCGATACGACCGCCGCCTGCCCCGCCTTCGCCTATGCGCCGTCACGCTCGGCGACGGTGGTCGAGCGGCTGGTCGCCGTCGGGGCCATCCCCATCGGCAAGACCAACCTCGACCAGTTCGCCACCGGCCTCAACGGCACGCGCAGCCCCTATGGCGTTCCGCGCAACGCCTATAACCGGGCCTGGGTGAGCGGCGGATCGAGCTCGGGCTCGGCGGTTGCGGTGGCAGCCGGGCTGGTCGCCTTCGCGCTCGGCACCGACACTGCGGGTTCGGGCCGTGTGCCCGCAGCCTTCAATCACCTGATCGGTTTCAAGCCGACACGCGGGCGGTGGAGCAGCCGCGGGCTCGTCCCCGCCTGCCGGACGCTCGACTGCATCACGGTCTTTGCCGGGACGGCTGAGGATGCCGGACTTGTCGATGCCATCGCCGCCGGTTTCGATCGTGAGGACAGCTTCTCGCGCTCGTTCGACGACATGGCGCGCGGGCGGCGCCGGATAGGCGTCCCGCGCGCCGACCAGCGCCCCTGGTTCGGCGACATCGAATCCGGCTTCCTCTATGAGGCAGCGCTGGCCGGACTCGATGCCGAGCTGGTCGAGATCGACATGACGCCGCTCAACGAAGCGGCCCGGCTGCTCTACAATGGCCCCTGGGTCGCCGAACGGACCGCTGCGCTCCAGGACCTGCTTCGCGACGACCCGGATGCGATCCATCCCGTGGTCCGTGCGATCGTCGAGGAGGGCCAGGCCTACAGTGCGGTGGATGCCTTCGCGGCAAGCTACCGCCTTGCCGACCTCGCCCGCGCGGCGGAGGAAATGTGGACGACGGTCGACCTGCTCGCCTTGCCGACGGCCCCGACCAGCTATCGCGTGGCCGAGATGCTCGCCGCGCCGATCGCGCTCAACGCGAGCCTCGGCGCCTATACCAACTTCGTCAATCTGCTCGACATGGCCGCGATCGCAGTCCCGACGGGGCGGTATCACAGCGGCGTCGGCTTCGGCATCACGCTGATGGGCCCCGCCGGCAGCGATCGCAGCCTGATTGACCTGGCGAAGACTCTTTTCCCCGCGCCGGCGAGCCTGCCGCCGCTCGACCTGGAGGGACGCATGGAGACCGTGAAGCTGGCCGTTGTCGGTGCGCATCTGAAGGACATGCCCTTGCACTGGCAACTGACCTCCCGCGACGCGCGCTTCGTCGGCGAGGCCAGGACGGCCCCCCAATACCGTCTGTATGCGATGGCGGACAGCGTGCCCCCCAAGCCGGCGCTCGTGCACAGCGGCGATGGCGCCGCGATCGCGCTCGAGATCTATGAGCTCGACATGGCGGCGTTCGGCAGCTTCGTCGCCGAGGTCCCGCCCCCCCTCGCGATCGGCACCGTGACGCTGGAGGACGGCAGCCAGGTCAAGGGATTCGTCGCGGAGCCGCGCGCGACCGCCAATGCCGAGGACATCACCTCGCTTGGCGGATGGCGGCGCTATCTCCAGCGATAGACGCCCCGGACGCATCGAAAACCAACCGGCGACGCTCCGGGCCGGAGCGCGTTCCCTATGCATGGAGTGACACGAGCATGACCGAAGCGACGATCCAGTTGCATGTCCAGGATCTGGCGGGCGAGACCCGTGTGATCGAGGGCGAGATCGGCATGTCGCTCATGGAGATCATCCGGTCGTCCGGGATCGATGACATTCCGGCCTTTTGCGGCGGCTGCTGCTCCTGTGCCAGCTGCCACGTCCATGTCGATCCGGCCTTCGCCTCGACGCTGCCCCCGATGTCGCAGGACGAAGACGACCTGCTGGAAGGCTCAGAACATCGCTCGGCCGGTTCGCGCCTGTCGTGCCAGATCCCGGCGTCGGTGGCGCTGAGCGGCATTCGGCTATCGATCGCTCCGCAAGAGTGATCGCACGGCGATGAATGCCGCCGCGGAACGAGCGAGGGAAATGCGCGAGATGCGTAACGACTGGACACGGGAGGAGATCGCCGCGCTGTTCGACCTGCCGTTCCTCGACCTGATCTACGAGGCGGCGTCGATCCATCGCGCGCATCATCCGCGCAACGAAGTGCAGCTCTCGACCCTGCTCTCGATCAAGACCGGCGGCTGCGTCGAGGATTGTGGCTATTGCAATCAGTCGGCGCATGCCGGGACGGGGCTCAAGGCTACCAGGCTGATGGATGTGCGCGCGGTGCTCCAGGCGGCGGCGCAGGCCAAGGACAATGGCTCGTCGCGCTTCTGCATGGGCGCGGCGTGGCGTGAGCCCAAGGACCGCGACATGCCCGCCATCGTCGAGATGGTGAAGGGCGTGCGCCAGATGGGGCTCGAGACCTGCATGACCTTGGGCATGCTCAACGAGAAGCAGGCAGCGCAGCTCGCCGAGGCGGGGCTCGACTATTACAACCACAATATCGACACCTCGCCGGAGAATTACGCGAACGTCATCACGACGCGCAGCTTCGAGGACCGGATCGAGACGCTGGAGCATGTCCGCGAGGCGGGCATCAACGTCTGCTCGGGCGGCATCATCGGCATGGGCGAGACGCGCGAGAACCGCGTCGGCTTCCTCCATGCGCTGGCGACGATGCCGCACCCCGAAAGCGTGCCGATCAACGCGCTGGTGCCGGTCAAGGGCACCGTGCTGGGCAACATGCTGGCCGATACGCCTTTGGCCAGGATCGACCAGATCGAGTTCGTGCGCACCATCGCGGTGGCACGCATTCTGATGCCGCTGTCGATCGTGCGGCTCTCGGCTGGTCGCGAGAGCATGAGCGACGAGACCCAAGCGCTTTGCTTTCTGGCCGGGGCAAACTCGATCTTCACCGGCGACAAGCTTCTCACCACCGGCAATGCCGGCGACGACCGCGACGCGGCGCTCTTCGCAAAGCTCGGCGTCACGCCGATGCGGCAATTGCCACCCCTCGCGGAACCGGCGCGCACCGGCGGTCGCGCATCTACAACCTGATTCGCGAGTATTCGGCGGGCCGATCGCGCTTGCGACGATCCAGGGGCATATTTTCGGAGCATCTGCTCCCGGAGGGACAAGTGGCGCCCGCCCGCCAACCCGACCGGCTCGGCCTCGCCATCGGCCCAGGCGTCCAATGAAAGATGAACGCATACGTTCGATGACGTATGCCACCCCTGCGGGGTTCCCGATATCCCAGATCCGACAAGTCGGTATCGCGGGGACAAGATGGACGGAATTCGCGTCGGCAAAAGGGTGATCGGAGCACAGGCCCCGGTAACCATAGGCTGGGAGAACATCCCCAGGGTGGAAGGCGGCCCGGTGAAACGGTTCATCTTCACCTGGTTCCAGCCCACCATGCTCTTCGCACTGATCGCGTTCTGGTACTACGCACCCAATTCCATCGCCAAGGCATCGACCGCCATCGGAATCGGCATCGGCTTCAAGGTGCTGCTGCTGGGGCTCGAATGGGTGAACCCGCGCTACGCGAGCTGGCGCCTGACTTGGAAGGAACTGGTCACCGACCTGTTCTATGTCTCTCTCGGCTATACGCTGCTCCGCCTGATCGAGCACTATGTCGGCGACGGAGCCATGATTGAAGCCGTCCAGCATTCCTTCAACTGGGACAAATTCACCTGGTTCGTGGCACTGCCGCTGCTGGTGCAGGCGTTCCTGATCTCGTTCATCTTCGATTTCGGCCAATACTGGATGCATCGCGGTATGCATAACTGGCATCCGCTGTGGCTGACCCACGCACCGCATCACTACATCACCCAGTTGAACATCAACAAGGGCGCAGTCGGCAATCCGGTGGAACTGTTCCTGATCGGACTCGGCATCGGCGGATTCTTCGATTTCCTGCCGCGGGCCGCCCTGCTCGCCGGCTCCTTCGGCCTGGCGGTCGGTACCTACCAGCACATCAATGTCCGCTTCAACACGCCGCGCTGGTGGCGCTTCGTGTTCAACACCACCGAGCACCACAGCCTGCACCATTCGCAGGACTACGAAGCCAGCCGCAGCAATTATGCCAGCACCTGGATCTTCATCGACCGCATTTTCGGCACGTGCGTCGACGGCGAGGCAGAACTGCTCGGGATGGAAGGCGGGCGCCGGATGTCGATCCGCGAGACGATGACCTATCCCTTCACCGAGGGCTGGAAGGCACTCAAGGAGCGATTTGGCCGGCCGGCGGCGGTTCCGGTGCCAGCCGAGTGAGCGAATTGCTCCAGCTCCACAGCCTCCACTTACCCATTTGTCGGGCCCAGGCCAGAGCCGCCATGAACAGCCCGGCTTGAGCCTTGCCGGCATCGAAAGCTCTCTCAAAAGGAGATGGTGTGATCCCCCGTTTCATCGACTGGATCTGGCACGTCAGGGGCAGCCTGGCGCTCGCTCCCGAGCAATCGAGCGATGATGCCTTTGACAAGCTCGCCCCCCTGTTCCGTCAGACCGGCACCAGCCACGAACGGACAAACGACACGCTGACTTTCCGCAAGAAGGACCAGGCGGCGCAGGACAAGATGTCTGTTTTCGACGGTGGCGTCTTGCAGATCGAAAAAGGCGCTGCCGGCTCCGTGCTGCGCTATCAGCTGACTAGCCGGGTGTTGCTGTTCTGCTTTCTGGCGCCCCTGCTGTTTCTGGGCTTCGCTCAGCTTACCGTAGCCATTGGCGAGCTCGAAAGAACGTCGGTCGAAGCCGCAGGCAAATCGAAAAAGCCCGAAAAAAAGGATACGGCACTGCCGCAGAATCCGATAGACAAGGCCTTGGGTGCGCCCGCGCCCGAAAAGCCAAAAAAGGAAGGCGCCGGCAAATCGGAAGAGAATGATAGTAAACATTCACCGACAGCCGCCTATGTATTTGCCGCACTCTTCGCCACTCTCTACGTTGTCGGACGAATTTTTGAAGATCGGCTGATCAAGGCGCTGTTCAAAAAGAGCCTGCTGGGCTCATAATCCTGCTCGACCCACTTCATTACCTCTAGCCGCGCGTGGCGGCGAGGATCGGCGACCGCAAGCTGGCTACCAGTACGACGGTGGCGCGGCCGACCTTTGCCGCCTCGATGTCGCCGGCTGCGATCAGCTGATAGATTCTCGATCGGCTTGGCCCGGTCATACGCACGGCGTCGGGAACCCGGACGCTGTTCCCGGCGATGCTGGCGCGAGATCGCCACGCCTTTGAGCAGGCGCTGCCATATGATCAGCGCCCTCTTCTCCCCAAATACGACGATGCTGTCGCAGACCCTAAGCCGCGCGATCGAGGCGGGGGTGCAGGAAGCCTGCCGACGCCATCCGCGAGCTGGTCAATACCGTGACGCTGCGCCGGAACAACGAAGGAGGCCTCTCGATCGAGATCGAGGGTCGCCTCAACGCGCTTCTAGGACCCGGCGGCCTTTCCCGCCGAATGTCGGGGGGAATGGTGGTAGCGGAGGAGGGACTTGAACCCCCGACACGCGGATTATGATTCCGCTGCTCTAACCAACTGAGCTACTCCGCCCCAAGGGCCTCGCCGTCAGGCGAGGGCGCGACATAGGTCCGGCTTTTCGTCCGGTCAAGCGAACATATGCCGCGAATGCGGCTCCCATGGCCCTCCGCGATACCACCAGCTTGCCAACCCGGCGATCTCGACCTCGCGCGGCGCGAAATCGCGCGACAATGCGCCGAGCACGACCTTGGCAAGCGACGGCCGCACCTTGTTCTGCACGGTCACATGCGGCCTCCAGCGGCCCGCGTCCTGCGGCATCAACAGCCCAGCAAAGGCCTGGCAGAGCCCCTCGCGAATCGTGACCAGTTCTGGCGCCTCGATTCGATACGCCACTCCGCCCCCGAGCGACATCAGTCCGCTCACCTTCGCCCGCGGCGCGCGTACGCCCCGCGTCTCTGCCGACAACCGCTGCTTGAGTTCCTCCGCCACTCCCGGCGGAAGATGGTGGAACAACGTCAGATGCGCCGGCAGCACGTTGCGCTCGGGCGGATAGTGTTCGCGGCGCAGGCCTTCGAACCACGCCTGGTCCTGCCGCCCCAACAACGCAGTGACGATCAAGGGCGCAGGCGCGCTCAGATCTCCACCTGGCTCCCAAGCTCGACCACGCGGTTGGTCGGCAGGCGGAAGAACTCCATCGCGCTTTCGGCGTTGCGCAGCATCCAGGCGAACAGTTTCTCGCGCCAGATCATCATCCCCGGCCGCGACGAAGGCAGCAAAGTCTGGCGCGCGAGGAAGAAGCTGGTGTCCATCATCTTGAACTCGGCGCCGCACGCGCTGACCTGCTTGAGCGCCGCTGGCACGTCGGCCTCCTGCATGAAGCCGTAGAACAGGATCATGCGGTGGAAGCCCTTGCCGAGATCGTCGACCTTCATCCGCTTCTCGTCGGGGACATAGGGCACGTCGGCGATCTTCACCGTCAGCAGGATCACGCGCTCGTGGAGCACCTTGTTGTGCTTCAGATTGTGGAGCAGCGCGTGCGGCACACCGTCGGGAGTCGAGGTCATGAACACCGCGGTGCCCGGCACGCGCGCGGCGGCGATCGCGGCCGATTCGATGAAGATCTTGATCGGCATAGCGCTCTCGCGCAGCCGCTCGATCATCAGCTTGCGGCCCTTGGCCCAGGTGGTGAGCAAGGTGAAGACGATGAAGCCCACCAGCAGCGGGAACCAGCCGCCGTCGGGCACCTTGGTCAGGTTCGCGCTGAAATAGGCAAGGTCGACCGCGAAGAAGAGCGCGAGCAGCGGCAGCGCGTAGCGCTTCTTCCACTGCCACAAGGCGAACAGCACCACCGCGAGCAGGCAATTGTCGATCAGCATCGCGCCGGTGACGGCGATGCCATAGGCCGCGGTCAGGTTCGACGAGGTCTGGAACGAGAGGACGAGCAGGATGACCATCGTCATCAGCGCCCAGTTGATCGTCGGGATGTAGATCTGCCCCGCGGTGGAGGCGCTGGTGTGCTCGATGCGCAGCCGCGGCACGAAGCCGAGCTGGATCGCCTGCTGGGTCACCGAGAAGGCGCCCGAGATCACGGCCTGCGACGCGATGATCGCCGCCATCGTCGCCAGCACCACCAGCGGCAGCTGCAGGCCGTCGGGCGCGAGCATGTAGAAGGGGCTGGTCAGCGCACTGGCGCCCTCGCGCATCAGCAGCGCGCCCTGCCCCATATAGTTGAGGATCAGCGCCGGCAGCACGAACCACAGCCACGAGACGCGGATCGGCTTGCGGCCGAAATGCCCCATATCGGCGTAGAGCGCCTCGGCGCCGGTCACTGCCAGCACCACCGAGCCCAAAGCGAGGAAGGCCGCGAGCGGATCGAGCAGGAAGAACTCCAGCGCGTGCGTCGGCAGCAGCGCCCAGAGGATTTCCGGCGTGTGCACGAAGCTGAGCACGCCCAGCGTCGCGATCACGAGGAAATAGAGCATCATGATCGGCCCGAACAACGCCCCCACGCGGGCCGTACCGGTGCGCTGGATCGAGAAGAGCATCACGAGGATCACCACCGCGATCGGAACGACCAGGTTGGCGAAGCTGGGCGCCGCGATCGCGATACCCTCGACCGCGGAGAGCACCGACACCGCCGGGGTGATCATCGAATCGCCGTAGAAGAGCGCGGTGGCGAACACGCCGAGCAGCACGATCCCCTGGGTCCAGCGCTTCTGGTTGGCGCTGCGCGAAATGAGTGCGAGCAAGGCGAGGCTGCCGCCCTCACCCTTGTTGTCGGCGCGCATGATGATGGTGACGTACTTCAGCGTCACCACCGCCATCATCGACCAGAACATCAGACTGATCACGCCCATGATGTGAACATCGTCCAGCGCAAGCTTGTGATGCCCGGCGAAGGTCTCGCGGAAGGCGTAGAGCGGGCTGGTGCCGATATCGCCGAAGACGATGCCGATCGCGCCGAGCGCGAGCTTCCACGTCGCGTCGACGGCGTGGCCGTGCGCCCCGTGCGGCTCGTCTGGATGCGGGAGCGTCTCGGCCTGCCCGCTTGCGTTGATGTTCACTGTCGCGGCGATCGCGCGATGAGGGAAACGGACCTGGTCATGCGACCTGCGTTCTCGTCTGAAAAAGTGCGCGGGCCGTTAGCACGTGCAACATAGCCTGGCAACGGCCCGACCGACACAGATGGTTACGCCTCCGGAGACGCGCAAGGGGGGCGTCGGTTCCCTCAGGTGCCGGCGAACAGCGCGTCGGCTTCGCTGCGAGTCGGCACCGCGCGCAGCACGAAGCTCGAGTTGATCGTCACCACGCCCGGCAGCCGTCCCAGATGCTCGCGGTGAAGCCGTTCATAATCATCGAGATCCTGCGCGAGGATCTTGAGCCGATAGTCCTGCCCGCCCGAGACGAGCGCGCATTCGACCACCCCGTGGATCTCCGCCACCGCCCGCTCGAACCGCGCCAGATCCTCTTCGACCTGCGTGCCGAGCGTGATGTCGACCAACGCGGTGATCCGAAAGCCGAGCCGTCTATGTCCCAGTCTGGCACCATAGCCGGTGATATGCCCCGAAGATTCGAGCGCCTGGATTCGCCGGGTGCACGCCGATTGCGACAACCCCACCTGCGTCGCGACCTGGCTCACCGGCGCCCGCGCGTCGGCGGCGAGCAATTTGAGGATTGTCGTGTCGATCCGGTCCACGGCGCATGAATCTCCAATAATCGCCATAGATATCGCATATTCATGCGCCTTCACCAGCACCGCGTGGCGAAATTTGCAGAGATTCGTACCCGTATCTTGCGATACTATTGCATCACATACCGACTCTGGAGAGATGTCATGCGCATCGGCGTGCCCAAGGAAATCAAGAACCACGAATATCGCGTCGGCCTCACCCCTGCCTCGGTCGCCGAGCTGGTCGCCGCGGGCCATGAAGTGCTGGTCGAGACCCAGGCCGGCATGGGGATCGACTTCGCCGACGAGGCGTACACGAAGGTCGGCGCGAAGATCGCGCCCGATGCCGCCGCGGTCTTCGCCGGCGCGGACATGATCGTGAAGGTCAAGGAACCCCAGCCGCAGGAAATCGCCCTACTCGAGCCCCGCCATACGCTGTTCACCTATCTCCACCTCGCCGCCGACAAGCCCCAGGCCGAGGGCCTGATGGCGTCCGGCGCGACCTGCATCGCCTATGAGACGGTCACCTCGAATTCGGGCGCCCTCCCCCTCCTCAAGCCGATGTCCGAAGTCGCGGGCCGCATGTCGATCCAGGTTGCCTCGCACTATCTCGAGAAGGAACAGGGCGGCCGCGGCGAGCTGCTCGGCGGCGTCCCCGGCGTCGCGCCGTGCAAGATCGCGATCCTCGGCGGCGGCGTCTCGGGGATCAATGCCGCGCAGATGGCGGTCGGCCAGCGCGCCGACGTGACGATCTACGACATCAACAATGAGCGCCTCGCCGAGCTCGACATGCATTTCGGCAGCCAGATCAAGACCGCCTACGCCTCCAAGGCGGCGATCGCCGAGGCGGTCGCGCGCTCGCAGGTCGTGATCGGCGCGGTGCTCGTCCCCGGCGCGGCGGCACCCAAGCTGGTGACCAGGGACATGCTCAAGACGATGATGCGCGGCTCGGTGCTGGTCGACATCGCGATCGACCAGGGCGGCTGCTTCGAGACCAGCCACGCCACCACGCACGACAACCCCGTCTACGAAGTCGACGGCGTGATCCACTATTGCGTCGCCAACATGCCCGGCGCGGTCGCCCGCACCTCGGCCTTCGCGCTCAACAACGCGACCCTGCCCTTCGTGCTCAAGCTCGCCAATCTCGGCGCGGAGGCGGCGATGAAGGCCGACAAGCACCTCGCCAACGGCCTCAACGTCTACAAGGGCAAGATCGCCTTCAAGGCAGTCGCCGACGATCTCGATCTGCCCTACGAGGCCTGGGCGGGCTAGAATTCCCCTCCCTCTTAGGGAGGGGTCAGGGGTGGGTGGAAAAGGTCGGGGCTCGATGCCCCGGCCTTTTCCTTTGTCGCGATGTTGCCGGGCTCGCCTTCGGCTCGCACCCACCCCCGACCCCTCCCTTGCAGGGAGGGGAGTCAGCTACGGCTTGGGTGCCCCCGCCCCCTCTTCCGCCGCCTTCGCCTCCAGAAACTTGTCGAGCAAAAACAGCCGCAGCAGCAGCTCGTCGCGATAGCTCGCCTTTTCCGGCGTAAGCTCGACCGCCTTGGCCCAGAACGGCCGCGCCTCGGCGAACTTGCCCTCGCGGATCAACGCCAGCCCATACAGAAACGGCGGCCCGGGATGCTGCGGCGCCAGCTGGAGCGCGCGATCGAACGCGAACTTGGCGGCCGGCGAGACCTGGTTGCCGTCATTCTCCGCCAGCTTGATCCCCAGCCACGCCCAAGCGCCCGCATCGCCCGGCGCCTGGCGCACGGTCAGGATCATCGCGCGCGCCGCGGTGTCGGGTGCGCCGACGCGGGTCATCGCATCGGCCCGGGCGAAGGAGGCCCAGGTGAAGTTGAACCGCCCGAACATCGCGTCGCGGATCGCGACGATGTTGGCGTCGATCTCGCCCGGCTTCTCCGTCGCGGTGACCGGATGCCCCGCCAGCCCCGGACTCCCCTGCCACGCATAGCCCGCCGCACCGAGCATCAGCGCGGTCGCCGCCACGGCCCACAGCTTGCGCGGGAAACCGGTCAGCCACAGCAGCAGCGCCGCGCCGAGCCCGATCAGGGCGAGCATCAGCCAGCCCATCACGACTTGCGCCTCCGGAAATTACGCCGCGCGATCAGGATTCCGACGGCCAGCAGCACCAGAGGCGTGAGCCACAGGGGGGCGGTGACCCAGCTCAACGGCGGATCATAGGTCACATAGTCGCCGTAACGCTGGACCAGCCATTTGCGCACTTCGCCGGGCGATTCGCCCGCCGCGATCCGCTGCCGCACCAGCGCGCGCATGTCGCCCGCCATATCGGCATCGCTGTCGGCGATCGACTGGCCCTGGCAGACGAGGCAGCGGAGCGTGTCCATCAACGCCTTGGCCTTGGCCTCCTGCGTGGGATCGGGAAGCTGGGTGTAGGCGAGCTCGGCGGGGGGAAGGTTGGAGTCGGCGAGTGCGACGGGCATCGCACACATCAACGTCACCGTAGATATCGCCGTCACCCCCGCGAAAGCGGGGGCCCATCTCCGAAACGTGCCGCGCAATACCGCGGTGGTTCTAGCGGCACTCGCACGAGATGGGCCCCCGCTTTCGCGGGGGTGACGTGATGAGGTGTCCTCCCTCACTTCGCCTTCTCCAGCTCGCCCAGCAGCATCGGCACATGCTCCTCGCGGATGTCGCCGATATGCTGGTACGCGATCCGCCCCTCGGCATCGATCACGAAGGTCTCGGGCACTCCCGACGAGCCCAGCGCCAGCTGCGCCCGACTCGCCTTGTCGTCGCCGATCTGCGCATAGGGATCGCCGTGGCGCGCGAGGAAGGCCTGCACCGCCTCGGGCGTGTCGCGGATCGCGATCGCGTCGATCTCCACGCCGGCTTGGCGGAGCTTCATCAGCTGCGGCGCCTCGGCGATGCAGGGGATGCACCAGCTCGCGAAGACGTTGAGCAACCGTGGCTTGCCCTTGAGCTCGGCGGTGACGATCCCCGGCTTGCCCGACAGCAGCGGCGGCAGCGCGAGCGCCGGGAGCGGCTTGCCGACCATCGCCGAATGCACGACGCGGTCGCCGGGCTTGATCAGCCCGCCCGCGACCAGCGCGAACACCAGGGCGAACAGCACGAGCGGCGCCCAGATCAGCACGCGCCTCATGCGTAGCCCTCCGCCTCGTCAGCGCGCCGTTCGCGCCGCACCCGCCCGACCAGCGCGAGCAGCCCGCCCAGCGCGATCAGCCCGCCGCCAAGCCAGATCAAGGTCACGAACGGCTTCCACCACAATCGGATCTGCCAGCGCCCCTGCTCGTCGCCCTGCCCCAGCACCGTGTAGAGCTGGCCGTCGAGCATCGTGCTGATCGCCGCCTCGTTGGTGTTGGTCGGCGGGGTACTGAAGAAGCGCTGCTGCGGGAACAATTCGAACATCGCGCCGTCACCGCGCCGCACCTGCAGCCGCGCCTCGAGTGCCGACCAGTTGGGTCCCACCGTCGGATGCACGTCCGCCAACGTCACGCGGAACGGCCCGACCGTGACGTTCTGCCCAACCGCGATCGCCGCGAGCCGCTCGGCCTTGAAGGCGCTGTCGGCCGCCATGCCCGCGATGCTCACCGCGACGCCCAGATGCGCGATCACCATGCCCCAGACATGCATCGGCGTGCGGCGCAGGTTCCGCCGCGCCACCGGCACCACACTCGCCACGCCCAACCCCATGGCAAGCGCGATGCCGAGCACCGGCACGAAATGCATGCCCCCCGAAAGCGCGAAGATCAGCGCGAACGCGACGCCCGCCACCGCGGTCGGCACCAAAGCGCGCTTGGCCAGCGCGTTCATATTGTCGCGCCGCCAGCGCAGCAGCGGCCCCGCCGCGGTCGCGATTACCAGCGCCAGCGCCACGGGAACCAGCGCCTTGTTGAAGAAGGGCGCCCCGATCGACAGTTGCACCCCCGCCGCCTGCGCCGCGAGCGGATAGAGCGTGCCGATGAAGACCACGCCGAGGATCACCGAGAGCAGCAGGTTGTTGAGCACCAGCGCGCCCTCGCGGCTCACCAGCTGGAAGGTCGAGCCCTGCGTCACGGTGCCGACGCGCGCCCCGAACAGCGCCAGCGCCCCGCCGATATAGATGCCGAGCAGCGCGAGGATGAAGGTCCCGCGCGTCGGGTCCACCGCGAAGGCATGGACGCTGACGAGGATGCCCGAGCGCACGAGGAAAGTGCCGATCATCGACATGGCGAACGCGACCAGCGCCAGCATCAACGTCCATGCGCGCAGCCCGTCGCGCGTCGCCAGCACGGTCACCGAGTGGAGCAACGCCGTCGCCGCCAGCCACGGCATCAGCGAGGCGTTCTCGACCGGGTCCCAGAACCACCAGCCGCCCCAGCCCAGCTCGTAATAGGCCCAATAGCTGCCCGCGGTGATCCCGATCGTCAGGAAGATCCACGCGCCGAGCACCCAGGGCCGCATCGCCCTGGCGAAGGCGGGCCCCACGTCGCGCATCAGCAGCGCGCCCACGGCGAAGCTGAACGCCACCGAGAGGCCGACATAGCCGAGGTAGAGCGTCGGCGGGTGGAAGGCGAGGCCCGGGTCCTGGAGCAAAGGGTTGAGCCCCTGCCCGTCCGGCGCCGGCGGGTTCAGCCGCACGAAGGGGTTCGAGGCGAAAGCGAGGAAGGCGTAGAAGCCCAGCCCGATCGCCGCCTGCGCGCCGAGCGTCGCCGCAAGCGTCGCACCCGCCAGCCGCCGCTCGAGCGCCGCCACGCCCGCCCCGGCGACCGCGAGCACGGTCACCCAGAGCAGCATCGAGCCCTCATGGTTCCCCCATGCGCCCGCCACCTTGTAGATCATCGGCTTGAGCGAATGGCTGTTGGTCGCGACCAGCACCACCGACATGTCGCTGCGCACGAACAACGTGATCAGCAGCGCGAACGAAAGCAGCGCCAGCAGTCCCTGCACCAAAGCGGTGCGGCGCAGCGCGGTCATCAGGGAGCGCGCAACTTTCTCCGTTCGTGCTGAGCTTGTCGAAGCACCGTTCTTCTCTTGGTCGTCGTCAGAAGAACAAGGCTGCCCTTCGACAGGCTCAGGGCGAACGGGAATATTGGCAGCCTTCGCCGCGCCCCAAGCCAGCATCAGCTGGACGAGCGCGAACGCCGCCGCGAGCCACAAGGCCGCAAGCCCCGCCTCGGCGATCATCTGGCGCCAATCATTTGTCGAGCGTCTCGGTCTTGTGCATCTTGCCGGCGACCTGCGGCGGCATGTAGCGCTCGTCGTGCTTGGCCAGCAGATTGTCCGCGGTGAAGCTGCCGTCCGGGTTGAACCGCCCCTCGGCGACCACGCCCGAGCCTTCCTTGAACAGGTCGGGCGCAACGCCGCGGAACGCCACCGGCACCTTGGCCTTGCCGTCGGTCACCACGAAATCGATCGACACGCCGTCGGGCTTCCGGACGATCGATCCCGCCTCGACCATGCCGCCCAGCCGCACCGCCTTGTCCAGCGGCACCGGCTTCCCCGCCACGTCGCCGGGCGCGTAGAAGAACGCCGCCTGGTCCTGCAGCGCCGAGAGCGCGAGCCCCGAGGCGCCGAGGACCGTGCCGAGCGCGAGCAGTCCCAGTACGAGCCGCTGATGCTTGGGCTTCATTGGTCGCGCCTCAGCGCGTCCGCCGCCGCCTCCGCTCCGCGCATCGACAGCCATGCCCACAGCGCGAGCCCGCCGGTCCCGACCAGCGTCACGGCATAGGCCGCGGTGATGAACGCCCAATGGTTCACCCTGCCGCCATCCGCCGCAACCGCGCCTCGACCTTCTGCGTGGCGAGCATCGCGCGCATCCGCATCAGCACCACGCCCGCGAACAGCAGGGTGAATCCCCCGATCGTGAAGAAGAGCGGCCACAGCATCGAGCTGTCGATGCTCGAGCTGGTCAATCCGATGCTCTGCCCCTGGTGCAGCGTGTTCCACCACACCACCGAATAGCGCACGATCGGCAGCAGCACCGATCCGGCCACGCCGAACAGTGCCGGCACGCGCCCGTCGCCGCCGCGATCGGCATCGGCGCGGGCGAGCGCGATGTACGCGACATAGACGAAGAACAGCAGCAGCATGCTGGTCAGCCGCCCGTCCCATTCCCACCAGGTGCCCCAGGTCGGCCGCCCCCAGATCGAGCCGGTGACCAGGCAGAGCGCCGCGAACACCGCCCCCGCCGGGGCGATCGCGCGCGCGGCGATGTGCGCGAGCGGATGCCGCCAGACCAGATAGCCGAGGCTCGCCCCCGCCACTCCGGTCCATGCTCCCATCCCCAGCCACGCCGCGGGGACATGGATGTAGAGGATCCGCACGCTTTCCTTCTGGAGATAGTCCGCGGGGGTCTGGGTCAGCCCGCCCCAGACGCCGACGAGCGCCAGCATCACCCCGGCCCAGAACAGGACCGGCGTCAACGGGCGCGCGAGCTTCAGGAAGCGCGTGGGATTGGCGAGTGCGTGGATCACGATGCTTGCCGCAGCCAATAGCCGGGTTCGCCCGCGGAATCTACGTCGGGTTGTTTGCGGATAGCGCCGGCCTGCAATCTTCGCGCTTGCGCCCCCACGCCGCCGTCATCATGCTTTCGTCACGGGACCGTAAGGACATGGCGCGGCCGCATTCCGGGAGAGGGATGGGCACGCGGGTCTTCGCCAGCCCTTCCCCGGCAGCACCACCAACAAGGAGCCAGGTCATGCCTTTCATCACCACCAGCGACGGCACCGAGATCTTCTACAAGGACTGGGGCCCCAAGGACGCCCAGCCCATCGTCTTCCACCATGGCTGGCCGCTCTCGGCGGACGACTGGGACAACCAGATGATGTTCTTCCTGGGCCAGGGCTACCGCGTGATCGCGCACGACCGTCGCGGCCATGGCCGCTCGACCCAGACCGACACCGGCAACGAGATGGACACCTATGCCGCCGACGTGATCGCGCTGGCCGCCGCGCTCGACCTCAAGGGCGCCGTCCATGTCGGTCACTCGACCGGCGGCGGCGAGGTCGCGCATTATGTCGCGCGCGCCGAGGCCGGCCGCGTCGCCAAGGCAGTGCTGATCGGCGCCGTTCCCCCGGTCATGGTCAAGTCCGACGCGAACCCCGGCGGTCTGCCGCTCGAAGTGTTCGACGCCTTCCGCGCCCAGACCGCGGCCAACCGCGCGCAATTCTTCCTCGATGTCGCGAGCGGCCCCTTCTACGGCTACAACCGCGAAGGCGCGAAGGTCGATCAGGGCGTGATCTGGAATTGGTGGCGCCAGGGCATGATGGGCGGCATCAAGGCGCATTACGACTGCATCAAGGCCTTTTCCGAGACCGATTTCACCGAGGACCTGAAGACGATCGACGTCCCGGTGCTCCTCCTCCACGGCGAGGACGACCAGATCGTCCCCATCGCCGATTCGGCACTGATCGGGATCAAGCTGCTCAAGCACGGCACGCTCAAGACCCACCCCGGCCTTCCCCACGGCATGGCGACCACGCACCCCGACATCGTCAACGCCGACCTGCTCGCCTTCATCCAAGGCTGATTCGTGCACCCCTCCCCGCGCCGCGGGGAGGGGCCTCCTGGCGGCCAGCCCCTGGCCCGCCGGACGCCCAAGTCGGATCGTGCGTGCCTCCAAGCCGGTAACCCGAACCTGCCGCCTGTTCCGACTCGTTCGCAGATTCCATATTCTAACCCTCAGGAAACGCGTCGGTCCGAGATCGTGAGAGAACGATCCTGCTGAGCAGCGCCGGCGAATTCGCGAGACATGAGAAGCGGGACCGCCCGCTGGGAAAGGAGAGGCTGAGCGAAGCGGCTGGCAACCGCACAACAACAGGGGAAGTGTAATGCGTATCCTATGCATACGCGCACTCGCGGGCTTCGGCCTCGCGTGCGCGCTGGTCGCCTGCTCGGGCGCGACGGACCCGGGGTCCACCGCCGAAACCGAGGGCAAGGTCGTCGTGGCGGCGCCGCCCGAGACATCCACCGCGGTCGCCGGCCCGCTATCGGCCCAGCCGCTCGCCGCATCCACCCTCGCCGTCCCCCCAGACTTCGCCGATTTCGACTTCGCCAACGGCACCAAATATCCGGAGCAGGCGACCGCTTCGGTCGGCCCCGCCTTCTACCTGCCGGGCTCGACCGTCGCCTATGTGCCGATCTCCCTCGATCGCCCGACGCCCAACACCGTCATCGCCCGCGTGACGACCGAGGACGGGACCGGGCTCGTCCGGGGCGTCGCCGGCGTCAATTATCAGAGCATCTACAAATCGGTGATCTTCCGCCCGGGCGATCCGCTGACCAAGACGGTCGAGGTGCCGATCCTCCTCGGCATCCCCCAGGCCGATTTCATCGTACGCTTCGTCGAGGCGCCCTGGGGCGGCCTGATGGGAACGGATCGCGCGGTCGTGCAGTGCGACTTCCTCCAGCCGCCGACCGAGGAGCAGGTCGAGGGCCGCGCACCGAGGACCTTCGCGCCGTCGGGCACGCTCCAATGGAAGATGAGCCGCGAGACCATGAAATGGTCGGACGCGGGGCATGACAAGGCCTGGTCGACCAAGCTTCCCAACGGCCGCTCGCAGCCGGGCAACCAGGAGACCGGCATCTATCTCGATGGCTGGGTCTATCGCGATTACGGCATCGAGGCGCCGCTTCGCTACACCGACAACGGGCTCGTGATGCACACGCAGAAGCTCAAGGAGCCGATCTTCTGGGACGGCGTCGGCTATAATTACGGCGCGATCGCCCTGAGCGGCCACAACACCCGCCCCTTGCAGATCGGCTTTGGCCAATATGAGTTCACCGCCCAGATGCCGACGCGGCGGGGTTCGTGGCCTGCCTTCTGGCTGATCTCGACCGCGGGCTGGCCGCCCGAGATCGACATCTACGAGGGCTTCGGCTTCGAGAGCTGGTGGAATTTCGACCGCCACACCGCCAACACGCTCCACGGCGGCGCCAACATCATGCGCACCTTCCAGCGCGGCACGTTCATGGACACCCAGGAAATCTATGGCATCGGCGGCTTCACCACGGACTTCCACGTCTTCGCGGTGGACATCCAGCCCGATTACATCACCTGGTTCATCGACGGCCAGGAGACCTATCAGGCAGTGAACCCCTTCGCCGGTTTCCGTTGGTATCCGATCATGAACGTCGCGGTGAAGACGTTCAGCGACTATACCGACGGCTCGGGCGACATGATCGTCAAGGACGTGAAGGTCTATTCGAACTGAGGAGCGGCGCGAAGCTCGATCGGCCGAATGCATCCGGCCGATCGAGCCGCAATAGGTCGAAGGCGGCGGAGCTGCGAACCTTCTATCCCCCTCCCTGCAAGGGAGGGGTTAGGGGTGGGTTGGCGAGCGAAGCGAAGCCAGTGTACGCTTGCCGCATGCTGCGCCGTGTCGATCCGCGCCTGACCGCTCGCGCACGCGAACTACGCAACAATCCGACGCCCGCGGAGCTCGCCGTTTGGCAACGCATCTCGCGCTATCGCCCGGCCTTTACCCGACAATTCGTCGAAGCTCCCTTCATTATCGATCTGGCGTGCAGGAAAGCGAAACTCGCCGTCGAATTCGACGGAAGCCAGCACATCGATGCCGCGGAAGCCGATGCGCGACGTACCGCGTATCTTCGCACGAATGGATGGCACGTGATCCGCCTGTGGAATTCAGACGTGCTCGCAAACCCAGACGGTGCCGCCCAGCACATTCTGTCGACCGCCGCCGAGTGCCTCGGCGGCACCCACCCCCATCCCCTCCCTTCCAGGGAGGGGCGTGCTAGACGGCCACGGTATCGCTGAACCTCTCCCTAATGCACCGCCCCCAGATGCCGTAGCTTGTCCGGGTTGCGCATGATGTAGATGCCGATGATCTTGCCGTCTTCGATCGCGAGCGCGGTGGTCTGGAGCAGCCCGCCGGGTTCGCGCGTCACGAAGCCGGGCAGCCCGTTGATCATCCCCCAGCGTTCCACGCGCGACATCTCCTTGGCGAAGAAGCGCGCCAGCGAGCCGTGCAGCTTCATCACGTCTTCGATGCCGAGGATCGGCCTGAGGCCGGCATGGACCTTGCCGCCGCCGTCCGAATAGACCGAGACGTCGTCGGCGAGCAGCCCGCGCAGGCTGGTCATGTCGCCGCTTCGCGAGGCATGGAAGAAGGCCGCGGCGATCTCCAACCCCTTCTCCTTCGGCAGATCGAAGCGCGGTCGCGCCGCGCGGACATGCGTCCGTGCCCGGCTGGCGAGCTGGCGCGCCGCGGCGGCATCGCGGCCGATCGTCTCGGCGATCTCGTCGAAGGGCAATCCGAACACGTCGTGGAGCAGGAACGCCGCGCGCTCGAGCGGGCTCAGCCGTTCGAGCGCGAGCATCAGCGGCAGCGTGACGTCGTCGGCCTCGGCCTCCTCCTCGACCACCGGCTCGGGCAGCCACGGCCCGACATAGGTCTCGCGCCGCGCGCGCGCCGATTTGAGCTGGTCGAGGCAGAGCCGGGTCACCACGCGGCGGAGGAACGCCTCGGGCTCGCGGATCGCTTTCCGGTCCGCACCCATCCAGCGCAGGAACGCGTCCTGCACCACGTCCTCCGCGTCCGCGACCGAGCCCAGCATGCGATAGGCGATGCGGGTCAGCCGCGGACGCAGCGGATCGAACGACGCTGCCGCGTCGTCGGTCACGCGGCCTGCGCCGTCGCGGGCTTGGTCTCGTGGAACAGGTCGAAGCCCACCGCGAGACGGTTCCACCCGTTGATCACGTTGATCATCAGCGTCAGCTGCACCTGCTCCTCCGGCGTGAACTCGGCCGCGAGCGCATCGTATACCGCCTGCGGCGCCCGCGCGCTGGATACCAGAGTGAGCGCATCGGTCCATGCCAGCGCCGCACGCTCGCGCGCCGAATAGACCGGCGCCTCGTGCCAGGCGCTCAGCAGGTAGATGCGCTGCTCGGTCTCGCCGGCCTTGCGCGCGTCGGCGGTATGCATGTTGAGGCAGTTGGCGCAGCCGTTGATCTGCGAAGCGCGGATCTTGACCAGCTCGAGCAGCGAATGCTCGATCGCCGGCGCGATCTTGAGCGACATGTCGAGCCACGCCTTCATCTGGACGGGCGCGGCGGCGAAGGGGTCGTGTCGTGCAGTCATGGTCGGTCTCCTTGGTTTCCGGAGACATGACGAGACAGCGCGGCCGGATGTGACATGGCGTGCGAAAAAATCGTCATCCCGGCGAAAGCCGGGACCTCAGGCCGCGAGCGTTACGCCTGAGGCACGCGATCCCGGCCTTCGCCGGGATGACGGGCTGGTTACCCCCGCCCGATCAGCCTTTGCGCGATGCGATCCGCGACTTCGCTCTCGGGATCGCCGGTGCGGTCGCTCTCGTCCCACACTTCGATCAGCCGCTCGGGGATCTTGTCGACCCGCGCCATCACTTCGTCGCGGTCGCCGTGGCCGAGATATTCGAGCCCGACATTGATGATCCCGCCCGCGTTGATCACGTAATCGGGTGCGTAGAGGATGCCGCGGTCGTGGAGCCGCGCGCCGTCCGCGCGCGTCGCGAGCTGGTTGTTCGCGCCGCCCGCGATCACCTTGGCCTTGATCTCGGGGATCGACCGCTCGGTCAGGATCGCGCCGAGCGCGTTGGGGCTGAACAGGTCGGTGTCGAGCGTCAGGATCGAAGCAGCGTCGACCGCCTCGGCGCCCAGCTCGGCGGCCAGCGCCCTGGCGCGCTCGGCATTGACGTCGGCGAGCACCAGCTTCGCGCCGTCCGCCGCCAGCAGTCGGGCCAGCCCGCCGCCGACCGAACCCACGCCCTGGATCGCGACGCGCACGCCGCGCATGTCGTCCGCGCCCAGCCCGCGCTTCGCCGCAGCCTTGACGCCCAGATAGACGCCGCGCGCGGTCACCGGACCCGGGTCGCCGCCCGCGCTTCCCGCCGCGACGGGCAGGCCCGAGACGTGCCTGGTCTGAGTCGCGACGATCTTCATCCGCGCCTCGGACATGCCGACATCCTCGGCGGTGACGTACTTGCCCTGGAGCGATTCGACCGCGCGGCCGAACGCCTCGAGCTGCGCATTGGTGACCGTCGCGCCGGGCTCGGCGGCGAGGATCACGCCCTTGCCCCCGCCCATCGGCAGGTTCGCCATCGCGTTCTTGTAGCTCATCCCCCGCGAGAGCCGCAGCGCGTCGGTGATCGCCGCGTCCGAATCGGCATAATGCCAGAAGCGCACCCCGCCCGCCGCCGGCCCGAGCGCGGTCGAGTGGATCGCGATGATCGCGCTCAGCCCCGAAGCGTGGTCGGTGAAGAGGTGGATGCCCTCATGCTCGTCGAAATCGGGGAAGCCCCAGTCGGTTTTCAAGGGGAATATCCGGGCTGAGAATAATGGGGCGACCGACGGGACTTGAACCCGCAACTTCCGGCATCACAAGCCGACGCTCTAACCAATTGAACTACGGTCGCCGCGAACGATGCGCGCTTAGCGAGGGCTTTCGCGAAGCGCAAGATCATTGCGCGATGCGCCGACCGCATCTTCGGGCGCGAGCATGCCGTCGCGGGCCAGCGCGCGGGCGGCGGAGGCGAAATTCGGCGCGGAAAGAAAGGCATGGCGGGCGAGCAGCGGCGCGTCGGCGCCATCGTAGATCAGCCGCCGCATCGCGGGGTCGATCTCGACTCCCTCGAAGATTCGCACCACGCCCCCCTGCCCGCTCCCGCCGCAGCTCTCGCATCCCGGCGCGGACCACAGGATCGCACCCGGATCGAGCCCGAGCAAGGCGGCGCGCGACCCGAACGCCTGCACCGGCTGGCGGCAGAAGCGGCACAGCCCCGGCGCGAGTCGCTGGGCGATGACGAGGCGGAGCGCCGCGGCGAGCGCGAAGCGGTCGTTCGCGAGCCGGCGGAGGGTCAGGATGGTGTCGACGGCGTCGCCGCTGTCGAACCAGGCGAGCACCAGCCCGCGATCGGCGGCCTCGACCACGAGATTGGCGGCGATGCGATCGGCGATCACGCCGCCCAGCGGGATTCCGAAGCGGCGATGGAGCGCCACAGCGCTATCCTCGGCGCCGGGGCCGGCGATCGCGATCATGCCCGTGAGCCGGTCGGCGGTGCGTTCGATCGCAGCGGCCAGCCGCGCCGGCACCCCCAGCATCTGCAACGCATCGGGCCCCGCCGACAGCGGTGGTTCGGCTTCGAGCTGGGTGTCGACGGCCATGGCGCTCGACTGCCCGCGCAATGTGACGGCTTGCTTGCGCTTTTGTTACGCCGGCATTTGCAGGCGTGGATACTGGCGAAATGCCCGCGTTTTTGGCAGAATCGCCGCGATGCAGACCATGACCGATACGCTGTCCACCGTCCCCAATTTCGGCGCCGGACACCCTTCCGAGCCCGTGATAGCGCACCTCCTCGGCCAGCCGGGCGTGCAGCGCGTGCCCAATCCCAAGGTGGCGATGTTCATCGCGAAGAGGTTCCTCGATCCCGAATTCAGCCGGAAGCTGGTCGAGCAGATCGACGCACGTCGCCGTCCCTCGACCATCGCCGACGCCAACGGCGACTACGCCTTCCGCACCAGCGAGACCTGCGACCTCGATGTCGATGATCCGCTGGTGATGGAGTTGAAGCGCCGGATCATCGCTCTTACCGGGCTCGATCCCGCCCATGCCGAGCCGATGCAGGGGCAGCGCTACGAAGTGGGCCAGGAGTTCAAGGCGCACACCGACTATTTCGAGCCCTCGGGCGCGGACTATGAGAAATATTGCAGCGTCGCCGGACAGCGCACCTGGACGGTGATGCTCTATCTCAACGAAGTCGAGGCCGGCGGCGTGACGCGCTTCAAGGCGATCGACAAGATGGTCGAGCCCGAGACCGGCAAGCTGCTCGCCTGGAACAATCTGCGCGCCAACGGCACGCCCAACCCCTCGACGATCCACCACGCGATGAAGGTGCGCGCCGGCACCAAATACGTCATCACCCAATGGTTCCGCGAGCGTCCCTGGGGCTGGTGACACTGAAAAGGGCCCCGGCAGGCGCTTAGCCTGCCGGAGCCCTCTCTCCCTTTTGCTCCGTCAGAACTTGGCGGTGAGCCCGGCCGAGAAGACGCGGCCGAGCCGGTAGCGGTTGATGTCCACCGTGCCCGCCTCGAACTGCTGGAACTCGCGGTAGCGCGTGCCGGTGAGGTTGCGTCCCTCGAGCTTGAGCTCGAAATCGACGCCTCCGAGCGTCAGGCCCTGCCGCGCGACGAGGTCGAGGCGGATGCCCGGCCGCTCGACGATGTCGGGAAGCAGGTTGGCGCCGCGATTGGTCACGCGATCGCTCGCATAATTGAACAGCAGGGTCAGCTGCGAGAGCGAGTCGGTATCCTCGATGCCAACCTGCACGTTGACGAGATGGTCGGACTGGCCGGTGAGCGGCGCGCCATCGCGGAACAGCTGGGTGGCGGGCACGAGCACCGCGACGCCGCTGCCGTTCTGGATCGGGCTCGGCACCAGGGTGTCGTCCGAATTGATACTCGACTTGGTGTAGGTGTAGTTGGCGACCAGCATCAGACGCCGGCCCGCGCCGAGGAACTCGAGCGGGAAGTATTTCTGCACCTCGACCTCACCGCCCCAGAGCGTCGCGCTCGGCGCATAGGAGAAGCCGGTCTGCAGCGCCGAATCGGGCGTCGGGAAGAAGGCGACCTGCTCGGTCGGGTTGTCGATCTTCTTGTAGAAGCCCGCCGCGGTGATGCGCTGGTTGCGACCGAAGAACCACTCCCAGCGGCCTTCGAAGTTGAGCAGCTTGGCGTCGACCAGCTCGGGGTTGCCGAAGAACAGGCGGTCGGACTCGAAATCGCGATAGACCTGCGGTGCGAGCTCGCGGAACTGCGGGCGGGCGATGGTCTTCGACCCGTGCAGGCGGAACTGCATGTCCTGCGCGAAATTCCAGGTGATGGTCGCCGCGGGCAGCCAATAGCCGTTGTTCAGGTGCGTGCCCTGGAACAGCGCGCTGTTGGTGGTGACGCTCTGCTCGCCCTTCTCGTAGCGGACGCCGGCGGTCGCGCGGAGGCCATCGGCCAGCTCGCCCTCGAGCTGGACATAGCCCGCATTGATGCGCAGCTGTGCGTTATACTCTGCCGCACCCTGCGCGTTCGACAGGTTGAACAGCCGGATACAGCCGTCTTCCTCGGGCACCGTGGTCGGATTGACGCACGCATTCATGATCGAATCGATCGAAAGCAGCATGTCCGGCCGCAGATAGCTGGCCGGCGCCGGGATCGAACCGCCGTCGAAGCTGCGATAGCGGAAGTCGAAGCGCGTCGACTGGCGCTGGGCGTCGCTGAAATAATAGCCCGCCGAGACCGTCACCGGCCGGGCGAAGGGCAGCTTGTAGCCGAAGTCCGCCTGCGCGCTCCACAGATCCTCGTCGAGCTCGCTGAACGCGATCGTCGCCGATTCGCCGAGGCCGTTGAGGCTGTTCACATAAGCGTTGCGGACCGGATCGAGGCGGTAGCTGAAGAAGCGCTCGTACGGCGCGTTGCGCTGCGTATTGGCGAAGCTGCCGCGCAGATCGACGGTGAAGTCGTCGAACTTGAACTCGGTGGCGAGCTGCGTGTCGATCAGCTGGCGCTCGAACCAGTTGGTGTTCTGCTGGAGCACCGCGTCGCCGCTGCTGTTCGGATAGACCGTGGCGGCGCTGAGCCGCGCCTGCTTGAGCGTGTCGTGGATGTAGAGCGTGGTCCAGCGAATCTTGTGCTCGCCGAATTCCGCGCCCAGCCCGAACATGCCGTTGTTGGTGATGCGGTTGTCGGTCAGCACGGTACGGAAGTCGCTGCGGAGCGCGCCCGACTGATCGGCGGTGTCCTGCTGCACGGCCTCGCGCGTGAGGAAGCTGTTGCCCAGGCTCGCGGTCGCGATGATGCCGAGCCGCACGCCGCTCACGTCGAGCGTGTGGCCAGCGCTGATCTCGCCGTTCCAGTTGACCGGGATATGATCGTTCCGCTGGAGCAGCGTCGTCTCGGCATTGGTGAGCTGGGCGACCTGCGACGAGTAGAAGACGCTGGTGTTGAGCCCACCCAGACGGATGAAGGCGGGCATGTCGCGCTCGCCGGTGTCGTAGCCGAGCGAGTCGAGCCGGCCGCCGTCATAGACGTAGCCGAACTGGTTGGTGGTCGCCGAGTCGTAGCCGAGCGAGCCGCCGACCTGGACGAACGATTCCTCCGGCACCGCACGCGTCGTGAGATTGATCACGCCGCCGCCGAACTCGCCGGCATAATTGACCGAATAGGTCTTCTGGACGAGCGCGCTGCCGACGATCGTCGTCGGGAAGATGTCGAGCGGCACGGTGCGGCGCAGCGGCTCGGGGCTCGGCAAGGGCGAACCGTTGAGCAGCGACGAGGAATAGCGGTCGCCGAGGCCGCGCACGAAGACGAAGCCGTTGCCGACGACGCTGAGGCCGGTGACGCGGGTGAGCGCGCCGGCAATGTCGCCCTCGCCCGTCCGGGCGATATCCTCGGTCGAGAGGACCGACACCACCTGCGGCGTCGCGCGGACGACGTTGGGGATGTTGCGGCCGGTGACGACGATCTCTTCGCCGGCACCTGGATCGAAGCCCGGCGCGGAGACTTCGGGCTCCGCCTCGGGCACGTCCTGCGTCACGGCCGGGTCGGCGGCGGGCGCCGACGGCGGGGCCGTCTGGTCACTCGGGGCGGTTCCCGCGACCTGCGCAAGCGCGGCGGGGCTCACCAGCTGGGTCGTGGCGGCGAGCAGGGTGGCGAAGGCGATCTGTCTGGTCATGGCTGCGGGTCCGGAACAAGGGCTGGGTAGGCAGAGGCCGGGGCCGCGCTTGGCGCGCTGCCCCGGCCCTGCTGCTCGGCTGGCGCGCCGGTTACGCGCCGTTGCAGGCGAGGTAGATCGAGTTGAACACCGGCGGACCTTCCTCCTGCAGCGCGGCATTGGCCGGCCGGATGGTGGACTTGCCGCCATTGGCGTCGACGCCCGCGACGATGTTGATGCAGGGGCCCACCGCCTTGACGATGCCGTTCACGAAGGTGAAGTCGGCGCCGCCGCGGAGACGGATCGCCGCCGGCGCCGTGCTCGTCTGGATGAAGGTGAAGTTCGACACGCGGCCGAAGGTACGCGGCAGCAGGTCTTCGTTGCCGTTCGAGTCGATCTCCATCGAGAAGGAGTCGCTGGTGGCGCCGATGGTCTTCTGGGCGGTGATCAGGAACTGGACGAACCCGCGCCAGCCCACGTCCACGTCGAGGCCGTCATCGTCGGCGCCGGTGATCGCCAGGTAACGCATGTTGGTGGTGCCGCCGAACACTTCGATGCCGTCGTCCGAGCTGTTGTGGACCTGGACGTGGTCGATCGTGGTGCCCGAGCCGGTGCCGCCGAGGGTCAGGCCCTGAAGCTCGTTGCCCGGGGTGATCTCGATGCCCGAATAGCGGATCTGGACATACTGGACCGTGCCGCTGCTGTCGTTGGCCACCGCGCCGCCGTAGAGAGCGTTGCCCGTGCCCTCGACCACCGCTTCGCAGGTCGTGCTGGTGCCGCCGGCGTTGTTGGTGCCGCTGATGCAGTTCGCGATCGGCGCGCGGCCGGCGAGGATCACGCCGCCCCACTGGCCCTGCGTCGAGTCGCTGGTGCCCGCGGCGTTGAGGTTCTGCTGCGAGGTGAAGATGATCGGCGCTGCGGCGGTGCCGACTGCGTTCATCTTCGAACCGCGATTGACGACCAGGAAGTCGTTCGCCGCATCGTTCGCATTGGCGATGACGATCACGCCCGGATCGATGTTGAGCGTCGCAGCGGCGCCGCCGGCAGCCGCGCCCGAGATGCCGAGATCGACGCCGACGTCGACGCGGCCGTTGATCTGATAGGCGACGCCGTCGACGCGCGGCAGCGCGAGCGTGCCGGCGACAACCGCGGGCAGGCGGCAGATGCGGTAATTGTTGACGGTGCCGGCATCGGTGGTGCCCGTCGCGCAGGCGGTCGCGGCAGGCGCCGCGGCGGTGCGGGCAAGCGAACCGGTGCAGCTATTGGCCGCCGGGATGCTGGCCGAAGTGGTGAAGTTCAGCGTCGACGAGCTGCAGGTCCAGTCGCGGAACGCCGTGTCGTTGGCGTTGGCCACCGCGCCGATGAACGCGGTCGAGACGAGGAAGGTCGAACCCGTCGGATTGAGCGACGTCGCGTTGAACGGAGTCGCCGTAGCCGCGGCACCGGCGGGCGTGATGCCGCCGGTGAGCGGAGCGCTGCCGTTCAGCGTGTTGTTGGTGCCCGCGTTGAAGATCGCCAGCTGCTCGTCGAGCGTGACGGTCACGCCGCTCTGCGTCGTCTGCGCGAAATTGGCGGTCGGCGTCGGCGTGGCGGTCGGGCTCGGCGTCGGGGTCGGGGCCGCGGGGGTCGGCGTCGGGAAGACGATCGTGCCCGCACCGGGCGAGGCGACGCTGCTGGCGCCGTCACAGGATGCGAGCGCAAGGCTCGCGCAGCTTGTCAGCAGGACGAGGCTGAGGCGATGGAAGCTGGCCATAAAGTCTCCGTTCCGGCGGAAATGCCGGGTTGCGCGGGGTGGGCGAATGGACGGGATCGACTCGGTTCCCCCTGCCGATCACGAGGGCTGCGCTAGGAGGCTTGCGTGACGTCTCGGCGTGAATTCAGAGACTCTCACGCGTCATTTATATGACAAATGAGTTACGTTGCTGCAGGAGCGCAACGAGCGCGACCCGCCGAGCCACCGGGCGGAATCCTGCATCGCCGCGGCCCTGAACCGGCGCACCATCACCCATGAGCCTGGCTAATGGGTCTCGCGAGAAATGGTGGTTTGTGCCGCCGTCCCTGCTGCGATCATTTCACTCGCGCAAAGGGAGATCACGATATGTCCATTCGAGCCGCGCTCGCTGCCACACTGCTGTCGTCGACGGCACCCGCACAACAAGCGGACGATCCGCTGCTTCGCCCGATCGCTCCCGAAAGCGCCACGAAATGGCTGGGGCCGGAGGCGCCGATCCGCGTATTCGGCAATTTCTATCTGGTCGGCTTCGAGGGCCTCAACGTCGGGCTGATCGACACCGGCGCCGGGCTGATCCTGATCGATGGCGCCGTGCCGCAGGGCGTTCGGGCGATCGAGGCGAACATCCGCAAGCTCGGCTTCCGGGTCGAGGATGTGAAGTACATCCTGAGCACCGAACCGCATTACGATCACGCCGGCGGCATCGCCGCCCTTGCGCGCGACAGCGGGGCCACCGTTATTGCAGGCACGGCCGCCGCGACGGTGCTGCGGGGCGGTACCGATCCCTCGGACGCGCAGGCGAGCTGGCTGGAGCCCTTCCCTGCCGTGTCGCGGCTGCGCATGGTTCGCGACGGCGAACGGATCCGACTGGGCGCGGTGACGGTCACCGCCCGCGCCACGCCGGGCCACACCCGGGGAAGCACCAGTTGGACCTGGCAAAGCTGCGAGGGCCGTCAGTGCCGCACGATCGTCTTCGCCGCCAGCCTCAATCCCGTGGCGCCGCCGGCCTACCGCTTCTCCAATCCCGACCATGCGTGGCTGATCGCCTCGTTCCGCCAGTCGTTCGCAACGATGCGCCGCATGCCCTGCGACATCCTCATCACCGCGCACCCGAGCCAGTCCGGGGGAGCCGAGAAACGCCAGCGTCTCGGCCAGAGGGCGAAGCCCAACCCCTATATCGATCCGGACGCGTGCCGGGCCTATGCCCAGGATTTCGCGGCAGCACTCGACGAACGGCTGGCGCAAGAGCGCGCGCCGCGAGCGCAGTAGATACGAAAAAGCCCGCCGGTCACGGGAACCGGCGGGCTTCTCTACATGGTGGGCGCGGCAAGGATTGAACTTGCGACCCCTGCGGTGTGAACACAGTGCTCTACCACTGAGCTACGCGCCCATTCGCCTTTCGGCGGAAACGGGAAGCGGGCCTTTAGGGGCAGCGGGGTGCGCTGTCCAGCCCCAAAGGCCGCTTTATCCCCTGGTCAGTTGACCGAATCCTTGAGGCCCTTGCCCGCCTTGAACTTGGGCTGGTTCGACGCCTTGATCGTCATCTCCTCGCCGGTGCGCGGGTTGCGGCCGGTCGAGGCCTTGCGCTTGCTGACCGAGAAGGTGCCGAAGCCGACCAGGCGAACTTCGTCGCCCTTCTTGAGCGCGGTCGAGATCGCATCGAACACTGCCTCGACGGCCTTGGTGGCGTCACCCTTGCCGAGGCCGGAGGTCTCCGCGACCGTCCCGATCAGCTCTTGCTTGTTCATGCTGGTGGATTCCCCCTGAGTGAGTGCGTCGAAAATGAATCGAAAATGAGTCGCGGCGGCAAGCCGAGTAAGCCAGTCAGCACGCGACCGCCGCCGCTGTCAAACCCTCAGCGGCGGTTGCGTGCCAAAAAGCGACGTGACCTCAATGGTGAACGGCGTCGCCGATCCCCGGCACGTGCGCCGGCGGCTGGGCCGCGAGCTCGTCGGCGTCGGTCCAGTCGATCGCGGTGAGCGGCTCGGTGAGCGCGAGCCGCAGCACTTCGTCGACATGGGCGACGGGAACGATCTCGAGCCCTTCGCGGATATTCGCGGGGATCTCGGCAAGGTCCTTCTCGTTCTCCTGCGGGATCAGCACGGTCTTGATCCCGCCGCGGAGCGCCGCGAGCAGCTTCTCCTTCAATCCGCCGATCGGCAGCACCCTGCCCCGAAGCGTGACCTCACCGGTCATCGCTACGTCCTTGCGCACCGCGACGCCGGTGAGCGTCGAGACGATCGAGGTGACCAGCCCGATGCCCGCCGACGGACCGTCCTTCGGCACCGCGCCTTCAGGCAAGTGGACATGGATGTCCTTGCGCGCGAACAGGCTCGGCTTGATGCCATAGCTGGGTGAGCGTGCCTTGACGAAGCTGAACGCGGCCTCGACCGATTCCTTCATCACGTCGCCCAGCTTGCCCGTCGTCTTGATCGCGCCCTTGCCGGGCACGGTGACGCTCTCGATCGTCAGCAGCTCGCCGCCTACCTCGGTCCAGGCGAGCCCGGTGACCGCACCGATCTGGTTCTCCTCCTCGCCCAGGCCGTGGCGGTATTTCTGCACGCCGGCATATTCGTGGAGGTTCTCGGGCGTAATGGTGACCGAAGTCTCCTTGCCCTCGAGGATCTTGCGCAGCGCCTTGCGCGCGAGCTTGGCGATCTCGCGCTCGAGCGTGCGGACGCCCGCCTCGCGGGTGTATTTCTGGATCAGCGCGCGCAGCCCCTCGGGTGTGAGCGTGAACTCGCCTTCCTTCAGCCCGTGCGCCTCGATCTGCTTATCGATCAGGTGGCGCTCGGCGATCTCGACCTTCTCGTCCTCGGTATAGCCCTCGAGCCGGATGATCTCCATGCGGTCGAGCAAGGGCTGCGGCAGGTTGAGCGAGTTGGCGGTGCACACGAACATCACGTCCGAAAGATCGATGTCGATCTCCAGATAATGGTCGTTGAACTTGTTGTTCTGCTCGGGATCGAGCACCTCGAGCAGCGCCGAGGCGGGATCGCCGCGGAAATCCTGGCCGAGCTTGTCGATCTCGTCGAGCAGGAACAGCGGGTTCGACGCGCCTGCCTTGCGGAGGTTGGTGACGATCTTGCCCGGAAGCGAGCCGATATAGGTGCGGCGGTGGCCCCTAATTTCAGCTTCATCCCGAACACCGCCAAGCGACTGGCGGATGAACTCGCGCCCGGTCGCCTTCGCGATCGACTTGCCGAGGCTGGTCTTGCCCACGCCCGGTGGGCCGACGAGGCACAGGATCGGCCCCTTCAGCTTGTTGGTGCGCGCCTGGACCGCGAGATACTCGACGATCCGGTCCTTGACCTTCTCGAGCGCGTAATGGTCCTGGTCGAGCACGCCCTGCGCCTCGGCGATGTCCTTCTTGAGCTTGGACTTCTTGCCCCAGGGCAGCCCAAGCAGCACGTCGAGATAGTTGCGCACGACGGTCGCCTCGGCGCTCATCGGCGCCATGGTCTTGAGCTTCTTGAGCTCGGCGGTCGCCTTGGTCCGCGCTTCCTTGGAGAGCTTGAGCGTGGCGATCTTCTGGGTGAGCTCGGCGACCTCGTCGCCGTCACCCTCGTCGCCCTCATTGCCCAGTTCGCGCTGGATCGCCTTCAATTGCTCGTTGAGATAATATTCGCGCTGGGTCTTCTCCATCTGGCGCTTCACGCGGCTGCGGATCTTCTTCTCGACCTGCAGCACGCCCAATTCGCCCTCCATGAAGGCGAACACCATCTCGAGGCGCTTCTGGGGATCCTTCTCGACGAGCAGCGACTGCTTGTCGGCTACCTTGACCGCGATGTTGGCGGCGACCGCGTCGGCAAGGCGCGAGGCGTCGTCGAGCTCGGCGAGCTGGACCGCGGTCTCGGCGGGCAGCTTGCGGTTGAGCTTGGCGTAATTCTCGAACTGGTCGACCACCGAGCGCATCAGCGCCTGGACCTCGGCGCCCTCGACCTCGGCTTCCTCGGCGGGGCTGACGGTCGCGGTGAGGAACGCGCCCGATTCGTCGACCGTATCGAGCACGCCGCGCTCCTTGCCCGCGACCAGCACGCGCACGGTGCCGTCGGGCAGCTTGAGGAGCTGCAGCACCTCGGCGGAGACGCCGGTGTCGTACAGGTCCTCGCGGCCGGGATCGTCCTCGGCCGGATCGAGCTGGGCGACGAGGAAGATCTCCTTGTCGTCGGCCATCGCAGCCTCGAGCGCTGCCACCGACTTGTCGCGGCCCACGAAGAGCGGCACGATCATGTGCGGGAAGACGACGATGTCGCGAAGCGGCAGGACAGGATAGGACTGCTTCATGAATACTCCTGGGCCCGAACGGCCCTTGCTTTCCACTATATATGGGGCCCACGCCAGCGGCATCAATCATATCGCCCGAATCAATCGGGCATACCATCCGCCCCGACCACTCGACCGATGGAGGAACCCATTACCAAGCGCTTCCTGATCGCCGCCTCTGTTCTCGCGTCTGCGCTCGCGCTGTCCACCACGCCGGCCTTGGCCCAGCTCGGGCCCGGCGAGCCGCCGATCACCGCCCAAACGAGCAATTCGGGCGGTCCGTTGCATCCGGAGCAACGCAAGCTGCAGCTCGACTCGGCGGGCCTCGCGATCGAGATCTTCCCGGAGCGCCAGGCGATCGCCGGAACCGCGACGCTGCGACTGACGGCCAAGGCGCCGGTGCGAACGCTCGTCCTGGATCTCGATCGCAACCTGTCCGTCTCGGCGGTCGCGATCGACGGCCAGCCGCTGAAGGCGGGGAGCTGGAACAATCCCGAAGGCCGAATGACGATCCGGCTGCCAAAGACCATCGGGACGGGAAAGACAGTCACGGCGCGCGTCACTTACGGCGGGACGCCCCATATCGCGGTGCGCCCGCCCTGGGATGGCGGCTGGACATGGTCCAAGACGCCCGATGGCCGCCCCTTCATCGCCACCTCGGTGCAGATGGAAGGGTGCGACCTCATCTGGCCGTGCATCGATTCGCCGACCTACGAGCCCAAATTCGCCGATCTGCACATCACCGTGCCGCAGGGCCTGAAGGCGCCCTCCAACGGCGTGCTGAAGGGCGTGCAGGCCCTGGCCGACGGACGCACGACCTGGAACTGGCACGTCGCCAATCCGACTCTCTACGGCGTCGCGATCAACGTCGCTCCCTATGAGGAGATCTCGGGAACCTACAAGAGCCGCTTCGGCAACGAGATCCCGATGCACTTCTGGTATCTGCCCGGACCCGGATTGGAGCAGAAGGCGAGGCAGCTCTTCAGCGAATTCGCCCCGACGCTCGATTTCTTCGAAAGCGTGATCGGCCCCTACCCCTTCGGCGACGAGAAGCTCGGCGTGGTGGAAACGCCGCACAAGGGCATGGAGCACCAGACGATCAATGCCTATGGCAACCATTATGCGAAGACGCAGTGGGGCTTCGACGATCTGTTCCAGCACGAGTTCGCGCACGAATGGTTCGCCAACCAGCTGACAGTGCCGGATTGGGATGATTTCTGGCTTCACGAAGGCACGGGCAGCTACATGCAGCCGCTCTACGGCCGCTGGCGCGAAGGCGAAGGCGTCTACACCGCCATGATGCTTCAGTCGCGCCCCGGAATTCGCGCCAAGACCGCGATCGTCACGGGCCGACCGCAATCCGCCGAAGACGTCTACGACGACAAGAACGGTCGCGGCGGCGACATCTACAGCAAGGGCAGCTGGACGTTGCACACGCTGCGGAACCTCATCGGCGACAAGGCCTTCTTCGACGCGTTGCGCCTGGCGATCTACGGCCGCACCGATCCCAAGCCCGGCAACTTCAAGCCGCTCTACCGGACCACGCCCGAGTTCATCGGCTTCGTCCGGCAGGTGACCGGCACCGACTATCAATGGTTCTTCGACGTCTATCTCTACGAGGCCGCGCTTCCCGAGCTGGTACAGAAGCGCGACGGGACGACATTGTCGCTCGCCTGGAAGACGCCCGGCAACAAGCCTTTCCCCATGCCCCTCGACGTTTCGGTCGACGGCGTGGTGACCCGGCTGGCGATGACGGGCGGCAAGGACACGCTCACGGTTCCCGTCGGCGCCCATGTGACGGTGGACCCCTGGTCCAAGATCCTGATGCAGTCGGACAATATCGACGCGCTTCAGGCCTATCGCGCCGAAATGATGCGCAAGAAGTGAGACCGGAAGCAATGAAGCCCTTCCACATCGCCCTCCTCCTGGTCGGCGCGGCCGTCTCGCCTGCGCATGCGCAGGTCGCCCCCGGCGAGCCGCCGATCACCGCCAACACCCAGAGCTCGGGCGGACCGATCGATCTCGAGCGCGCCGCCCTGCGGCTCGATCATGTCGATCTCGCGATCGAAGTGTTCCCCGACACGCAGCGGCTGCAGGGCGTGGCGACGCTGACTCTGCACAGCACGGCGCCGCAGCGCCGGCTGCTGATCGATCTCGACAAGAACCTGCCGGTCACCGCGGTCAGCGTCGACGGCAGGCCGCTGCCGCGCACCGGCTGGTCCAACCCCGAGGGCCGGCTGACGATCTCCCTGCCCGAGACCCTCGCCGCCGGCAGCCGCGCGGTCGTGCGGATCGCTTATGGCGGCACCCCGCACGTCGCGGTGCGCGCGCCGTGGGACGACGGCATCGTCTGGGCCAAGACGCCCGACGGCAAGCCGTGGATCGCGACCACGGCGGAAGGCTATGGCTGCGACCTGTTCTGGCCCTGCCTCGACTTCCCCGCGGGCGAACCGGCCAAGGTCGACCTGCACATCACCGTGCCCAAGGGCCTTTCGGCCCCCTCCAACGGCATATTGCTGAAGGTCGAGACGCTGCCCGACGGCCGCACGACCTGGCATTGGCACGCGCGCAGCCCCAACCCCTATTCGGTGGTGCTCAACATCGCGCCCTATGCCGAGATCAAGGGCAGCTACGAAAGCCGTTTCGGCAACAGGATCCCGCTCCAATATTGGCACCTGCCGGGCCGCGAGGCCGGCGCACGGGGGCTGTTCGCCGAATTCGCGCCGACGCTCGATTTCTTCGAGGCCAATGTCGGCCCCTATCCCTGGGGCGACGAGAAGCTCGGCGTGGTCGAGACGCCGCATCTCGGCATGGAGCACCAGACGATCAACGCCTATGGCAACAATTACCGCAAGGCGCCCGAGGGCTACGACTGGCTGTTCCAGCACGAGCTCGCGCACGAATGGTTCGGCAACCAGATGTCCGCGGCGAACTGGGACGATTACTGGCTCCACGAGGGCTATGGCCAGTACATGCAGCCGCTCTACGGCCGCTGGCGCGAAGGCGAGGCCCGCTATGCGGTGATGATGGACAAGTTCCGCAACCAGATCGCGAACAAGGCGCCGATCGTCTCCGGACGGATCCTGACCGAGGAAGAGGTCTATGAGGAGGAGAAAGGCGGCCCCGGCGGCGACATCTACGTCAAGGGCGCCTGGGTGCTCCACACGCTTCGCAACCTGATCGGCGACAAGGATTTCTGGGAAGTCACGCGCCGGCTCGTCTATGGGCGCCCCGATCCGAAGCCGGGCAATTTCCAGCCGCGCTTCGCGACCACCCCCGAATATGTGGGCATCGTGAACCAGGTGACCGGCAAGGACATGACCTGGTTCTTCGACGTCTATCTGCGCGAGGCGGCGCTTCCCGAGCTGCTCCAGACCCGCGAGAGCGGACGGCTCACGCTCAAGTGGAAGACGCCGAACGACAGGCCCTTCCCGCTGCCGGTCGAGGTGGAAGTGGGCGGCAAGGTCGAGACCGTGGCGATGGAGGGCGGCACCGGCAGCATCGCGGTGCCGGCGGACGCGCATGTCGTTGTGGATCCGAACGCACGCATCCTCAAGCGGTCCGAGGCCGTCGAGGCCTATCAGGCCGACGCACGGCGGCGGGAGCAATAGGCTCCCGCCGCGCCGGGACTAGCCGGCCGGGCGAAGCACGCGTGCCAGCACATAGGCGAAGACGACCTGCCACGGCGTGTAGATCTTGAGGGGCTGCACCAGGTCGCTCACGAACGAGTTACCGGTCGCGCCCGTCGTGAGGTACAGGTACAGGCAGAAGCTGCCGACAGCACCGAGCAGCACCGTGCCGAACGCCTCGAAGGTCAGGCTCGATCCCTTGCGCAGCAGCCCGAAGATCGCACAGAGCAGGAGACAGCCGCCCGCTCCGATCGCACCGCCGACGAACCCGCGCAGGAAGCCGACCTCGTCACCGCTGATCCCGCTGACCGTCTTCAGCGCGACATAGTGCATCAGCGTGAAGCCGACGAAGAACACCAGCGCCTTCACGGCGAAGCGGTGGTGGCGCTCCTGCCACACGAACGGCAGGCCGAACAGCGGCGTAATCCACACCGCGCCATTGTCGATGTGGAAGTAGAGCACGATCGCCAGGCCGATCACGTACAAGACGTGGCCAAGGACCAACCATTTGAAGGTCTCGAGGGCCGCAGGGTTGAGCGCCAGATCGAAGGGCGAATGATACTCGCGCGGATCTTCGTCGTCGAGAATGGCAACATCGGACATAAGTCACCTCTCCATCCCGTTTACTGCCGGAGATGGTGCGCCTCGTGGGCGAGTCGGTCAATCGCGCGTGCATGCAAAAACGGCCGGAAAGATGTCTTTCCGGCCGCTTGTGCAGTGTTTTGGCAACAGAAGCTCAGGCGGCGCTGCCGGCCTTTTCCTTCTTGGCGTAGATGCGGACCGGATCCTTGCGCCCGTCGACCACGTCCTTGTCGATCATCACCTCGTCGACGCCGTCCATTCCGGGCAGGTCGAACATCGTGTCGAGCAGGATCGCCTCGAGGATCGAGCGCAGCCCGCGCGCGCCGGTCTTGCGGTCGATCGCCTTCTTCGACACCGCGGTGAGCGCGTCGTCGTTGAAGCCGAGCTTGACGCCCTCCATGTCGAACAGCTTCTGATACTGCTTGACCAAGGCGTTCTTCGGCTCGGTGAGGATCTTGACCAGGGCCTCGATGTCGAGGTCCTCGAGCGTCGCGATCACCGGCAGGCGGCCGACAAACTCGGGGATCAGGCCGAACTTAAGCAGATCCTCCGGCTCGGTCTGGCGCAGCACCTCGCCGGTGCGGCGCTCTTCCGGCGCGGCGACATAGGCGCCGAAGCCGATCGACTTGCCCTGCAGGCGATCGCCGATGATCTTCTCGAGGCCGCTGAACGCGCCGCCGCAGATGAACAGGATGTTGGTCGTATCGACCTGGAGGAACTCCTGCTGCGGATGCTTGCGGCCGCCCTGCGGCGGAACCGAGGCGGTCGTGCCTTCCATCAGCTTGAGCAACGCCTGCTGGACGCCCTCGCCCGAAACGTCGCGGGTGATCGAGGGGTTCTCGGCCTTGCGCGAAATCTTGTCGATCTCGTCGATGTAGACAATTCCCCTCTGCGCGCGCTCAACATTATAGTCCGAAGCTTGCAGCAGCTTGAGGATGATGTTCTCGACATCCTCGCCGACATAGCCGGCTTCGGTGAGCGTCGTCGCATCGGCCATCGTGAACGGCACGTCGAGGATGCGCGCCAGCGTCTGCGCCAGCAAGGTCTTGCCGCAGCCGGTAGGGCCGACGAGCAGGATGTTCGACTTGGCGAGCTCGACGTCCGCGCCCTTGGCGCCGTGGTTGAGCCGCTTGTAGTGGTTGTGCACGGCGACCGAGAGCACGCGCTTGGCCTGCTTCTGGCCGATGACGTAATCGTCGAGCACGTCGCAGATTTCCTGCGGCGTGGGGACGCCGCCGTCCTTCTTCGACACCAGCGCGGACTTGGTCTCCTCGCGGATGATGTCGTTGCAGAGCTCGACGCACTCGTCGCAGATGAAGACGGTGGGGCCGGCGATGAGCTTGCGCACCTCGTGCTGCGACTTACCGCAGAACGAGCAATAGAGCGTGCTCTTGGAGTCGCCGCCGCTGAGCTTGGTCATTCAATCCATCCTTTACGCGCCGAACGCGTAGCCACTACCCGCCATCCTACACGCGGGTTCCCGTCCGGCAATCCATAATCGGCCCGCAGCGAAGCGGTGCCATCCGTCCGCGGGCCTTTGCCCGCGGACGGCTATAATCCAATATTCTTAAGCAGCTGCTGCGTCTTCGGTCGGCTGCGGCCGCTTTTCGTAAACTTCGTCGACGATCCCGAACTCCTTGGCCTCATTGGCCTCGAGGAAGGTGTCGCGATCCATCGCGCGCTCGATCCTCTCGAGCGGCTGACCCGTATACTTGGCATACAGGTCATTCATCCGCTGGCGAATACGGAGAATCTCCTTAGCCTGGATCTCGATGTCCGAGGCCATGCCCTGCGCGCCACCCGAGGGCTGGTGCACCATGATGCGGGCATTGGTGAGCGCGACTCGCAGGCCCGGCTCTCCGCTCGCGAGCAGGAAGCTGCCCATCGACGCCGCCTGGCCGATGCAGACCGTGCCGACGCGCGGGCGGATATATTGCATCGTGTCGTGGATCGCCATGCCGGCGGTGACCACGCCGCCCGGCGAGTTGATGTACATCCAGATGTCCTTCTTCGGGTTCTCGGACTCGAGGAAGAGCAGCTGGGCGGTGATCAGCGAGGCCATGTGGTCCTCGACGCCGCCGGTGACGAACACGATCCGCTCGCGGAGCAGGCGCGAATAGATGTCGAAGCTGCGCTCGCCGCGGCTCGACTGTTCGATGACGATCGGAACGAGACCGCCGGTAACGGGATCAATGGTCATCTGACCGGAAAGCGGATGCATGTGGGATTTTCTCTTGGATGTTTGCCCAGGGTTCCCAACATCGGCGCTCGGGCTGCGCGGCGCAAGGGGGGAACGCAGTGAATGGGCGGTATTGAACCGAACCTGGCCGACTCCCACATCGTTGCGATGGCGACACATACGGTCCTGGTGACGGGCGGCTCGGGCTTCGTGGGAAGCCATGTCATCCTCCAGTTGCTGGAGGCGGGGCATTCGGTACGCACCACCGTCCGCAGCCTGGCGCGCGAACCCGAGATCCGCGCGGCCCTCGCCCGCGCCGGCGCGGATGTGGGGGAACGCCTGACCTTCTTCGCCGCCGACCTGGAGAAGGACGAAGGCTGGGCCGAAGCGGTGGCCGGCTGCGACTATGTCCAGCATGTCGCCTCCCCCTTCCCGCCCGCACAGCCCAAGGACGAGAACGACCTGATCCGCCCGGCGCGCGAGGGAACGCTGCGCGTGCTCCGGGCGGCGCGGGACGCCGGGGTCAAGCGCGTCGTCGTCACCTCGTCCTTCGCCGCGATCGGCTATGGCCAGGGGCAGCGCGAGACGCCCTATACCGAAACCGACTGGACCGATCCCGAGGGCCCGGCGGTCCAGCCCTATATGAAATCGAAGACGCTCGCCGAGCGCGCCGCCTGGGACTTCATCGCCCGCGAAGGGGGCGGCATGGAGCTGGCGGTGGTCAACCCGGTCGGCATCTTCGGCCCGGCGCTGAACGGCGACCTGTCGACCTCGATCTTCCTCGTCCAGACGATGCTCGAGGGCAAGATGCCCGGCACGCCGCGACTCTATCTGGGCGTGGTCGACGTCCGCGACGTCGCCGACCTCCAGCTGCGCGCGATGACCGACCCCGCCGCCGCGGGCGAGCGCTTCCTCGCGGTGGCCGGCGAGGCGATGTCGTTCCACCAGATGGCGACGGTGCTCCGCGAGCGACTGGGCCCGGCGGCCTCCAAGGTGCCGAAGCGCGAGCTGCCCGACTGGCTGATCCGGCTGCTGGCGATCTTCAATCCGCTTGCGCGCGAAGCCGTGCCGCGGCTGGGGATCAAGGCGGATGCCAGCAACGAAAAGGCGCGCCGCGTGCTGGGCTGGACGCCGAGATCGAACGAGGATGCGATCGTCGCGAGCGCGGAGAGCTTGATCAGGCTCGGGCTGGTCGCCGGAGCCTGATCCGGCTTCACTCGCCGGCCAGACACCGCTGCTGGTAGGTTTCGTTCATCAGATCCATCCGATCCATCACCCAGTCGGACTTGCCGTCGATCGCGCCGTAATTGGCCTTCGAATCGTCGCGCGTCGTCGCCATTTGCGCGGTGGCCGATGCCATTGCCGCGGCCTGCCCGATCGGGCCGGGCAACATGCTCCCCAGCATGCCGGCGGCTTCGAGCGCCTTGGTCTTCGCGCCCTTCCTGTAGACGATCGCCTCGCGCGCGGCCTCGATCTCGTCCAGCTGCTTCAGCCTTCCGCGCGATTCGGCGAGGACCTGCGCGCAGCTGAGCTTGTCGTCGCCGGGCAAGGCCGGCCCGTCTGGAAGCGGGTTCGGGATCGCGTAGGCGACCGGCGCCTCCTGCCCGTCCAACGGCGCCGCGACACCTGCCAGCAACGCCATACCAATCCCGAGCCGCAACGCTCCGCGCATCCTCGTTTCCCCGCAAGAAAAACGAAGATGTGATCGCCTGCCGCTCAGTGCAGAAGCATTTGTCGACGAAACCCGTCCTGCGCCCTGCCAAGAGGCCGCTCAGCCCCCGAACGGCCCCTTCACCGCCAGGTAAGCGAGCCGCCGCATCTCGCGCCGGCCGCGCACCACCGTGTCGAGGATCAGCCCGGTGAACAGGTTGAGGAAGGCGAGGATCATCAGCCCCGTAGCGAGGATCGCGGTCGGGAAGCGCGGGACGCTGTGCGTCTCCAGGTACGTGATCGCCAGCGGGAAGGCGAGGATCAGCGCCATCATCGCGAACACCGTCGCAATGAACCCGAAGAACAGCATCGGCCGCTCGATCCGGTAGAGCACCGCGATCGTCTTCGCGATGCGGAAGCCGTCGCGATAGGTGTTGAGCTTCGACGCCGAACCCTCGGGCCGCGCGAAATAGCGCGTCTCCGCCTCCCCGACGGGCATCTTGAGCTCGAGCGCATGGACGCTGATCTCGGTCTCGATCTCGAACCCCGAGGAGAGCACCGGGAAGCTCTTCACGAAGCGCCGCGAGAAGACACGATAGCCCGAGAAGATGTCGGTGAAGCTGCGCCCGAAAAGATGCGCGAGCAGCCCGGTCATCGCGCGGTTGCCGAGCACATGACCGCGGCGATAGGCCTCGGCCGCCTCGTGCACGCGGGTGCCGACGACCATGTCGAGCCCCTCGCTGGTCAGCCGCTCGACCATCGCCGGCGCGGCGCCCGCGTCATAGGTCGCGTCGCCATCGGCCATCACATAGATATCGGCATCCACGTCGGCGAACATCCGCCGCACGACATTGCCCTTGCCCTGCATCCGCTCGCTGCGGACGATGGCACCGGCAGCGCGCGCGACCTCGATCGTGCGGTCGCGGCTGTTATTGTCGTAGACGTAGATGGCGGCGGCGGGGAACGCCGCGCGGAAGCCGGCGACCGTCTGCGCGATCGCCGCTTCCTCGTTGTAGCAGGGCAGAAGGACTGCGATGCGCGGTTCGGCCAAGTTCATCCCCCCACGCGTCACCCCGGCCTTGTGCCGGGGTCCACCGGGCGGCCAAGCGAGACGCTAAATCGCTGGCGCATAGCTAGCGGCACCGTGGACCCCGGCACAAGGCCGGGGTGACGGTGTGGCCAGAATCAGTCGGCCTTCTTCTTCGCCGGGGCCTTCTTGGCGGGCTTGGCCGGAGCCTCTTCCGCTGCTTCGGCCTTGGCGGCCGGCGCCTTCTTGGTCGCCGCCTTCTTCACCGGCTCGGCCTCGACGAGGTCGTCGGCACCGGCCGGGGTCTCGACCTTCTTGTCGGCCTTGGACGGCGCCTTCTTGGTGGCAGCCTTCTTCGCCGGTTCCTCGGCCTGGGCTTCGTCGGCCGCGGCTTCGGCCTTGGCCGGCTTCTTGGCGGCGGCCTTCTTGGCCTTGGGCTTGTGGTTGTCGTGGTCGTGCGTGTAGGTGCCGGTGTCGAAGCCCTCGTCGCTCTCGATCGCGGCCTCGAGCTCCTCGCGCGTCACTTCGCGCTCGCTGATCTCGGCCTTGTCGAACAGGAAGTCGACGACCTTGTCCTCGAACAGAGGCGCGCGCAGCTGGGCGGCCGCCATCGGCTCCTGCTGGACATATTGGATGAAGCGCTGGCGATCCTCGGGGCCGTATTGCTGCGCGGCCTGCGCGATCAGGCGGTTCATCTCCTGGCTGTTGACCTCGACGCCGTTGGCGGTGCCGATCTCGGAGAGCAGCAGGCCCAGGCGCACGCGGCGCTCGGCGATCTTGAAGTAATCGTCGCGCTCGGCCTCGAGCTCGGCGAGCGCAGCGGCGGGATCCTCCTCATGCTCGGTCTCGTGGACGAGCTGGTGCCAGATCTGCTGGAACTCGGCGTCGACCATCGACGGCGGCACCGGGAAGTCGTGGCCCGCGGCGAGCTGATCGAGCAGCTTGCGCTTCATATAGGTGCGGGTGAGGCCGTTGAGCTGCTGCTCGATCTGGCCCTTGAGGAGCCCCTTGAGCTGCTCGAGGTCCTGCAGGCCGAGCGCCTTGGCGAAATCGTCGTCGATCTTGGTCTCGCCGGCGGTCTTCACCGCGGTGATCTTGAGATCGAAGGTCGCGGGCTGGCCCGCGAGGTTCTTGGCGCCGTAATCCTCGGGGAAGGTGACGTTGATCGTCTTCTCGTCGCCGGCCTTCACGCCGACGATCTGGTCCTCGAAGCCCGGGATCAGGCGGCCCGAGCCGATCTCGACCGCCATGCCCTCGCCGGTGCCGCCCTCGAAGGCGACGCCGTCGGCGGTCTTGCCGACGAAGTCCATCGTCACCTGGTCGCCGGTGGCGGCCTTGTGCTTGGCGGGGGCGTCGTCCCAGCCCTTCTGGTTGCTGGCGAGCTGCTTGAGCTGCTCGTCGACCGCGGCATCGTCGGCCGGGACGGTCAGGCGCTCGAGCTTGAGGCCCTCGATCGACGGCGTCGGCACGTCGGGGAGCACTTCGAGCTCGATCTTGATCTCGGCGTCCTTGCCGGGCGCATAGTCGCCCTCGAGGCTCACCGCCGGCTGCATCGCCGGGCGCAGCTTGTGCTCGACGAGCAGCTTCTGCACGCCTTCCTGGATCGAGTTGTTGAGCGCGTCCTGCGCCAGCGCCTCGCCGTGCATCTTGCGCACGAGGTTCGCGGGGACCTTGCCCGGGCGGAAGCCGGGCATGCGGACCTGCGGGGCGACCCGCTTCACTTCGGCATCGACCTTGGAGTCGATGTCCTTGGCAGTGATCTTGAGCGTGTAGGCGCGCTTGAGGCCCTCGTTCAACGTCTCGACAGTCTGCATTCTTTCAGGCTTCCACACTAGAATTGGGATCGCGGCGCCGGGACGCTGATCAGAGAGCGGCGGTGCTGGTGCGGGCGAAGGGACTCGAACCCCCACACCTTTCGATACCAGAACCTAAATCTGGCGCGTCTACCAGTTCCGCCACGCCCGCAGGGGCACCGCCGGTCGGCGGGCTCTATAGCAGTCATGGGCCCCGGGGCAAGCCGCGAAGCAACTGCGTCGCCGCGCCCCGCGTTCAATGGGGGACAAGGAGAGTCCTGATGCCCGTCGAGCCCCCCATCCCGGCCACGCCCGAGCCCGCGCCTTCGGAGAATCCCGGCGCGCCGCAGCCGGGCCAGCCGACCGCGCCGCCGCCCGAATATAATCCGCCCGCGCCCGACGTGGACGTGCCCGCGCCGCAACCCGGCGGCGACCCGAAGGTTGCGCCGGGGCAGCCGATGGCGTGAGAAGAACACGAATGACGCGGTGGCGAAGAGCCGGCCGCCACCACCGCACCGGTTCAGTTCGTGCCGGCGAGATCGACGATGCGATCCCTTTCGTAACGGAAGACTCCGGCCATCTCGGGGATCCGCCCGATCGTCACGCCGAAATAATTGGGCAGCTTGCCGACCGGCCGATACTCCGCGCGCCGCACGGTCATCTGCGCGAGCCGCGGATCGAGCGTCATCTCCGCCGGAGCCGGCCCCAGATAGTTGGGAATGTCCATCACCACCGGCATCGACGAGTCGCCCGGTGTCGCCTTGGGACGTGCTATTCCGTCGGTCAGGATCACGCCCATGTCGACGATCTCGCCCGCCCGCGCCTCGAACTTGACGCTGCCCATGCAGAAACAGGAGCCGAGCGCTGCGTTGGGCCCGATCACCAGATGTCCATAGATGCGATATTCGCCCGGAGTGAGTTCCTGCAGATAAGTCGACGCACCGCCCTTGGCCTTGGCGAAGCGATCGAGCGGACCGATCCCCACCGCCGCCATTGCCCCGAACGGAGTGAACTCGAAATTGGCCTCGGTCGGCTCGATCGGCTCGTCCGGAATTCGAGGCGCGGGCGAGCCCTTGGGCAGCTTGGCCGCCGCGGTCACGGCGCGATCATAATTGGCGCGCTTCTTCGCATATTTCCCCCGCGCCTCGGCTAGGGCCTTGCTCCGAAGCTCGGCGTAGACCGCCTGCTCGTCCGCGGTCGGCATGCGCATCAGGTAAAGCGGCACCGCCTCGTCGGTGCGCAGCATCACATACGCCTTGGCGGGATCGAGCGCCACCACCGGCTTGTCCTTGACTGCCTTCGTCTCGACGAAGACCGGATGTTTGTCGCCCGCGATCGCGGGGCTGGCCAGCGTCAGCGACGCCAGCGCGGAAAGGAGAAGCTTGTTCACAGGCCCAACGCCTTTTCCTCGGGCTTGGCCGATGATGCGACCAGTGCCTGTTGTTGCAGATAGCGGGTGCGGTCCTTTTCGCTGACGCCCGACAGGCCCTCCTCGAAGTTGAACTCGGTCCACAGCTTCTTGGGCAGGCCGTAGCGGTCATAGCCCTTAAAGTGCATACAGGTCCGCATGTTGACGCGACGCACGCGACGCTTCTCTCCCGATCCCCATATCGCCTGGGCCAGCATGTCGCCCAGTGCCCCACCGATCGCGCCCGCGAGTGTTCCTGCATAGGGATAGGGCACTTGCGTATAGCCGATGCCGCTCACCAGACCGCGCGCGTAGCCGTCGCATTCGCGGACATCGGCATAGGCCGTCGCGAAATCGGTATCGAGCCGGTGGAAGTAGTAATATTTGTCATAGTCGCCCGCATCGCTTGGATCGGGCTTGAATTGCAGTTCCGGCATCTTGATCGACGCCGGATCGATTGCGTCAGGCACGCCGAACGGCGATGCGCTGTCCGCCAGATAGGTTGTAGCCGACACGGCCGCCGGGGCGCTTCCCGCGTCCGCGGTCGCCTCCTGTGCTCGGACCGGTGCAACGGCACACACCAGCGCAGCGGCCGCCCCGAGGGCAGCCACGCTCGTCAGTTTCATGATTTCTCCCCCTCACGATGGCGTCGAATCGCCATCCCCCGGGACGGAGAATATTCAGTACCGCGTTCGAAACAATCCCGAATCTCGATGCTACGCCGCCGGAACCCGCCGCGCCGTCAGCACCTTGACCGGCGTCACCGGAACCTCGCCCTTGAAGCTGCCCTGCAGCGTCTTGGCCGGCGAGATAGGCGCGTCCATGATCTTGACCGCCACGTCCATCCCCTCGACCACGCGCGCGAACGCGGCATAGCCGAGATTGTCGCCCGGCTTGGCGGGATCCGCGTCGAAGGAAGGCTGGTCGCCGACCATGATCGTGAACTCGCCGCGCGCGCTGCCCGGCGCGAGTCGCGGCATCGAGAGCGTGCCGTCGAGATGCCTGATCCCGGTCTGGCTGGTCGGTTCGTGCTTGACCGGCGGAAACATCTTCGCCGGAGCGTTCTGCACGCCGAACTGGACGAAGCCGAACCGCTCCTGGACCTTCACCGTGCGGTAGAAGACGATGCCGTCGAGCCGTTTGGCGTCGACATAGCGCAGGAAGTTCTTCGCGCTGATCGGCGCCTTGTCGAGATAGACCTCGACGACGATCCGGCCGGCGCTGGTCTCGAGCGCGACGCGGGGGTTGGGCGCGGGTGCAGGCGTGACTTGCGCGAGGGCGGGCAACGCGAGGAAACAGAACAGCATCAGGACCAGGTGGCGCATGGATTTCGTTGCCTCGCGACGGATTGCCGGCATGCTAGGCCGAGATCATGCGAAAGCAACGCCGCGTCAGGCGTTGGCGTACCAATAATTGTCGGCCTCGCCGCTATCCAGGCTTCGCTGGAACAAGATGCAGGCATTGTCGCCCCAATTGGTCGACGGGTTCCACCAGCTGTCGCCGTCGACGAATATCGACCGGGTGCCGTAATAGCCGTCCTGATTCTGGGGATTGCCGTAGGCGTCGCGCGTGACATCGGACCAGAGGCGCAGCCCGTCGGGAACAGTGAAGCCATGCTGCTTCAGGGCGTCCGCGAAGTAATCCGCACCGCCGCCCCCGACGTTTCCGCCGAAGTGATTCAGAGCGTCGATCAGTTCGGGAATGGGCATGACGCTCCAGTTCCAGCAGCCGGTCTGCCAATGCACGGCGTTTTCGAGCGGCTGCAGCCCGCCGTTGAAGGTGCTGACATCGTCACTTTCGCCGTGCTGGACCCATGCGCTGATGATCAGGCAGAACATCCTGATGCCGTCGGGCACGGTGGTGATCACCACATTGGGCGGCAGCGACTTGACCGGCGTCGAGACCGTCGAGACCGTCTTGTCGGTCGGATCCGCCCACTGGAACGTGTCGACCGCGTCGCGCATCCCGCGCAGCAAGCCGAGCTGGGCGGTGCGGTTGGTTTGCCAGTCAGCCAGCGTCCGCACCGCCCCCTCGTGATCGCCCTGGTCATTGAGATATTCGACGCAGTGCATCACTGCCTGTGCCTGCTGGCTGTCGAGATAGGCCCAATGCTTCTGGATCGCGTTGGTGGCATCCGGCCCGAAGAATTCATAATGCGTGTGCACGACGCGATTCCAGGCTGTCAGCACCGAAGTGGTGCCCGCCGCGCCGGCCAGCGCGTTGTTCCAGGTGGCAGGCGCGTCGGCGATCGACTTGTCCATCTCGGCCCGGATCAGCTTTTTGGCATTGGCGATGCCGTCCGTATCGCCGGGGTCGCGATCGGCGAGATCCTTGAACAGTCCGCCCAGCGTGGTGTTCGTCGCGATCAGGTCGTCGAGCGGCTGCGCAACCACGTCGTAATTCACCTGGGTGATGGCGCTGTCGAACGCAGTCCGAAACGCGTCGATCGTCGTCTGCAACGTCGCGATGGCGGAGATGATCGCATCGAGCTGCGCGCTCATCTGCGCCTGGCTGTCGGTGGTGATCCCGGTCGCCGAAAGGAGCTGGCCGAAGGCGAAGCTCGCGACCGGCCCGACCACGGCCTCGGCAAGGTTGCTGCCGATCGATTCCGCGGCGTCTTCCGCCTCCGCCAAAGCTGCCATGAAACCCCTCCCCCGATCTGCGCACGTGCGCAGTTGCGAAGATATGGGAACGGCGGCGAAATGAAAAGCGCTTCGCGAGAGGGGGTCCTGCGGAGCCCTAGCCTGCCAACGCCTTCTTGAGCAGCTCATTGACCACCGCCGGGTTGGCCTTGCCGCCCATCGCCTTCATCGTCTGTCCGACGAAGAAGCCGAACAGCGCCTCCTTGCCGCCGCGATACTGCTCGAGCTGGCCCGGGTTCTTCGCCAGCACCTCGGCGATCACCGCCTCGATCGCGCCGGTGTCGCTGGTCTGCTTCATGCCCCGCTCTTCGACGATCCTGGCCGGCGCGTCGCCGGTCTCGAGCATGATCTCGAACACCTGCTTGCCGAGCGTGTTCGAGATCGTCCCGTCGGCGACCAAGGCGAGCAATTCGGCGCCCTGCTCGGGGCTGACCGGGCTCTCATCGAGATCCTTGCTCAGCCGGTTGAGCGCGCCATACAGGTCCGAAAGCAGCCAGTTGGCGGCAGCACGGGCGACTTCGTTCTCGCCCTTCTTCTGGATGCGCGCGCTCTCGGCCAGCAGCGCCTCGAACCAGCGCGCGGTATCCGCATCGGCCGTCAGCACGGCGGCGTTATAGGCGCTCAGCCCCAGCACGCCCTCGTAGCGACGACGCTTGGCGTCGGGCAATTCGGGCAGGCTCGCCCGGCATTCCTCGAGGAACGCATCGTCGAGCTCGAGCGGCAGCAGGTCGGGATCGGGGAAATAGCGATAGTCGTGCGCGTCTTCCTTCGAGCGCATCGAACGCGTCTCGCCGCGATCGGGATCGAACAGCCGCGTCTCCTGGACGATCCGGCCGCCGCTCTCGAGTACCTCGACCTGGCGGCGCGCCTCGGTCTCGATCGCCTGCATCACGAAGCGTACCGAATTGACGTTCTTGGTCTCGGTGCGGGTGCCGAGTTCCGTACCCGGCTTGCGGACGCTGACATTGACGTCGGCGCGCATCGAGCCCTGGTCCATATTGCCGTCGCACGAGCCGACATAGCGCAGGATCGCGCGCAGCTTGGAGAGATACGCCCCCGCTTCCTGCGGCGAGCGCATATCGGGCTTGGACACGATCTCCATCAGCGCCACGCCGGCGCGGTTGAGATCGACGTAGGAGCGCGTCGGATGCTGGTCGTGCATCAGCTTGCCGGCGTCCTGCTCGACATGGATGCGCTCGACACCGATCGCCTTGACCTCGGCCTCGGGATCCTTCTCATCGAGGCTGATCTCGACCGTCCCCTCGCCCACCAGCGGGTGGAAAAGCTGGCTGATCTGATAGCCCTGCGGCAGATCGGCGTAGAAGTAATTCTTGCGATCGAAGCGCGACCATTTGTTGATCACCGCCCCGATCGCCATGCCGGTGCGCACCGCCTGGCGGATGCACTCGCGATTGGGCGTCGGCAGCATGCCGGGCATCGCCGCGTCGATCAGCGACACCTGGCTGTTGGGCTCGGCGCCGAACGCGGTCGCCGCGCCCGAGAAGAGCTTGGCGTGCGAGGTCACCTGCGCATGGACCTCGAGGCCGATCACGACCTCCCATTCGCCGGTGTCGCCCTGGATGCGGTAATCGCTCATTCGATCTTCCTGCATTAAACTCTGCCCCGGTCTTTTGGCGATCCGTCCGGATTTCGCAGACCCAGCGCAATTTCGTGCTCAACTTTCGGCGTCAGTTCACCGCCCAGCTCAGCCTCACCAACACAACCCCAACAATCCCCACCACAATCGGTAGAAAGCGGGTCGCTTTCGACATCCAACGGACGCCGGCACGTCATGCAAAAGCGCGCGGCTACCACCAGCTCTCCGGCCGCGCCGTGAACCCGGCGCGCTCCTCGATCGCCAGCCCCGCATTCAGCACGCCTTGCTCGTCGAGCGGCTTGCCGATGATCTGGAGGCCCAGCGGCAGCCCGCTTTTGTCGAGCCCGCCCGGCACCGACATCGCCGGCAAACCGGCGAGCGAGCTCGGCACGGTGAAGACGTCGTTCAGGTACATCGCCAGCGGATCGGCCGATTTCTCGCCCAGCGCGAACGCCGCGCTCGGCGCTGTCGGGGTGAGCAGCAGGTCGCACTGCGCCCACGCATTGTCGAAGTCGCGCGCGATCAGCGTGCGGACCTTCTGCGCCTGGGTGTAATAGGCGTCGTAGAAGCCCGCCGAGAGCACATAGGTGCCGATCAGGATGCGGCGTTTGACCTCGTCGCCGAAGCCCGCGGCGCGCGTCGCGGCGTACATTTCCTGAAGGTTCTGCCCGTCGGCCAGCTCGCGCAGCCCGTAGCGTACGCCGTCATAGCGCGCGAGGTTGGACGAGGCCTCGGCCGGCGCGATGATGTAATAGGCCGGCAGCGCATATCTGGTATGCGGCAGGCTCACCTCGACCACGTCGGCGCCGGCGTCCTTCACCCAGTCGATCCCGCGCTGCCACAGCGCCTCGATCTCCTCGGGCATGCCGTCGACGCGATATTCCTTGGGGATGCCGATCTTCTTGCCGCGCAGGCTCGACGACAGGCCGGCCTCCCATTTCGGCACCGGCAGTTCGAGCGAGGTCGAGTCCTTCGGATCGAAGCCCGCCATGCTCTCGAGCAGGATCGCGCAGTCGCGCACGTCGCGCGCCATCGGCCCGGCCTGGTCGAGCGACGAGGCGAAGGCGACCACGCCCCAGCGCGAGCAGCGGCCATAGGTCGGCTTGATGCCCGAGATGCCGGTGAAGGCCGCCGGCTGGCGGATCGAGCCGCCGGTATCGGTGCCGGTCGCGCCCGGCACGATCCGCGCGGCGATCGCGGCGCTGCTGCCGCCCGACGAGCCGCCGGGCGCCAGCGGGGCATTGTCGCCGCCGCCGCGCCGCCACGGCGAGATCACGTTGCCGAAGTACGAGGTCTCGTTCGACGAACCCATCGCGAACTGGTCGAGATTGAGCTTGCCGAGCATGCCCGCGCCGGCGTCCCAGAGCCGCTGCGACACGGTCGATTCATAGACCGGCTTGAAGCCCTCGAGCATGTGGCTCGCGGCGGTGGTCTGCACGCCCTTGGTGGCGAACAGATCCTTCATGCCGATCGGCACGCCGGCGAGCGGACGCAGCGTCTCGCCCGCAGCGCGCGCGGCGTCCGCTTCCTTGGCCGCGGCGATGGCATGGTCGGGCGTCTCGACGATGAACGCGTTGAGCGCCTTGGCGCGGCTCACCTTGACGATGAACGCGTCGGCCACTTCACGCGCCGAGAAGGTTCCCGCGCGGATGCCGTCGCGCAGCTGCGCGATGCCCAGATCGGTGATGTCGCTCATTCGACCACCTTCGGCACGGTGAAGAAGCCGTGCTCGCCCTGGGGCGCGTTCTGGAGGACGGCGTCGCGCTGCTGGCCCTCGGTCACCACGTCGGCGCGCAGGCGCAGCGTGTTGGGGATCACGGCGGTCATCGGCTCGACCTTCGCGGTGTCGACCTCGCCCAGCTGCTCGATCCAGCCGAGGATGTTGTTGAGCTCGGGCACGAGGCGCTCGGCATCGGAATCGCTGATCGCGATCCGGGCGAGGCTGGCCACCTTCTTCACGGTTGCGGTATCTACGGACATGAGGGCGCGGCTAGCACCCCGCCTCCGTTCCGTGCAACGCTATTCGAACGGATCGCCTACCGGAACGCCGCCGACATAGGCCTGGCGCCGCGGGACGGTGCGAATCTCGACCTTGCCCTCGGCATAGCCGGCCGCGATCGTCGAGAGCTCGTCGACGGTGGCGGGCCGGGTGGCGGGCGCCACCTGCCATTTGCCGTCACTGAGCCGGAAGCGCTCGCCTTCGCGGCAGCCTTGGTTTGCAGGCGCCGGCACCTGCGTCTTCCCGGAAGGCGTCGGCGTCGGCTTCGGCGCCTCGAAGCAATTGTCCTTGAACAGCAGCGCCTCGGTCTCACTCGCCAGCAGCACGCTGCACTTCTGGTCGCGGATGCAATCATATCCCTGCGCGATCGCCTCGGAGAGCCCTTGCGGAAGCGCGTTGCCCTTCGGCAGCACCCGCGTGTTGGTCACCACTTCGGCGCGTTTCTTCGTATCCTGGCTCGTATCCTTGATATCCCAACGCCCCTCGGCTTTGGCGACCTCGTTCGCCCGCGCCCTGATCGTCGCGTTGGCCGATGCCTGCAGCTTCTTGAGCGCCGCCCGCCCCGGACCACCGAAATCGAACGCCAGCGCGCGCCAGTCGAACTGTTCCGGCGTCACCTTGCCCGATTCGAGCCGCGCGAGCTGGTCGCGCGTGGAGATCGCGTTGAAGCTCACCAGCGGCGTCGCCAGCACCAGCGCCACGCCGCACACGACGAACGCCAGCACAAGATTCAACGGCCGCACGCGCGTGGACCAGTCGAGACGGCCGAGCACCAGCGAAACCAGATAGGCCGCGCCCCACAGGCAGGCGATGCCCACGAACACGATTGCCCAGAGCCGCTCGGGGGTGAAGCCATATTGGCCTATGCGCAACCCGGTCGCGATCGCCGCCAGGATGGCCAGCGGCAGCATCACCACGCCCAGCCCCATCGCGCCGTAGCGCAGCAGCGGGAAGCGCCGTTCCTGTTCGGGAGCGTTGCCGATCACCGCATTGGCGAGGATCAGCGCGCCGACCACGCAGAAGAGCAGGATCGGGGTGGTCGCGCTGGTCGCCTCCCACAGGGCGTCGAGCCCGGTGAAGGGCAGCGCCAGCACGAACAGCAGCAGCCCGACCGCGAGCACCGGCGCCAGCACCGCCAGCACCAGGGCGACCACCCGCTGGAGCAGCCGCACCACGAAGTCGTGCTCGCGCAGCAGCCCCAAGGCGGCACCGAAGGCGAGCCCGATCAGGCTGCGCCAGCACCAGTTCTCCTGGAGCAGCTCCTTGAGGAAATCGATCTTGATCAGGTCGAACAGCATCGCCAGCAGCCAGGCCAGCGCGAAGACGATCGCCACGAAGACGCAACATGCCCCGAAGAGCACGACATTGGTCCAGGCATGGTCGTGCACCGCCGGATAAGGGAAGCGCCGCGCGCCCTCGTCGCGTGCCGCCTGGAACAATGGCGCCGCGATCGCGACGGCGAGCAGCAGGCTGACCATCCGCCAGCCCTCGCCGACGCTCCAGTCCTCGGGCGTGCCGTTCCACGCCACCACGAGCGCGCCGACGAGCGCAAGCGCCAGCGAGAACAGGATCGAGGCCCACCACAAGCGGCGCTCGAGCGTGAAGCCGGTCAGCCCCGCCGCGAGCGTCACGCCGGTCAGCGCCGCGGCCTCGATCGTCGAAAGCGTGATGCGATAGCCGTTGCCGAGGATGAAGTGCACGCAGAGCCCCGCGGCCAATCCGATCGCCGCCAGGATCAGCGGCCGGGCTGCCCAGGCCGCCGGCGCGGCCCCCTCGCCTGCCATCGCCTCATCCGCCTGCATCGTCGATCCTCCCACTGTCTAGGCTGGCGCTGTGGCGGAGCCGATCGCGCATGGCATGAGCAAAAGCTGAGCTTTCGCTGAGATCACCGCTCGGCCACCGATCCCCCGGCCCCTGTTCGTCCGGAGCATCCCCCGGCGGCGCTTTCGCGTCAACGCGGTTGCATCCTTCACACGCGTGCGCCACGGGAACGCGATTGCAACACGACCCGTTTATGTTGCATCGCACAACGGAGAGTGCGTGTGGCCCGGAAGTTCCTTTATGTCGTCGTCGTCCTGATCATGCTCGCCCTCGCCGCCGCCTTCGCCTATCGCTTCTACGGCGTGCAGCTGATGCGCCAGTTCATGGTGCCCGGCGGCGAAGCGGCGACGCTGCCGCCGCCCGATCGCGGCGTCTATGCGCGCGCCGACATGTGGATCGCGCGCCCCGACAAGCCCGGCAATCCGGCGCTCTGGACCCCGACGGGCTTCAAGCCCGCGGACAAGCCCGAGGCCGCGATATTCTTCGTGCATCCGACTTCGTTCCTCGACACGGCGAAGTGGAACGCCCCGCTCGACAATGTGGATGCCAACAACCGCGCGGCGCTGTTCCTCCGCGGCCAGGCCAGCGCGTTCAATTCGGTCGGCGCGATCTGGGCCCCGCGCTACCGCCAGGCGACCTTCGGCGCCTTCCTGACCAGCAAGGCCAGCGCGCAGAAGGCACTCGATTTCGCCTATCGCGACGTCCTCGCCGCGTTCGACCAGTTCGTGACCGAGGCCGGCGACCGCCCGATCATCCTCGCGGGCCACAGCCAGGGCGCACTCCATCTCTCGCGCCTGCTCGTCGATCGCGTCGCCGGCACGCCACTCGCGAAGCGGATCGTCGCGGCCTATGTCGTCGGCTGGCCGGTCTCGATCCCCGCTGACCTGCCCAAGATGGGCCTGCCCGCCTGCTCGGGGCCCGACGAGGCCGGCTGCATCCTGTCGTGGCAGAGCTTCTCCGAGCCCGCCGATCCCGCGCTGATCGTCGACACGTTCGATGCGACCACCGGCTTCACCGGCAAGCCGCGCGCGGGAACGCCGATGGTTTGCACCAATCCGATCACCGGCAAGCCCGACGATTCGGCCCCGGCCAGCGCCAATCTCGGCACCCTGATCCCCGACATGAGCTTCCAGTCGGCGCAATTGGTGACCGGCCGCGTCTCCGCGCGCTGCGAGGGACGCGGCTTCCTGACGATCGGCCGCGACCCGCCCGAGTTCGGCCAATACGTCCTGCCCGGCAACAACTATCACGTGTTCGACTACAGCCTGTTCTGGGCGAACGTGCGCAAGGACGCCGAGCGCCGGCTGGCGGCGTACAAGCGGTGATCACCACCGCCCCCGCCGAGTTCCGCGCCGCGCTCCCCGCGGGCGGGCGCCTGCTCGGCCTCGATGTCGGCACCAAGACGATCGGCACGGCGCTGTGCGACGCCGGCTGGAGCTTCGCCAGCCCCGCGCTGCTGATCCGCCGCACCAAGTTCACCAAGGACAAGGCCGCGCTGGCCGAGCTGATCGCACAGCAGCAGGTGAAGGGCCTGGTCGTCGGCCTGCCGCTCAACCTGGACGGCACCGATAGCCCACGCACCCAGTCCACCCGCGCCTTCGCCCGCAACCTTGACGACATGGGCTTTCCCATCCTGCTCTGGGACGAGCGCTGGTCGACCGTCGCGGTCGAGCGCACCTTGATCGAGCAGGATTTCAGCCGCGCCCGCCGCGCCGAGATGATCGACAACATGGCCGCGGCGCACATCCTCCAGGGCGCGATCGACGGCCTCGTCAACGCCTGAGCGTCGGGTTACGCCGCTGCGGCGGCGTCCTGCCGCTCGAGCAGCGTCCGCGCATGGTCCGCGATGCGATAGCGGTCGATCAACTCGGCGAATTCCTGCGCGGTCATCTTGCGGAAGCGCCGCGAGGCGATCTCGATCTTGCGCTGCTTGCGGTTGATCTTCGCCCGCCGCGCCCCCTTGGCGCGGCTCGGCAACGGCGCGTCCGCGGCCAGAAACACGCTGAACCGCAAGCCGTTGCTGTTATGGGCGCCACCGACCACCCGATAGCCGACCTGCTCGATTTCCTGCCATGCGATCGGACGATCGACTCCGTCCAGCACCAGCGCGTCGGGATGCAGCGTCACGAACGGCTTCTCGCCACGGATCAGCAATCCCACCCCGATCAGGAGGAAGACCACCGCAATCGCCCCGCAGAGCCCCGCCAGCAAATCGGCGTCACCGGGGAATTGCGCTTCCTGCAGCTTCACGCCGATCGCGATCGCGGCAAAGATCAGCCCGCCGATCCCGAGCGCCCATCCGCCGGCGCGGGTGCTGTCCTGCACGACGATTGCCTCGGCGCCCACCGCCCCCGCCGCCGTCTCCAGCGATTCGCGATGCGCGCGATGGGTCTCGCGCGCGCCGCCGGTGAAATCGGCGGTCAGATCGCGAAACAGCTGGTCCGGCGCGGCGAACAGCGCCGAGACCCGCGCCATCGCGTCTTCGGCCGGGAGCGCGGTGACTTCGGCGAGCAGCGCCGGACCCGGCGTCACCCCCAGCGCCGAGAGGCGCTGATGCGTGGGGGGATGGGTATCGGTCGGGTGCGGCTGCGGCGTCTCCTCGGTCGCCATCGGGTCGTCCAGCCCGATCTCGCATGCGCGCGCGAACACCGCCGCGACCAGGTCGGCCGGCGCATTTTCAGGATTCTGAAATGCGGCGCCCAGCGTCTCGTCGATCCGCCCTTCGACTGCGCCGGTCCGCAGCAGGGCCCGCGCCTGCGCATCCGATGAAGTGATGCGGGCGCCCGCTTCGTCGGCCGCGAATTCGCGCAACCGGCTCCAGTGGAGCACCGCGCGATCGAACCGGTCCATCACGAACAGGCCCAGCTCGACCGCGGGACGCGTGATCAGTCCGTCCGACCCATCGCCCCCCCGCCCCGCCAGCACCATCGCGGCGAGCGAGCGGTTCACGCCCGCATAGATCGGCACGAAGCGCAGGCTGTATTCGGTATCGCCGCCGGTGAAATGGCCGAGCTCGTGGCCGATGATCGCCTCGGCTTCGTCCTGGCGGAGCAGCGGCAGATAGGGCAGCGGCAAATAGAGCGTGCGGCCCTCGAACCGCTCGCCGCCGGGCGACAGCAATTTGGGCCCGGAAGTGACGAAGAAACCGCGCGTCAGGCCGACCACGATCTGGTCCGGACGCAGCGCGCCGAGCCGATCGGCGAGCGCGTCGATCCATTGCCACAATCCGGGCGCGTCGGCGCGCGAAACGCTGCGGCCGTCGATCTCGAGCGGATCCGGCTCGAACAGGGCCAGCGTGTGGCGCAGATTGTACACCGCCTTACCCGCGGTCCACAGCGAGAAGCCCATCACGACGACCGCGACGAGCACCAGCTTCATGTCGCGCGTGCCCGGATTTTCGAGCTCGACCAGCGGCGCGGCCTCGAAACCCACCGCCGCGACCACGCCGATCGCCGTCGCGACGACCTGGACGCCCAGCAGCGGCGGCAGCGCGCGCCGGACAAAGCCGAAACCGCGCTCGAGCGCGTCGCGCGACTGGCGTCCCGCCCAGCCGAGCGCCGCCGAGCCGAGCAGCATCAATATCGAAATCGCCAACACGAGCGCGGCGCAGACGATCACCACCGGGGGAAGATGCGCGCGAATGCTCTCGACCAGGATCACCCGGTCCAGCCGGGTCAGTTCTTCGCGCGCGAGACCCACCGCGGCCTCGCCGACATAGAGCCGGCCGTCCTTGCGGATCTGGGTCTCCCAAGCGATCTTCCCCGAGGCGGTGGCTGCGCGCGTCGCCGCTTCCAGATCGGCGAGCATGGCCGCGACTTCGGCGCGCGCCGTTTTGTTTTCGGCCTGCTGCCCGGGCGCGCGCTGCAGCTCCCAGATGCCCAGCGCCAACACCGCGAGCGGCAGGATCAACGTGGTCAGAACGAGTATGAATGCCTCACGAACCCGGTTCGACACGCTCTGCCCCATTTTTTGCGAATGCGCTTCCGAGTAGCGGATGCAAAAGCGGGTCGGCAACCGGGCGCCGTTACTGCCGCGAAACTTTTTGCGGAGGCCGGTTCGGATGCGCGCGGCCCTTGCCCGCGCGTTCCCGCGTCGCTACGCCGCAGCTTTAATGCAAGCCTCCGATCACAGCCCCGCGGCCCAGCTTCCCGGCCGCGCCGCCTTCCCGCACCGGCACTTGACCGGCATTGCGGGCCTCCAGCCGCACGAGATCGTCTTCCTGCTCGACGAAGCGGAGCAATGGGTCGAGGCGAACCGCAGCCGCGCGAAGAGCGACAAGCGCCTCGAGGGGCTGACGCAGATCAACGCCTTTTTCGAGAATTCGACGCGCACTTTGCTCTCGTTCGAGATCGCGGGAAAAAGGCTCGGCGCCGACGTGGTCAACATGCATGCCGCGCAGAGTTCGGTGAAGAAGGGCGAGACGCTGATCGACACCGCGGTGACGCTCAACGCGATGCGCGCCGACGTGATCGTCATCCGCCACATGAGCTCGGGCGCGGTCGACCTGATCGCCGAGAAGGTCGACTGCCCGGTGCTCAACGCCGGGGACGGTTGGCACGAGCACCCGACCCAGGCACTGCTCGACGCGCTCACCATCCGCCGCCGCCGCGGCAGCATCGCCGGGCAGCGCGTGGTGATCTGCGGCGACATCCTCCACAGCCGCGTCGCGCGCTCGAACATGCTGGCGCTTACCGCGCTCGCCGCCGAGGTGCGTGTCGTCGCGCCGTCGACGCTGATGCCCGCCGCGATCGAGCGCATGTACGTCCAGCCCTTCACCGATTTCGACGCCGCGCTCGAGGGCGCCGACGTGGTGATGATGCTCCGTGTCCAGAATGAGCGCATGGCCGGCGGCTACATCCCCTCCACCCGCGAGTTCCACATGCGCTATGGCCTCACCCCCGAGCGGCTCGCCCGCGCCAGGCCCGATGCGCTGGTGATGCATCCGGGGCCGATGAACCGCGGCGTCGAGATCGAATCCTCCGTCGCCGATCATCCCGAGCGCAGTGCGATCACCGAGCAGGTCGAGATGGGCGTGGCGGTGCGCATGGCCTGCCTCGATGTGCTCACCAGGGCCGAGCGCGGCGTGGAGGGCTGGGCATGAAGTTTGTTCGTCACCCCCACCCCTTCCTGACAGTCTGGGAGGCACGCGCATGAAAACCGCCTTCCTCAACGCGCAGCTCGTCTGCCCTGTCGGCGGCGTTTCCACCGGCAACCTCCTGGTCGACGGCGAGACCATCGCCGCGGCCGGCGATTTCGACATCCCCGCCGACGCCCGGCGCATCGACCTCGGCGGCAAGACGCTCGCCCCCGCGCTGATCGATCTCGGCGTGTTTGCGGTCGACAAGGCCGCGTGCCGCGCGGGCGGTATCGCGCGCGTGGGGCTGATGCCCGATCAATCGCCGGTGCTCGACGATCCCGGCATCGTCCGCCGCGCCGCGCTCTCGGGCAAGCCGGCGCTCTGGGTCCATCCGCTCGCCGCCGCGACGCGCGGGCTCGAGGGGCAGGATCTCGGCGAGATGGCGATCAATGCCTCGGCGGGCGCGCGTG
>NZ_JAPKNM010000052.1 GCF_026460985.1 Sphingomonas sp.
ACGAGGCCGAGCGCGAGCTCGGCGATGAATATCATCATCGAGATCCAGGCGACCCAGCCGAGGTCGAACACGCTGACCGCCCAGGGATAGAGGAACGCCGCTTCGAGATCGAAGACGATGAACAGGATCGCGACGAGGTAGAAGCGCACGTCGAACTGGCTGCGCGAATCCTCGAACGCGGGGAAGCCGCACTCATATTCGGTGAGCTTCTCCGGCGTCGGCTGGTGCGTGCCGGTGAGCCGGCCGACCAGCATCGGCAGGAACACGAAGGCGCTGGAGAGCACCAGTGCGACGCCGAGGAACAGCAGGATCGGCAGATATTCGGATAGATCGACCAAGGCGCCTTCTCGCGGATGCGGAAACTTGAGGGCGCTTTAGGACTGTGAACCGGGTGCGGCAAGGGGCCGAAACCCTGAGAATCACTCGCAATAAGTGGCAGTTCCAGCGCGCCACGCGCGCACGCCGTCACCCCCGCGAAAGCGGGGGCCCATCTCCTGCCGTTGCCACGGCTCTCACGGTTGTTCTGTGCCGCCCGCCCAGGTGATGGGCCCCCGCTTTCGCGGGGGTGACGACCGGAGGTTACGTACGGCGGCGACTTGCGGTCACTTGTTCCGCAGCGCGCCCGCCACAAGCTTGTGCAGCTTCGAATGCAGCACGTCGTTGGCGGCAAGGAACTGGCTGCGTTCGCGCGCTAGGTCCTGCCCGCGGAAATCGGTGACGAAGCCGCCCGCTTCCTTCACCAGCAGCATTCCCGCCGCGACGTCCCACGGCTGGAGATGCGATTCCCAGAACCCGTCGAAACGCCCCGCGGCCACCCATGCCAGGTCGAGCGCCGCCGCGCCGAGCCGGCGGATGCCGGCGACTTCGGGCGCCACCGCGCCGAAGATCCGGCTCCACTCGACGAAATCGCCATGGCCGAGGAACGGAATGCCGGTCGCGATCAGCGCATCCGCCAGGTCGCGCCGCGCCGAGACGCGCAGCCGCTGGCCCTGGAGCCACGCGCCCCTGCCCTTCTCGGCCCAGAAGCTCTCGTCGGTGAGCGGCTGGTAGATATAGCCGTGCGTGACCTCGGGCTTGCCCTGCGCGCCGTGCGGATCCTCCACTGCGATCGACATGCAGAAATGCGGGATGCCGTGGAGGAAGTTGCTGGTCCCGTCGAGAGGATCGATGATCCAGCGCGGCTTGCTGGGATCGCCGGCGATCTCGCCGCGCTCCTCGACCAGGAAGCCCCAATCGGGCCGCGCCTTCTGGAGCTCCTCGATCAGCGTGTCCTCGGCGCGCTTGTCGGCGAGGCTGACGAAGTCGGCCGGCCCCTTGCGGCTCACCTGGAGGTGCTGCACTTCGTTGAAGTCGCGCCGCAGCCGCGGCCCCGCCTTGCGGACGGCGCGCTCGATGACGGTGATGATGCCGGAATGCGAAACCATAAATAGCTCCAGCCCCTCCCCTTCAGGGGAGGGGTTAGGGGTGGGGCAGCGGCGGCAGGGGCTCGATGCCCCTGGCGTCGCTATGAGGTGAGTTCGGGACGCTCGCTGCGCTCGCGACCCACCCCAACCCCTCCCTTGAAAGGGAGGGGCTAAGTCAGATCAGTCCGCCCGGCGGACGTAGGTCTGTTCGTACACGTCGACGACGATGCGGGTTCCCGCGGCGATGTGCGGCGGCACCATCACGCGGACGCCGTTCTCGAGCACCGCGGGCTTGTAGCTCGACGATGCCGTCTGGCCCTTCACCACCGCGTCGGCCTCGACGATCGTCGCTTCGATCGTGTCCGGCAACTGCACCGAGATCGGCTTCTCGTCGTAAAGCTCCATCACCACATCCATGCCGTCCTGCAGGAAGGCCGCGGCGTCGCCGAGCAGGTCGCGCGGCAGCGTGATCTGGTCGTAGCTCACCTTGTCCATGAAGGTCAGCGTGTCGCCCTCGGCGAACAGGAACTGGAAATCGACCGTGTCGAGGCGCACGCGCTCGACCGTCTCCGCCGAGCGGAAGCGGACGTTGTTCTTGCGGCCGTCGATGAGGTTCTTCATCTCGACCTGCATGTACGCACCGCCCTTGCCGGGCTGGGTGTGCTGGATCTTCACGGCGCGCCAGATGCCGCCTTCATATTCGATGATGTTGCCGGGACGGATGTCCACGCCGCTGATCTTCATGGGATCGAGACCTGTGAGCTGAGAAAGAGCGAAGGCCGGGCCTTTAGCGATGCATCACGATTCCGGCAAGCGCTCCGCAGCGGCCGCCATCGCGGCATCGATCCGGCCCTGCGCCTCCTCGCTCCACAGCGGCGGATCCTCGGATGTGGGAAGCCCGGGAAAGCTCGGCACATCGTCGGGCACGTTCACCAGCGGGTGCCGCGTGACCGTGAAGAAATGCGCATCGGGCAGGATCCGCTCGTCGAGCGTACCGCCGCGAACGAAGCGGATCGCGTCGCCGAAGTCCGGATGCGTGCCCCACAGGCCCACCCCGCAGCGCGGGCAGCGTGCCGTGTTCGTCGCCATGGTGCCCGATTGCGTGACGACGATCTCGGGTTCGCCTTCGCCGAGCATCTCGACACGATCCGCCTCGATCATCGCGTTGATCGCGAAGGCCGATCCGGTCTCGCGCTGGCAGACGCGGCAATGGCAGCCGTTCACGAAGATCGGCGCCGACGTCATTCGATAGCGGATATACCGGCAGTTGCAGCCGCCCTGCATCACACGCATCCCTCGCTGCCGCCGAGGTTAGGGAGCCGCGCTCCGCCCGGCAAGCAATGGATAGGGATTGACCGGCTGCCCCTTCCACCAACTGTCGCCCGGCTCCATGCGTGAGAGCGCGAAATGCAGATGGAAGTTGCCCGCGCCCGAGTTGCCGGTGTCGCCGACGAAGCCGAGCAGGTCGCCCGCCCTGACCCGCATCCCCTCGACCATGCCGGGCGCGTAGCGCTGGAGATGCGCGTAATAATAGCTCCATTGCCGGTCGGACGAGCGGACATAGAGCGTGATCCCGCCCCCGCCTTCGCTGTAGAACAGTTTCTCGACCGTCCCGGGCGCCGCCGCGATCACCGGAGTGCCTTCCGGCGCGACGATGTCGGTCGCCTGGTGCAGCCGGGCGCCGTTCGCGCGCGACTGGCCCCAGCTATCGACGATCTGCGCACGCGATACGCCCTGCACGGGCACCACGAGCATCGGATGGGACCCTTCGGAAGGCGCAGGCACCTCCGCAACCTGTCCGGGAGCCTGTGCAGGCGGCACGTCCGGGGGCGCCGGCACGATGCGGATAATCGATGCCAGCCCGGCCAACGCCAGAAGCAAGACCAGTCCCACCCCCATCGTCAGCCGCCTTAGCATGAGATCACTCCTGGAACACGGCCTCGGCGCCCGGCCTGACCATCAGCGCCAGCCGCGCCGCGTCCCAATTGGTCAGGCGGATGCAGCCGTGGCTCTGGGTGCGCCCGATCGTCTGCGGCTCGGGCGTGCCGTGGATGCCGTAATGCTCCTTGGAGAGATCGAGCCACACCACGCCCACCGGTCCGTTCGGCCCCGGCGGCAGCATCGCCTTCTCGTCGTCCTTCTCGGCGTCCCAGAACAGGTCCGGATTATAGTGGAACTTCGGGTTGGTATCGACGGCGTTGATCTTCCAGGTGCCGATCGGCAGCGGATCGTGTTGGCTCCCCATCGTCGCGCTGAACTGCGCGACCAGCCGGTCCCCGGCGTCGAACACCTTGAGCACCTTCTCGGACTTGTCGACGACGATATGGTCGCCCGCGGGCTGGCGCGCATCGACGTTGAGATCGGTCAGCGTCTGCCGCCATTCGGGCTTCAGTTCGCTCGAATAGTCGCGCGAGGCGGGCCGCACGTCGGGGAAGAGGAACGTGGCGCCCGGCGCGGTCCCGCCCCCGCCAGGATTGAGCTCGACCAGTATCTCGGGCGTGGTGTGGAACATCTCGGCGAGCTTCTCGAGCGGGCGGGTGTAGCCGAGCGCGGGAAGCCTGGCCTGGTCCTCCGGATCCTTCGGGATCGGGCTGACGAACGGACCCGCGAGCATCGCCGGATCGAGCGTCACCCGCGTCGCCGGCCGCCGCGCGCGATAGGGGTAGAGCGCGCCCAGCGTCGCGCGATCGAGTTCCCCCGTCGTCTCGAGCCCGCGCGTAGACTGGAACGCCTCGAGCGCCGCAGTCAGCGACTGCCCTTCGCGCCCATCGACGATCCCCGGCGAGAAGCCGAGCGAGTCAAGGATCACCTGCGCGTGCAGGACGGTCCAGTCGATCGGCGGCTTGCCCGTGGGCGCCTTCGCGGGCTGCGCCGCCAATGGGGCGAATGCGATCACGGCGGCGCACGCGGCCGCGCCGAAAATCCTGCGCAAGACGGAAACTCCTGACCAGAAAATGCTGATCGGAGAACGAATGCGCGGCTCGCTTGTTTCCCGCCGCGCGGGAGCGTCAGCCCTTAAGCACCTGATTGAAGGCCTTTACCGCCGCGATCTCGTCCCCGCCCCACACCGAGGCGGATACCGCGAGGAAGTCCGCTCCGGCATCGATCAGCGGTCGCGCATTCGCCGGGGTGATCCCCCCGATCGCGACGCTGGGCAGCTCGAACACCGTCGCCCACCAGCTCAATATCGCCGGCTCGGGGCGATGGCGCACTTCCTTGGTCGTGGTCGGATAGAAGCTGCCGAACGCGACATAGTCGGCGCCGGCCTCGCCCGCCTCCATCGCGAGGTGCCGGCTGTCGTGGCACGTCACCCCGATCTGCGCCGAGGGCCCGAGCACCGACCGCGCCTCGCGCGGATCGCCGTCTTCTTGCCCCAAATGCACCCCGTCCGCGCCAAGCCGCTTGGCGAGGCTGATGCTGTCGTTGACCAGGAACGCCACGTCGCGATCGGCGCAGATCCGCTGGAGCGGTTCGGCGAGTCGCGCCGCCTCGTGCTGGTCGACGTCCTTCACGCGGAACTGGAACGCCGCGACCGGCCCGGCATCGAGCGCGCGCGCCAGCCGATCGGCAAAGCCGCCGGACACGTCCAGCGGCGAGATCAAATAGAGCTGGCACGCGGGGCGCCGATCGTCGCGCTGGAACTGCGCGGCGAATTCGGGGCCAAGTGGCGGCAGGCTGTCGTCCTCTTCGGTCATAACCCCCTCTCCCTCCCGCGGCGGTGCCGGTCAAGCCGTCAGCTCTCCGCCATCGCCGCGTTCTCTTCCAGGCCGACCTGAAGCATCACGTCGAATGCCTGCGGGGATCGGGCTCTGTTCCGACAACGGCGCCGAAACGCACGCAATTCGCGACGCGCCGACGCTCAGGACTATGCTTTTGCAATCGGATGGCGCACGATCCTGATAAAAATGGATACGATATTCATCCATTCCGAACGGATTGCGCTCCGGCGCAGCTATAACGGATTGGGACCAAAGCGCCGGCGGCATTCGCACCGCCGGCGATGCACGTTTTAAATCGCCCCCTCGGTCGCGCCGGGGAATAGGAGTTGGCTTAATGACGAATGACAAACCCCGTTTCGTGCTGCTCAAGTCGATCAACGGGGAGCCGATCCTCGTGAACCTCTCGCTCGTCCGTACCGTGGCGACGATCAACCTCGCCGGCGACGATGTCGGCGTGATCTCGTTCGACAAGGACCATGAAGTCGTGGTCGGATCGACCGTGCCGGACGTGACCGCCGCCATGGCCGCGGCTGCGGTACCGCTCGCCGACTGACCTCTCAGCCTCTTGGACAATCGAGCGAACGGTATCGCGCCCTAAGCGGGACGCGACACCGGGCGCGTTTCGGCGCTGATCTCGAACCCCGCGATCAGCGGCCGCCCCTTGGCGATCGCCGCACGCACTTCCGGCAGCTGGAGCGACGCCTTGTGGCTCGCCGCATCGTCCCATATCTCGGTGATCCAGATCGCGTCCGGATCCTTCGCGTCCTCGGCGATCAGATAGGCGCGGCAACCGGGCATGGCGCCGGTGCCCGAGGAGAGGATCGCGATCAGCTCGGCACGCTTGCCCGGCTGCGCCTTCATCTTTCCGATCATCCCGAACGGCACCGGATCTTCCATCGCATTCCCCTTCGCCGCAGCGTGGCCGCCGCCCAGCATCGCGAGCGCGAGGCCCGCGAGTACCGGGCGGCGCGTGATCACGCCTCCTCGCCCTTGTAGATGCGCACCAGCTTGTCGAGCATCGCGATCGCGTCCTCGCGCTTGCGCTGGAAGGTGTTGCGACCGATGATCGAGCCGTTGCCGCCGCCGTCGCGGATGTCGCGCGCGTCCTGGTAGACCGCGTCCTCGCCCTTGGCCGCGCCGCCGGAGAAGACGACGATGCGGCGGCCGTTGAAGCAGCTCTTCACGACATGACGGACCCGATCGGACTGCGCCGACCAATCGGTGCCCTCATAGGCCTTCACCGCGTCCTTCTGCTCGATATGCGCGCTCGGCAGCTTGACCTTGATGATGTGCGCGCCGAGCAGCGCCGCCATGTGCGCGGCATAGGCGCCGACGTCGAGCGCCAGCTCGCCGTCCTTCGAGAGCTTGCCGCCGCGCGGATAGGACCAGATCACCGTCGCGATGCCGACCGAGGCCGCCTCGGCGCGCATCTCCTTGATCTCCTCCATCATCTCGAACACGTCGTCGGCGCCGGGATAGATGGTGAAGCCGATCGCCGAGCAGCCGAGCCGCAGCGCGTCGTCGACGCCACCGGTCACCGCTTGGTTGATACCGGTAGCCCAGCTGTTCGACGAATTGACCTTGAGGATCGTCGGGATCTGCCCCGCGAAGCTGTCCGCCCCCGCCTCGATCATGCCCAGCGGCGCCGCATAGGCGCTCAGCCCGGCATCGATCGCGAGCTGGAAATGATAGTGCGGGTCATAGGCGTCGGGATTGACCGCGAAGCTGCGCGCCGGGCCGTGCTCGAAGCCCTGGTCGACCGGCAGGATGATCAGCTTGCCGGTGCCGCCCAGCCGGCCCTGCATCAGGATGCGGGCAAGATTGGCCTTCACCCCGGGATTGTCGGATTCGTAGTTCGCAAGGATGGCGCGGACTGCGGGCGTGATGCTCATGACTTCCCCTTGGATAGGTCCCTGTCCGCTGGGCTCTATCCAGCCCTTCGCACCTGCGGAAGCCTGACAACGGCAGACATACGCCAAAGGGCCCAAGGCTTACGTCGAAAGGGGAGCCGGTTTCCCGATTCCCCCCCGATCGGTCATTTCTGCAGTGCAGCCACGCCCGGCAGTTCCTTGCCTTCCATCCATTCCAGGAAGGCGCCGCCCGCGGTCGAGATGAAGCTGAAATCCTCCGCCACGCCGGCCTGGTTGAGCGCGGCGACGGTGTCCCCGCCCCCGGCCACCGAGACCAGCGACCCCTCCTTGGTGAGCGCCGCCGCAGTCTTGGCCAGCGCCACGGTGGCGGTGTCGAACGGCGGCGTCTCGAACGCGCCCAGCGGCCCGTTCCACACCAGGGTGCGGCAATTCTTGAGCACGTCGGCCAGCGCCTCGGTGGCGGCCGGGCCGACATCGAGGATCATCTCGTCCTCGGCGACTTCGTGCACATTGACCGTGCGCACCGGCGGATTGGCGCGGAATTCCTTCGCCACCACCACGTCGTACGGCAAGTGCACGGTGCAGTTCGCCTTGTCCGCGGCGTCCAGGATCTCCTCGGCGGTACCGGTCAGGTCATGCTCGCACAGCGACTTGCCGACATTCACGCCGCGCGCGGCGAGGAAGGTGTTGGCCATGCCGCCGCCGATGATCAGATGGTCGACCTTCTCGACGAGATGGCGCAGCACGTCGAGCTTGGACGAGACCTTCGCCCCGCCGACCACCGCCGCGACCGGATGCTCGGGATTGCCGAGCGCCTTGTCGAGCGCGTCGAGCTCGGCTTCCATCTGCCGCCCTGCATATGCGGGGAGCTTGTGCGCCAGCCCCTCGGTCGAGGCATGGGCGCGGTGCGCGGCGGAGAAGGCATCGTTGACATAGAGGTCGCCCAGCGCCGCGAGCCGTGCGACGGTCTCGGGCGCGTTCTTCTCCTCGCCGGGATCGAAGCGGGTGTTCTCCAGGATGCCGACCTCGCCCTCGGCCATCTTCTCGATGACCTCGACGGCATATTCGTCGTCGATGAAGCGCACCGGCCGCCCAAGCACCTGCTCGAAGGGCTTGGTGACCAATGCGAGGCTCATCTCCGGATTGCGCTGCCCCTTGGGGCGCCCGAAATGCGCGAGCACGATCACCTTGGCGCCCTTGTCCGCCAGCTCGGCGACCGTCTGCACCGCAGCGCGCAGCCGCGTATCGTCGGTCACCGCGCCGTCGGCCATGGGGACGTTCAGGTCCTCGCGGACGAGCACCCGCTTGCCGGCGAGGTCGCCCATGTCGTCGAGCGTCTTGAAGGGGCGGCTCATACTTACCTCGTCATCCCCGCGAAAGCGGGGACCCATCTCGTGCGGGTCCCGCTCGCGGCACGGTTGGGAGATGGGCCCCCGCTTCCGCGGGGGTGACGGTTTATCAGTTCAGCTTCGCCATCGCGGTCGCGGTATCGACCATGCGGTTCGAGAAGCCCCATTCATTGTCGTACCAGCTGACGACACGGACCAGCTTGCCCTCGAGCACCGCGGTCTCGAGGCTGTCGACGGTCGACGAGGCCGGCGTGTGGACGATGTCGATCGAGACCAGGGGATCCTCCGAATAATAGAGGATGCCCTTGAGCGGGCCGCTCTCCGACGCCGCCTTGAGGATCGAATTGATCTCGTCGCGAGTCGTGTCGCGCTTCGGCGTGAAGGTCAGGTCGACCAGGCTGCCGTCGGGCACGGGCACGCGGATCGCCGAGCCGTCCAGCCGGCCCTTGAGCTCGGGGAGCACCTCGCCCACCGCGCGGGCCGCGCCCGTGGTGGTCGGGATGATGCTCATCGCCGCGGCGCGCGCGCGGCGCAGGTCCGGGTGGATCTGGTCTAGGATCTTCTGGTCGTTGGTATAGGCGTGGACCGTGGTCATCAGGCCGCGCTCGATGCCGACGCTGTCGTTGAGCACCTTGGCGACGGGCGCGAGGCAGTTGGTGGTGCACGACGCGTTCGAGACGATCGTGTGCCCCGCCTCGAGCTTGTCGTGGTTGACGCCGTAGACGACGGTCAGGTCGACATTCTTGCCCGGCGCCGAGATCAGCACCTTCTTCGCGCCCGCGTCGATATGCTTCTGGGCGGAGGCCCGATCGGTGAAGAAGCCGGTGCATTCGAGCACCAGCTCGACGCCATTCTCCTTGTGCGGCAGGTTCGCCGGATCCTTCTCGGCAGTCACCTTGATGCGCTTGCCGTCGATGACGAGGTCGTTGCCCTCGGCGGTCACCGTGCCCGGATACTTGCCGTGCACGCTGTCGCGCGAGAAGAGCCAGGCATTGGACTTGGCGTCGGCGAGGTCATTGATCGTGACCAGTTCGAGCCCGCTGTCCGGACGCTCGAGGATCGCGCGCGCGACCAGCCGTCCGATGCGCCCGAAACCGTTGATCGCAACCTTCGTCATATCGCTATACTCCTGCCATCGGTTTGAGCCGTTCGGCTCGCTATATGGGTGCTCAGCCGAGCGCCGCCACGATCTGCGGCACGATCGCCGCGGCGGTGAGGCCGAAATGCGCGTAGAGCGCGGGCGCGGGCCCCGACGCGCCGTACTGGTCGATGCCGAAGCGCAGCCCGGCAATCCCGGTATAGCGCTCCCAGCCCATCGTCGTGCCCGCTTCGATCGAGACGCGCAGCACGTGGTGCGGCAGCACCTCGTTCCGATATTCCTCGCTCTGCGCGTCGAAGCGCTCCCAGCTGGGCATCGAGACGACGTCCGCGCCGATCCCCTGCGCCTCGAGCGCCGCGCGCGCCGCGACTGCGATCTCGACTTCCGAGCCCGTCGCGATCAGCACCACATGCCGCTCGGCCTCGGCCGCGAGCAGCCGGTACGCGCCCTTCGCGGAGCGGTTCTCGCCGCCATCGGTGCGCAGCTGGGGCAGGTTCTGCCGCGAAAGCGCGAGCAGCGCCGGCCCGTCGGTCTTCTCGAGCGCCAGCGCCCAGCATTCGGCGGTCTCGACCGTGTCGCACGGACGATAGACGTCGAGATTGGGGATGACGCGCAGGCTCATCATATGCTCGATCGGCTGGTGCGTCGGGCCGTCCTCGCCGAGCCCGATCGAGTCGTGCGTCATCACATAGACGACGCGCGTCTGCTGGAGCGCGGAGAGCCGGATCGCCGGCCGGGCATAGTCCGAGAAGACCAGGAAGGTACCACCATAAGGGATCACCCCGCCGTGCAGCGCCATGCCGTTCATCGCGGCGGACATGCCGAACTCGCGGATGCCATAATAGACGTAGCGGCCCGAATAATCGTCCGCGGTGAACGGCTTGAGGCCCTTGGTCAGCGTGTTGTTCGAACCGGTGAGGTCCGCCGAGCCGCCGATCGTCTGCGGCAGCGCGACGTTGATCGCCTCCAGCGCCATCTCCGAGGCCTTGCGGGTCGCGACCTTCTGCGGATTGGCGAGCAGGCCGTCGACATAAGGCTTCAGCCAGTCGGACGAGGCAGTATCGCGCTGTTCGAAAGCCGCACGATTGCTGTCGCTTGCGAGCCGCTGCTTCCATGCAGCATGAGGTTCGGCTCCGCGCCTGCCGGCTGCCTGCCATGCGGCGCGAATGCCTTCCGGAACCTCGAACGCCGGATGGTGCCAGCCCAGGGTCTCGCGCGCCGCGGCGACTTCGTCGGCACCTAGCGCCGAGCCGTGCACCTTGGACGAGCCCTGCTTGTTGGGCGCCCCCTTGCCGATGATGGTGCGGCAGCGGACCAGCGAGGGCCGGTCGTCGGCGAGCGCCACGTCGAACGCCGCGGCGATGCTCGCCTGGTCATGCCCGTCGCACTCGACGACGTGCCAGCCCGTGGCGGCATAGCGCGCCGGAATGTCCTCGCTCGACGAAAGCGAGACCGCGCCGTCGATCGTGATCTTGTTGTCGTCCCACAACACGATCAGCCGGCCGAGCTTGAGATGCCCGGCGAGCCCGATCGCCTCATGGTTGATGCCTTCCATCAGGCAGCCGTCGCCGGCAATCACCCAGGTGCGGTGGTCGACCAGCGCGTCTCCGAAGGTCGCGTTGAGGTGCCGTTCGGCGATGGCCATGCCCACCGCCATCGCCAGGCCTTGCCCCAGCGGCCCGGTCGTCGCCTCGACTCCGGCGAGCTCGAAATTCTCGGGGTGCCCCGCGCAGGGGCTGCCGACCTGGCGGAAATTCTTGATGTCCTCCAGCGTCGGCCGCGCATAGCCGGTCAGATGGAGCAGCGAGTAGATCAGCATCGATCCATGCCCCGCCGAGAGCACGAAGCGGTCGCGGTCGGGCCAGTGCGGGTCGGCGGGATCGAACTTCAGATAGCTCTGGAACAGGACGGTGGCGACGTCGGCCATGCCCATCGGCATGCCGGGATGCCCCGAATTGGCGGCCTCCACGGCGTCCATCGATAGCGCGCGGATCGCATTGGCGCAGTCGGTGAAGGATGCGGACACGGGGACTCCTTGGCTGATCGCGGACGCCTTTGGGACGCATGCGCCCGCGCGTCAACCGCCCGACCGGCCAGGATGGCAAAGCCATTGCGCTCTCTCGAAGAATCGATGGGCCGTTCGCCTCATGAACCCCTTGCCGCGCCCGCCTGCGCTCCCTAATCGATACCGTCATGGCCGAAAGCCCCGCACATCGTATCGAACAGGCGCTGGCGCGGATCGAGCGTGCGGCGGCGGCACGCTCTTATGCGACCGAGCGTCTCGCGCGCCGCCACGCCAAGCTGCGCGCGCGCATCGAGGAGGCCGTGACCTCGCTGGACGCCTTGATCGCGCGCGAAACCTCGGGCGCCGAGCAGGGCTGATGGCGGAGATCACCATCACCGTCGCCGGCCGCAGCTATTCGGTCGCCGCGCGCGACGGCGACGAGCTGCACCTGCGCCATCTCGAGTCGATCCTGCAGGAGCATGAGGCAACCGCCCAGCGCGCCTCGGGCGGACTCAATGCCGAGCGCACGCTCGTCTATCTCGCGCTGATCCTCGCCGACATGGTCGACGAAGTGCAGCGCAACCCGCCCGAAGGCGTCTCGCCGGTGCTGCTCGAACGCATCGCCGACCGCCTCGAAGCCGTGGCGACGGCGCTGGAGGAAGACGCGGCCGAAGCTTGACGTCATCCCGGCGAAAGCCGGGACCTCAGGCGAAGTGGCAAGGCGCTGGCGGCACGCGATCCCGGCTTTCGCCGGGATGACGATATTGTCTCACTCCGGTTGCGTCCGAGCGCGCGCCATCCTAAATGCGTCGGCGGCGGGAACTGCCCGGTACGAGCCTTGGCATTATCCCTGAGGCTATTCATCATCCATGGGAGCTGTCCCTGTGCAGATCCTGGTCTGTCGCACATGGTTCCCACCTGACGTAACAGGCGTCAGAGGATATTCTGGCAAACGGCCATGGCGGTCCCGCCACCGCATTCTTTTCGCATGATGCTCGACAAACCCGCGCTCCGCGCCCGGCTCCGGGCCGACCGCGACCAGTTCGCCGCCGAATCGTCGACGGCGATCCTCGCACCAGAAGCCTATGCCGAGCGCCTTCGCGAAGGCATGACCGTTGCGACCTATTGCGCGGTCGGCAGCGAGGCCGATCCGACCCAGCTGGCCGCCGCGGCCGCCGCCGCCGGGTGCAGGCTCGCCCTCCCCTTCGTCGTCGATCGCGCCGCGCCGATCCGCTTCCTCGCCTGGCAGCTCGGCGAGCCGCTCGTCGCGGGCCCGTTCAACCTGCGCCAGCCCGATCCGTCGAGCGCCGAGGTCGTCCCCGACATCATCCTGACGCCCTTGGTGGGCTTCGACCGCCGTCTCAACCGCCTCGGCCAGGGCGCGGGCCATTACGACCGCGCCTTCGCGCGCTACGAGGGCGCGTGGCGGGTCGGGGTGGCATGGTCGGTGCAGGAAGTCCCTGCTATCCCCGCCGACATCTGGGACGTGCCGCTGCACGCGATCATCACCGAGGAGGGCATGTTGTGGCACGCGGAGAAGTGAAGGCGAGCTGGCGCAAGCCCGCCGGCATGTTCGCGATCCTGCTGCTGATCCTCGTCTGGGTGGTGATGGTCGCCAGCTTCTCGGCGGAGATCGGCGCGTTGCCGGTCCTCGTTCAACTGCTGATCTACGTCGTGCTCGGTATCGTCTGGATCCTGCCCCTCAAGCCGTTGCTGCGGTGGATGGAGACGGGCCGCTGGCACGCACCGCGCGGCTGAACGATCCAAGCCGAAGACAAAGGGAGAAAACATGGCTTTCAGGCGCAGTCGCACCGCGGGTCTCGCGGGCTATTCGGATGCGGCATTGCTGCTCGCGCGCCTCGTGATCGGCGCGTTCCTCATCTGGGGCGTGTGGGACAATATCGAGAGCACCGCGCGCATGGCCGAATTCGCGCGCTTCCTCGGCTCGCACGGCTTTCCCCAGCCCAAATGGATGGCCCTGGTCTCGGTCTGGGCGCAGTTCGCCTGCGGCGTCGCCTTCGTGCTCGGCCTCGCGACGCGCTGGGCCGGTCTGCTCTGCGCGGTCCACTTCGCAGTGGCGATCGCGATGGTCGACGCGAAGCTCGGCATCCGCGGCGCCTTTCCCGCAACCAGCCTGATCCTGTTCGGCCTGCTCTTCGCGACACTCGGCGCGGGCCGCTACGCGATCGACGCGATGTTCGCGCGGCGGTAGGCGAGGTCGCCTATCCAAACCGTCACCCCCGCGAAAGCGGGGACCCATCTCCTAAGCGAGCGGCAAAATGCACCGGTGCGTTCGCGGAAAGCGCCGGAGATGGGTCCCCGCTTTCGCGGGGATGACGAAATACAGGGCCCACACCGTTAGCCCTTCTTCGGATCGTCGCCCTTCGGCTTCTCCGCGTCCTTCTTCTTGCCGAAGGTCCTGATCGCGATCCACACGCCGCCCAGCGCCACGACGACCGCCGCCAGCGCGATCAGCAGCTTCTCGAGCCCGCCGAGCACGGCCGTGCCGCTGTCCATGTCCTTCTTGATGTTCTGCGCGCGCCGCGCCCGGCGCTCGCTGTCGGTGACGTTCACGGCGATGTCGAAGGTCTTGCTCTCGAGATCGTAGCGCGATCGCGAGCCGTCGGCCTCCTCGGCATCGACCGAGATGGTCAGCATCAGCTTCTGCGGCCCCTCCTCCTTGGCCTTGATCCGCCATTGCCAGACCTCGCTGCGATCCGCGGCCAGCGTCTTGGGCTGCGGCCCCGAAGGCGTGATGTCGAACCCGCCGCCGGCCAGTGTCGCGGTCATGTAATGGCCCACCTGCGTGGTGATCTCGACATGCTTGGCGCGGTCCTGGCCGACCGTGGCATGCACTTCCTCCACATTGGCCTTCTTGCCCACGCTCAGGATGAGGTCGCGGCTCTCGCCCAGCATCATCTCCTTGGGCGCTTCGAACACCCCCAGGCCCGCCTGCAGGTTGGCGCGTTCGCGCGTGAAGCGCTGGCATTCGGACGCGCTGGTATCGCGATCCACTGCCTCGCAATAGATCGCGTCGCCGCCCGCGCTGGCATTCTCGACGGTGCCGTTCGACTCGGTACCGCTCGCCGCCATGTTCGCGTCGCCGCCGTTCGCGGGCGCGTCCGCATTGGCGAGGACGTCCGCATAGTCTCCGGCGCTGGTGTTCTGCGTCTCCGCCCTCTCGGCGTTGCAGGACGACAGCAGCAGGATCAATGCTGCCAGCAAGGCATGGGATCGCATCGCTTCCTCCTCACATGGACGGACCGGCGACCTGCTTTGTTATGCAGATATGAGGCTATAAGTGCCCCGGCTTGTCAATGACGCCGTGGGCGAAGGGGCATGGCGCGAGTGACGGGGCTCGAACCCGCGACCTCCGGCGTGACAGGCCGGCGCTCTAACCAACTGAGCTACACCCGCAGATACCAGGCGGGGCGACGCATGCCGCACTATGGAAAGCGCTTCGGTTGACCATAGGGGTCCCTGGAGGGATCC
>NZ_JAPKNM010000053.1 GCF_026460985.1 Sphingomonas sp.
CTCCCTCTCCCACAAGGGGAGAGGGATTTTCACCCGAAACGATACCCGCTCACCGCCCAGCCCATCACGTGGTCGCGGTAGTCGCACACGGCCGGCCCCTCCCCGCCCGCGCCGAGCGCGACCATCAGCGGCAAGAGGTGCTCCTCGCGGGGATGGGCGAAATGGGCGTGGGGGAGTTCGTCCCACGCCGCCACCCGCGCGGCCCGGCGTGCCGGATCGGGATCGGTGACGGCGTCGACCAGGGCCGCGTCCCATTCGTCCGCCACCGGGGTGACCTGCGGGCCGCGGGCGCGGAGGTTGTGGAAGCTCATTCCCGAGCCGACGATCAGCACGCCTTCGTCCCGGAGCGGCGCCAGAGCCCGCCCGATCGCGATATGCGCCGCCGGGTCGAGGTCCTTCCGCAGCGACAGCTGGGCGAGCGGAATGTCGGCGCCCGGCACCGCCACCATCATCGGAATGAACACGCCGTGATCCCAACCGCGCGCACGCTCGACGCCGACCGGGAAGCCCGCGCCCTCGATCAGCGCCTTGGCCCGCGCTGCGACATCGGGCGCACCGGGCGCATCCCAGCGCAGGCGATAGGTGTGTTCGGGAAAGCCGTAATAGTCGAACAGCAGCGGATGGCCGTCGCCGGCATGGACGGTCACCTGGTCCTCCTCCCAATGCCCCGAGACGAGCAGGATCGCCTTGGGCCGTTCGGGCAGGCCGTGGATCAGTCCGGCGAGATAGGCCTGCATGCTGCGCCACATCGGATCGGGCGGACCGCCCTCCGGGTCCATGAAGAAGCAGGGCCCGCCGCCGTGCGGGAGGAAGAGCGTGGGGAGTGTCATGTGGGGGATGTCGGCCTCTCCGCACGCAGTCGCAATGCCGGTTTCGGAAACGTGCCGTTTCCCGCTACACCCGCCGCCATGACTCGCTTCACCGTCAACAACCAGCCGGTCGAGTACAGGATGGACCCGCGCACGCCTTTGCTCTGGGCGCTGCGGGACGCGTCGAACCTGACGGGCACCAAATATGGCTGCGGCACGGGCGATTGCGGCGCCTGCGCGGTGGATGTCGACGGGGGGCTGCGGCTCGCCTGCCAGGAGACGATCGGCGCGCTCGAGGGGACCTTCGTCACCACGATCGAGGGGCTTTCGAAGGATCGCAGCCATCCGGTCCAGCAGGCCCTGCTCGCGACCAACATCGTCCAGTGCGGCTATTGCATCCCCGGCATCGTCATGGCCGCATCGGTCCTGCTGCGCACCAACCGCAACCCGAGCGAGGACGACATCAAAAGCGCGATCCCCAATATCTGCCGCTGCGGCATCTATCCGCGGCTGATCGGAGCGATCACCGAGGCGGCGCGATCGGCGCGCGGCGAGGCGCCCCTGCCCGAAGAGCCCCAGCCTGAAGCCGAGACCCAGGCGCCGGAATGAACTTGCCCAATTCTTTCAGTCGCCTTTCGCCCCAATTCAGCAACCGCTCATCCGGCGAAGTCTAGATCAAATCCTATCTTGAAGCCCGGCCCCTTGCCGGTCTCGACGGAGACAGTTGAGATGAAGAAGACCTTGCTCGCGGTGATCATCGCCGCAACGGCTCTGGTCCCGCCGGCAGCGCTCGCGCAGGACCGGGGACGCTGGAGCGGCCGCGATCGCTCCGAGAATAGTTCGGGCGAACGGTCGTCCGAAGTCCGCCAGAACCGCGGCGAATGGCGCCAGCAGCAGAGCCAGCAGACGCCGCAGGAGCGGCCGCAGCGCCAGCGGGACGGCGGCGACCGCCAGCGGGGCGGCTGGAGCCGTCCGCAGCAGCAGCAGACCCCGCAGGCAGTGCCGCAGCAATCGTTCCAGCAACAGCAGCAGCAGCGCTGGGGCGGCAATCGCGGCGATCGCAGCCAGTGGAACAACAGCGGCGATCGCAGTCGCTGGACGGGCAGCCGCAGCCGGTGGAACGGCGGCGACCGCCGTCCGGACGCCGACCAGACCCAGGAACGGTCAGGCCTGCAGTTCCGCGACCGCGACGACCGCAGCCGGTGGAACGGGGGCGACCGCAGCCAGTACAACCGCGGCAATCGCGACTGGAACGACAACGACCGCAATCGCGACTGGAGCCGCGACCGCAATCGTTGGGACAATGATCGCAGCCGCAACTGGAGCGGCGACCGCAACCGCTGGGACAGCGATCGCAGTCGCGGCCGCTGGAACAACAACTGGCGCAACGACCGCCGCTACGACTGGCGCGGCTATCGCAGCAGCAACCGCAGCCACTACCGCCTGCCGCGCTATTACGCGCCGAGCGGCTGGGGATATGGCTATCGGCGCTTCGGGATCGGCTTCACGCTGAATTCGATCCTCTATTCGTCGAACTACTGGATCAACGATCCGTTCTATTATCGCCTGCCCGATGTCGATGGGCCCTATCGCTGGGTGCGCTATTACAACGATGCGCTCCTCGTCGACATCTACAGCGGCGAAGTGGTCGACGTGATCTACGACATCTTCTGGTAAGGACGCCCGCAGCCTTATCGGAGATCCTGGGGCCCGGCGGCGACGCCGGGCCCCTTGTCGTTTGGAAAGGCTTGCAAATCCCCTCGCCGCGCGCGATTTCGCGGGCCGTGAGCAAGAGCAAGAACGAAGGCCGGGTCTCGGGCGGCCCCTCGCCCATCCGCGCCCGGATCGGCCGCGACGTCGCCGCGCGGCTGGAGGCGAACCCGCGGGTCCGGCGCGCCAAGGTCGACACGGCGCAGATGTATACCGTCCCCGATTTCCTGAGCGACGCCGAGTGCGACGCGCTGATCGCGCTGATCGACTCCAATTCGCGCCCTTCGACCCTGCTCGCGGTGAGCGAGGATCCCGATTACCGGACCAGCCACAGCTCGGACCTCTATCGGTGGTCCCCCGACATCCTCGCGATCGACCAGCGCATCGCCCATCTGCTCGGCATCCCCGAGGAGAATGCCGAGACGCTCCAGGGCCAGCGCTACGCGGTGAACCAGCAGTTCCGCGCGCATTGCGACTATTTCCACGAGTCGAGCGCCTATTGGCCCAAGATGAAGGAGACCGGCGGCCAGCGCACCTGGACCGCAATGGCCTATCTCAACGACGTGCCCGAGGGCGGCGCCACCTGGTTCCCGCGCGCGGGCATCCGCTTCAAGCCGAAGCGCGGGCTGCTCGTCGTGTGGAACAACATGACGCCTGACGGCACCCCCAATTACGACACGCTCCACGAGGGCATGCGCGTGATGGAAGGGATGAAGTACATCGTCACCAAGTGGTTCCGCGAGGGCGCGTGGATCAAGGACTATGTGCCGACCTATGTCGCGGGCGGGATCGAGACCGCCGGCTCCGGCAGCTGACGGACGGCCGCCCTCGACAACCCTGCCCAGGGGGGCCACAACCTGCGCATGTCAGCCGTGCTCAACATCCACCGTTCGATCCTCGGCCAGCCGTGGCGCTGGCGCGGGCTGGCGGCGGATGCGCGCGATCCGGGCTTCGCGCCCGACGATCTGGTGACGCAGCTGCTGCTCACCCGCGGCTGCCCGCGCGAGGCGATCGACGATCATCGCGCGCCCAGCATCCGCGCCTTCATGCCCGACCCCTCGATCTTCCGCGACATGGACCGCGCCGCCGAACGCCTCGCCGATGCGGTCGAGCGCCGTGAGCAGGTCGCGATCTTCGGCGATTACGACGTCGACGGCGCCACTTCCGCCGCACTGCTGATCCTGCTGCTGCGCGACCTGGGGCTCGAGGCGCGTCCCTATATCCCCGATCGGCTGATGGAGGGCTACGGCCCGTCGGGCGAGGCGCTGGTGCGCCTGCACGGCGAAGGCGCGCGGCTGATCGTCACCGTCGATTGCGGAGCGCAGGCGTTCGAGGCGCTCGACATGGCGCGGGCCGTGGGCGCCGAGGTGATCGTCTGCGATCACCACAAATGCGCCGCCGAGCTCCCGGCAGCCTATGCCCTGGTCAACCCCAACCGGCTCGACGAGACCGAGGGCGCCGCGCACGGCCATCTCGCGGCGGTGGGCGTCGCCTTCCTGCTGGGCGCGGCGCTGATCCGTTCGCTGCGCGCGCGCGGCTGGTTCAAGGGGCGTGCAGAGCCGCGGCTGCTCGATCTGCTCGATCTGGTCGCCCTGGGCACGGTGGCGGACGTCGCGGCGCTCAAGGGGCTCAATCGCGCCTTCGTGGCGCAGGGCCTCAAGGTCATGGCGCAGCGCCGCAACATCGGCCTCAATGCGCTGATCGAGGCGGCCCGGCTGACGCGCGCGCCGACCTGCACCGATCTGGGCTTCGCGCTCGGGCCGCGCATCAATGCCGGCGGGCGCGTCGGGCGATCGGACCTCGGCGTCCGCCTCCTCACCACGCGCGATCCGGACGAGGCGCGCGCGATCGCGGAGGAGCTCAACATCCTCAACGAGGAACGTCGCGCGATCGAGGCCGAGGTCCAACTCGCCGCCGAGCAACTGTGCCTGGCGAAGGGGAATCGCGCGATCACGATCGTCGCGAGCCGCGGCTGGCATCCGGGCGTGATCGGCATCGTCGCCGGCCGGCTCAAGGAGAAGCTCGGCCGCCCCTCGATCGTGATCGCGCTCGACGAGAACGGCCTGGGCAAGGGCTCGGGGCGCTCGATCCCCGGCGTTGACCTGGGCGCCGCGGTGCTCGCCGCGAAGGACGCCGGGCTGCTCGCGGCGGGCGGCGGGCATGCAATGGCGTGCGGCGTCACCATCGCCGAGGAAGGGCTCGAGGCCTTTGCCGACTTCCTCGAGGAGCGTCTTTCCGAACGCGTGACCGCCGCGATCGGCGAGCGCGCGCTGCTGCTCGACGCGGTGCTCGCGCCCGGCGGCGTCAATCCCGAATTGGTCAATGCGATGGAGGCCGGCGGCCCCTATGGCATGGGCTGGCCAGCGCCGCGCGTGGTCGCCGGGCCGATCTCGGTGCTCAAGGCGGACGTCGTCGGCAGCGGCGGGCATGTCCGGCTGATCGTCGCCGGCGAGGACGGCCGCAGCCTCAAGGCAGTCGCCTTCCGCCAGGCCGAGACCGAGCTGGGCGCCGCACTGCTCTCCGCCCCGCGGCACCGCAAGCTCTGGCTCGCCGGACGGGCCAGGATCGACGACTGGGGACCCCGCCCCGCGGCCGAACTTCACATCGAAGATGCGGCATGGGCCGATTGAGACGATCGCGCTTGACCCGCGCCGCATCCTTCCCTAACCGGCCGTTCCACGCTTCGGCATGGCCCCTTCGTCTAGCGGTTAGGACGCGGCCCTTTCACGGCTGAAACACGGGTTCGATTCCCGTAGGGGTCACCAAGCCTTTTCAATGGCTTGGATGGCATTCTTGCCAACGATTCTCGCAATTTCTCCAAAATTCCTCTCAAATAGATTCTGGGATCTCCGGGGATTGCCTCGGAAGCGAGCTCAAGTGCGCCATCGCGGGAATCAGGACCTAGCCCCAGCGGCGGGATTGGCGGACGGCTTCGTGTCCATCGCTGGCGTTCAATCCGTCTTAGCTCCGTCCGAAAGCCGACCCGCATCTTTCGAAGTCGACGGGCGCAAAGCTGCCGGTTGATAATCTTGAGACCACACCGCTCAAAGCGACGACAGGGTGACGTAAGAGCCGACGGCGATGACGACGGTCGCGAATCCCTTTTCAAGCACACCCTTGCGGGCGGCGAACAGACGCCCCAGCCAGATGCCGAGGATCGTTCCGCCCACGCCGCCAGTCACCAGCAGCGCGGTCACCGTCCAGTCGACCAGCCCGGACGCGGCATAGGAAGTGGCGGTCGTCAGGCCCAGCGCGCTGACGACGACCAGCGACGTGCCGACTGCGTAGGGCAGCGGCATCGCCGTCGCGAGGATCAGTCCCGGCACGATCAGAAACCCGCCGCCGATCCCGAAGAAGCCGGCGGCCAGCCCCACGGCGAGCCCGATCGGCACGAGCCGCGGCAGGAGCACGCCGGCGCTTTCCCGCGTGAGGCGCACGTCGGGCGCCTCGGCTGTCCGCCGCTTGCGGAACATCGACAGGCCGACGCCGATCATCAGCAGCCCGAAGAGCGCGAGCAGTTGCTTGCCGTCGATTGCCTTGCCCAGCTCCGCACCGAGCGCCGCGCCGATCATTCCGGACGCGGCGAACACGCCGGCGCAGCGCCACTTCACCCGGCCGGCGCGGGCGTGTCCTGCAAGGCTGGCAAGCGCGTTGGCCGCCACCGCGACGGCGGCCGTGCCGATCGCCGCATGCGGCGAACCGACGCCGACGACATAGACCAGGAGCGGCACCGCGAGGATGGATCCGCCGCCGCCGACAAGGCCGAGCACGAGGCCGATCAGGCCGCCCGATGCCAGCGCCGCAACGATCGAGACCGCGTCCATCGGTGTCTCAGACCGCCGCCCGCCGGTTCCAGGGCATGATGCGGAGCAGGTTCGCCATGCCGCACCAGCCCGTGGTGCCGGCGAACATCAGCCCTGCACCGACGAAGGCGGACAGCCCGAAGAAGCCCGGTGCCACCAGCCACCCGAGCAAGACGCCGGCCAGCACCAGGGCGCCGGCGGTGATCTGCACCTGCCGCATGATCTCCAGCGGCTGTCTGCGATCGGCGATGGTCGCGAGGCCGGCGCGCCGCCAGCTATCGATCCCGCCCTCGAGAAGATAGGCGGGCGCACCGGCGGCGGCCGTCCGAAGCTGCGCCGCGTTCGCTGTCGTCCGCATACCCGAGCGGCAGTGGAATATGACGGCTCGGCTGTCGCTCGTCAGATCGCTGATCCGCGCGAGCGGCAGGTTGAGCGCGCCGGGGATGCGCTCGCGCGCATGTTCGTCGGCGTCGCGTATATCGACCAGGCGCGCGCCGGTCTCGATCGCCGCACGTGCCGCGGCCGGGGACAGGGTCTCGATCGTCATGACATCAATCCTTGCAGAAGAGCTGATAGAGCGTGGTGAGCAGCGTTTCGACGCGCGGATCGGCGATCCGATACCAGAGCGTCTGACTGTCGCGCCGGAAGGCGATGAGCCCCTCGTCGCGCATCTTTGCGAGATGCTGCGAGCAGGCCGACTGCGACAACCCGACGTCGCGGGCGAGGTCGCTCACCGTCACCTCGCCATGCTCGACGAGCTTGCACAGCAGCATCAGTCGGCGCGCATTGCCGATCGCCTTCAGCGTCTCGGCAACCTGCCCGGCCTTCGTCTCGAACATCGCCAAATCCATGGGCGGCTTGAGCATCGTACTACTCCGTTAGATATTGCTAATTTAGGTTATGCTAATATATAGTCAAGGCATAACGGAGAACGACCATGACCCAACCCCTTATCGAGGCATTTTTCGACGAGCCGACGAACACGATCAGCTACCTCGTCGGCGACCCCGCCACGCGCATTGCTGCGGTCATCGACCCGGTGCTCAACTTCGATCTGGCCAGCGGGACCGCCGACACCCGCTCGGCAGAGCGCATTCTTGCTTTCGCGCGCGAACAGGACTGGCAAATCGAGATGGTGCTGGAGACGCACGCGCACGCCGACCATCTGTCGGCCGCTCCGTTCATCAAGGCGCGCACCGGCGCCTGGATAGGGATCGGCGCGCATATTCGCGACGTGCAGCGCATCTTCCGCCCGGTCTTCGCGATGACCGATTTGAAAACCGACGGCTCCGACTTCGATCGGCTGTTCGAGGACGGCGACCGCTTCGCGATCGGCGCGCTGGAGGTGGAGGTGCTGTATGTTCCGGGGCACACGCCGGCGGATGTCGCCTATCGGATCGGCGACGCGGCCTTCGTCGGCGACACGCTGTTCATGCCCGACTATGGCACCGCGCGCGCCGACTTCCCCGGCGGCGACGCACGCACGCTGTACCGGTCGATCCAGCGGCTGCTGTCGTTGCCCGACGACACGCGACTGTTCCTGTGCCACGACTACAAGGCGCCAGGGCGGGACGAGTATCGCTGGGAGACCACGGTGGGAGAACAGCGCCGGTCCAGTGTCCATGTACACGATGGCGTGACCGAGGATGCGTTCGTCGCGATGCGGGAGCAACGCGATGCCGGACTCTCAGTGCCGAAGCTACTGCTACCCTCGATTCAGGTCAACATCCGTGCGGGCCGGTTTCACGAGGCGGAGGCAAACGGCGTGACTTACCTGCGGATACCGGTGAAATGGCAAGGTCACGCGGGTAAGCCGGGGCAATAGGCGGGCATCCGACCAATGAGCCACATGACGGCAGCTTCGCGCCCATCTTGGTCGCACGAACTTTCGAAACTTACACTCCAAAGCGGTCATTGGTTCAGGTCTAGGTTTGAAGGCTCGATGAATCATGATCTGACTCCCTTGAAGCCCGTGCGGGCGCGGAGCGGCTCTACAGCAGAGTCGGCCGGACTGGACGTCGATGCTATCTCGTGACGGCGCCAAAAGAGCGATGGGGACCAAGTTAGGTCCGCAGTTTCGACCCATGCGGACATTGGCCTCCGAATTTAGTAGTCCCAAGCTCCAAGAGCGGCGAAGCCGAAGTCTCCAGCTCGTACCTGGCCCCCAAGGATGGTGATCGATAAGTCGGCCACATGACCCCGTTCAGATCGAGCATCGTGCTGTCGCTGGATACTTCTAGCTAACTCGGATTCCGATCAAAATTTGTCCGCACTGCCAAGCTATGCCTGGCTCAGCGCTCTCCGCCCACGCTGACAATCAAACCCAGCGTGCCCTCAAAACCCTCCCCGCGACGCTGGCGCTGTACAATGTCTAGTGCGAAGCTTGTCCCTGGCCCATGGCCCTCTGGCACCATACCTGTGATGCCAATCATGGTGCCGCGGCCCGGCTCAAGCACCAGTTCGGTTGCGTCGCCCTCCCGGCCAAAGTGGCCATGCTCGTCGCGGCCCTGCAGCAAATTGACTCTCAGCTCTTCAGCATGCCGCAGCGGGCGCTTGGCCAAGCGCGCCAAGCTTTCCATTCTGACGCCGCCAAGCGGCTTGACTGAAATTTCAAATGCGGCCGCCTCGGTGAATGGATTGAATGCGTTGAAAAAGAATTGGAAAGGCTGCCCCGCGCTCGCCACGACTTCCGCAATGTTGAATTGCGCCCAATGCCTATCGCTTGATGGGTTGGGTGTGGTTTTTCCTGGATCAAGCGGGCTCGAAACATGGGCAAGCAGGCAAACATGCTCAGGGGCCCAGGTGGGCACGATGCCAATAATGGACTGAGAGCGCCGTGCTTTGCCATCGCATGGAGCCAGGACCACTGTTTGCCCAAATGGATTGAGCTTGGAAAACGCCGTGCATGGGTCGGCCCACCACACTCTAACATAGACTGGCGCCGCCGTTGTCCCACGGCCAAAGTTTGCGACTTCAACAGTGACTTCGGTTGGTTGCCCCCTAACGAACGCATTTTGGCCAGGCTGATTGTTGACTACAATCGATGGGCATAGCCACGAAATGACATTTGCTGGCAGAGGGCGCTCGACTGCCGGCCGGCCCATGTCATTCTGGAAATAGGGAATGACGAGCCAGTTGTTTATGCGCGGGTCGTGATCACGGTCTTGCGAGCCGTGCTGATTGTCGGGCGCGGAGCCAGGTTCCAGCACCATGCTCATTCCTCCGAGTAAGCCAGCACGTCGACAGCGAAGCTGGGATCATTGATCGAACCCCCGCCGGCCACGGCCCAGCATGGATGGCCAAAGCCCCGGTCTGCATCGAGATCCAAATTTTCGCCAGGATCAGCGTTGGTCAGAAAGCGTCGCAGCAGGGGCATAGCGACGGCGTTGGCTGAGTGATCATAGTCTGATGGCCATGGGGCCGTGAGCCTCCATGGATCTGCGTTCGCTGGGAATGGCACGGCAGAAGCTGGCGCTTCGAACGCGGAAACAGGGTCAAAATGATATGTCTCAAGCGCATTGGCTTCTTCCCGGTGCGGCCAGCCAGCGCGCTGTGGCACGCGCAGAAACTGCTGGTACAGCGGAGACGTGATGAGCAGCTCGTCAGGGTAAATCAGGCCCGTCACAGTGAGATACGACAGGGCCAAGTCAAATGCTTGCCAAGCAGTCAGCTGAAGCTTGAACATTTCGAGCAAAATATGCCCTGACGCTTCTGGCGTGCTGATCGCTGTAAGCTGGCCCTGATTGATCCCAGTGGTCTGTGTTGGATCAGGCTCTTCCGAGCCCAGCAGTTCATCGAAGAACTCTTCAGGCTTGCATTCTCCCTCTGCTGCCCATTGGAAAATGCAGAAGATCAGAAGCCCCAGCCCGACGGCAAATAGGCCGCCAAGGCCCAAAATGATGCCTAGGCACGCATCGCCGCCACTGGACTTTGAATCTGATTTGCCTGGCTCGCTTACCCCCGTGTCTGGACCTTCGCCGCCCAGGCCTGGCGGCTCTGGAGGCCCCTTGGGCTCGCCAGCATCTCCGCCAGAGCCACCCACCATCATCCCTGGAATATCATCATCGCCATTGCCAGACATGAAGGTCATTGGCGGATCTGGTGCGAGCGGCCTGCTGAATACGATCAGCAATTCCAAATGCCGCACGAGCCGGTTCAATCCCAAATTCCAACTCGGCTGGCTTCGGCTTGGATGTGCTTTGCTGAACGCACTCTCGAGCGCTTGCTTTATGGCATTGGGCAAAGCAAAGCCACCAATAGCGCCGCGATAGCTCAGGCGACGCGCGAGTTCAGGCAGCGAGCTTACAGCCGTGTTGGACTTGAGCCAGCTGCCCAACGTGTTTCGTGCAAGCCTGTCTCTGTAGCGATGCGAGCGCCTGGGGCCGCCGACCACTGCGCCAAGAAAAGCTGAGCCAGCGGCATTGCCAGCAAAGCCAGAGACGGCGCCAACAGCAAGCGCCCTGGTCTGGACGTCGTTCGCATTGGCAAGCAGCGCGCTGACAAACGCGTCTGTGCGCCGCCCTAGAAACGCGTCTCTGACTGTCCACTGGCTTGATGGCTCATCATTTTGCCGGGCGTGCGGCTTCAAATGCGGCAGCGGCGCGATTTGGTCGCGCAGGGCCTGCATTTCGCTGCCAAGCTGCGTGACTGTCGTTTTGAGTGCGGCCAAGCGGCTGATGCTCGACTGGGCAATTGCTAGCGCTCCAGCCTTGGTGGGGTCAGCCATGGCCAGCTCAAGTTCTTGCCGGGCCAAGCCAAGCTCTTGATACGCCGTTAACCCACGCTTCCATAAGCTTGCTGCTTGCTCAAGCAGCTGCAGCTCGACACCGTCTGAGCCTGCATGCTCGAGCAGCACGTCGATAAATGAGCCAAGTGTCGCTGCGTCTCTGTCGATATCGGCTGCGTCAGCCAGTTTCTGGGCTTGCGACGCCAATGCTGGTTCATCGAACGCCGTGGCCAAATTGGCTTTGAGTGCGTTCAAAACGGCTTCGTGCGCGTGATATTCAATCATTGCTCGCGCTCCCAGCAAGGCATGCGACAGGCACAGGCGCACGGCTGGCCTGCGTGCATGATGGATTTTGTCTCGGAAGCTATCGAACGGCCCATATCTCCCTCGCTCGAACAAGAGCTCGGCCGCTCGTTCTCAAGCGACCAGAAGCAGAAAAATGCGACTCGATTCGACCAATTAAATCACGAAACGGACTAACGAGAAAGCGCGCGGTGCGGCCACGCTGCAATTTACATTATCAACAGAGATAACGGTCTCACTAGCTTGCCGAGTCTGTTTGCTGATCTGCGCGTGGAGCCATTTGCGCGTGGTTTGCTGCTGCGCGCCGTATTGCGGAAAAACCCACCACGGAGAGGGCAATATTTCCCCAACGGCGTGGCGCGATATGTTCATTTGGCATCGCGACTTGAACAGGGGATCAGATTAAGCCGCGGCCGCCCCTATGCCGTGCTTCAAGCGTTCGGCCTCTATCCCACGGCTGGCGGCGCGCAAGACCGAGGCCGCTACTCGGCCGGCAAGTCCCGATCCACAATCCGCCGGCTCACAACCTCTCGTAAACTGGCGACAATGAGCAGCGTGCTCCGTCGGTCCTTCGCGATCTGGATTTCGCCCGAGGCGATCAGTTCATAGATCCTCGACCGGCTTAGTCCGGTCATGGCGACCGCGGCAGGGATGCGAACGCTGATCGGCTCGATCGAACCATTCGCGGTGCTCTCGCCCGGTTTGGCGATGGCCATGGCAGTCACTTTCCGCTTGCCCGAGTTTTCACAAATGCCCGGTCGCTATCGAGAAAGGCGGTCAGCATGGATGGGATGAGGTCGGCAACTGCCTCTTCCTGGCCATAGGTTTCCCGGTAAAGCGCCGCATATCGTGTGAGATCCGCGAACAGCTGCGGGGTCACCTGGATACCGACCTTCACCGGAGTGCGATCGGGAAGCCGCGGAAGACGTAGATCAGCCATCACCGCTCCTCCACCCAGGGTTTCAGGATCAGATCGTGATGCACCAGCAGCCGGACGGGCGCGCCCGGCCGGATGGTGATCGTCGGCTGGACCTGCAGATTCCGCGAAGTGAGCTGGTCGCCGGCTCGCGAAACATTCTGCTGGGTCGACTGCCGGACGGCCTGGACGAGATCGTTCTCGCCGCTGAACTGCAGTTCCGAGCCCACGCCCAGCAGCGTCGACAGCACGACGCCCTTGAGCAGCGCCCAGCTATGAAAATCGACTTAAGACACGCGCCGACGCTTTTAGCCGCAAGCAGCCTGAACATGTGCGACGGCCACCCGGCGATGCGCCGTGCGAGACCATGGTTTCTCAAGCGAGGTTCTCACGCCTCGGCGCCGCCGTGTAGACGACGCGAAACGGAGGATAAGGCCATTCGGCAATTTAGCAACTCGCCGCGGCGGCCTTGCGCAGGGCGCGCAGGAGCTTGGCAACGCAGGCGGAGCCGGGTGTTGAGAGCATGCTTGAGACATGCGCCTTCGCTTTTAGCCGTGAACCGGCCTGGACATATGCGAAGGCCACCCGGCCACGCGAAGGGTTCGGTCATTGCTCCTGCCGCATCCGTGCTCACCGGGACGCAGCGAGAGTCCCTGCGCCTGCAAAGACCGCGAGCACGAGAGACGACGCGCAAAAGCCCATTGAGATGATCCCGATGGATCATTGCAACGAGATCGTTTCGCATCCGTTTCCACGCCATTGTCTATTCCCCGTGAAAGACCGGCTGTGCGGCCGCCGGGGGCGGCAGATGCGCCGATCGCAGGTGGGATGCCGACTGGCGCATGATCTGGACGCCGCCGCTGATCCCGAGTGTGGTGAGGATCGCGGCGACGATCAGGTCGAGCCAACCGTTCCGGTGCCGCATACGGCCAACGCCGCGGCGACCACGGCGACATTGTCGGTCGCGTCATTGCGCGAGCAGATCCAGATCGAGCGCATGTTCGCCTCGCCGCTGCGGCACCGGTACAGGATCAAAGCAACCGAGGCATTCGGCGCGAGGGCGAGACCGCGATCGCGATCGCGATTGCGGAACCGTGGACCGGACCGCCACCGAGCATTTGCACGAGGTGGATCGCAAGATCGCGGACCTGACTGCACTCCGACGCGAGCTGAGCGCGCTGGTCGCCTCGTGCCGGGGCGGCGCGATCGCCGAATGCCGCATTCTCGAGGCGCTGGCGCCGGCCTTCGCAACGCCGAAGGGCAACGCCTCACGGCCGGCGTGTGCATCACTGCCTGGTGATCGCGGTCACCTCGCCGCCATTCTCTTCGAGTTTCAAGTCGAACGCTACCTTGTCGCCCACCTTGACGCTGTCGAGCAGGCCAGGCGCGGCCTTGAACGCCATCGTCATCGCGGGCCAGTTGGCTTCGGCGATCGGACCATGCTCGATCGTGACCGTGCCGGCGGCCTTGTCGATCGCCTTGACCGTCCCGGTGGCATGGGCGGTCTTCGCCATCGGCATCGTCATGTTGTCCATGTCGCCCGACCTATTGTCCATGCCGGCCACGTTGCCGGAGGTTTCGGCCGACACGGTATTGGCGGGCGCGGACGCGTTGGTCGCGGCCTTCTCGCCACAGGCGGCGAGCAGCGCGACGAGGCCGAGCGCCGGAATCAGGTAAAGAGGCTTCATTGGTCATCTCCTTGCAGGTTGAGGGACGAAGGTAGCGTCGCGCCGGGCCGCCGCATCAGCAGCCAGGCGGCGGGGATCACGAACATCGAGAGCAGCGGCGCGGTCAGCATCCCGCCGATCATCGGCGCCGCGATGCGGCTCATCACCTCGGAGCCGGCGCCGCTACCGATCAGGATCGGCAAGAGCCCGGCGATGATCACCGCGACCGTCATCGCCTTGGGCCGGACGCGCAGCAGCGCGCCTTCCCGGATCGCCGACTGGACCTGATCCGCGTCGGGATCGGGTCCGCGCTCCTCGAGCGCGTGGCGCAGGTAGATCAGCATCACCACCCCGAACTCGGCGGCGACGCCGGCGAGCGCGATGAACCCGACCCCGGTCGCGACCGACTGGTGATAGCCGAGCAGGTAGAGCAGCCAGAACCCACTGGTCAGCGCGAAGGGCAGCGTGCCCATGATCAGCGCCGCCTCGCCGACGCGCCGGAAGATCAGGAACAGGAGCAGGAAGATGATCGCGAGTGTGGCGGGCACGACCAGCTTCAGCCGGTCGAGCGCGCGCTGAAGATATTCGAACTGCCCCGAATAGGCGAGCGATACGCCGGGCGAGAGCTTGACCTGCCGTGCCACTGCCGTTTGCAAATCGGACACGACCGAGGCGAGATCGCGACCGCGCACGTCGACATAGACCCAGGTCGAGGGGCGCCCGTTCTCGGTCTTGAGCATCAGCGGTCCGTCGGCGATGGCGATCTTCGCGACCGTACCGAGCGTGATCTGCTGACCCGAGGGCGTCAGCACGGGAAGTGCCCGCAGCCCCTCCGGACTATCGCGCAGCTCACGCGGATAGCGCACGCTGATCGGGTAGCGCGCCAGCCCCTCGACCGTCTGGCCGATATTTTCGCCGCCTACGGCCCCCGAGACGATCGCCTGGACATCGGCGATGTTGAGGCCGTAACGCGCGGCTGCGGCGCGATCGATATCGACATCGATATAGCGCCCGCCGGTCAGTCGCTCGGCCAGCGCCGAGCTGACACCCGGCACCGCCTTGGCGACGCCTTCCACCGCGCGCGCGATCCGGTCGATCTCGGCAAGGTCGCTGCCCGACACCTTGACCCCGATCGGGCTCTTGATGCCGGTCGCGAGCATGTCGATCCGGTTGCGGATCGGCGGCACCCAGATATTGGCGAGTCCCGGGACCTTCACCGCGCGGTCGAGTTCCTCGACCAGCTTGTCCGGCGTCATGCCCGGCCGCCACTGGTCGCGGGGCTTGAACCGGATCGTCGTCTCGAACATCTCGAGCGGCGCCGGATCGGTCGCGCTCTCGGCGCGACCGGCCTTGCCAAACACGCTCTGCACCTCAGGCACCGCCTTGATCATGCGATCGGTCTGCTGGAGCAGTTCGGACGCCTTCGCCGCCGATAGCCCGGGCAAGGCCGAGGGCATGTAGAGCAGGTCGCCTTCGTTCATCGCCGGCAGGAACTCGCCGCCCAGCCGTGACGCCGGCCAGGCAGTGGTCGCGAAGACCAGTGCGGCAATCAGCAGCACCGTCTTTGGCCGCCTTAGCGTCCAGTCGATCGCGGGGCGATAGGTAGCGGTCAGCACACGGTTGATCGGATTGGCCTGTTCGGACGGGATGCGTCCGCGGATCAGCCAGCCCATCAGCACCGGTACCAGGGTCACCGACAGGATTGCGGCTGCTGCCATCGTCCAGGTCTTGGTGAAGGCGAGCGGCGCGAACAGCCGCCCCTCCTGCGCCTGGAGCGTGAACACCGGCACGAACGACAAAGTGATGATCAGCAGGCTGAAGAACAACGCCGGCCCCACCTCGATCGCGGCCTGGGTGATGACGCGCCAGCGTTCGTCGCCAGCCAGCGGCTCGCCCGGATGCTGATGCTCCCAGCGCTCGATCGCCTTATGGGCATTCTCGATCATCACGATCGCCGCATCGACCATCGCGCCGATCGCGATGGCGATGCCGCCCAGCGACATGATGTTGGCGTTGACGCCCTGGAAGCGCATCACGACGAATGCCGCGAGTATGCCGAGCGGCAGCGTCACGATCGCCACCAGCGCCGAGCGGACGTGCCAAAGGAACAGCGCGCAGACGAGCGCGACGACGATGAACTCCTCAAAAAGCTTGTGGGTGAGGTTGTCGATCGACGCGTCGATCAGCTGCGAACGGTCATAGGTCGGCACGATCGCAACCCCGCCGGGCAGGCTCTTCTTCAACTCCTCGAGTTTGTGTCTGACCGCCTCGATCGTGCTGCGCGCATCTGCGCCCGAGCGCAGGATGACAACGCCGCCCGCGACCTCGCCGTCGCCGTCCAGCTCGGCGATGCCGCGGCGCATCTCGGGCCCTACCTGGACGGTGCCGACATCGCCCAGGGTCACGGGCACCCCGCCTGCGGCGGTCTTGAGCGGGATGGCGCGGAAATCGTCGAGCGACTTCAGATAGCCCGAGGCGCGGACCATATATTCGGCCTCGGCCAGCTCGACGACCGCCCCGCCCGTCTCCTGGTTGGCGCGCTGGATGGCGTCGACGGCTTGCTGGTGGGTCACGCCGTAGCCGGCCAGCTTTGCCGGATCGAGCACGACCTGGTACTGCTTGACCATCCCGCCGATGCTGGCGACATCGGCGACGCCGGGCAGGCTCTTGAGTTCATAGCGCAGGAACCAGTCCTGCAGGCTTCGCAGCTGCGACAGGTCGTGGCCGCCGGTGCGGTCGACCAGCGCATATTCATAGACCCAGCCGACGCCGGTCGCGTCGGGCCCGATCGCACTCTTCGCCGCCTCGGGCAGCCGTCCCTGCACCTGGTTGAGATATTCGAGCACGCGGCTGCGCGCCCAATAGAGATCGGTGCCGCCGGCGAAGATCACATAGACGAAGCTGTCGCCGAAGAAGCTGTAGCCGCGCACGGTCCTCGCGCCTGGCACCGAGAGCATGGTGGTCGCGAGCGGATAGGTGACCTGGTTCTCGACGATCTGCGGCGCCTGGCCCGGCCAGGAGGTGCGGATGATCACTTGCGTGTCCGAGAGATCGGGCAGCGCGTCGATCGGCGTCGCCCGTACCGCCCACAGCCCGGCGACGACCAGCGCCAGCGCGCCGAGCACGACGAACAGCTTGTTCGCGACCGACCACTGGATGAGGCGCGCAATCATCGGCCCGCCTCGTGCGTCATGCGGCGCAGCGTCGGTCCCTCAGGCGGTTGGTCGAAGCCGAACCGCACGCGGTCACCGGCCTTGAACCGGCGCGCAAGCGCCGGGCGGCCGAGCCGGAAAGTCATTGTCATCGCCGGCCATTTGAGCGCCGGCACGGGACCGTGATCGAGCGTCACGCCATTCGCATCGATCTTTCCGATCCGTCCGGTCGCCTCGAAGAGCGCGGGCTGCGCGACTGGCGCCGGCGCTGCGTCTCCGATCGGCCGCGCCTGCATGCCCGACAGGCTGGCCTCGGAATCGAGCAGAAACTGGCCCGACGCCACCACCTTCTCGCCCTCGGACAGGCCGGCAAGAATCTCGGTCCGCCCGCCGGTCTCGCTGCCCGACTGTACCTCCGCGGGCTGATAGCGGTCATTGGGAAGCGCCAGCATCACGAGCGCGCGCTTGCCCGTGCGGATCACGGCTTCGGACGGCACGAGCAGTGCCGAACGGCTGCTCCCGCCGAAGTCCACGCTCGCGAACATGCCGGGCCGCAGCCGCCCGCCACGATTGGGCAGCTCGATCCTGACCGTCAGCGTCCTGCTCTCCGCCTGGACGTCAGGCAGGATCGCGGCGACACGGCCCGCGAAGCGCTCGCCGGGCCAGGCCGCGAGTGTCGCGGTTGCATCCTGGCCGGGGCGGAGCTGGCTAGCCAGCGCCTCGGGTACCGCAGCATTGAGCCAGACCGTGCCGAGCCCGTTCACCTCGGCCAGTGTCTGCCCCGCGGCGACCGTCATGCCCTGGCGCACCCCGAGCGTCCTGATCGTGCCGCCGGTCGGCGTCGAAATCGTGATGACATTGTACGGACGCCCGCCCCGCTCGACCGCGGCGATCGTGCCGGACGGCATACCGAGCAGTACGAGCCGCTGCCGCGCCGCCTGGATGAGCGGCGCGTTACCGGTACGGCGCACCGCCAGATATTCGGCCTGCGCGCCCGCCCATTCGGGGACGAGCAGGTCGGCGAGCGGCGCACCGGCACCGATCACATCGCCGGGCGCGCGCGCATAGACCCGGCTGACGAAGCCCGACGCGCGTGCCTGCACGATCGCCACGTCGCGCTGGTTGAAGTCGATCGTGCCAGTGGCGGTGAGGCCACTCGCCAGCGCGCCGCGCTCGGCGGTCGTGACCCGCAGCCCCAGGCCCTGCACGCGCGCCGGATCGATCGCCAGACCGGGTCCGCGCTCAGCCTCGTCGGCATATTTGGGCGTGAGTTGCATATCCATGAACGGCGACTTGCCGGGCTTGTCGAAATGCTGGCTCGGCACCATCGGGTCGTACCAGTAGAGGATCCTGCGGCCGTCCTGGCCGACCTGCCGTTGCGGCGCATCGGTCCGGCCGAATTGGGCGATGCCATAACCGGCGCCGCCCGCGACGAGCGCGATGGCAGCGGCCGCGAGCCCGAGCCGGGCGCGGCGCGAAAGCTGGATGGTCATTGGTCACCCCCATAGGTCAGCACCAGCCGCGCGGCGTCGCGCGCGACGGTCGCTTCGCGGTCGAGCGCCTGCAGTGCGGCGTCGGCGAACATCGTCTGCGCCTGGATCAGGTCGAGCAGCGTCGCGCGGCCGGCAGAGTAGCTCACCGTCTCGAGATCGACGCGCTGGCGCGCCAGCGGCAACAGCGTGTCTTGCGCGCGCATCCATTGCTCGTGGTGCATGACATGATCGGCGAGCCCTGCTTCGAGATCGGCGATCAATGCGCGGCGCAGGTCCTCACGCTGCGCGAGCGCCGCGCCTTCGGACGCGATCGAGGAGGCGATCATCGGATCCTGGCGGCGTTTGGCGAACAAGGGCAGGCTCACCGTCACCCCGGCCGAGACCATGTCGCCATAGCCGCTGCCGCGGCGCTGATAGGCGAGGTCGAGGCCCCAGTCGGGGCGCTTATCGGCGCGTGCCAGGGTGACATCGGCTTCAGCGGCGCGCACCCGCGCGATTGCAGCGTCGAGGTCGGGATGCTGCGCGATCGCGGTCCGGAGCTGGTCCGGATCGATGGCGAAGTCCGGAAGCGCGCCCTCGATCTCGGGGCGGGGATCGCCGGTCCAGCGCGACAGGATCGCCCGCGCCCGCGCCACTTCGGATGCGACTTCGCTCCGCCGGTCCTCGAGCACGGCGATCGCCTGCCGGATTTCCAGGGTCTGCGCAGGGCGCGCCGAGCCCGACGCGACGCTCGACGCCGCCGGCGAGACATAATCCGCGAGTTCGGCGAGTGCCTTGCCGATCGCCGCGAGCCGGCGTTCGGCATAAGCGAGATCGATCCAGGCGAGCGCCGTTGCTACCTGCACTCGTCTTGTTTCCGCGACCCGGTCGGCTTCGGCGACGCCGATATCCGCCTCTGCCCGCCCCGTGCGCGCGCGACGCTTGGCGCCGTTGGGCACCTCCTGGCTGATCCCGAGCCGCGCCATGGTCATCTCGTCGCGGTCGAAGCTCCACGCCGGCGGTCCCGAGATCGGGAAATTGTCGAGGCCGACCCCGAGCCTAGGATCGGGTAATCGTCCGGCGGACACGGCTGTCGAGCGGCGTGCGTCGACCTCGAGCGACCGCGCGCGCAGCGACGGCGCTTCGGCAGTGGCGCGTCGAAGCGCCTCGCCGAAGGTCAGCGGATCGGCCAATGCCGGCGTGGGCAGCACCGCGAGCAGCGGCGCAAGCAATAGGAAACGCATGGAAAGCTCCTGACCGGAAGGCGATCAGGCCGCAGCCGGCGACGAGGCGGGTCTGGAAAGGTTCGCTCCACACCGGCATCGCCGCCCAAGCCCGGGCAGATCACCAAGGGCGACCGCACGGCGCAAGGCACGCCGCTCATGCGCACGCGCCCGCCGTTCGGCCGCTGAGGCTAGTCAGCCGCGGAGCGTCGGAGGATGTTGCTCAGGAGAGAGATCGGTTCCGGTCAGGACCGGCGCGACCGTCCAATAAAGGGGCGTGGCCGCGACCCGGCGCACTGCATCAGCACTGTCCCCGCTGATCGCGAGCACGGGCACAATGCACCCCATCGCTGCGATGCAATCGAGCGTCATGCCCTTGCAAGGTCCCTGGACAGGCCGCGGGCGCTCCTTCTCCATCATTTCCATGCAATCGGCATCCATTCCGGAAACCGCAACAGGCGCCGTCGGCATCCGTGGGCCCGAAGCATAGGCGGATTGTACCCCGAGGAGTCCGATCAAGGCGCCGAGCAGCAGAAGGAGATGGAGCGCACGCTTCATTGGTGCCGGAGCCTAACCGAAAAGCGGCGGCGCAACAATTCGCCTTTGCCTCCGGGGCAAGCGCCGGTCATGCCGCCCTGCGCAGGCGCGGATGCTCTCCTGGGCAACGATGCACCTCCACCGTCACATGGACCAGTTCCTCATGGATGGTCACCCGCGCAGCATAGTCGCTCGGTGAAAGCGGATCGGCAGCGACCAGAGAGACGATCGCGGCATAGCGTCCCGGGCCGACACGCCAGACATGGAGATCGGCGATTTCGGCATCGCCATCAGTCATCGCCTCGCGGATTTCGGCCTCAAGTGCCGGATTGGCGGAAGCGTCGAGCAAGACCGCGGCCGTATCGCGCAGCAATCCCCAGGACCAGCGGGCGATGACCAAAGCGCCGACGATGCCCATTGCCGCGTCCATCCAGGTCCAGCCAAGGAACCAGCCAGCGAGCAGCGCGACAATCGCGAGCAACGAAGTCAGCGCGTCGGCAAGAACATGGGCATAGGCCGAGCGCAGATTGTTGTCGGCGTGCGCGTGTTCGTGGTCATGAAGTTGGCCGTGGTCATGCGAATGGCCATGGTGATCGTCGCCGAGCAACCACGCGCTTGCGAGGTTGACCGCCAGCCCCAGCGCCGCGATCCACAAGGCCGGCGCATAATCCACGGTGGCGGGTACAAGCAGCCGGCCGACCGACTCGACCCCGATCCCGAGCGCGATCAGCGCCAGGACGAGCGCGCTCGCAAAGCCGGCTAGATCGCCGACCTTGCCCGTCCCGAAGGTGAAGCGCGGATTCTCCGCGTGACGCCGCGCGAAGGCATAGGCCAGCGCCGCGACGCCGAGCGCTCCGGCGTGCGTCGCCATGTGCAGCCCGTCGGCAAGCAGCGCCATCGAGCCGGTGAGCCATCCCGCAGCGATCTCGACCACCATCATCGCCGCGGTCAGCGCCACTACCCAGCGAGTGCGGCGTTCATGTTCGTCATGCGCGTCGCCGAGAAAGGCGTGGCTGTGGCCGTGCGTCGAAAGAGTCTCAATGTGCATAGCGCCCCCTATTCCTTCGGGAGGTTCAAAACCATCATCTCCGCGCGAGAATCGCCTTCATCTGCGCGATCTCCTCGGCTTGCGACTGCTTGATCCGCTCGCAGAGCGCAATGACCTCAGGGTCGGTCAGCGACGCCTCCTTGCACATCAGTATCGCGCCCGAATGGTGCGGGATCATCGAGCGCAGAAAGTTGGTGTCGCCGATCGTCGTCTGGGTGCGGATCAGAGCGAACGCGATCAGGAACACGGCGACCGCGCCGGCGAGCAGCGCGCCGTTGGCGGCCCTGGACGGGAACATGTGGCGCATCGCGAGGATCATCAGCACCACCATCGGCGCGACCATCATCAGCGTCATGTAGAGCATGTTGAGGTTGCTGTAGAAGCTCGACAGGTGGTCGATCATCACGAACATCACCAGGTACATGATGATGCCGCTGACCACGGTCTGCACCGCGAGGCTCACATAGGCGTTCTTCATCATTGCGCGTCTCCTTGGGATTTCCCCCGGGGCAAGCGCGGGACGCCTGCGCCCCGTGCATGTGGCTGTCGTACCCGTCCCTCCCTGCCCTTCATGATTCAGAACCAGATGCGCACGCCGGCCACAAAGCTCGTAGTGGAGGGATCCTCGCCGTCCGCGCGCGCGAAATCGGCGGTGCGGCCCGTCTTCGCCTCATAGGAAACGCCGACATAGGGCGCGAACCGGCGCGTGATCTCGTAGCGGAGCCTGACGCCCAGCTCGGCGTCGGTCAGGCCCGAGCCGACGCGGTTCGCGGGCACGTCCTGCGCCGAAAGGTTGAACTCGACACGCGGCTGCAGGATCAGCCGCTGCGTGATGCGCTGGTCGTAATAACCTTCGAGCCGGCCGAGCAGGTCCCCCCTGTCGGACAGGAACAGCGCGCCCTCGACCTCGAACATATAGGGCGCGAGCCCCTCGAAGCCGACCGTCGCGTAGGTGCGGTCCGGCCCTCGGCCGAAATCCTGGCGGATACCCCCCTGGAGGTTGAAATACGGGCCGATGGCGCGGCTATAGAACGCCTGGACCTCGGCGCTCTCGATCTGCTCGCCGAACGCGCCTTCACCCTCCGATTTGAGCCAGAGGCGGTCGATGTCCCCGCCGACGAACGCCTCCCCGTCCCAGTGATAGCCGTCGCGGCCCTGCCGCGCGCGATACTCGGCGAGGTTGAACATGACCTGGTAGAAGGTCTGCCCGCCCTGTTCGCGCATCATATGCTCGCGCGCACGCGCCATCTCGTCACGCGGGAACTGGCGGTCGGCATAATGATCCATCGGCGGCAGTGGCGCGGGGGCATCGCCGGCGGGCAGCGCCGTCCCGGTCATCTGCATCCCGCCATGCGCCTCCGCGGGCGCCGCGCCGTGCTGGCTGTGGTCCTGCGTGTCCATGCCGGGCATCGGCTCGGCCGGCTTGGCCTGATCCGATGGGGGCGGCGTCTGGCCCATGTCGTGCGCCGAATGGTCCATGCCCTCCATGCCGCCGCTTTGCGGCGTCGCCGGCCGCGGTGCCGTGGGCTTGGGCGCCGGCCTGGCGGCAGGCTTCGCCGCCCGCTTTTTCGGCGCAGGCTTTCTGGGGGCTGGCTTGGGTGCGGGCTTCTTCGCTGGAGCGGGCATCTGCATGCCCTGATGCTGCGAATGGTCCTGCGCGAGCGCCGGCTGGCCAAGCGCGAGCGCCGTGGACGCCGTGAACGCGACGAGGAGCCGGTTCATGCCGCCTCTCCCTTCGGCCGCACGCTGACGACCCGCATCATGCCCGCCTCCATGTGATAGAGCAGGTGGCAGTGGAACGCCCAGTCGCCGACCGCATCGGCGGTGAAATCCCAGGTCACCTTGCCGCCCGGCTGGACGATCACCGTGTGCTTGCGCGGGCCGTGATCGCCGTGCCCGGTGACCAGCTCGAAGAAATGGCCGTGGATGTGGATCGGGTGGCTCATCATCGTGTCGTTGATGAGGTTGACCCGCACCCGCTCGCCCTCGATGAACGGGATCGGCTCGTGCTTGTCGGACATCTTCTCGCCGTCGAATGACCACATGAACCGTTCCATGTTGCCGGTCAGGTGGATGTCGATGCTGCGCGAGGGCGCGCGCACGTCGGGGTTGCGGTCGAGCGCCATCAGGTCTTTGTAGACCAGCACCTTGTGTCCGACGTCCTCGAGGCCCTGTCCGGGCTCGTCGGTGCGATCCATCGGCATCGGCGAGATCGTCTGCACGCCGGGGCCTTTCCTGACCTGGGGCGCGTTCGAGAAGTCGCGCATCTTCATTGAGCCCATGTCCATGCCGGCGTGCTGACCGGAGGCACTGCCCGTCGCGCCATGATCCATGCCGGGCATCGCGCTATGGTCCATGCCCGGAATCGCGCCATGATCCATCCCGGGTATCGCGCTGTGGTCCATGCCGCCCATTGCCGCCGCGGCACCGGTGGCGAGTTTCGCCGACGCATTCTGTTCGGCGGTGGGGTCGATCCCGCGGGAGGCGCCGGACATGTCCATGCCCTCCATGCCTTCCATGCCCGACATGTCCATGCCCATGTCCTTCATCGTCACGAGCGGACGTTTCCTGAGCGGCGGCACTTCGCCCGCCATTCCGGGCCGCGGCGCCAGCGTCGCGCGCGCCATCCCCGAGCGGTCGATCGCCTCGGCGACGATCGTATAGGGCTTGTCCTCTGCCGGGGTGACGACCGCGTCATAGGTCTCGGCGACGCCGATCTGGAATTCCTCGACGTCGACCGGGTGGACGTTCTGGCCGTCGGCCTGGACGATCAAGAGGGTGAGCCCGGGCACGCGCACGTTGAAGTTGGTCATCGCGGAGGCGTTGATCACGCGCAGCCGCACGCGCTCGCCGGGCTTGAACAGCCCGGTCCAGTTGTCGCTCGGGCCATGGCCGTTGACGATATAGGTGTAGGTCGAGCCGGTGACGTCGGAGACGTCGGTCGGGTCCATGCGCATGGCGCCCCAATCGAGCCGGTCCTTGAGCTTCTGGTCCTTGCCCGACAGCAGACCGGTGAGCGTCTGGCGCTGGAAGTTGAAATGTCCCGCATCGACCTTCATCCGGCGGAAGATCTCCTGCGGAGAAAGCGGGCTGTGATCGGCGAGCACGAGCACATGCTCGCGGTCGTACCGGACCGGATCGGGCCCGGCAGGGTCGATCACGATCGGCCCGTAATGGCCGAACTGCTCCTGCATCCCCGAATGGCTGTGATACCAATAAGTGCCGTTCTGCCGAACCGGGAACTCGTAGAGGAAGCTCGACCGGGGCTTGATGCCCGGAAACGAGACGCCCGGCACGCCATCGAACTCCGGGGGCACGAGCAGGCCGTGCCAATGGATCGAGCTGTCCTCGTCAAGGTCGTTGACCACGTTGAGCCGCACCGTCTGACCTTCGCGCAGGCGAAGAAGCGGCGCCGGGACGGTGCCGTTGACTCCGATCGCCCTCGTGCGCCGTCCATCGATCACCAGCGTCTGCCGGGCAATCTTGAGCGTGATGTCCTCGCCCGAGAGCGTCGGCAGCGGCCGGACGATGCCCGGCGAGACCGTCTGCGCCCAGGCGGGGAGCCAGCTTACGGCTGCGAGCCCGCCAGCGGTGAGCGTGGCGCCGCGCAGCAGCTGGCGGCGGTTGATCGTATTTGTCATGTCTGTCCCCGTAGCGGGCCTGAGCCTTGAATGCCGATACGCACGGCTGAAACACGGGTTCGATTCCCGTAGGGGTCACCAACAAGCCCTCCCAGAGGGTGCCAAAAGATGCCATAAACGGCTGTTTTCTGCGGTTTTTCTGTGGTATAAGCATCTCAATCGGATCGGCTGGATACCACCAGATACCAGCATTTTGATGGTATGTTCGATGGTAGCCTGCCGGTCACGGATCGGGAGATACCATCATGGCCCTGACCGCCCTCGCGATCAAAAGCGCCAAGAGTCGCGCCAAGTCCTACAAGCTCGCGGATAGCGACGGGCTCTATCTGTTGGTGACGCGCTCAGGCGGCCGCTGCTGGCGCATGAACTATCGCCACCTCGGCAAGCAGAAGACGCAGGCGTTCGGCACCTGGCCCGACACGAGCCTTGCCGACGCCCGCGAGCGCCGCGACGCGGCGCGCAAGGTGCTGGCGCGGGGCGACGATCCGGCCGAGCAGATCAAGCTGGAGCGCATCGCGGCGACCGTGGCAGCGTCCAACAGCTTCAAGGCTGTCGCCGATGAATGGCTGACCAAGGCTGAGAAGGAAGGCCGTTCGGCCGTCACGATGAAGAAGCTGCGCTGGCTGCTGGACTTCATCAACGAGTCGATGGGCAAACGCCCCATCGCCACGATCTCCGCGCAGGAACTGCTGATCATGCTGCGCAAGATGGAGAGCAAGGGAAAGTACGAGACGGCCAAGCGGCTCCGCAGCACATGCAGCCAGGTGTTCCGCTACGCCATCGCCACGGCCCGCGCCGAGCGCGACGTTGCCGCCGACCTGCGCGGCGCGCTGATTGCCCCCAAGCCGGTCCACCGCGCCGCAATCACCAGCCCCAAGGAAGCGGGAGGCCTGCTTCGCGCCATCGAGGCGTTCGAAGGGCATCCCAACACCAAGGCGGCACTGCAGCTCTTGCCGCATGTGTTCGTGCGGCCCGGCGAACTGCGTCATGCCGAATGGAGCGACTTCGATTTCGACAAGGCGCTGTGGACGATCCCGCCGCACAAGACCAAGATGCGGCGGGCGCATACCATCCCCCTCTCCCGCCAAGCGCTCGCCATCCTCGAAACTATCGAGCACGACGCGGAGTATAGTCGTTTCCTGTTCCCCTCCCTACGGTCAGTGGATCGGCCGATGTCGGAGAACACGATCAACGCGGCGCTGCGGCGCATGGGCTTCGCTCAGGACGAGATGACCGGCCACGGCTTCCGGGCAATGGCGGCGACGCTCTTGAACGAGATGGGTCTATGGCATCCCGACGCGATCGAGCGCCAGCTCGCCCACTCCGACAACAACGCCGTCCGTCGAGCCTATGCCCGAGGCGAATATTGGGACGAGCGCGTCAAGATGATGCAGCACTGGTCCGATCATCTCGATTTCCTCCGCGACGGCGCGAAGGTGCTCAAAGGCAAGTTTGGAAAGGCATGAAGGCGGCTGTAGTCGACGGGTCCTAGGTCTCGAACTGGGCCGCTTGCTGTTCATCAGTTTTCAGGTTTGGGGTCGGAGAAGCGGATGTTCGTTCAGCCTCATTGGCGGGCGACCGCTAACGACCCGATTGCAGTTGCCTGGTCACGATAGCTGGTCGCCGCCAAATAACAGGGCTTGGAGGAACACGTTCCGCGCGCGGATCGGCGGCCCAGGGGACCACAAGCTTCGACAGGCCAGCCTTGGCGTTTCTTACGCGTCTACAAGGGGTTTACCCCGATATTCAGCAAGAAACAGAAATATATTATGGCAGTATCATCTTCGGAGTGCCGCCAGTGATAGAAAGCCATTCAACAGCACTAAATCATTCAGCTTTTATGGCAGAAGTAGGTACAACTTTTATTCAAAGTTCAATCAGACGCGCAATGCAAGATGAACGATATTGCATACCGCAATCATGATTCGAATCATAAATACCTTAGGCATCCCTCGCTTGTCCAATAAATTTCCTAGCACGTATTTCATCTTCACTACTGATTTTGCCTTCCGACCGGCTACCGCCGGGCCGTAGTTGTCGCCGCGCAGCATTTCACGGCGAGTACAGGGCGCAGGACGCTAGCGCCCGACCAACAGGAGGCCGGTGCCATGCGATCGAATCATGGCGTGAACATCGCGATTGCCTCAGGTCTCGCCCTCGGCGCGTTCGGCGCCGTGCCGGCCCTGGCGCAGGAAGTCATCGACGGCGGCCAGACCGTCTCCGTTCCCGGAACGCAAGTCTCGCCCTGGAACATCGGCAACACGCTGACCGTCGGCAGTTCGGGCGAAGGCACGCTCGACATCACGAGCGGCGGCACGGTCACCAACACCGAGGGGCAGGTCGGAGTCAATGACGGCTCTTCGGGCACGGTGACCGTGACCGGCCCGAACGCCAGCTGGACCAATAACGGCAATCTCTTCCTCGGCTATGGCGGCGAGGGAACGCTCACCATCGCCAATGGCGGTACGGTCGACAGCACGCTCTCGACGTTCATCGGCCGAAGCGCGACCGGCGTCGGCACGGTGACGGTGACCGGCGCGGGCTCGACGCTGACCAGCACGCCGGGCGGCGTCTTCATCGGCTATGGCGGCCGGGGCACGCTCAATATCCTCGACGGCGGCGCGGTCATCAGCCGTCCCTCCACGATCGGGGAAAGCACTACCGGATCGGGCGAGGTGCTCGTGTCCGGCGCGGGTTCGACCTGGACCATCGACGTGGTCAGCACCACCTCGCTCGGCCTGGCGATCGGCAACCAAGGGTCGGGCCTGCTGACGATCAACGACGGCGGCGCGACCAATGTCGGCTCGGTCGCGCATATCGGCAGCGTCGCGGGTGCGTCGGGCACGCTGATCGTCGACGGCGGCAGCTGGACCGACCAGGGTCTGTACGTCGGTCAATATGGCCAGGGCACAATGGAGGTCACCGGCGGCGGCACGGTCGACAGCTATTACGGCCATATCGGCCGCCAGCTGGGCTCCACCGGCACGGTGACCGTATCGGGCGCGGGCTCGACCTGGACGACCCATACGAGCGCCACCTCGGTCGGCCTCTATATCGGCAACCAAGGTACCGGCACGCTCGCGGTCAGCAGCGGCGGCGCGGTCAGCACTGCCGACGTCCATATCGGCAGCGCCGCGAGCGGCTCGGGCACGCTGACCGTCGGCACCGGCGGCTCCTTCGGCAGCGGCAGGACCTATGTCGGCCATACCGGGACGGGCGTGCTGACGATCAGCGGCGGCGGCGCCGTCAGCAATACCGGCGTCGGCTACGTCGGCTATGCGAGCGGATCGTCGGGCACGGTGACGGTGACCGATGCCGGTTCGCGCTGGGCCAACAGCAGCAGTCTCTATGTCGGCAACAGCGGAGCGGGCGTGCTCACGATCAACGGCGGCGGTGCGGTCAGCAATGCCGCCGGCATCATCGGCAACGCGAGCGGAACGTCGGGTACGGTGACGGTGGCCGGCGCCGGTTCGAGCTGGGCGAGCAGCGGCATCCTCTATGTCGGCAGCAGCGGAACGGGCGCGCTGACGATCAGCGGCGGCGGCGCGGTCAGCAATACCTACGGCCGCATCGGCTCTGCGAGCGGATCGTCGGGTACGGTGACGGTGACCGGTGCCGGTTCGACCTGGACCAACAGCAGCGCTATCTCCGTCGGCCAGAACGGGACGGGCGCACTGACGATCAGCGGCGGCGGCGCGGTCAGCAATTACACGGGCGCCATCGGCGATGCGAGCGGATCGTCGGGCACGCTGACGGTGACCGATGCCGGTTCGAGCTTGACGACCGGCGGCTACCTCTATGTCGGCCATACAGGGACGGGCACGCTGACGATCAACGGCGGCGGCACGGTCAGCAGTACCTACGGCCGCATCGGCTATGCGAGCGGATCGTCGGGCACGGCGACGGTGACCGGTGCCGGTTCGAGCTGGACAACCGGCTCCTTCAATGTTGGCCATACCGGGACGGGCGCGCTGACGATCAGCGGCGGCGGCGCGGTCGGCAGCGGCACAAGTCATATTGGCTCCTCTGCCGGTTCCTTGGGCACTGCGACCCTGACGGGCAGCGGCTCACATTGGACGATCAGCAGTTCGCTGACCGTTGGCAATTCTGGCGAGGGCAGGCTCTCGATCCTGAGCGGCGCGACGGCCACGAACACTTCTGGTACCATCGGGAACGCCTCAGGCGCCCTCGGAACGGTAACGGTCGACAACGCGCGCTGGATCAACAGCGGCATCGTCAATGTCGGCCAGGTTGGGACGGGCGCGTTGACGATCAGCGGGGGCGGCGCGGTCAGTAATGCGGCGGGCTACATCGGCTATTCGAGCGGATCGTCGGGTGCGGTGACGGTCACCGACGCCGGTTCAAACTGGACCAGCAGCGGCGACCTCTATGTCGGCCGGGGCGGGACGGGCGCATTGACGATCAGCGGCGGCGGCGCGGTCGGCAATACCGCCGGCTACATCGGCTATGCGAGCGGATCGGCGGGTACGGTGACGGTGAGCGATGCCGGTTCGCGCTGGACCAGCAGCAGCGGCCTTTATGTCGGCTCGACCGGGACGGGGGCGCTGACGATCAGCGGCGGCGGCGCGGTCGGCAATACCGCCGGCTACATCGGCTATGCGAGCGGATCGTCGGGCACGGTGACGGTGACCGATACCGGTTCGAGCTGGACGAGTAGCGGGCAGCTCCAGATCGGCCGGGGCGATGACGGAGCGCTCTCGATCCTGAACGGCGCGACGGTCAGCAGCGTCGGCGGCGGCTTCGTGGGCGTCGACGACACCGGGACTGGAACGGTGACGGTCCACGGCTCTGGTTCGGTCTGGACCAGCAGCAACAATATCCTCGTGGGCTATAACGGCACGGGTACGCTCACGGTCTCTGGCGGCGGCCTGGTCGAGAACCCCAACGGCTTTATCGCCGCTTATGCCGGCTCGACCGGCGCGGCGACCGTGACCGGGCCGGGTTCCATCTGGAGCAACACCAATACGCTCCGCCTGGGCTATCAGGGAACGGGCACGCTCTCGATCGTCGATTCCGGCCGCGTGACCGCCCCGGGCGGCGTGACCGTCGCCGAGATATCGGGCAGCACCGGCACGCTGGAGGTCGCGAGCGGCGGCCTGCTCGAAACCTTCGCGCTGAGCGCGGGTAGCGGCGCGGCGCAGGTCACCTTCAATGGCGGCAAGCTGCTCGCGCTCGGCGACAATATGGCCTTCATCACCGGCTTCGCGAGCGGCGCGCTGGACATCGCCACCGACGGGCTCACCCTCGACACCGCCGGCTACACGGTCGCGACCGACCAATCGGGTTTCAGCGGTGCGGGCGCCTTCACCAAGTCGGGAAGCGGCACGCTCATCCTCCTGGGCGACAACAGCTACGCCAGCGGCACCACGATCAATGAAGGCACGCTCCAGATCGGCGACGGCGGTACCACCGGCAGCATCACCGGCGATGTCGCCAACAACGCCGCGCTCGTCTTCAACCGTTCCGACGATATCGACTTTTCAGGCATGATCAGCGGCACCGGCATCGTGACAAAGGCGGGCACGGGCATCCTGACGCTGGTCGGCGACAGCAGCGGCTTCGACGGCGCGACTTCGGTCGCGGCGGGCACATTGATGGTCGACGGCAGTTTGGGCGGTACGGTCGACATCGCCTCGGGTGCTTCGCTCGGCGGTATCGGCACCGTTGGGGGCACCGCGACCATTTCCTCCGGCGGCACGCTGATCGGCCGCCAAGGCGAGACGCTCAGCTTCGGCAGCGACTTGGTCCTCGCGAGCGGCGCAACCGTCGACGTGTCGCTCGGCGCATCGGGGACCACCGGGCTGTTCGACGTTGCCGGCAATCTGACGATTGACGGCCAACTCCACATCACTGACCTCGGCGGCTTCGGCCCCGGGCTCTACCGACTGTTCGACTATGCCGGCGCGCTCACCGACAACGGCCTCGCGATCGGCACCGTGCCGACCGGCACGTCCGCGAGTGATCTCCTGGTCCAGACCTCGATTGCCCAGCAGGTCAACCTCGTCAATACGAACGGGGTCACGCTCAACTATTGGGACGGCGACGACACCAGCCTCCACAATAATGGCGTGATCGACGGCGGCGACGGCGTGTGGAACCTCGCCAATGCCAACTGGACCGATTCCGGCGGCGCTTTCGACGCACCCTGGTCCAACGGCGGGTTCGCGATCTTCACCGGCCAGGCGGGCACGGTGACGGTGGACGCCAGCCTGGGCGCTCTCTCGGTCAGCGGCGCACAATTCGCGACCGACGGCTATCGACTTCAGGGTGGCGCGATCACGATCACGCTGCCCGAAACCATCTTGCGCGTCGGCTTCGGGGCACTCGCTGGAGCAAGCGTGACCGCGACGATCGCGTCCGAGTTCACCGGATCAGGCGGTCTGGAGAAAACCGATTTCGGCACGCTCATCCTCGCCGGAACCAACAGCTACACCGGCGGTACCCTCGTCAGCGAAGGCACGCTCCAGCTGGGCGATGGCGGCGCCAGCGGATCAATCCTCGGCGATGTGGCCAACAACGGCATTTTCGCGATCGACCGGTCCGACAGCGTCACCTTCGCCGGCACCATCTCGGGAACCGGCGGCTTCCGTCAGGCCGGCACCGGCACGACCATCCTCACTGCCGACAACAGCTATACCGGCGGCACGACGATCGCCGCGGGCGCGCTGCAGATAGGCGATGGGGGCACCACGGGCAGCATCACCGGCGACGTCGCCAACAATGCGGCGCTCGTCTTCAACCGCTCGGACGATTTGGCCTTTTCGGGTGCGATCAACGGTACGGGCAGCGTGACCCAGGCCGGTGCCGGGACGACCATCCTCACCGGCGACAGCAACTACACCGGTGGCACGACGATCACGGCGGGGACGCTGCAGATCGGCGATGGCGGAACGACCGGTAGCATCACCGGCAACATCGCCAATAACGTAGCCCTTACCTTCGACCGGTCGGATGATCTCACCTTCGACGGCGTGATCAGTGGCGCGGGCACCATGACCCAGGCCGGCAGCGGCATCCTGACGCTGACCGGCGACAGCAGCGGCTTCGGCGGAAGCACGATGGTCGCGGCGGGCACGCTGCAGGTCGACGGCAGCTTGGGCGGCACGGTCGATGTTGCCTCAGGCGCCTCGCTCGGCGGCATCGGCACCGTCGGGGGCACCGCGACCATTGTCACGGGCGGCACGCTGATTGGGCGGCAGGGCGAGACGCTGAGCTTCGGTAGCGACCTGGTCCTCGCCGGCGGCGCGATCGTAAACGTCTCGCTCGGCGCGCCGGGAACCACCGGACTGTTCAACGTGGCAGGGAACCTGACCATCGACGGCCAGCTCGACATCACCGATCTCGGCGGTTTCGGACCCGGCCTTTACCGGCTGTTCGACTATGCGGGCGCGCTCACCAACAACGACCTCGCGATCGGCACCCTGCCCGCTGGCACCGCCGCGAGCGATCTCCTCGTCCAGACCTCGGTCGCCCAGCAGATCAACCTCGTCAACACGAGCGGCGTGACGCTCGACTATTGGGACGGCGACGATACCGGTCTGCACAATAATGGCGTCGTCGACGGCGGTGACGGGGTCTGGAACCTCGCCAACCCCAACTGGACCGACTCCGGTGGTGCGTTCGACGCACCCTGGGCCAATGGCAGTTTCGCGATCTTCACCGGCCAGGCGGGCACGGTGACCGTCGACGCCAGCCTGGGCGCTCTCTCGGTCGGCGGCGCACAATTCGCGACCGACGGCTATCGGATCCAAGGCGGTGCGATCACGCTCACGCTGCCCGAAACCATCCTGCGCGTCGGCTTCGGGGCGCCCGGCGGTGCCGGCGTGACCGCCACCATCGCCTCCGCGCTCACTGGTTCGGGCGGGCTGAGGAAGACCGATTTCGGCACGCTCATTCTCACCGGTGCGAACGGCTACACCGGCGGCACCGTGATCGGGGAGGGGACCCTCCAGCTTGGCGATGGCGGCACTAGCGGATCGATCCTCGGCGACATCGTCAACAACGGCATTTTCGCGATCAATCGATCCGACGGCTTCACCTTCGCCGACACCATCTCGGGAACCGGCGCGTTCCACCAGGCAGGCACAGGCACGACGATCCTCACTGCCGACAACAGCTACACCGGCGGCACGGCGATCGCCGCGGGCGTGCTGCAGATCGGCAGCGGCGGCACCAGCGGATCGATCGTCGGCGATGTCCTCAACAACGCCGCGCTCGTCTTCAACCGCTCGGGCACGCTCGCCTTGGACGACGCGATCAGCGGCACCGGCACCGTGACTCAGGCCGGCACCGGAACGACTGTCCTTACCGGTGACGGCAGCTACACCGGCGGGACGATAGTCACCGCTGGCACGCTCCAGATCGGCGACGGCGGCACCACCGGCAGCATCATTGGTGATATCGCCAACGACGCCGCGCTCGTCTTCAACCGTTCCGACGATATCGGCTTTTCGGGCATGATCACCGGCACCGGCACCGTGACACAGGCGGGCACGGGCATCCTGACCTTGACCGGCGACGGCAGCGGCTTCGGCGGAAGCACGACGGTCGCGGCAGGCACGCTGATGGTCGACGGCAGCTTGGGCGGCACCGTCGACATTGCCTCAGGCGCCTCGCTCGGCGGCATCGGCACCGTCGGGGGCACTGCGACCATTTCCTCAGGCGGAACGCTGATCGGGCGCCAGGGCGAGACGCTGAGCTTCGGCAGCAACCTGATCCTCGCCGACGGTGCGATCGTCGACATCTCGCTCGGCGCACCTGGGACGGTGGGACTGTTTGACGTGGCGGGGAACCTGACCATCGACGGCCAGCTCGATATCAGCGACCTCGGCGGCTTCGGCCTCGGGCTCTACCGGCTGTTCGACTATGCCGGCGCGCTCACCGACAACGGCCTCGCGATCGGCACCGTGCCCGCTGGCACCGATGCGAGCGACCTGTTCGTCCAGACCTCGATTGCCCAGCAGGTCAACCTCGTCAATTCGACCGGCGTGACGCTCAATTGCTGGGACGGCGACGACACGAGCCTCCACAATAATGACGTGATCGACGGCGGCGACGGGGTATGGAACCTTGCCAACCCCAATTGGACCGACTCCGGCGGCGCGTTCGACGCACCCTGGGCCAATGGCGGGTTCGCGATCTTCACCGGCCGGGCGGGCACGGTGATGGTCGACGCCAGCCTGGGCGTGCCCATGATCTCGGGCGCGCAATTCGCGACCAGCGGCTACCGAATCCAGGGCGACGCGATCGCCCTCGCGCTGCCCCGGACCACCCTGCGCGTGGGCTTCGGCAGCCGCAGCGGCGCCAGCGTGACCGCCACCCTCGCCTCCGAGCTGACCGGATCGGGCGGGCTGGAGAAGACCGACTTCGGCACGCTCATCCTCACCGGCACCAGCAGCTACACCGGTGGCACCTTCGTCAGTGAAGGCACGCTCCAGCTGGGCGATGGCGGCGCCAGCGGATCAATCCTCGGCGATGTGGCCAACAACGGCATTTTCGCGATCGACCGGTCCGACGCCTTCACCTTCTCCGGCGCCATCTCCGGAACCGGCGGCTTCCGCCAGGTGGGCAGCGGCACGACCATCCTCACTGCCGACAACAGCTATACCGGCGGCACGACGATCGCCGCGGGCACGGTGCAAATCGGCAGCGGCGGCACCACCGGATCGATCGTCGGGGATGTCCTCAACAATGCCGCGCTCATCCTCAACCGGTCGGACGATCTGGCCTTCGGGGGCGCGATCAGCGGCACGGGCAGCGTGACCCAGTCCGGCAGCGGCACGACCATCCTCACTGGAGACAGCAGCTATACCGGCGGCACCACGATCACGGCGGGGACGCTGCAGATCGGCGACGGTGGCACCACGGGCAGCATCACCGGCAGCATCGCCAACAACGCCGCGCTCGTCTTCGACCGGTCGGACGCGCTTGTCTTCGGCGGCGTGATCACCGGCACCGGCACCGTGACGCAGGCCGGCGCGGGGACGACGATCCTGACCGGCGCCAACAGCTACACCGGTGGCACGACGATCGCCGCGGGGACGCTTCAACTTGGCGACGGCGGCGCCACCGGGAGCATCACTGGCGACGTAGCCAACAACGGCGTGCTTCTGCTCCGCCGGTCGAATCTCTACAGCTTCGCCGGCACGATCAGCGGCGCCGGAAGCGTGGTCCAGGCCGGAACGGGGACGACCGTGCTCACCGCCGCCAACAGCTATTCGGGCGGTACTCTAATCGAGGGCGGAACGCTCTCGGTGGGATCCGACGCCAATCTCGGCGCGGCGTCAGGCGGGCTCACCTTCGACGGGGGCACGCTGCTGAACACGGCCGCCTTCACCTCCACGCGCGCGGTGACGCTCGCCAACGGCGGCGGCACCTTCCAGACCGATGCCGACCTGACCTTATCCGGCGCCGCGACCGGCAGCGGCGAATTGACCAAGACGGGAAGCGGCGCCCTGATCCTCACCGGCACGAACGTTTATACCGGCGGCACCGTCATCGCGGCCGGAACGCTCCAACTGGGCAATGGCGGCGCCGGAGGCTCGATCACGGGCGACGTCGCGAACGGCGGGACCTTGGTCTTCAACCGCAGCGACGCGCTGAGCTTCGCCGGGGAGATCTCCGGCATCGGCAGCCTCGTCCAGCTAGGAACGGGGACCTCCACCCTCACCGGCATCAGCAGCTATACGGGCATGACGCGCGTCGAGGCGGGGATGCTCGTCCTGACTGCACCCACCGCGATCGCGCTCAGCCCGGTGTCGATCGCGGCGGGCGCGACCTATGCGCTCGATTTCAGCGGCGCTCCCGCGAGCATCCTCTTCGAGAACGCCTTAAGCGGTGCGGGGCTGATGCGCGTCGATCTGGGCGACCCGACCAGCTTCCTCGTCTTCGGCAGCAATGCGGGATCGGCGTTCACGGGCACGGTCGCGCTGGAGCGCAGCAGCTTCGATCTCGCGGGCGACAACACTGCCGCGCTGACCAACGCAACACTGCGGCTCGATGCCGGCAACACCACCCGGGTGGATATCGGCACCCAGGCGATCGGCAATCTGACGCTGAACGGCGGCACGCTGATCTTCCCGGCCGAGCTGCCCTCCGACGCGCTTTCGCCGGGAATCATTCAGGCAGGCACGCTGACGTTCACCAGCGGCGTGGTCGGAGTGACGGTTCCCCGGCCGGCAAATATCCCGGGTGGAGTCCCCGCGCCGAACGCGAGCCTGCTCCAGCAGGACGACACCGTGACCGCCTGGCTGGTCCAGGCCAGCAACGTCGTCGGCAGCGCGAGCAGCCTGACCCTGGTCGACCAGAACGGCAGCGCCGTCGGCCAGACCGATGTCGACATCGCGCAGAACGGCGATGTCGTCGCGATCGGCAGCTATGGCTACAACCTTACCAGCGGCGCGGCCAATGACGGCCTCTATGTCGCCTACGGGCTGAGCCGGCTCGACCTGCAGGCGGGGCAGATGCTGACTCTCTCGGGCGACGACGGCACCGCGGCGGGCTCCGAGCTGCATGCGCTGGTGACCGGCAGCGGCAACCTCGCGATCGCGGCCGCCGACACGATCACGCTGAGCAACGCGGCCAACGCCTATACGGGTACGACGCAGGTCCTCTCCGGCACGCTGGCGCTGGGAACCGACCATGCGCTGGGGCTGACTTCGCTGCTCGCGATCGAGTCCGGCGCCACGGCGGACATCGACGGCAGGACGCAGGCCGTCGGCGCGCTCGACGTGCGCGGCACGCTCGCGCTGGACGGCGGCAACCTCAGCGTCGCCAATGGCGGCACTTCGACGGGCTCGCTGAACGGCGGAGGCAGCCTCAACCTGACGGGCGGGACGCTCGCCATCCAGGGCGCCAACGCACAACTCAGCGCGAGTGTCACCATCGCCTCGGGAGCGGCCGTGATGCTCACCGACGTGCAGGGGCTTGGCACGGGCGCGATCGCCGATGCGGGCATGCTCACCCTCGACGGTGCCAGCGGCACCCTCGCCAATGCGCTGAGCGGCGCAGGCGGCGTCGCCCTGACCAACGCCGCGTCGGTGACGCTCGGCGGCAACAACAGCGGCTTCTCCGGCCTGTTCGCCATCGCGCAGGGCACCAGCCTCACCGCCAGCCTGCCGCAGCATCTGGGCACTGCCGCCATCCAGGACGACGGAAACCTCACCCTCGATACCGCGAACGACTGGACCTTCGCCAACATCGTCAGCGGCACCGGCGCGCTGACCAAGGCGGGGAGCGGCACGCTGATCGTGACCGGCACGAACAGCTATACCGGCGGCACCACCATCGCAGCTGGAACGCTCCAATTGGGCGATGGCGGCACCACAGGAACCATCGTCGGCGACGTCGTCGACAACGGCATGTTCGCCTTTGATCGCAGCGACGCAATCACCTTCGCCGGCGCGATCTCGGGCAGCGGTAGCCTGGCGCAGCGGGGCACGGGCACCACAATCCTTACCGGCGCCAACAGCTACGTGGGAGCGACGCAGGTCGAGGCCGGGACGCTCGTGCTGGCCGCCCCTTCCGCGGTCGCGCCCGGACCGGTGTCGATCGCAGCGGGCGCCATCTATGCGCTCGATTTCAGCGGCGGCCCCACGAGCTTCCTCTTCGGAAATGCCCTGACCGGATCGGGGCTGATGCGCGTCGATCTAGGCGATGCGGCCAATATCTTCGCGTTCGGGAGCAGCGCCGGCTCGGCCTTCGCCGGCACGGTCGCGCTGGGGCGCAGCAGCTCCGCCCTCTCCGGCAACAACACCACAGCGCTCGCCAATGCGACGCTGCGGCTCGATGCGGGCAACGTAACGACGGTCGGTGCGGGCACCCAGGCGATCGGCAACCTGATTTTCAACGGCGGAACCGTGGTCTTCCCCGTGGCCCTGCCTCCCGACACCATCTCGTCGGGCCTGATCAGTACTGGCACGCTGACGCTGACGAGCGGAACGGTGGAGGCGTCCGTCCCCGAGCAGGCGCCCGTCACATGGAACGGCATCGGCCCCGCCTCCACGCTGCTTCAGCAGGACGACATGATCGTCGCGCAACTGATCGCGGCCCAAAGCGTCGTCGGTAGCGCCAGCAACCTGACGCTCGCCGACAGCGACGCCAGCGGAGTCGAGGAGGCATTGGTCGACATCGTCCAAAACGGCAATGTCGTCGCGATCGGCAGCTATGGCTACAATCTCACCACGGGCCTGGAGGACGACGGACTCTATGTCGCTTATGGCCTGAGCCAGCTCGACCTGCGGCCCGGCCAGACCCTGACGCTGCTGGGCGACGACGGGACGGAGGCGGGCTCGGACCTGCACGCACTGGTGACGGGCAGCGGCAACCTCGCGATCGCTGCCACCGACACGATCACGCTCGGCAACACGGCCAACGACTATACGGGTACGACACGCGTCACCACGGGCACGCTGGCGCTCGGCGCCGATCGGGTATTGGGACTGACTTCGCTGCTCACGGTCGATGCCGGCGCGACCGCCGACATCAGCGGAATGACGCAGGAAGTGGGCGCACTCGACGTCAGCGGCACGCTCGCGCTCAACGGCGGCACCTTGGCGACGAGTACAATGCTCGGCGCGGGCACGCTGCGCACATCCACCGGCGGCAATGTCGCGCTCGCAGGCGGGACGCTGACGATCGTCAATGGCGGCGCGACGGCGGCGGGCACGCTGAGCGGCGTTGGCAACCTCAACCTGACGGGCGGAACGCTCAGCATCAACGGCGCCAATGCGCAGCTCGGCGCGAGCATCGCCATCGCCCACGGGGCTGCCGCGACACTCACCAATGCGCAGGGGCTTGGCACGGGACCGATCGCGGACGCGGGCACGCTCACCTTCGCCGGCGCCAGCGGCACCTTCGCCAACGCGCTGAGCGGTGCAGGTACCGTCGGCTTGACCAACGCCGCCTCGGTGACTTTGGGCGGCAACAATAGCGGCTTCTCCGGCGTGTTCGCCATCGCCCAAGGCACCAGCCTCACCGCGAGCCTGCCGCAGCATCTCGGCGGGAGCACAGTCCAGGACGACGGGCGGCTCGTCATCGATACCGACACCGATTGGGCGCTCGCGAGCCGTGTCACCGGAATCGGCAGCCTGACGAAGCAGGGCACGGGCGCGCTCACCATAACCACCAACGAGACCTATTCTGGCGGCACGATCGTCTCCGAAGGCACGCTGATCGTGGGGACGCCCACCAGCACCGATGCGACGCTATCCGGCGGCGGGGACACCTATGTCGCCTCGGGCGCGACGCTCGGCGGCTATGGCCGCGTCCACGGTACGGTGACCAATGAAGGCACGATCGCCGTCCGCGATGCCCTTGCCCACTTTACCGGCCAGGCGAAGGGCGCGTTCACGATCAACAGCGGACTTGTGAACAACGCGCTCGCGCAGATCGCGGGCGACGGCATCGGCAACCGGCTCATCGTGTCGAACTATGTCGGCGGCGCCGGCAGCATCGTCGCGATCAATACCGAACTCGGTGACGATGCTTCGCCCTCGGACATGCTCGTGATCGACGGCGGGACCGCGACCGGCAGCTCAGGCCTGCGCGTCACCAATATCGGCGGCGCGGGCGCGCTCACCACGGGCGACGGGATCCGCGTGATCGACGCGATCAACGGCGCGACGACCGCGGCCTCGGCGTTCGGCCTGGCCTCGCCCGTCGTCGCGGGGCCCTACGAGTATTCGCTCTATCGCGGCGGGCTGACTGCGGGCGAAAATTGGTATTTGCGCTCCGCCCTCGATTGTTCGCTCGCCCCGGATAGCGCGCCCTGCCTCTCGACCGAAGAGGAGGAGGCGCCCGACTATCGCCGCGAGGATTCGCTCTATGCCGCGCTACCCTCCCTCACCCTGCTCTACGGCAGCGAGCTGATCGCGACGCTGCACGAACGTTCGGGCATGCGCGCGCCGCTGTCCTCGGCTTCGGGGCCGGCGATCTGGGGCCGCGTCGTCGGCGGGCGCGAGAAGCATGACGGCGACCCGCTCGGCATCTACGGCTCCGGGCCCGGCTTCAACTATGACTCGGTCGTGTACCAGGCCGGGATCGACTATCACCGCGCCGAGCACGATCGGCTCGGGGTCTATTTCGCTTATGGCCGGCTCGGCAGCAACGTCGACCATTATACTGGCGGTTTCGCGGGCGACGCGCGCCTCAAGGCCTATACGATCGGACATTATTGGACGCATGTCGGTGCGAGCGGCTGGTATATCGACGGCGTCGTGCAGGGGACCCGCTACGACCTGAAGGCATCGTCGCACCGCGGGCTCGCCGATCTCGAGACCGACGGCCACGGTTTCGCCGCCTCGCTGGAGGGCGGCTACCCGATCCGGCTGAGCAGCGACTGGTCGCTCGAACCGCAGGCGCAGATCGTCTTCCAGAAGGTCTCGCTCGACTCGGCGAACGACGGCGTATCGACCGTGCGCTTCCGCGACATACGGTCGCTCGCGGGCCGCATCGGCCTGCGCCTGTCGCACGATTTCACGGTGAACCCCGACGCCGCCGAGCCCGGCTCCGGCCGCGGCACCTGGTGGCTGCGCGCCGATCTGTGGAACGAATTCGAGAATGATCCGGTCACCCGCTTCTCGTCCGACGACGGCCCGGTCGACCTGGACAATGATCTCGGCGGTTTGCAGCTCAAGCTGACCACGGCCGTGAGCGCCGAAGTCGCGAAGGGGATCGATCTCTATGCGGGCGGCAATGTGCGATACCGGCTGGACGGAGACAGCTGGGGCTATCAGGGGTCGATGGGGCTGAAGATCGCCTTCTGACTCAGGGGATCACTCCCGAACTTGCGCTCCCGGACGCGCATGGGCGTACAGCAGATCGGAACCCTGGCCGGGCGTCGCAGGCGCAACCACCCAGCTCAAAAGCCGATCCGGCGGGCCTCTCGAGCCCGCCGCCAGCTATCGAGATGTCGCCTCTACGGCTTCGCGGGCGAGCGTCAGCACAAGTGCAACCGTATCAACCTCGTTTAAACGCTCTCCTGCGCCTTGCAGGGTGCGGAGATTGTCCGCCACGACATGCGAAACCGCGGCGAAGTGGCCATCAGCTATCAAGCGCGCCCGAGCCCTCGCACGTGCCTCCCTGAGTTCTTCTACCTCCACACCATCCTCCAACGTGTCACGAGATAAGCAGTGAGCATCCGATGGATCGTCGAACGGCCTTCAACGGAACGTGAAACATTTATCCTGATCCAGTTGCAAGAATAACCCCAAAAGAAATTCCGTTCCGGCCGACATTCTTCCTCGCGAGAGAGTACCCGCAGCAGGCAAGGAGCTACATGTCGTGAGCGAGCGCGAGTGGACAAGGCCGAAAGTCACAGCCGGACAGACGGCTTTTGTCGATGGCGATCCTCTTGCCGAGTTCATCCTCGACCTGAGCGAAGGTCCGCTTTCGAGGAGCGAGGATATCGTGCGGAATGACTGATCCTGGGGCGCGAAGCCACCTTCACTCGGCCGACATCTTGGCCGCGCGCTCGCCCCGGGAGAGCGCGGTAGCAGCCATCATTCTGCGCTATCACCTCGATAGGCCATCGGATCGGCGATCCAGCGGTTGATGGCAGACTCGTGCCAGCCGGCGCCGTGAATGCTGATCTTGACCTGCCGGGGAAAGGTGCCCTCACCCATCTTCCGATAGAGGCTCGTGCGGGAAAGCCCGGTGCGCGCGAGCACGGTCTTGAGACGGATGATCCTTTCGATGTTGGACATGGGCAATACTTCCATACTCGGGGTTAGCGAAGCTCCCCGGGGCAGGATCGATATCCTTGGGACGAAGCGCAAGAGTGCCAAAATCGGTGCGGGTGTGCGGTGGCGGTCTCTGGCGTCCCGTGGCGGCCCCTGTCGTCCAATGGCCGTGAAGGGAAATATTCCCATGCCGTCCCGGCAAGGGCAGATCGACTGCCGCCAGCTTTCAGCGCAGCCATTTCGTCCCAAACGCGAAGCGATTCCCGTACAGCGATTCGCGCCTGAATCAGACGGACCTACTGGGCTTCCTTCTTCTCTAGCTGATCCACTTCGCGCTCGACGACTTCACGAATAAACGCTGCCCGACGCTGCGGACCGACCAGCTTGTCGATGCGCTCGCCCAATCCCTCCGGCAAGCGGACCACAGTCGATTTCACCTTGAGCGGCGGCCTTCCCATGCCGCTGTCGTAGCCGGGCATTGGATGCGATCAATCGGAAGCTGAATAACCGATATCTCTTATTGCGAGTTTCTCGATAAAAATCTATATCCGATATCGGTTACTAAGCCGCAGGGCTGGGCTGCTTCCGACTCCGGTGCTGCGTCGATGCGATGAGGAATGGGCGATGACGGCGCTTGGTCTTCCAAACGGCGGTCCCGAGCCGCAAGCCACAACATCACGTAGATCCGTGCTGAGAGTACTGACGGCGCCGCTCGCAATTCCCGCAGGCGCAGTGGTCGCACCCGGGAGCGGCAGAATTGCTCCTCTGTTTGATGCCTATGGCGACGAGCCAGTTGCTCTGAGGCGAAGCCGCGCAGGGCGCCGTCTCAGCCGGTTCCGCTATCACAACGCCGAAGGCTTCTTTCTCGGAATAGAGAAAGGGATTGTACCGCATCCGACCGACAGGCTCTATCAGATCGGCATTGTGCTCCAGCTTGGGTTGAGTGCCCATCTGCTCGATGTGGGGTTCGCCGATTCATGGTGCGCCCGCCATATTGGCCTGAACGTCGCCAGATCGCTCGCCCACGCCAATGCAACCGGCCTCGGCTTCGAAACAACCGACATGGAATTGCTGGCGGCGATCCTCTCACCGTACAGCAAGTGGCGCAATGCGAGTTCGCGCGACGTAGCCCCCGACTTTCCGTTCTCCACCGGGGAACTCCGAATGCTGACACGGGCGCTGCTCGACCGCGTGCATCAGGTGACCGGTCATACGCGCCCACGTGGCTGGCAGCATCGCTTGCCGTGATGAGGGGACGCGCCATGGCTGCCTACGATGCGACCGTGAATCCCGATCCCGCCCGCGAGGTGATGGCGACAGCCGAGGAACTGGCACGGATGGAAGCAGCCCTGCTGACGCTGCCGCGTCTCACCCGCGAAGTGTTTCTGGCCCATCGGATCGACGATCTTAGTTATGCCGAGATCGCCGAAATCACCGGCCTCAGCCTGCGACAGGTCGAACGCAAGATGGCCGACGCCCTCTATGGTTTCCACTGTGCGCTGCAGGGCCGACCGTTACCCCGCAGACGGTGGTGGGGCTGGCGATGGTGAGACAGCCATCGCGCCGCTTTTCGTTTGTGCTTCGGCTTCGAACTCGCGCCTGCCGCGCCGCGCCCACAGCGCAAGCGCGTGATCGCGTTCCTCGCCTTGCAGATTGCCCGCGATCGACAGAAGCGCGCCATAGAGCATGGCGCGATCATCGCCGGTCAGTTCGACCAACCCTGCCTTCACGACCAGGCCGCCCAGCTCGATCAGATGCCGCGTGCGTTCCCGGCGCTTGACGACCCATTCGCGCATGTCTGCTCGTGCCTTCTTTGCCTCAAGCCGATGCGCCGCCGCCCTCGCGCTGCGCTCCGCCCTCCGGCTCCGCGCGAGGGCGGCGGCGAGGTTGGCGCGCGACGCGAAAGAACGCCGCGCCCGCCCTGCGCCAGCCCTCCTTTGTCGCGGCGTCTTTTGCATCCACCGCACTGATCAGTGCGCCAGCGAGCAGGTCAACATCAAGCGCGTCGGCGCCGGTCGCGGCCACCAGCTCACCAAGCTGGCGCACGCGGCGTTCCTTGAGTTGCTTCGCCTTGTCGGCGAGGGCTTTCAGTTCTGAATCGAAGTCGCTGGGCTTGCGCATCACGGTCTCCATTGCTGGGTGATGCGGTTGTGATAATAGAGTGCCGAGCGTAATGCTGTAGAGACGCCGGGACGATCTGACACTACGCGGTCCCTAACAGGAATTTTTCGTGTGAGGGCGCGCTTATACGTCGTGCCGACGTGGCGCTTGCGGTGTAAATGGTGTGATCGCCATGGCGATCTACCATTTCTCCGCCAAGATCATCTCCCGCGCCAACGGATCGTCCGCGCTCGCCTCCGCCGCCTATCGCTCGGCGTCGCGGCTCTATGACGAGCGGCTCGACCGTCATCACGACTTCTCGAACAAGGCCGGCGTCGTCCACTCCGAGGTGCTGCTGCCGGACGGCGCCCCCGAACATCTCTCCGATCGCGAGAAGCTGTGGAACGCGGTCGAAGCCGCCGAGCCGCGCAAAGATGCGCAACTCTCCCGAGAGGTGGAGTTCGCGATCCCGCGCGAGCTGGACCAGGCCGAAGGTATTCAGCTGGCGCGTGAGTTCGTTGAGCGAGAATTCGTGGCGGAGGGCATGATCGCCGATCTCTATGTACATTGGGACGTGGGCGCTGATGGCGAGCCCAAGCCGCATGCGCGTGTGATGCTCACGCTTCGCGACGTCGACGAGAACGGGCTCGGCAAGAAGAACCGCGACTGGAACCGCACCGACCTTCTGGAGAAATGGCGCGAACGCTGGGCCGAGCATGCCAACCAGCGGCTCGCCGAACTCGATATCGATGCGCGCATCGATCATCGCAGCTTCGAGGCGCAGGGCATCGATCTGGAGCCGCAGCACAAGATCGGCCCGGCGGCGTCGCGCATGGCAGCAAAGGGTCTCGACCTCGAACGCGTCGACGAGCATCGTGAGATCGCACGCTCGAACGGCGCGAAGATCATCGCCGACCCACGCATCGCACTCGATGCGATCACTCACAACCAGGCGACGTTCACGACGCGTGATCTCGCCATGTTCGCGCACCGGCATAGCGAGGGGAAGGACCAGTTCGATCGCGTGATGACGGCGGTGCGCGCATCGCCGGAACTCGTCGCGCTCGGCAAGGATGGGCGCGGCCAGAATCGCTTCACTACCCGGGAAATGGTCGAGACCGAGAAGCGGCTCGAGCGCGCCACTATCCGGCTGGAGGAAGGGCGGCGACATGGCATGGACGAGCAGCACCGCAAGCTCGCGCTCGTCCGTGCCGAGATGCGCGAGCTGGTGCTGACGAGCGAGCAGCGGAGCGCCTTCGAGCATGTCACCAAAGGCCAAGGGCTGGGCGTGGTCATTGGCTATGCCGGCACCGGCAAGTCGGCGATGCTTGGGGTCGCCCGTGAGGCCTGGGAGAGCGCCGGCTATTCGGTCCGCGGCGTGGCGCTATCCGGCATCGCCGCCGAGAATTTGGAGAGCAGCTCGGGCATCGCTTCGCGCACCATCGCCAGCATGGAGCATCAATGGGCCGAGGGTCGCGAGCTGCTGACCAACCGCGATGTGCTGGTGATCGACGAGGCCGGCATGATCGGCACGCGCCAGATGGAGCGCGTCCTGACCGAAGCCGAGAAGCGCGGCGCCAAGGTGGTGCTGGTTGGTGATCCCGAGCAGCTTCAGGCTATCGAGGCCGGCGCCGCGTTCCGCGCGACTGCCGAACGGCATGGCAGCATTGAGATCACTGAGATTCGCCGTCAACGCGAGGATTGGCAGCGCGACGCCACGCGCTACCTCGCGACCGAGCGAACAGCGGAAGCGATCAGCGCCTATAGGCGGTGCGGTCGAAGGGGATGGGTCGGGTGCGGCGAGCGCTGGAGGGGATGACCGCTTCGATTTGGCGCTGTTTTAGAAGCAGGCGGATGGCGTCGGTGTCGTAAGCCTTGTCGCCAAGCAGGCGGGCTGGTGCCGGGACGGTATCGAGGAGTGCGGGCGCGACGATGTTGTCGGCGGTGTTGCCGGGCGTCAGGATGAAGGCGACGGGTCGGCCGAAAGCGTCAGCCAGCGCGTGGATCTTGGTCGTCCGCCCGCCACGCGAACGAC